>JBCQVM010000030.1:0-24599 GCA_047173105.1 Rikenellaceae bacterium
CGTCGACCTCGATGCCCAAGCCGTAGCCTGTTGGCACGTCAATATATCCATCGACAGCTTTAAATGGATTAACCGTAAGCTCTTCTCTAATACGATTTGAGCTGCGATCAAACTCCAAGAGTGGCTGTTTGTCGAAGATGCGCCCCGGAGCGTAGTTCAAGTTGGCCGAGATATGGAGGTTGGCCGAGATGATAATTCCCGTACCCCAGTTGTGTGGTGTCATCTCCACGTGGTAGGTCGAAGCGATCGTCGAGATACGTTTCTGCTCGGTGATACCGCCCGTAGTTCCAGTTTCGGGTTGGATATAATCTACGCAGCGGTTCTCCAAGAGTTGTTTGAAACCGTCGCAACGGAACTCACATTCGCCCGAAGCGAGAGGAATCGTCGTACGAGAGCGCAACTCGCGGTAACCAGCATAGTCGTCGGGAGAGATTGGCTCCTCGAACCACATAATATTATATGGTTCGAGTTTACCAGCCAACTCGATCGCCTCACGCACGTTGTATGCGTGATTTGAATCAACACCTAACCTAACCTTATCTCCTATGGCCTCGCGTATCGCAGCGACATTTTTGATATCTTGCTCGATACCCAAGCCTACTTTCATCTTCATTGCCGAATAGCCCTGAGCAATATAATCGCGTGCCTCCTCGGCCAATGCCTGCTCCATACGACCCTCCATTGCATCGGTGAAGTAGAAGCCTGTGGCATAAACCTCGACCTTCTCGCGGAAGCGACCGCCCAAAAGGGTCGACACGGGTTGTTTGAGGATCTTACCCTTCAAATCCCAAAGCGCAACGTCGATAGCACTGATAGCCGACATAAGGATGCCTTTGCGAGCGTAGTCGATCGAACGGCGGAACATGTCGCCCCAGATCACATCGCTATCCAAGGGGTTGCGACCCATTACAATTGGCGTAAGGAAGTCGATGCCCGCCTTGATAACATTGGCAGGGCCATAACCCTCGCCCCAGCCCACCAAGCCACTCTCAGTGGTGAGCTTCACTACGCAGATCAAACGCGATGCGTAGTCAAATTGCGAGAAGTAGAATCTCTCGTCCAAAGTGTCGGACAAAAGAAAAGTCTCTATTTTTATGATTTTCATTATTTCTTTTATTTAGAATAACACAGGTAGACTATCCTTAAAGGTAAGGATTAAACAAGCCACGATCAAAACCACAGCCGCTGCCGACATAATCACAAATGATCTCTTGGTGCCTCGCCACTCACCGCTGACATATCCCCAGATATTACCAAAGACAAGCGAGAGCGCCAACATAACTGGCCAAGTGATGACATTACCCATCTCACCGATTGACGAAGCAACAATACCGCTCAATCCCAATGGAAGGAACCACAAAAGACCTGTGGCCTTCGCCCAACCAATCGATTTAACCTTAGCGCGATCGAGACCCTTAAAGTCGCTCCAAGTGCCATTCTTGCAGAGTAGATAGATAGCATAGCCTAAGTTCATCAATAAACCTCCGAATACAACAACCGCGCGTGGAGGAATCGCAGCAGCGCCATCGCTCATACCCATCGCCTTAGCGTTAGCCAAGACTGGTGTTGCAGCCTCGAAGCCGATATTAAGAAGTGCCGATAGCACACCCGAGAGAGTCACGAGGATCATACCCTTAACAAGTAAACTTTTGTCCTTAGTGCCACCATCAGCTGCACCCTGCTCCTTATCGCGCAAGATTCCCGAATATGCCGACATCGCAACACCGATGAGCATAATAGCAACACCAATAATTACATAAGGAAACGATGGCTGAGCTGTTGCACCTGCAATTCCAAATAGTGGAATGATTGCACCTAAGCCTCCTGCAAGACCCATCACAACACCATTGGTGATCGAAACACCAACATAGTTGACGCTAACGCCAAACAAAATTCCTCCGATTCCCCAAAGGAAACCAAGCAAAATAGAGGTAAAAAGAGTCGAGCTACTTGTGGTGAAAATAGCTTCGAAGAACGAACCTGATGCAACTACACCCCAAATAATTGGGATAACGAGCATCGCGACAAGTGAATAGATAAACCAAAAAGCCTCCCACGAAAGTGGTTTCTGGTTTTTCATTCCCATTCCGAAACTTCCTTGAGCAAAACCCGCCAAAAGAAGTAAGATAATTCCTGTAAGTGTCATAGTATTTTTGTTTTAAGTTGTTTTAGGTTTTTGTAATGTTGTATGTTGTCTGACAAATATAGTTATATTTTATCAATCTACAAACTTTCAAGATGATTTTTCGCAAATAAATTAAATAAAATGTTATTAAATCCTCAATAAGCAGTAATTAGTGTAAGCTTAAGCCGGGGCTATTTCAGCAAATATTGTGGTATAGCCTCCTTCTCCCACTCAAGTAATCGAGCCAACATCTCTTGAGCTATCTGAGGTTTCTGATCTATGAGCGATGTTGTTTCGCTCTGATCCTCAGTAATATTGTATAACTGAGTTAGGCCGCTGCGATACTTGATAAGTTTCCAATCTCCATTGATAATTGCGGAGTTTTGATCCTCGTAACTCCTATATAAAAATAGGTCACGTGGTGCAAGTGATTCGCCAGCAAATGTGGGCACCAAGCTAACTCCTTGGATATTAGAGTCATTGCAAGGTTGATTTGTGGCTAACTCTACAAATGTAGGATAGATGTCGATGGTTTGAATTGGAGCATCATAACTGCTGCCCAACATTGGCGACGAGGGTACATAGACCAAAAATGGCACTCTCGAACCGCCCTCGGCAAGCGTGTCGCCCCCCATTTTGCCGCCTCGCAATTCTCCATTTGGAAGAGCTCCGCCTTGGTCGGATGTAAGAATGATGATAGTGTTATCAGCTATCCCCTTATCTTCTAACGCTTTGCGAATAGCACCTACGGAGTTATCAACACTCTCCAACATTGAGGCGTATGCCGCTGTTTTGTGATCTAATCCAGCGTCGAGGTATTTTTGCAGCAAAACTTTATTTGCGACATGAGGGCTGTGAACTGCGTAGTACCACACGTTCAGAAGGAACGGCTGCTCGCCATCGTAATTTTTGATAAACTCCTCGGCTCCTCGGCTCACTTGCTCGGTTAAGAAATCGTCGGCTGAAGCATCGACAAAGGGGTTCTCTGATTTGAAATATGGTTGATAATAGCTACGAGGATGGCCATGTTCGCAAGTTCCATACATCGCGTCAAATCCTTGATATATAGGATAAAATGGCTCATGACCCAAGTGCCACTTTCCAACAAAATAGTTGTAGTAGCCCACCTCATGAAGACGTTCTGCATAGGTAGTTTCCTCGAGTGGCAACCAGCCTCGGGAGAGCATATTGCCCGGATCTTTTTCGAAAGACTGGAACTCCTCACGGTCGGGATTATCGTAGATATGACGTACAAAGCCGCAGCGTACAGACTCTTTACCCGTAAGTAAAGCTGCTCGACTGGGGCTTGATGTTGCAGTGGGAACGTAAGCACGCGAGTAGTCAATGCCTTCGGCGGCTAACTTGTCGATATTTGGAGTTTGATAGATGTCGGTACGATACCCCATATCCGCCCAACCCATATCGTCGACAAATAGCAGAACGATATTTGGTTGCAACTGCTCGGCTGGTTCTGAGCACCCAACAAGTTGAGTGGAAAGCGTAGCTGTAGCAAAAAGTTTTACATATGTGTTAAGTTCTTTCATTTGGTGTTTTGGTTTTAGTTTGTTTTTTACAGCAGCTAAGGTAGGTACAACTTGTAAAATTAGCGTGACTCAGAGTAATATTTAGGTGACTAATCGTTAAATATCTTCTGCTTGGGGCTATTTTTTAGAAACACAATGATAAATTTAAAATAAATCTGAGTTTTTTGCTAAAAAGTTTGCGTTCTAATAAAAATATCTATATATTTGTACGTTGTCAGATGACATACAACCAATAGCTAACTCAGTCAAAAGATCTTATTATATAATAAATAGGTATAAAATGGATGCAACAAACAGTAAATATGTAATAAAAAATCGCGATGTCTCCAAACAGGTAACGGAGATTATTTGCAAACAGATAATTGATGGGCAGTATGCCATTGGTGAATTGATTCCAACGGAAGAGGCGTTGTGCAATGAGTTTGGAATTGGTCGTAGTTCTGTGCGCGAGGCTATCAAAACTCTTGAGTCACGAGGCATGGTGCGCAAAATTCAGGGCAAAGGCGTTGTGGTAATTGATGAGTGTGTCGAAGCTACTTCCGATTTGTTGCGAATTGCATTGGCATACCAGAAAACTTCGCTGCGCGACCTAATGAACTTTCGTGTCACCATCGAGCTAACAACAGTAGAGCTCGCGGCACAGAATGCCACGGAGGAAGATATGCGAAATATGCGTGAACATATCGACTCAATGCTGCAAAAAGATTATCACTTAGACGACTTTGCCCAGCACGACTACCTATTCCATGAGGCAATAGCAAAGGCGTCGGGCAATAGTGTTGCATTGTTAATAATCAAGACATTGCGCCCGCTACTCTACAACCAAATTGTCTACACCTTAGACCCTAACTTTAACCCCGAATTAGCAACAAATTTCCATGAGGCGATCTATCGAGCAATCGAGGCCAAACACCCCGAGGTCGCAGTGGCCGCCATGCGATCACACCTCTCGGAGACTCAACGTATTGTAAATCAACTTGATCCAGATATAAAGCTATAAATAGTTATGAGATTATCCGATCCCGCAACAACAGGCGCAATAGGCAGATGGCGTAGGACTATATTACTTTCGATTCTTTCGCTCTGCTCTTGCATCCATATGGTGAACGCATCACCATATCGAATGTTCGGGAGCATCAATATCGAGCAGGGATTGCCCGACAATGGAGTCACTTCGCTGTACAAGGATAGTCGCGGGTATATTTGGATTGGAACCTACGATGGCTTGGTGCGTTACAGCAACTCGCTACTTACAACTTACTCCAACACCCTTGAGGATAAGATATTTAGAAGCAATCGAATTAGATCTATTTGCGAGGATCGCAAAGGTGATATTTGGATCGGAACTGACAACGGTGTTACTCTCTACAAATACGAGCAACAACAATTTGTAAACTTAGAGTATAATAAAAATCAAGACCCGATTAAAGGGTGTGTTGTGCGCGAAATCCTCATCTCGCAAGATGGACAATATATCTATTGCCTCACCGAACAAAATGGCGTTTTGGTATACAATAGCGATGCTGAACTTCTGCGCCAAGTAACCCTCGATAGCCGACTATATTTTCAAAGTGCAATCCATGTCAGCGATGAGAACTATCTGTTTGGTTCCAATCAGGGTCTTATCCTCTATGACTTTACTAATGGTGATATGGAGCGCATTTACAAGCGAAGCGACTATAATGTAGCAACACCAGCCAGCCTAATGCGCGAAAGCGATTCGACTATTCTGTATGGCTCGATAGGTGGTATTCTACGTATTAAGATCCGTCACGCGCAAGACAATGTTGTCGAATTAAAAGTCGGGGACAAGACATACTACCCCAATAGAGTAATAAAATCTATCTGCAAGGATGCTGATAACCAAATTGTTATAGGCATGGTGAGCACTGGCGCCTATCGTGTCAGCACATTAGGGGATCTGTTAACTCCAATTGTCGAGCATCGTCGCATTAGCACACTACTCCCGCTATCAAGTGGCGAGCTGTGGATCGGATCATTCGACGATGGTATAATACTTTTCGATAGTAAACAATCTCCATTCCATGAATTTGACACCTCCTATTTCGATCGATCAATACTACGCACTACGCAGATTTGCCCCTACGACGATCAGCACATATTGTACCGCCACAACTTCTTTGATCTCGCGCTCTTTAACGTCGCATCGGGTAAGCACGTGCCACTGCCAAAGGCATTAAAGATCGCAGAGCAAGAGCGGAGCTACCTAAAATATATCCACAATCGCCCCAATGGTGATATGTGCCTTCTGTTTCAAAGTGCGACAAGCAGTTGGTGGCGTATTATTAAACAAGGGGAGAGCAAAAACAGTCGAATAGAAACTCCAATATTGTCGAAGTATAAAATTGGAAACACGATTGGCATCGTTGAAGATCACCATGGCTACATATGGTTAGCCACCAACGAAACAATTTTAAGGTTAAAAATTGATGATAACCTCCAGATCCAAGAGGTTGAGCGCGTAGATAATCATAAAATCTTTAAAGAGTATATTTGTCGATTTAGAACAATATATATCGACCCTCAACACGACAGTCGATTATATATTGGAACCTCTAACGCTGGACTATATATTGTTGATATTTCGTCATCGTCGCTAAGTGTTGAACAGTTGCCTATTGAGGCATACCGCGAGAATAGCGAGATTGATAGCTCCATCTCGAGCAACTTTATCTCCTCGATAATTCGCAATCCGAACGGCGCTCTATGGGTCGGTACAGAGCAGGGTGGTATATGCTGCGTTGAAGAGAGTGATCAGGGTTTAAAGTTTAATGCATACGGTATATCGAAAGGCTTGGCACACAACTCAGTAAAGAGTATTCTTAGCGATAGCGATGGCAAAATATGGGTCGCTACAAACAATGGTCTTAGCTATTATGACGAGCACCAAGACCGTTTTCATAGCTACTATCGTGCACAAGGAGTCCCATTCAGTACCTTCGATTACCCCGCAATGATGTTTAATGAACATCTCTTTTTTTCCAGCGCGTCGAACGTCTGCTACTTCGACCCGCATGAGCTACCTATAGATGACAAGGTTCCTCCTATATACTTCGACAAGTTAAAGCTTTACGACCAGATAATTCTACCCGGCAAAGAGTACGGAGGTCGCATAATACTTGATTCTGCACTTAAATCAAGTGATCATATTACCCTCAAACACGACGAGAAACACTTCTCGATTGGTATTGATGTGATGTCGACACACATGCAGCATAGCCATATGTTGCAGTATCGACTGCTGCCAATCTCAAACAAGTGGTCGAATCTAACGAAGATGAGCGAAGAGCTTAGCTTTAGAGGACTCAAAGCTGGCGACTACGAGTTGCAAGTGCGCGTGGCAAATTCGATCAATGAGTTTGGTGAAATTGAGCGATTATACATCAAGGTGAAAAATCCGATATGGCTAAGTCTATGGGCTAAGATGGTGTATCTGCTCCTGATTATCACGACAATAGTAGCGATCGTCATCTCGCTGATGCGTATGCAGAGATTACGCTACCAGCTACATATTGAGGCTCTCTCGAAACACAACCTCGAGAGTATGAATGCTGAGAGAATGCGCTACTTCTCGAATATGTCGCACGAGATCAAGACCCCACTAACGCTAATCATGGCTCCCATTGTTGCGCTTCAAAGTCGCTTCTCATCTGATGGCGATGTGAGCAAGAAACTATCGCTCGTGAAGCGTCAAGCGCAGAAGATCTACGAGTTAGTGGAGCTCATGCATGGCGTGCAGCTCAATGACTCGAACCTACTCAAACGAACCGACAGCGAGTTTGTGATGGAGGATATGCTCAAAGAGATTTGCGCCGACTTCGAGCACGTTACCTCGCTCGACAACAAGAAGTTAAGCTTAGAGTGTAGCGACCCCCGCTTTATGGTTTGTGCCGATCGCTCGATGATTGAGAAGATTATCGACAACCTTGTCTCGAATTCGATCAAACACACCGCAGCCCAAGATAGCATTACTGTGCGTTGCAGCACCGAAGCTAACACGGTGACAATCGAGGTGGAGGATACCGGCTATGGAATCGCTCCAACCGACCTGCCGCACCTCTTCGAGCGCTTCTTCCGCGCCCAAGATCGCAGAGGCAATAAGGCGGGTGGAACGGGAATTGGCCTCTATTTCTCGAAGATCCTAACCGAGCTTCACGAAGGACAAATCGAGGCTCGAAGTCAATTGGATCAAGGTTCGACCTTCATAGTGCGACTTCCAATTATCGTCGATACCGCTGCACCCGAGCCGCAAGCAGAGGTGGCATCAGGCGCGGCGCTCACCTGCGACAACCTCACTGTGGATGGCTCAATTGAGTCGATCGAGCCCGAGATTCAGGAGCTCTTCGAGTCGATTAGAGGAAGCGTGGTCTATGTAGTGGAGGATAATGCCGAGATGCGCAGCATTATTGTCGATTTCTTGTCTAATGGATTGTCGGTAAAAGGATTCAACAATGGAAGCGAAGCCTTAGAGGCGCTCGAAGATCAGTGGCCAGATATTATTATTAGCGACGTGATGATGCCCCAGATGGACGGCTACGAACTATGCAAAAGGGTCAAGGAGGATACCAAAACCAGCCATATACCTGTAATTCTACTTACAGCATGCGCTACGATCGACGAGAAGATCAAGGGGTTAAATAGTGGCGCAGACTCTTATATTCCAAAGCCATTCTACACCAAACATCTGCTCACTCGCATTTCGACGCTACTTAACAGCCGCCAACGTCTACGCGAAAGATTCCAGATTGGAATACCGCTCAACTATGGTAAAAATAGCAATACTTCGGCCAAGGATAATGAGTTTATGGCTAAGCTATATGAGCTATTCAATGAGCACCTTAGCGATGAGGAGATCTGTCTGAACGACATAGCATTAGAATTAGGCCAAAGCCGATCGATGTTCTTCAAGAAGGTCAAGGCGATTACCAACAGCTCGCCCTTCGAGCTCCTAAAAGAGTATCGCCTGAAGCGTGCCGCAGAGCTTCTGCAAGATGGAGAGCACAACGTAAACGAGGTATGCATGATGACTGGCTTCAAAGACCGATCGCACTTTAGCCGATTATTTAAGGAAAAATATAGCATGTCGCCGAGCAAATGGCGCGAGCAGCTGCAAACAGATGATAAATAGATTATTACAAACTTTAAATAAATAAACAACAAAATTATGGCAATTCTAAACGAAGTGGTCGCAGCTAAAATCGACCAATCAAAAGTAATCGCAGTATTGGAGATTAACGACCCAAAAGATGCAATACCTTGTGTTAGAGCACTCCAGCGTGGTGGTGTCGACACAATCGAGCTCGCATTGCGCACTGCGGGCGCACTCGAGGCGATCAAGATCGTAAAGGAGCAGGCTCCCGAAATCATCTTGGGCGTAGGAACGGTTATCAACGTTGAGCAGGTCAAAGCGATCGCCGATATCGGAGTTGACTTCGCTGTGGCTCCCGGCTGCAATGCCGAGGTTATGGCTGCTTGTATCGAGGCGGGGGTTCCTTTCGCTCCGGGCATCGCAACTCCATCGGACATCGAAATGGCGCTCAAGTATGGCTGCCGAGTGATGAAGTACTTCCCTGCCGACACCCTTGGCGGCATGAAGCATCTCACAAATATGGTCGCTCCATACCGATACTTGGGGCTTAAGTTTATTCCACTTGGAGGCGTGAGCCAAGAGAACGCAGCAGACTATCTTAAGTCCGATCTAATCACCGCTATTGGTGGTTCGTGGATCGCAAAGCGCCACTTAATCGAGGCGGGCGATTGGCAGACAATCGAAGATAATGCACGTAAGGTAAGAGAGCTAATCAACAATCTATAAGACGCAAAAAATGAAAAAGGTAATAACATTTGGAGAGATCATGGGACGCATCTGCCCCGACAACAATCTACGTTTCAAACAATCAATGCCCGGCAAGCAGAACCTAACCTTCGCAGGAGCCGAAGCAAACGTGGCTGCATCTATCGCAATGTTAGGTGGCGATGCAACATTTGTCACCTCGCTTCCCGACAACGATATCACAGAGGCGTGTCTTACGACACTTCGTGGATTGAAGGTCAATGTCGATCATATCAACAAGGCGAAAGTTGGCCGTATGGGTCTCTACTTCGTGGAGAAGGGTGCTAACCAACGCCCAAGTCGCGTGGTCTATGACCGCGAATACTCATCGGTGTCGATGGTCGATGGCTCGACTTATAACTGGTCTGAGATCTTCGATGGCGCCGACTGGTTCCACTTCACAGGTATCACACCATCGCTCTCAAAGGTGGCAGCTGAGGCTTCGCTCACGGCAGCTAAGGCGGCTAAGGCGGCAGGTCTAACTGTCTCGTGCGATCTTAACTTCCGCAAGAAGTTATGGCAGTGGGGCGAGGAGAAATCAGCAACTGAATTGGCCGGCGAGATTATGAGTGGCCTACTACCCTACATCGACGTGGTTATCGCCAACGAGGAGGATATGGCCGACGTACTCAGCATCGAGGGCAGCGACGTTCACGGTGGCGTGATCGACGCAGACCGCTATGTGGAGGTTGCTCGCGAGGCTGTTAAGCGCTTCCCAAATATCTCGAAGGTGGCGATCACACTTCGCGAATCGCTATCAGCAACCCACAACAACTGGGGCGCAATGCTCTACGATGTGGCTTCCGACACGCCCCACTTCGCACCACTCGATGCCGAGGGTAACTACTCGCCATACGAGATCAAGAATATCATCGACCGCGTGGGTGGTGGCGATTCGTTCGGTGCTGGTTTGGTCTATGCGCTTAATAGTGATTCGCTCAGTGAGCCAAGCATGGCAATTCGTTTTGCCGTAGCTTCATCATGTTTGTGCCACTCTATCGAGGGTGACTTCAACTACGTTTCGCTCGACGAGGTTCTCTCGCTTATGGGAGGTTCAGCTTCGGGTCGTGTTGTGAGATAGTCGCAACTCTGCAATTCAATGATTTAGGCTCTCAGGTGCGCACAGCGCATGTTGGGGAGCCTAAATCATTTTTCAGGAGACTTAGATTCACCTATTCGAGACTGCTAAGCACGCTATTTTAAAGCAGAAAAATACCTCTATCCAACTTTTAATTACTTAGCGACACCTATACAACATCATATAAGTAATACCTTTGCATTAGCGACAACCACTAACAAATCGCTACAACCAACAACAACCTAAAGGTCTTTTATGAAAAAAAGTATTACATTCATCGTATCACTACTCTTAGTCGCGCTGATTATCTCAGCGGCAGTTACTGGCGGAAAGCAAGTGAAAGTCATCACGATCGAGACCATCGAGGGTGCCGACATGGCCAATGTGATCCGCGAAGCAATAGAGTCGGCTGAAGAGTGCGACAATATAAAAATTGTATTGTCGCGCGGAGAGTACCACATATCTCCCGATATGTCGTTCGAGAGATATCTTGCAATCACCAACCACGGAAATGGCTCGAAACACATAGCCTTTGCCTTTACCGATCACGAATCGGTAGAGATCGTGGGTAATGGCGCCAAGCTGATCTTTAGTGGTCAGATTATGCCATTCTACTTCGAGAATTGCGGCAGCGTAAAGCTCTCGGGAATAACCATTGATTGGGATATCCCTTTCACTTTCCTCGCCGAGGTCACCGCAGTTGACCCCAATGGAATGTGGCGCGAGGTATTGCCACGAACTCAGGCAGATGGTTTCTCGTGGCAACTCAAAAATGGAGAGATCGAATTCCCCAACATCAATGGCTTTAGCTATACCGAATTGGGCTCGACCTTAGCATTCGACCCTCAAACAAAGCGCCCAATCGTGGGTGCGATAGATTACCATAGTAAGCCATCGCGCGTTGAAAAAGTAGAGGCTGGCAAACTTCGCATCTACGAGAAGTTCAAACAGATGCCCCCCGTAGGCTCACTACTAAGTTCTAAGGGTAATCGTGAGGATGATCGCTACGCACCAGCATTCGAATTTAAGTCATCTAAAAATATATCTATCGACAGTGTTACGATCCACCATGCTTTAGGTATGGGATTCCTATTTGATCGCTCCGAGGATATCACCCTCACCAACTCTCAGGTCATTCTTAGCGAGGGTAGTCGCCGTGTGATCTCTACCACAGCCGACGCTACTCACTTCGCATCGTGTAGAGGCGATATCTTGATCGAGGGGTGTAGATTCGAGAATATGTTGGACGACGGCACCAATGTGCATGGCACGTATGTAGTTGTGAACGAGATTCTCAGCCCAAAGAGTGTGCGAGTTGAGCTACAACACTTCGAACAGTGGGGATCTATCTTTGCCGAGGCTGGCGACCAACTGTGGTATATCACTGCTCCTTCGCCTGCCCGAGCAGGTACAGTGAGTGTCAAAGCAACGAACAGCATTAACGAACAGTATACTGATATTACTTTTAATGAAGATATCTCGCAGGTAGTGAAGGTGGGAGATATTCTTGAGAACAAGACGTGGAACCCACGCTTTACGATGCGCGGATGCACAATCCAAAATCACCGAGCTCGCTCCGTAGTATTAAAGTCACCACTCAAGACGGTGATCGAAGATAACTACTTCTCGTCGATGATGTCGGGGGTTCTACTCCGAGGCGAATCATACTTCTGGTACGAGTCGGGTGCCGTGGAGGATCTACTCATCAAGGGTAATACATTCCACAATGTGGCAGATTGTGGAACTAAGCATGCCGCACTATATATCACTCCTCGCTTTAGCAAAGAGTTTGATGACACCTCTGGCTATGACCGCAACATTCGCTTTATCGACAATACCATATATGGCTCCAATCCTCGCGTAATGATTGCTGATCGAGCTATAAATCTTCTGGTCGAGGGTAACTCAATCGAGATAAACGACAATGACAACACTCCACTGCCTTCGACCCAGCTCTTTGAGCTCACCAATTGCGAAGGTGTAAAGATACTCAACAACCACTACGTAGGTGCTCCGCTCAATGCTAACAGCGAGCTAAAAGCAGATAAAAAGAGCCTTAAAACACTCACCTATCGAGACAATACATTTACTTCTAATGAATTAAATTAAACAACATAAAACAAATAAACCACTTAAAACTATGAAACAAAAACTTCAAACCCCATTTTTACTGCTCATCTCACTATTGTTTGTGATGTGCACAGATGTCGACGAACAGAGCACAGAAAACGTTGTCGAACCTCCAACTACCAGCGAAGAGGTGGTAGAGGGAGAGGATTACTACATGTATACCCCTCAATCAAATCCCGACGCATTTGTTGCGCGTGCCAGCCTCACCGATGAGTTTGAGGGTGGATACGACACCGACAACTGGGAGGCAACAGATGAAAAATTTGCTTCGTGGACATTCTCCAGTGATGAAAAATATGTTTCGGTCGAAGATGGCAAATTGAAACTGACTGTTGATTACGACGATAGCTCAACCAACGTGTCGAGTGGTGGCTACCAATGTTACTTCCGCTCGGGAATGTTGCGCTCGAAGAGTTACATGCGCTACGGTTACTACGAGGCGAGTATCAAGGGTGCCGACCTATGGCCCGGAACATGTACCGCTTTTTGGTTGTATACAGCAACCTCGGCCAGTCGTGATGGCGTAGATCAGGAGCAATATGCTATCTCATACAACGAGATCGATATTATCGAGCTTCAACAGATCGCCAGCAACAAAGATATGCTTGCATGTAATATGCACCTTTATGCCCTCGATGCCGATCTAAGCAATGTGCAGTACAAAGCGAGCAAATATCCACACTTGGGACAAAACCAATTCGAAATTAGCGAATATTGGAGTGGTGATGATTATTGGCAACCCGAAGATGATTACCACACTTATGCTGTTGAGAATCGCCCCGACTCAGTTGTCTTCTATATTGATAACCAACGTGTAGCTGCCAAAGCTAACTACTTCTGGCACCGTGAAGATATGTGGATCTGTTTCTCTCTTGGATTGCGTACTCCATTCGAAACGTATGACTATCTTGGCACAGGCGAAACAGTTCGTGGCCCAATCGACCCATCTACAGTCGATATGAATGATGTCGATGGTACATTCCCAGCATCAATGGAGATTGAATGGATCAGAGTTTGGGATCGTGCAGGTTGCGAAGAGGGCGTATATGATGAAGATTTATTCCCATCATCGGAGTGCGCATTCGATCCATATGAGTGGCCAGTTTACGAGAGCTAAAGATGGGAATACCTATTTTTAGATCATTCGTATTTACTCTTTTTGCAGTGGGGGCGTTGATATCCCCCCTGCAAACAAGAGCTCAAGAAACGAGTCATTATCATTGCACACCACAATCAAACCCCGAGGTTTTTGAGTTGCGCGATGAGTTCAGTGACGAGTTCTCGGGAGGCTGGTTTAATACTGACAACTGGGATAATCCCACCGACTTTCTCTTTGCTGCGTGGAGTTTCACACCCAACAATGTTGAGGTTGAGGATGGCGTGCTGAAGCTATTTGCCAAGTATGATAAACATAATCGCCCCTCAGATGGTAGGCAATTCTACTTTAAGTCGGGTATGTTACGATCGAAAAACACGGTCAACTATGGCTATTACGAAGCAAAGATTAAAGGTGCCGAGGTGTGGCCGGGTTCATGTACTGCGTTCTGGCTCTACTCAAAAACTCCATTTAGCGATATTGCACCGCAGGGCGAAAATGCAATCTCATATAATGAGATAGATGTGATCGAGCTTCAGCAGATCGCACGCGACAAAGATATTATAGCATGCAATATGCACTTCTACGCATTGGAGAAGGATGAAGATGGCAAGTTAAATAACCAGCGCTACATGGCCAGCAAATATCCTCACTTGGGTCAAAATCAATTTGATTTGAGTGAACATTGGGGTGAGGATCATTGGTTGCCAGAGGATGATTTCCATATCTATGCTGTGGAGAATCGCCCAGATTCTGTAGTATTTTATATCGACAATCAAAGGGTCGCATCGAAGCCAAATTACTATTGGCATATGGATATGCATCTTTGTCTCTCGTTGGGACTTCGTACGCCATTCGAATATTACCTTAGGGATGGTAGCCGCTTTGCAAGTCCAACTACAGAGGAGGAGGCAATCGAGGCTGGGTTCCCTGCAATGATGGAGATTGAGTGGGTACGATCATACCACCGCAGGGGCGGAGAGTATAATGAAGAGATATTCCCCTCGTCCAAAATTCCATTTGATCCTGAGTCAGAACCCGTAAAAAGGTCTGACAACAGACAAAAATAGGCTTTTGCACGATCAGCAACCTAAAAAATACTCACAAACACATATCGAAACTCAATATCGTGTTAACTTCGCATTAGCTAAAGCAGAGATTATCTAACGCAGATAATTTACACCACAAGCAAATAGCGACACACTCCTTCAGGGTAAAAGCTGAAAGAGGAAAAGAAGAAACCAATTTACACCTAATAATAACTAATATGACGAAATTTATTCTTTCTCAGCGCATGCTGCTTTCGCTCATCATGTTATTGTCCTTCGTGGCGATCGACGCCAAAGCGCAGGAACAGATAACAGTAAGCGGAGTTGTTACGGCAAGCGAAGATGGTCTCCCAATGATTGGAGCAACTGTGGCAGTAAAAGAGAATCCACGAGTTGGAGCAGTGACCGACCTTGATGGTAACTACACCATCACAGCCCAAATGGGCAATACTCTTATTTTTAGTTACATTGGAGCCGAGACCCAAGAGATCAAAGCTACGGGTACCAAACTCAACGTAGCACTTTCCAATACCGTCGTAATGGAGGAGTTGGTAGTAATCGGTTACGGTGTAGCCAAGAAAAAAGAGGTTACTGGAGCCACTATACAGATCAAGGCCGAAGATCTTCAAAATGTGGTAAGTTCCGACTTGGCGCAATCGCTCCAAGGAGTAGTTCCCGGATTGAGTGTCACATCGAGTGCTGGAGATCCCGGTTCGGTGGCTAACATCCAGATTCGTGGTGTCACCTCGATGTCGGGTAGCAACACTCCACTCTTTGTTGTGGATGGTGTGCCTTATGAGGATAACCCCGATATTAGCAGTAGCGAGATCGAGACTATCGATATCCTCAAGGATGCAGCTTCGGCAGCGGTATATGGTACACGTGGTGCGGCAGGTGTAATCCTTATCACCACTAAGCAGGGTAAACAAGGTACACCAAAAGTAACCTTTAGTGCCGTGTATGGTTTTTCGGATATTAACTACTCTGGCCTACCTGATCTATTAGATACCAACACCCAAACATATGTTGAGATTCTCGAGGGTCGCCTTAGTGGTCTTAACGATATGGAGGTTACATCGTATCGACTTCAAAAGAGTGAGGATTACTACTTCAACGAAACCAACGCATACGATATGATTCTACGCGGTGGTCTATCGCCCGAGCAAACATATAATCTTAACGTATCGGGAGGATTGAATAACTTACGCTACAACGTCACCGCAGGCTACTACAACCAAGAGGGTGTATTGCGCAATTCGGCTTTCGAGCGTTTCAATATTCGTAACAACCTAAACTATTCTGACGAAAAGTGGACGGTAAATCTTGGATTATCATTTATGCGTTCACTCAAGGAGGCGGCCAACAGTTCGTCGCTCACCTACGCTATGAGCTACATGCCTTACTCGCCATATATCGACGAGGATGCAGTGTCACTTACAGTTCCCGGCGAGGGATACTCCAATGAGGTATCTGTAGTTGAGCCATTTTTGCGTGCTCTGAACTCTAAGACAGAGACTCTGAACAACAATTTTAATGGAAATATCAATATCGCTCGTAATATCACAAAGGATTTAGTCGTATCAACTCGCATAGGTTATGGCATTACAAGTAGTTATGGTTACTACTTCGTGCCCGACATCTCGATCTACGATAGTATTGGCGATGAGGTGAGCTCGGGTAGCACATATAGTACCGTCAAGAATACTGCTTACCGTAATGAATCACTCAACTGGGAGGGTGCCTTGAATTATGTCAAACAACTTGACAAGCACAAAATAACAGGAACTCTCGTCTCTACTTATGAGCAATACGACTACAAAGGTTTCTATGCGCAGATGTGGGGTATCGAAAATGATGGTGCCGATGATGCTGTATTGAATATGGGAACATGGGGCGATACAGCCTCATCGCTCGATTACTACACCGATCGTCTGTTTGGTACACTGGGTCGCCTTATGTACTCCTACGACGAAAGATACCTCTTTAGTGCAAGTTTGCGTGCCGATGCATCGTCGAAGTTCTCGGATGAGAATCGCTGGGGTTACTTCCCATCGGTTTCGGCTGGTTGGAATATATCAGACGAGAAGTTCTGGGAGCCTATCTCTCGCACATTTAACAGCCTAAAGTTCCGTGTTTCATATGGTCAAACGGGTAACCAAAGTTTCACTTCGTATAGCTATCAGAACACCTTGGTTCAAAACTACGACTATGTTTATGGTTCGTCGACATCGTACGGTCAAACCTTGGTAAACTACTCAAATAGCGATGTGAAGTGGGAGACTACAATCCAAACAAACATTGGATTTGATGCAGGATTTATGAATAACAAATTCACCCTTACAGCCGACCTATACAACACCGACAAGCGCGATATGCTCTCGGATGTAAAACTACCTGCTTCGACTGGTGCTGGTACTTCAACCGATGTGGTTGTTGTTCAGAATATCGGTAATATGACCAACAAAGGTTACGAGATATCGTTTAGCTATAAAGATACATTTAGTAATGGATTGGGAATTAATACATCGATTAACTTCTCGACCAATGAAAATGTTGTAACAAAACTCTCCGACACCAACTCTATTATCTACACCACAGCTATTCTTATTCCGGGTGATTCATCATCGACTATCACGGCCTTTGCCGAGGGCTACGAGGCAGGTTCGTTCTTCGTCTACGAGACAGCCGGTGTTGCAAATACTGAGGAGAAGCTGGCAGCATTCCAAGAGATTAAGGCCGATGCTCAGATGGGTGATATGATCTTTGTTGACCAAAATGGTGATGGTCAACTCACCGACGACGACCGTATCTATTGTGGTAGTGGTCTTGCCGATTACGAGATTGGATTTAACCTTGGTTTAACGTGGAAAGGTTTCGACTTTAGTACCAACTGGTATGCTTCGGTCGGTGCCGAGATTATGAATGGTGTGGAGGCTCTCTCTTATGACAAGGGTCGTAATGCAAATCTTGTGTATCAATGGTCGGAGCATAACACCACCAGCGAGGTTCCAACATACCGCGGTTCGGGTAAGGAGCATATGAACTACATTGGTTATAGTGACCTTTGGGTTGAGGATGGTTCATACCTTCGCATGAAGACAATTACGTTGGGCTACACCTTGCCTAAGAGTGTTACAAACTCAATAAATATCAACTCTATCCGTGTTTATGTTACAGGTCAAAACCTTTTGACATTCACTGGCTACACAGGAATGGATCCTGAGATTGGTGGTAACGGATTGTCAACACGTGGACTCGACAAGGGTGGTTACCCCATAAGTGAAAAGTATATGGCGGGCTTCAATATCGTGTTTTAATTAAAATAAGTTAAAGAATATGAAAAAGATAATAACAAGTATCACACTTTTATCGATGCTATTTACGGTAACTTCATGTTTCGACAAGTTCGATGATCTTGATCCAAACGGCATTGTCTTTGAGGATACTGCATGGTCAGACCTCAGTTCGAGCGAGGCTGGATTAACAGCAATTTACAATGCACTCTACGACGACGAGCTACTTACGGTTGAGCACTTCACACTATGTAGCGATATGGGCTATCCCGGCTACGGTCGTAATGGTGACGCTCAAAACGATTTGCTCGATATCTTCTACAAGCATACATACACAAACTCGACAACCGAGGTTGCGGCCAAATGGTCGGCTCTCTACACTGGAATCATGCGTTGTAACTTGCTCATAGAGTCACTCGAGGCAATGATCGAGAATGAGACTGTTGAGGAGGATAACGAGGAGTGGATCAGCCAAATGTCTCAAGCGCGTTTCTTCCGTGGATTGTTTCACTTCTATCTCCACTCGACTTACAACAATGGTGAGGTTATCATCTACGACTTCGTTCCAAGCGAAGGCGATGATTACCACCAGAGCGTATCATCTTATGAAGATGTTTTGGCATTCTTCCGCGAAGATCTAAAATATGGCTACGACAACCTTGTCGAGAGCTATGACACCAAAGATGGTCACGCTACAAAGTGGGCTGCTGCAACAAACCTTGGTATGAGCTACCTCTACGAGGGTGAGTATACAGAGGCTGCTAAATACTTCAAGGAGGTTATCGATTGTGGCGAATTTGAGTTGGTATACGATATGGATCTACTCTTTACTACCGCTGGTGAGTTCAACAATGAGTCGATCTTCGAGATCAACTACGAGTTGGGTGTACACGACGATATGACCGCTTATGAGCTCAACGCAACAACCAATATGTTAGGTTTCACAGGCTCGACCAACTCATTTACACTCCCGGGCTGGATCACAATCCTCTACCAAAATGAGGTGATGAACTACAACGATTCGCGCAACTGGATGGAGGACGCAGTAACATCGACTGGAACTGAGGATCGTTGGCGTACAATGCCACTCCGTGGTTCGGCAATGATCGCAACAGTTCAAGATGACGACACATGGTGGTACCTATCGTTCGCAACTTCATCGACTTCATGCCTATCGGGTATTACAATCGACTCGCGCGTGGGTAACTATCGCAAATATTGCAACTGGGATATATGTGCGAGTGAGAGTGATCTGGCTAATGGCGCTCGTAAGTCGGGTAAGAATATCACGGTCAATCGTCTTGCCGACGTATATTTGATGTATGCCGAGTGTATGATTGCCGAGAACAACCTCACCGAGGCACTCAAATATATGAACCTTATTCGTCAACGTTGGGCTCTTCAACTTCTTGGTACACCAAACGGTGACTCTGAGATCATCTATCAAGAGGACGATAGCTACGATGGTATCACCTACACAGCCGAGACACTGTTAACTCAACTCCAAGATGTGGATCGTCCACTCGAGATGTCTGCCGAGGGTCATGCAAGCCGCTTTATCGACCTTCGTCGTTGGGGAGCTGACTATGCAAAAACTCGTTATGAGTATCTTGCAGCACAAGATTATTATATGGTGACACGCACCCTTACATATGGTGGTACTCGTTACAACACATGGCTTGTGGACAAATATTACTACATCGACAATTCGCTCTCAGGCGAGCTAATGCAATACGACTACGACGAGGCAGCAAATAATTACAATGCCGACCAACACAGCTACTGGCCAATTCCACTTATCGAGGAGCAGTGTAACCCAAATATTTACGGTAGTAACTAAACTTTAAGAGACAACTATGAAAAGATTACTATATAGCGCATTATTTGCAATATGCTTAATGCTAACGACATCTTGCGAGGAGAATGAATCGACGCTCATTTCGGAGGAGTTTGCCGATGCAACGTATGTCTGCTCGATCCTCTACAATATTCAGTCGACACCCTATATCGCAAAGGGTACCATGGCTTCGTTTATGGATCTCTCGCACAACCCCGATAGCCACACTTGGGAGCTACTCGATGAAGGATGCTACTTCCTCGACACCAACGAGATTAATAGCGAAATGGATGACTACACACCTTACATCCTCGCAGATTATGGCTCTTCATGCAGCGATGAGTTGGTGAGTGTTCTCTTCGCCGAGGCGGGAACCAAGGTTATACGTCTCTACAACGAGTTCTACAAATATGTCTCATATACAGGTATCACGCAAGGTTCGGAATATACCACCGAGGCTGTCTGGAATGAGGAGAAATATATTTGGGAGTTTATTGAAGATATCACCTTCTACGTTCTCGACGACCTCTCATTTGGATTGGAGGTCTACGACCAAGATGGCACCAAGCTCGCTGCTGTTGGCACCGACGAGTTCCCATCGACCGAGGATCGCGACTCATGGCCAACTGTCAACGTACCTGTCGACAATGAGTTGACCTACGTGATCGTAGATGCCACAGGTGAGCCCACTTCGACCACATGGACACTCAACCTCGCTTCGGGCGGTGGTGGCACAGGTGGCACCGAGAGCTACACAGCAGCTTACACCAACATAGGTACATCCGTAAATGCAGGTAACGTAAAATTAACTCGTAACAACGATAACTATTCGAACTACTACCTACAGCGTCCTGTGGCAAACCTCACTAAGAGTATCCCACTTAAAATCACTGTGGTAGCACCTACTTCAGACCTTATTTCGACGTCGCAGATCACCTCGCTTTCGGGTAGTAACCAAATTGAACTATATGTAGGTACCGACCTCGCTAAGGCGGGCGACCCATCGAACTTCTCGATCTCGGCATCGCACGATGGCTCTCCACTCTCGATCTCGGTAACTGATGTGGCAATTAAGTCGAGCGATATCAAGAGCCTAACATTGACACTTAGCGATAAGATCTACGTCGATGATAGCAACATCACCTTAAGCTACACTGCGCCAAGCGACAGCTCTATGGCGGTTGTCGACAACTTCGACCGCGAATTGGCATCATTCTCATCTTATGCCGTCTCTCCCGAGGCAAGTAACTTGATCGAGGATTTCGCACTTTCGATGCACGATTTCGAGGAGGATGGTACAGGTACCACCAAGACAAATGTCGAAAATGCCGATGGAATCTACACTTTGACTCGCTCGACAACAAGATACACTTCGGGTACACAGTCGCTCAGAATCCATGCCGATGAGATCGAGATAACCAAGTCTTTGGCGTGGTATATTGGATATCAAGCGAACGACGACACTGCGGCACTACTGGATCTTTCGACCGATTGCGACTACATCGTTAAACTTCAGGTCTACATCGAGACGGCATTCCCAAGTGGCTTCACACCACGTATCCGCGTTAGAACTCCTTGGGTTAGTACCAACTTTACATTCGTTGACATCCCAGTCACTGACTTGGCTCTCAATCAGTGGCATGAGTTGAATCTCACAGTCCCAGTTGCCTCGTACTCGGGTGGCACAGGTACCTACGATAGCTTCTCGACTGGTATTGCAATTACTTTCTATAATCCAAGTACAACTGTTTCGGCCGAGGCCTATATTGATGCAATCGAGGTATATCGTTCCGATGCTTTTGGACGCCCTGAATAAACAAACTAAAAAGAGCTCTCTCACTTGATAGTCGTCAAGTGAGAGAGTAAAAAAACAAAAAAAAACATAAATCAAACCTATAAACTATGAAAAGAATTTTTAAAACAACCAAAAAATAAATCAAATGAAAACAAAAACTTTAAACATGCGAACAGTTGGAGCATACGTGCAAGTCTCTCTTGCAGCCCTTCTTGTTGCATCCTCATGCTCGACCGACATGGAGAGCGTGAACCCTGTGTCTGATAGCACAATGAAGCTGTCACTAAATGCTTCGGTTGACCCCGAGAGTCGCGTTTCGGTCGACGGCACTACTGTCAAGTGGGCTAAGAACGATATGATCTATGCAAACTCATCAGAGAATACATTCGTTGCAAGCGCGGCTGGTGCAAACGCTACATTTGAGGGCGAACTCTCAATCTCCGGGAGCCAACCTCTCTACGTTGTTTTTGATGCGGTAAATAGTGGCGCTAACTTTAGCGCAGATGGTACTAAATACACCATAACACAAAGCCTAAATGCTGCTCACAACGTAGCAACTAACACAACAACCAACACCGCTACATTAGGTAAATACCTATTTTTGTATGGCGTAACAGAGGAGGTTGACTCAAGCACAACATCTATCGATGTAATTATGAAGCATGGTTTAGCGGTGCAAGATTTTTCATTTACTAATTTGGATTTCTCTGATGGAGTCTATCTTGCAACTGTCACACTCACATCCGATGAGCCGTTCCTAACAAGTGTAACATACGATATCGCAACAGGCAAGCAGACTCCCGGCACATCGACAATCTACTCTATTCCGCTATCTATCGGCACCTCTAACGCCACAGGTGGAGCTTATGCAGAGGATTTCAAGGCATTAACCAAGATGACCGTTCGTATGCCAATCTTGCCACAAACTATTGCTGAAACTGCTACATGGACACTCTCGGCTACCATGACCAACGGTGACGAATACACATACACATTCCCCGAGGCTTCGTCTTCGTTTGAGTATGTGGCGGGTACCTGCTACGATATTGCAGTCGATTTGGAGCAAATGGATCATGTAGAGCCTATCGTAGAGTATGATGTAACTACATTCACCGCCGACGACGTTGCAGGCCAAACTGTATGGTACTTCAGTAACGCTACTCTTGCTGCGGGCGATGTCGGCAACCTCAACACGATCCTTGGAACAGTTAATGCCCAAGAGATTACGGTAGTATTTAATTCGTTGACCCCAATTGTTGCAAACCTATTCCAATATAGCCCAATTGTAAATCTTGAGTTGCCAAGCGCTATGACTATTAATGCATCAGCCTTTGCTGAGAGTAACCTTAAGAGATTATCTGCACCAGTTTTGGCAAATAACCTCGGCGCAAATGCTTTCGACAAGTGCGTAGATCTTGTAGCTATCAATGCTCCCGATGGCGAGGATGGCATCTATATTGATGACGTTGCCAAAATCTTAAACTATGTCTTTAGAGGCTGTACCTCTATCACCAAAGTTTCGGCAGCTTCGGCAGCTTCGCTTGGTACATATGTCTTTAATGGCTGTAATGCTTTGGTAAGCGTCTCTGCGGATATTGCAGAATCTTCAGGTGCTTATGTGTTTGGTGAGTGCGCTGAGCTCGTAAGTGTCTATGCTCCTCTTTTAACAAGCTTTGGAAACAATACATTCAGAACTTGCCCTAAATTAACCTCGTTTAACTCAACGGATGAGCATCCCGGAATTAACCTTGAGGGCATCACTTCGACTGCCGATTATGCATTCCGCGACTGTGCTTCAATTACAAATATATATGCTCCAGATCTAACCTATTTGGGTGCTCAAATATTTGCAGGACTTGAATCTTTGGAGACTTTGGAGGTGGCTACAAATTCAGATATTAAGATGGTTACCGCAGGCACAAGCGTATTTGTTGCTTCTGGCACAACCTACACTACTACGACATCTTCGGTAGCTCTGACAACAGGTGCAAACAATGGAACCACTGTCAACGGTGCCGAATGGAGCGTAGTAAAAAAATCGGATTCAGAAGCTACATTCATCTATACCCTTGGCTCAATTGAAACAAAATAATAAAAAAATAGAGATCATGAAAACAAATAAATATATTGCACCTCAAGTCGAGGTTATCGAAATAGAGATCGAAGATGTTGTTCTGTCGAGCTCAGATATCGAAGGTACGACTGTTGAAGACTTTATCTCAGGAACAGGGCGTTACTAAAAATTGCCTTTATCTGATAAACCCAAAAGGGATGGCACCGGTCTTTCATTGATCATTGCCATCCCTTTTAACCTATGTTTTAACGTGAGTTCCTATGTTTAACCAGTGAAACATAGGAACTCACGTTTTTAGATAAGGAGAATTTATTCTACGACCTTGTTTGCGACGTAGGCATTTGCACAAATCATCATTTATCTCCTCAAAGACTCCCTCTCGACGCTGTTGATGCCATCGTTCAAAGTGGCAAAAAAGTATTGATATTCAAATAATAATTTGGTTTGTAAAAACAATTTCACTAATTTTGCAGCAACAGAAACGTACAGTTCGGAACTGTACATTTCGTAACTTAACAATAAAAAGGCAAGATTATGAGATTTTACAACCGAGAAAAGGAGATCGCTGCATTGCACGAAATTCACGAGCGATCACTCGAAAATGCGCAGATGACAGTCGTTACTGGTCGTCGTCGTATCGGCAAGACACAACTGCTTTTAAGGGCTACCGAGGGGCAACCGACACTCTACTTCTTTGTCGCTCGCAAGGCGGAGACACTGTTGT
>JBCQVM010000031.1:0-24181 GCA_047173105.1 Rikenellaceae bacterium
CTTGGAGTTTGATCGCAGCTCAAATCGTATTAGAGAAGAGCTTACGGTTAATCCATTTAAAGCTGTCGATGGATATATTGACGTGCCAACAGGCTACGGCTTGGGCATCGAGGTCGACGAAGATAAGCTAAAATATTTTGCATTATAAACTAAACCTAAATAATTTAAACTTTATGAAAAAGATTTTATTGGCAACCCTACTACTTTCGAGCACCTCGCTTGTAGGTTTCGCACAAAATGACGCTTATGTTGCAGCAACCGACAACTCAGTGGTTAAGGTGCATGGCGTAAATGTTGGCGATGTGCAGTGGACAGATGGCGGATTCTGGAAGGAGCGCTTCGATATGGTAATGCCCAACTTGGTACCTGCACAATATAACTACTTTATGGGCTTTGCCGAGGATAATTTCCGTAAGTTGGCTGGTGAAATGGAGATGGGCGAAGGCTTTAAAGGCACCTATTGGCAAGATGGCGACTATTACAAATGGTTGGAGGCTCAAGTGGCTGTATACTCGGTAACTAAAGATCCTGAATTGCTTAAGTCTATCAACGAAAAGGCATCGGTTATCGCTCGCTCAATTGACGAGGATGGATACTCAACAACTCACATCCAGATCGGTTATGGCGTAACTGGATCAGAGCGTGCTTGGAATAAGAATTTTAAACACACCGAGCGTTTTGCAAAGGTTGGTGAGCATGAGACCTACAACATGGGTCACCTCTTGACTTTGGCTTGCATGCACTATCGTGTAACTGGCGAGCGTACTCTATTGGATGCTGCCATCAAGGTTGGCGATTATCTCGATGAGTATTTCGCTGTTGTCACACCTGCGCTCTCGGATGTCGACTTCAACCCAACTCAAATTATGGGCGTGATGGAGCTATACCGCACAACGGGCGAGAAGCGCTACTTGGATCTTGCAAACCGCTTTATCACAGGTCGTGGCCACAAGAAAGGTACAACTCAAAACCAAAACGACACCAAACTTCGCGAAGAGACTCGTGCCGTAGGTCACGCAGTATTGGGTCCTGTGCTCTATATTGGTGCTGCGGATTATGCTGCCGAGGCTAACGATGAGGAGCTAATCCAAGCTCTAAAATATATTTGGGACGACATCTACACTCGCAAAGCATCATTTACAGGCGGTATCGGTAACGTTCACCGTGGCGGCTCTGAGACATCTCGCAACGCTACCGAGTGTGTTCACGAGGCATTTGGCAAGCCATATCACTTGCAGAGCGCTACGGCATATAACGAGACTTGTGCAACCTACTACGGAGCATACTACTCTTGGAGACTCTTTATGCTTACTGGTGAGACTAAGTATCTCGACACAATGGAGAAGGCATTCTACAATAACCTTTCGGCTATGCAACTCGACGGTAAGAGCTACTACTACACCAACGTATTGCGTTGGTATGGCGAGGATCACAACTGCCTTTCGCTTGACTTCCACCAACGTTGGACAGAGGAGTGCACTTGTGTTTGTTGTCCAACAAGTGTAGTTCGTTTCCTTGCGGAGAGCAAAGAGTATGCTTATGCTAAGGATGATAACTCGATCTTCGTAACTCTCTATGGTAGCAATGCAATCGATACTGAGCTCAATGGCAAAAAGGTTAAGTTCTCTCAGCAAAGTTCTTACCCTTGGTCTGAAACAGTAAACTTCGAATACGATGGCGACAAGAAAAATCAGTTCGCGTTAAAACTTCGTATCCCTGAGTGGGCTGAGGGAGCAACGCTCAAAGTCAATGGAGCTGATATGCCAATCTCAGGCACCGGTCTATTCGCTGTGGTTGACCGCTCGTGGAACAAAGGCGACAAAGTAGAACTCGTATTGCCAATGCGCCCAATCATCAACGAGGCTAACCCAATGGTCGAGGAGGTTCGTAATCAAGTTGCAATTTCGTATGGTCCACTTGCATATTGCATCGAGGGCAAGGATCTTCCAAATGGAGTTACTATCGACAATATAATGCTTCCTATGGATACTAAGTTTGACGTTAAATTCGAGGAGAACTTCTTGGGTGGCGTTAAGACCATCACTGCCGACGGTGTTGCTCGCACCTCGAAGTTCGACAAGACAAATTTGTATGCTCCTGCATCGACCGATTTCAAAGATATTAAGTTGAAATTTATCCCTTACTACGCATGGTCAAACCGTGGAGAGTATGAGATGTCAGTATTTGTACCTGCTAAGTGGTAATCTTTAAATATTAAAGATAATGAAATCTTCAATTGCAACTTTGGGCTTAGTGACACTATCATGTGTCACAGCCCAAACGTGCTTTGCCAAAAAAGTAAAGGCAAGCGAAAAACCAAATATTCTATTTATTTTGGTTGACGATATGGGAATTAACGACTTGGGTTGCTACGGCAATCCATTAGTTGAGACCCCAGTAATTGACAACTTCGCTACGCAGGGCATGCGCTTTACTCAAGCCTATGCCTCGCCCGTTAGCTCTGCTACTCGCACAAGCATCCTTTCGGGTCAAAACACTGCGCGTCATGGCGTATGGGAGGTGATCGGATGTCACGACCGTCCCTATGCTAAGTTGCAATCACCTGAGTTCCGCGAGGAGCTTCCCGAGGAGATCGAGACCTATGCCGACATCTTGACCGAGGCTGGTTATGACTGCGGTATCTTCGGAAAGTGGCACGCGGGACGCACCCCCGAGGCGGAGGGCTTTGGAGGTTGCAACATCGAGATCACCGACCCTGAACTTAAAGCCTACGCCAAGAAGTATAACTACCAACAGGCGGGTAAGATCACAGCGCAGTCGATCGAATTTATGCGCAAGAACCAAGATCAGCCATTCATGTTATGCGTGTCGCATTTCTTGGTGCATGCTCCATTGGAGGCTCCCAAGCAACTTACAGATTATTATAGTCAGAAGATCCGCAAAACAGGTATCACCGATTGGCACCCTCAATATCTTTCGATGATCGACATGGTCGATAATTCGGTAGGAATGATCCTTAGCGAACTTCAAGAGCTTGGATTAGATGAGAATACTATCGTTATTATTGCTTCCGACAACGGAGGATTGGAGGAGGATAGAATTCTCGCCACGCCTCTTGCGGGTTGCAACGATCCATACCGCAGCCAAAAGGGTGATCTTTACGAGGGTGGTATCCATATTCCATTTATCGTTAAATGGCCGGGTAGGGTCGCACCTAACACCTCTTGCGATGAACTAATTATTAATTATGACCTTTTCTCTACCTTTGTAGAGTTGGGTGGTGGGGTAGCCCCCGAAGGCCAAGTTGCCGATGGTTTGAGTCTTATTCCGCTCTTCAAGGGTGAGGTCTCTGAGCTCGACCGCGAGGCGATATACTGGCACTTCCCAACCAATATGTGGACACGCACACCAATGGGAGCGATCCGCAAAGGAGACTACAAACTTATCGAAAAGTTCGACGATGGGACAATCGAGATGTACGATGTAGTAAACGACAAAGGTGAGGTGGTCGACCTATCGACTGCACGCCCCGAAAAGGCTGCCGAACTACTTGGTGATTTACGCTCGTGGCAAGAGGAGATCGGAGCTGCGATGCCAACTCCAAACCCCAACTTCGATCCATTGCGAGAGAAAGAGATGGCAAAGGATTGGTGGAAGAACGTCGATCGCGGAGATTTCTAAAATTACAAATTTTGAATTATGAATTATAAATTATCCCTATTAGCAGTTATGCCTGCTCTCGCCATTCCAACGATGGTGGATGCAGCACCCAAGAGCGACAAGATGAATATCGTAATGCTATTTGTCGATGACCTCGGATGGGGTGATGTTGGCTTCCGCCAATCGAAATTCGAGACGCCCAACATCGATAAAATGATGGGCGAGAGTATGAACTTCGAACGTGCTTATGTGGCTCAACCCGCCTCGAGCGCTTCGCGTGCAGGTCTGTTAACTGGCATGGAAACCCCTCGAACAGGTATTGTTCGCCATATCGAGAACAAAGATGCAGGTTCGGGCAGAGAGTATAATGCGTGGCCAAATGATCCGATCAATATGCCTTCGCGTAATTGGTTGGAACTCGAGTATATAACCTATGCCGAGCGCCTTAAGGAGAATGGCTACTACAACATGTTCGTCGGCAAGTGGCACATGGGCGATGAGGAGTATTGGCCGCAGAACCAAGGCTTCGATGAGTGCTTCGGCCTTTCGAGCTATGGCAATGTGTCGAAATATTATGCACCATTCTTTAATTTCCCCACGGGTGGCGAATCCGACACCACCAAGGATGCTCCAAAGGATGAGCTGATGTCGGACTATTTGACCGATAAGGCTGTCGATATGATCGCAAATTACGATGGCGATGAGCCGTTCCACCTCTCGATGTTCTACTACAATGTTCACACACCAAACCTTGGTAAAAAGGAACTTGTAGAGAAGTATATGAAAGCAGGCATGAGTCGCCTCGATGCCAATTATGCAGCTCAAGTTGAGGTGGTTGATGACTCTGTTGGTAAAATCCGGAAGGCTATCGAAGATAAGGGCATTGCCGAAAACACTATCGTAATATTCTTCTCTGACCAAGGTGGTTTGTTCAATAACTACCCACTTCGCGGTTGCAAACTTATTGATGATACCTTGGCCGAGGGTGGTATTCGTGTGCCACTTTTGATTCACTATCCCGGTCTTACAGATGGCGGAAAAACGTGCGACACGCCGGTGTCAGCTATCGACTTCTTCCCAACTTTTGTGGAGGTAGCATCGGGCAAAGCGTGCAAGGATAAGCAGATACAAGGCGTGAGCCTAATGCCACTACTCAAAGGCAAGGATCTCAAGGAGCGCAACATATATATGTGGCGCAGCTATCACGACCAGTATGCAGCGCTAATTAATGGCGACTGGAAGATCATCAAGTGGTTCTCGGGCAAATACCAGATGTATAACCTACGCTCGGACATTGGCGAGACAACCGACCTGCAGAACATAGAGCCTAAGCGCTTCGAGAAGATGAAGGCAGATCTGTGGGCGTGGGAGCAAGAGGCAATTCCCGCTTACGAGGGCGATTATCGCGAGCGAATTCAACACTAAAAAACCTAAAAAACTTATATTATGAATTTCGGATATAAAAGAATGTATATCGACGGCGTATTGTGTGACAGCGCTGCCGAGAGTAAGAAAGAGATAATTTGTCCCGCAACCGGCGAGGTTATCGCTGAGCTTGCAGTAGCTTCGGTGGAGGATACCGAACGCGCTTTGGAGTCAGCACAAAAGGGATTTGAGTATTGGTCGAAGCTCACTTTGGCCGAGCGCAATGAGTGGATATACAAACTTCGCGCGGCTGTCATCGAGCGCAAAGACGAACTTCACTATGCGGTGATGTATGAGTTGGGCAAGACTTGGGAGTCTGCCGATGAGGATATCGAGATGATTATCGATGCCCTTGACTACTATCCAAACGAGATGCTTCGTTATCGCTCTCAGATGTTGCCCGACTTGGCGGGTTCGCATGCCCACATGCTCGTTCATGAGCCACGTGGAGTTGCCGTTTCGATCTTGGCGTGGAACTTCCCTATCCTCAACGTCGCCTACAAGGTGGCTCCAGCATTGGCTGCGGGTTGCTCGGTTATTATCCGCCCATCTATCGAGACTCCGGTTTCTGCATATCTCTTTGGTGAGATCTGTGCTTCGGTGGGTCTGCCTGCGGGTGTCGTAACGGTGATGACTGGCTCGAGCCGCAACACAAGCATCCCGATGTCGACAAGCACTATTCCTCGCGTCTTGACCATGATTGGCTCGAGTGCAACAGGCCTTAAATTAGTGGCACAGTCGGCCACCTCGATCAAGAAACTTGGTTTGGAGTTGGGTGGTAATGCTCCTGCGCTTATCTTCGAGGATTGCGATATGGAGGCTGCACTCGCGACTATGGTTGGCCTTAAATTCAACAATAGCGGTCAGGTGTGCGTAACGCCAAACCGTATATTTGTTCAGGCGTCGATCTACGACAAATTTATGGAGGAGTTCAAGGCACGTGTAGCAGCACTCAAAGTAGGATTTGGCAAAGACCAAGGTGTCAATATGGGGCCCGTTGTGAATCTCACAGCTCGTGAGCGCGTTATGCAGATGGTCGAGGATGATGTTAAGAGTGGTGCAACGATGTCGCTTGGCGGAATCCCCGAGGGTATGCCCGAGGGAAGTAGTTTTATGAACCCAACTATCTTGGAGGGTGTTACCCCCGATATGCGTTGTTTCAAGGAGGAGATTTTCGGCCCTGTTGCAGCTATCATTAAGTTTAACGATGAGGAGGATCTCGACCCAATGGTCAACGTTCCCGATGCTGGTTTGGCGTCGTATCTTTTCACCAACGATTTGAAACGAGTGCAGAAATATTCTCAATTTATAGAGTGTGGCGAGGTTCAAGTAAATGGTGTTCGCTACGCGATCAACCTACCTCACGGTGGCATGAAAGATAGTGGCTTGGGGCACGACTGCTCGCACCTCGCTCTGGAGGATTATCTCTACACCAAACGAATTTCAATCAAACTTTAAAACCTAAAACAACAACCATGAGAACTTTAGATCACTTCGGAATTCCTGTATCGAAAATCGAGAATGGAGCCCTTTACAACGAAGATTTACACCTATACTACACCGACGTTGCGGCAAGCCCCAACAAAATAGAATTCCTGCAATTCACCCCCGAGTGCCCTTTCCCCGAGTTGGTGAAAACTGTGGCTCACATCGCCTACTCAGTCCCCTCGGTTGAGGAGGCAATCGTTGGCGCAAAGGTGCTCTATGGCCCATTCTATCCAGTCGAGGGAATGACCGTAGCCTTTATCGAGGAGGAGGGTATTCCAATCGAGTTGAACCATATAGACTAAACCGACTTCTTTTAGACATCAAACTAACTCAACTATGAAACAGACTATTTTTCTAATAGCCGCGTTTTCTCTCTTTTCACAGACTCTATTCTCTCAAAACGATTGGGAGAATGAGTTTGTTTATGAGAATAACAAACTCCCTGCTCGCGTGGCATCTTACTCTTATCCCGATGTTCAAAGTGCTTTGAACTTCGAGCGTGACGCATCAAAAATGCTCTCGCTTAATGGTGATTGGAACTTCAACTTCGTGGAGCGAACCGACGATCGTCCCATGGAATTTTGGGCGACAGACTTCGAGGGCAACCAAAATTGGGCTCCAATCGCTGTTCCCTCGTCGTGGGAGATGAAGGGCTATGGCCAACCGATTTATACAAATATCACCTATCCATTTACCCCGCAAGAGAGCCTTAATGCTAAGTACGATTGGCGAGGGCCTCAGCCACCAGTACCACCAATGATCTATCGTGATAACCCTGTCGGTAGCTACTATCGTGACTTTGAGCTGCCCGCAGCTTGGGCAGACCAATCTGTAGTGTTGCACTTTGGTGGTGTTGCTTCGGCATTCTATGTTTGGGTCAATGGCCAAAAGGTAGGCTACAGTCAAGATAGTTGTCTTGCCGCTGAGTTCGACATCACAGAGTATCTTAATGAGGGCACTAACCGCGTGGCTGTTCAGGTATTTAAGTGGAGCGACGGCAGCTATCTCGAAGACCAAGATATGTGGCGCTTGAGCGGTATTCATCGCGAAGTGATGCTCTTGGCACAGCCCAAGATCTCGATAAACGACATCGCTATTCGTGCAAAGTTAGACCATACATATAAGAATGGATCAATCGAAATCCGCCCATCTATTTGGATGAAGGATGAAGTCAAGAACCTCGATGGATGGCAGATCGCAGCGCAGTTGTACGATGCCGAGCAGCAGCCTCTCTTCGCCGAGGAACTTTCGTCGAAGGTGAAAGAGATCTATCTCGAGCGTTGGCCACAGCGCGACATCGTGAAGTTTGCACACATGCAGTTAGATATCGTAGCACCACACAAGTGGTCGGCTGAGGCTCCATACCTCTACACATTAGTGTTATCGGTCAAAAATCCTGCGGGCGAAGTGGTTGAGTCACGTAGCCAAAAGGTTGGTTTCCGTACAGTGGAGTTCGATAAGGATAATGCATTGCTAATCAACGGCAAGTCGGTCGAGATCATGGGCGTTAATCGCCACGACCATAGCGCCACAAATGGCAAGGCTCTAACGCGCGAGGAGATCGAGGCAGATATCAAGCTCCTCAAGCAGTTTAACTTCAACGCCGTACGCACCTCGCACTATCCCAACGACCCATATTTCTATGAGTTGTGCGATAAATATGGTCTCTACGTTATGGACGAGGCAAATATCGAGACTCACCACTTGGGTGGCGCTTTGGCCAACACTCCATCGTGGGCAGGAGCAATGCTTGCACGTATCACCCGCATGGTCATGCGCGACAAGAACCACCCCTCGGTGATCTCATGGTCGATGGGAAATGAGTCGGGCACAGGGCCAATCTTTGCGGCAGCCGCAGGCTGGATCCACGACTTTGACACAAGTCGCTTCGTGCACTACGAGGGAGCACAGGGCGACCCAACGCACCCACACTACAAAGAGGGAGCGCAGGGGTTGAATAAATCTGAGGTCTATGCCAATCCCGACGACCCTGCATTTGTCGATGTTATCAGCCGCATGTATCCCGAGCTTAGCCAAATTGTGGCTCAGTCGGAGAGTCCATATATCAACCGTCCGATTATTATGTGCGAATATATGCACGCTATGGGTAATTCAATGGGAGGATTAGGTGATTATTGGGACGAGATCCGCTCACGCAAGGATCTTATCGGTGGTTATATCTGGGATATGATCGACCAAGGTTTGCTCACTACCAATGACAAGGGCGAGGAGTACTACGCCTACGGTGGTGACTTTGGCGACAAGCCCAACGATGAGAACTTCTGCATCAATGGAGTATTTGCTCCCGATCGCACCCCTAACCCTCACGCTTGGGAGGCTAAATATGTTTTCCAACCTGCGGAAATCACACTATCAAGTACCGAACCATGCAAAGTGGCAATCCTTAATCGCCTCTCGCACACTTCGCTTGCGCAGTATGAGGCTCGTTGGGAGCTTTATCAAAACGGCAAGATTATACAGAGTGGCACTCTTCCATCGCTAAATATCGCTGCGGGCGATAGTGACACTGTGACTATACCTCTCAAAGCAATAAAATATGACGAGGCAGCCGATTATTGGGTGCGCGTATCATTACACGAGAAAGAGGATAAATTCTGGTGCGACAAGGGTTTCGAAGTGGCATACGAAAAGATGCTGCTAAAGGGCAAAAAGGTTGATGACAACCTCTATACCTCTTCGTCAAAGGCGACAATTGCCTTATCTGAAGATCAGGCAAATATCACCATCTCAGCAAATAATCTCGAGGTGGTAGTATCGAAAGAGAGCGGATACTTAACATCGTACAAGAGTGCAGGTGTTGAGTTGCTAATGGCTCCATTGATGCCTAACTTCACACGCCCTACCATCGACAATGACGTGCGCGGTGCAACGCAACCATACATGAAGAGGATCCGACAATATTGGTCAGCCTTTGCTCAATCGCTTGAGGTATTTTCAGCAAGTGCCACCCAACTTGGTGACTCAAAAGCTGTAGAGGTGAGTATCGAATATGAGCCAGTGAAGCAGACAGCATTAAAGGTTATCTACACAATCTACAGCGATGGTATGGTGTCAACAACAATGAAGCTCAACGCAGCTAAAGATGCCCCCGATATGATGCGTTTTGGTGTACAGATGGCAATTGCACAAAGCTACCATACAACCACCTATTACGGTTGTGGACCTTTCGAAAATTACATCGACCGCAAGCGAGCAGCTAAAATGGGAGAGTATAGCATTGCAGCATCCGATATTTTCTACAACTATGTTCAACCTCAAGAGAGCGGTAACCGTAGCGATGTGGAGTGGGTTGCATTTAGCGGCAGCGATAAAAAGTCGAAACTGCAAATTATCGGAGAGCCTAAATTCAACTTCTCGGTATGGTCATACACGGCCAAAAATATCGAGGATGCAAAACACCCTTACGAGCTAACTCCAACGGGATACTACACTGTGAATATCGATGAGCAGCAGGCTGCATTGGCAGGTACACTTTCCGACATCTTGCCTCATTACGAGATGAAAGCAGGCGAGCGTAGCTTTAGCTTTATGTTTGGAGTAACCAAATAATTTATCGAACGATGAAGAGATCAACTTTCCTTAAGGTACTTGGCACAACCTCGCTGACCCTAATGTCGGGAGACTTATTCTCGATGTTTAAGAATAGTGCTTTTGCAGATGAAAGCTCGCCTATAGATTTTAGCCAAGCTTCGCAGTGGAAATATTTAGGATCAAAAGATCTTACGCAAGTAAGCAAGGATCGGGAGCTAAGATGTGAGGTAGCGGTGATAGGTGGCGGCATAGCTGGCGTTAATGCTGCTGTGGCAGCCGCACGTCACGGTGCTAAAGTTATCTTGGTGCAGAACCGCCCTGTTTTGGGCGGTAATGCATCGAGCGAGATCCATGTGCCGATCAATGGTTCGTATCACTTCAAGAATAAATTTAAGATAGATCGCGAAACAGGTCTTGTTGATGAGTTGCAGATGAATAATCGCTACTACAACGAAGATATGTCGTGGTCGGTATGGGATCATGTTATCTACGACTTCGTGGTGAGCGAACCCAATATCACCTTGCTACTCAATACTCACGCTCAAAAAGCTGTGATGAGTGGCACCCAAATTAGCAAAGCGATCTGTTATCAGCAATCAACCGAGTCGATAATCACTATCGAGGCCGATCTGTTTATTGACTGCTCGGGCGATGGTCAATTGGCAGTAAGTGCAGGAGCAGAATTTCGCACAGGCCGTGAGGGAAAAGCCGAATTTGATGAGAGATATGCCCCCGATCAGCCCGACGGATGGGTAATGGGTGACAGCATCCAATTTTCATCGCGCGATATGGGGCACCCTGTGGAGTTTCGACCACCCTCATTTACAGTCAAGTATGACCCCAGTAAGATGAATCGCCGAGTAATTAATGGCCTTAGTTGCGGCTTCTGGTGGGTGGAATTTGGCAGTGACCTTGATATCACCTCCGACACCGAGACTAATCGTCATCGCCTATTGGCATACCTTTATGGAGCGTGGGACTATGTGAAAAATTCGGGCAACTATCCAGAGGCAGCCAATTTGGCACTCGATTGGGTGGGATCTGTTCCCGGCCGCAGGGAGTCTCGCCGATTTATGGGTGATTATATTCTTAGCGAGAAAGATCTTACAGAGTATCGCCATTTCGAGGACACCGTAGCCTCGGCTGGCGGCTGGTCGCTCGACGAGCACTGTCCGGGAGCATTGGATAATCCCGATGAACCTGCAAGCTATTTCCACCAACGATTCACTCAATTCACCGAGATTCCATTCCGTTGCCTCTACTCGCGCAACATCGACAACTTGATGTTTGCGGGTCGTAATATCAGTGTTACGCACATCGCTCTTTCGGCAGTTCGCCTTATTGCGATGTGTGCAAATATGGGGCAGGCGGTAGGAACGGCAGCCGTTATCTGCTTGCGCCAAGGTGAAACTCCAAGAGGTGTAGGCATGCATCATATAAATGAGTTGCAAGAGGCAATTATGCGCGACGACGTATATATCCCCAACAGAGTGGCTGCCGACCCTGCCGACATGGCACGCAGTGCAAAAATTAGCGCTTCGTCAACTTCGTCGGGTGATGCAGCGCTGCTTACCGATGGGCATAGTCGCGATGAGGTCGAGGCTGTTCATCATTGGCAATCGAGCAGTGTTAACTCCTCACTCACACTCGAATGGAAACAACCAATGGAGCTCGCCAGCGTCGAAATAAAAGGCGACACGAACCTACACGCAGAGATGCAGATTCACCCTAAGCGCTCGAAGCGTGAGGCGCAAACACCGGGTATGCCTTCACAACTACTCAAAGCGGCAAACGTTGAAGTATTGCAAGGCGGAGTGTGGCGAGAGGTTGCAAGTGTTGAGAATAATTTGCATCGTAAGATTGTCTTTGCGTTTGGCTCCAAACTGAGCTGTCGAGCGGTACGTATTAATTTTAGCAAAACTTGGGGTGATGATCGCGTTAAGATATTTGAAGTTAGATGTTATTAATATTTTTCCTATGAAACTAAGTAGACTATACCTATTAATATTTCTCCTTTCGTCCTTTGTGACGCTAAATTCTCAAGCGCAGGAGGCTGGCAATTTCAACGATGGATGGCTCTTTACACTAAGCGATAGCGAGGATTATCGACTCACCACATACGACCCATCGCAGTGGCGCAAATTGGATCTTCCTCACGATTGGAGCATCGAGATACCTTTCTCGGCAGAGTATGAAGGCTGTACAGGTTTTGCAGCAGGTGGCATTGGCTGGTACTCAAAGATTTTCGACACGCCAATATCTAAAGATGAAAAATGTTATATCATCTTTGATGGAGTTTACAACAATGCAACTTTTTGGATAAATGGCATAAAGTTGGGCGAACACCCCTTTGGCTATGCTCCAATATATTATGACCTTAGCTCGCTCTTAGCACCGCAGGGTGAGCCCAATCGTATCTCAGTTCGAGTAGATCATAGTCGCTACGCCGACTCTCGCTGGTATACTGGCTCGGGTATTTACCGCAATGTTGAACTTGTAACACTCAACAAACTACATATTCCCGTTTGGGGGACTTTTATTACTACCCCTCGCGTAAGTCAGCAGAGCGCTACAGTTAAAATTGATGTCGAAATTCAAAATGACCACAAGCAATCAAAGAGCGGTAGTTTAATATCCGAAATATTCGACTCAGCAGGTGTAAAAGTTGGAGAGGTGAGCTCAGATTTCGAACTCAATGCGGGCGAGAGGATTATAATCGACACAGAGGTAGAGGTTGACAGCCCGATGTTATGGAGTGTTGATTCACCCAACTTGTACTGCGTAAAGAGTCATATTGTAGATGAAGGCAGGAGTCTTGAAGAGCGAAATACCACAATTGGAATCCGCTCAATTCGTTTCGATAAAGATAGCGGTTTTTACCTCAACGAGGAGAATATGAAGATAAAAGGCGTTTGCCTCCACCACGATGCAGGATTGGTGGGCACTGCCGTGCCCAAAGATGTATGGCGTCGAAGATTGCTTGCTCTCAAAGAGATGGGTTGTAACGCTATTCGCACCTCGCACAATCCCCCTTCGGATGAGTTTTTAGATCTTTGCGACCAGATGGGTTTCTTGGTGCAAAATGAGTTCTACGACGAGTGGGATTTGCCAAAGGACAAGCGCTATAATATGCAGGACAAAGAGGTTGATTACATCACGCGTGGTCACTCCGAGAACTTCCAGCAGTGGGCAGAGATAGATCTTAAAAACACCATGCTCTCGAGTCGCAACCACCCCTCAATATTCCAATGGAGCATCGGCAATGAGATCGAATGGACATATCCGGGCAACCGCTCGGCAACGGGCTTGTTCAAGGGAACAAACAAAAATGGCACAATGGATTGGACTCTATGGAGAGTGCCAACTCCACCCAACTCACCTGAGCAGGTTCGCGAGTTCTGGGCTACCTACCCTGAACAGACATTCGACATGGGTGCTACTGCGACAAAACTTGCTACGTGGACACGCGAGATGGACACCACTCGTCCTGTTACAGCAAACTTAATCTTACCTACATCGAGCATGGAGACCGCCTACGCCGAGGTGTTGGATGTCGTAGGCTTTAGCTACAAGGAGACTAAGTACGACTATTTTAGAGAGGTGTATCCCGAACGCACAATGATGGGCACCGAAAATGTCGTACGTTGGTATGAGTGGAAGGCGGTGCTCGACCACGATTTCATTTCGGGAATATTCCTCTGGACTGGAGTTGATTATATGGGCGAATGTCGCACTAACCACTATCCGATAAAGGTGACCCCTCATGGGCCGCTCGATATCGCTGGCTTTCCACGAGGTTCTTTCTATGCTTTTAAATCGTTTTGGACAGATGAGCCAGTTTTGGAGATCTACACGCAAACCGAGGAGCTGTCGACATTCAAAAGAAATGATGACGGTAAGGCGGTAGAGAAGAAAAAAGATGGATGGAAGTTGGCTCCACGCGAGTGGCAAAAGGTTAATCCATATTGGGATTACTCCGACGGGGAGGCTACAATTGTAGAGATTTATTCGAATTGTGAATCTGTCGAATTATTCCAAAATGGCAAATCGCTTGGTGTGCAATACCTTGCCGGTCAAGAAGATAGAATTTATAAATGGGCTGTTGATTACCACAAAGGCAAATTGGTAGCCACGGGTGTAAAGGATGGTAAGAAGATGAAGAAATCACTCGAAACACTTGGCGAGGCAACCGCTATATCCCTCACAGCCGACAGAGAGACACTCACGGCTAACAACACCGACGTGTTGCACGTGGTAGCTCAATTGGTCGACAATAAAGGCCGAGCGATAAAGAATCAAGATGCGCAAATCACATTCGAGATTGAGGGTGATTATCGTTTCCTCGGCACCGATTGTGGTGACACCACAAAATACGACACCTTTAAAAGTAAAACCATTGAGAGCTCATTTGGACGAGCATTGTTAGCTATTCAAGCAACTCACAAGAGTGGTGTTGTTACAATAAAGGCCAAAGATAAATCGGGTAAGCTACTAAGCACAAAAGAGATAAAGATATCAATAAATTAATAACATACAACTATGAAACCAACTTACTTAATGCCAGCAGTGGCTGCAGCAAGCTCCTTATTGGGTAGCTGCGCAACGCCAACAGAACAGAGGCCCAACCTATTAATTATCCAAACCGACGAGCAGAGCTTCCGCACACTAAGCTGCTATCGCGAACTTTTGGACTCTGAGCAAGCAAACATCTGGGGCAATGGAGCAAATGTCGAAACACCGCACATTGACCGCTTGGCATCAGAAGGAGCACTTTGCAACAACTACTACGCATCGAGCCCCGTGAGTACGCCCTCGCGTGCATCGTTCCAGACAGGCTTATATCCTGTGGCTACTGGCGCTCCGATCAACGGCATGACAATGACCGAGGGGCTTGTTTCGTTTGCCGAGGTATTGCAGAAGGATGGTTACCAAACCGACTATGTTGGCAAGTGGCACTTGGCAGGAGTGGAGCACACCGATCTACTTTTTGTTGAGCCCGGCGCTTCGTTTGGCTATACTGATCGCAGTTATATCTTCGAGACCGATCATCGTAAATGGTATAAGATTGTTGGTGGTCCAAAGGATGTCACAGCAAGCAACAAAGCACCCGAAGAGGTTGATCCCGCGATGTATAGCACCGATTTCTTGACCGATAGATGTATAGAGATGTTGGAGCGCGATATGCACCAAGAGAAGCCCTTCTGCATGATGCTCTCTATTCCCGATCCTCACTCGCCGAATATTGGTCGCGAGCCCTACACCTCGATGTTCAAAGATATGAAGATCGAGAAGCCAAAGACTATGGCCGAGGATTTAGTTGCTGCACGTCCTGCATGGGCTGTTGGAGGAAAGAATGAAGCTCAGAACTTTGCCCCCAAACAGGTTCGCGAGTACTTCGCAATGGTTAAGTGTATCGACGACAATGTAGGAAAGATTTTGGACTTCCTCGACGAAAATAACCTCACCGAAAATACCATTGTTGTATTCACATCAGACCATGGCGATATGATGTACGAGCACCACAAGATGGATAAAGGCAACCCCTATCAGGCGGCTGTGAAGATCCCATTTGTGATTAGATACCCCAAAGGTATTAAGGCTGGAAAGGTCATCGAAACAAGCTACACAACGTGCGATTTCGGCCCAACAATTTTGGGTATTATGAATAGCGGCGAGATCGAAGGTGCTCACGGAATTAACGATGCCGATGCGTTCCTTAGCGACAACAAACTTGTTGAGTCCGACCGTATAGTCTACATCACCGATTCGCCATTCAACACATGGACGGCAGCTATTGATGGTCGTCATAAATTGGTTCTATCGTGCCGCGATACACCATATCTTTTCGATTTGGAGCGCGATCCATCGGAGAATATCAACTTCTACTCCGACCCCGAGTATAAGGATGTTGTGGCAAGATTGCAGCCCGAACTACTCCGTCAAATGGAACTTTATGGTGAGCCTGCATTGGCTTTAGGCTTTAAATATTTGTTGAGCGCAGATGACACCGTGGAGTATGTTTCGCCATACCAAGGCATGAGCCTTAAGGAGATTATCGCTATCGAGTCTGAGGTTTTGGGTGCTGCTATTGAGCAGATCCAAGATAAGTGTATGGCACAATAATTAACGCAATCATGAATAGCCCTCACAAATTAATCATATCTTTGATCTTAGCTATAGCTATATCCATCAGCTTGGTTTATGCTGCACCTGTCAACGTTCAGCAACAAGCCAAAGAGAGGATAGAGCAGTTATCTAAGCTCATCAAGGTAGCCGAGGCGGAGGGCATAAACACCCTTAAGGAGCGCACAGCACTTCGCACAGCCGAAATCTTTATGGAGTATGCAGCATGGGACGAGGTCAATATTGCAACCAATACCAAACACTTTGCAAAAGTTGCACGCTACAAAAAAGAGGCAGCCGAGTATGCTGCTTTACTTCCCGACTTCGAGCGTGAAGAGATTGTTAAGATGATGGACAGTTCGATTATCGAGCTAAGTAGAGTGATAAGTGGCGAAATTATTCGCCGCGAGTCACCTCAGATTGATTGGAGCCAAATTACAATCGAAGCCGACCAAGTTCTCTACGAGGGCAAACCCGTATTTTTGACCGATTGGACATGGAAGCCCAACACTCCTGCATACACTGAATATTTCGGTGCAATGGATGGCACGCTTATTTCACCAATGATCGTCACCGAAGATTTCGGCATTACAGAAAGAGCAGAGTCGGAACTTAAAACAAAAGAGTCGGGCGAAGCGGGTATGATCTTTATAGGTCACTCCTCGATGCCTGAATGGGCAAAAATGCAAGATCCAACCCTTAGTGATGGCCCCGGAATAAAGTACGTCATGTACGATATTAACAACCCCTTAGGGCATAAGGTCGACAAAGCTATGATTGCTGGAAGTGTTCCATATATGGCTGGCAAGAATTACACCAAGCTCGGTTATATGCTCTGTAACGAACCTCACTGGATCTCGACCAAAGGGTCGTATGCTGCTGGTGCGTTATCAGATCGAGCGATCGAAGATTTCAAGTTGTGGCTGAGAGGAAAACATGGCTCAATAGAGGTGCTAAACAGCATTTGGAACACTTCATATACCGACTTCTCGCAGATCACGATTGCTGAGAATATGGTCGAGGCGCACCAAATCGGCACTCCTCTATACTACGACTTTGTGACCTACAACATGGCGAGGGTGAGTCGTTGGTTCCACATGCTCGATGATGAGGTCAAAAAAGCTGATCCCGAGGCTAAAACGCACATCAAAATTATGCCCGATATGTGGAGTGACAACCCCAAAGATAATGGTCTTGACCTCGAAGAGCTTACCCGCATGTCAGATATTATCGGCAATGATGCCTCAACAGCGGCGCATTTAACTTGGGGAGCTAAGCAGTGGTGGGAGGTGAATTATTCTTTCAATTGGCGTGAGTTGTGTATGGGCTACGACTTTATGAAGTCGGTTAGCCCCGACAAGATCATCTTTAACTCTGAGGGACACCTACTGACAACCAACAAATACCGCAATCTGCACGAAACTCCTCAGTATGCTCGTATGAACTATTGGTTGGCACACATCCACGGACTCAACGTTATCCGCAGTTGGTATTGGGCACGCAAAGAGGATGGTTCAAGTCGAGGCAGCGACACTTCGACAGGCTATGCAGGATCTAACAACCATCAGCCACGTATTGTCAACGAGGTGCATGCAACAACTATCGACCTGAATTCAGTTGCCACAGAGATCACTGAGTTTCAACGACAACGCAAGTCAATTCGACTCTTTTACTCTTTTAGTGCTGCGATCAACAACGCCACTCAGATGGATGATCTCTTCGAGGTTTACGAGATGTTATACTTCGAAGGCTCGCCTATTGGCTTTGCGACACAAGGAATCATAGAGAATAATCCGCACGACCAATGGGATGCAATAATCGTAGCACGTACCAAATCGGCAAAACGCTCAGAGGTAGAGGTGCTACAAGATTATCTCGATGGCGGTGGTACAGTAATCATTGACTCCGAAAGCCTTAAGGTTGATGAGTATGGCATGCCGCTCGATGTTGCGCTTAAGGCAAGCCACGGCAAACTCATCGAGATTGATGCGTGGAGTGAAGCCAAGGCTGAGTTCGCAAACCAGCTACTCATATCAGGAAATCTTCCGCAATTAACAGTCACAGAGATAAATGAGGCATTACACAAAGGTGTTATGTGGCGTGTAATCTCCTCCGACAAAACCAATACATTTATTCTTTCGATGGTAAATATGGGCTGTGGCACTGCAAACATTGAGATTCAGCATCGTGATACCGATACCCACCAAATTAGCGCTGTGACGAACTATTTAACGGGTGAAAAATTAAAATCAACTATCGAAATGAATCTCCACCAAACACTGCTTTTGGAAATTAAAATAACGGAGATAGAACAAAATTAAATTTCAAACGTATATAAGAGTATGAAAAACCCAAACCTAATACTACTTGCCACTCTACCTATAGTGGCAGCCGTGAGTTGCGCCCAAAATAACAAGCCTGTACAACCCAATATCTTATGGGTCTTTGGCGAAGATATTAGCCCTTGGATGCCGATATATGGAGATTCAACAGTGATGACCCCCAATATCGATTTCTTGGCGGCCAATGGTGTGACCTACACTTCGTGCTATTCGACATGCTCGGTAAGTTCACCGTGCCGTTCAGCTTTAGCTACAGGAATGATGCAGACCACAATCGGAATGCACAACCACCGCACAGGTCGCACCGACAAGGTGATAAAGTCGCTTCCTGATGGCATCACGGCGCTACCTCAAATTATGCGTCAGGCGGGGTTTCACACCTTTAACTCGGGCAAGGATGATTTCAATTGGCAATACGATTGGGATGAATATTGGACTGGCCCACACACCGAAAATAAATTCTTCGGAAAAGAGGGCTCAGGTAGTTGGAATGATCGAGCTGAGGGGCAACGATTCTTTGGCGAAATCGAGCTTTTTGGCGGCAAGAACCGATCAAAAATTGATGATCCAGTTGATATTAACCGCATAAAGGTTCCGTCGTACTATCCCGATTGTGACTATATGCGTGAGCAACTTGCAACGCACTACAACCAAATCAAACTTACCGATAATGAGGTGGGTGAATTGATTGAGCAGTTAAAGCAGGATGGTCTCTATGAGAATACAATCTTGATTTTCTTATCCGACAATGGTTATCAAACTCTTCGTGATAAACAATTTTTGTATGATGGTGGTATTCACATGCCATTTATTATTGCGGCACCGGGAAACCACAAGCTATTGGAGAACTTCGGTTTAGAAATTGGCACAGTGAATGATCAATTAATCTCTTTATTGGATGTTACAGCAACAACCCTCGCAATGGCGGGAGTCGAGATTCCTGACTATATGGAGAGCCAAAATATACTCGATGAGAACTATCATCGCGAGTGGATCGTTGCAGCTCGCGACAGATGCGATTTTACAATCGACCGCATTCGTTGTATCCGAGATAAGGAGTTTAAATATATCCGCAATTTTATGACCGACCGTCCATTGATGCAGTCGCAATACCGCGATAAAACAGCTTACTACAAAGAATTTATGGAGATCTGGAAGAGTGGTAAATATCCATTCTGCGACCAATGGCTTTCTGATGAGCGCATCGCAGAGGAGTTGTACGACATTGTCAACGATCCCGACGAGGTTCACAACCTTGCGGCAGATCCAGCATACGCTGAAGTGCTACTCAAAATGCGCGCAAGATTAGAGGGTTGGATCGAAGAGACCAACGACCAAGGACAATACCCCGAATCCGCGGAACAATTAGCAGTTATCAAAGAGCGTTGGGGTGAAAGAGCCGTAAACAAAGAGTACGACACCCTTAAAAAATAGAGTGACCATGAAAAGATATATTCTTCTACTATCGATTACGCTTCACTCTATCGCCAGCTATGCCGCAGGTGATTGGAGTCAAACTTTGGTGCGCCAAAGCGAGTGTTTCAACTCCAATTGGCGATTCACCCTCGGTGATGCTCCCGAGTATCGAGAGGTAGATTTTGATGATTCTCAATGGCGAGAGCTATCGCTGCCTCACGATTGGAGTATCGAGGGGGAGTATACACCCGATTTTCCAACGGGTAAAAACAATGGCTTTTTCCCCGAAGGCTTAGGATGGTATCGCAAGAGCTTCACTGTTAGCCGAGAGGATAAGAACAAACAATTCGTGATCCAATTCGATGGTGTTTTTATGAACTCCGAGGTGTGGATCAATGGCCGCTATTTGGGTCGTAGACCATTTGGTTATTCGACTTTCCGCTACGATTTGACCGATGCATTCAAATTTGGCGAGGAGAATGTTATTGCCGTGAGGGTCGATAATAGCAATCCCGGCGCTGATCGTTGGTATCACGGTTCGGGAATATATCGTGATGTTTTTCTGCTCAAGACCAACTACGTCCACTTTAAACACAATGGAGGAGTCTTTGTTAAAACACCTGTGGCCGAAGAGACAAAGGCGACAGTTGAGGTCGACTATGAGATTTTGGGTACATTTTTTACCGATGCCGAAATCCCACTCTATAAGAGAAATCAGTGGATGCGATACGAGGGTAAATGGAAAAATGAACCTAAGGATCACCTATGTATAATTCGCTCGATCATCTATGATAAGGATGGCGAGGAGGTCGGTAGAAGCGAGGATGAGCACACTATCCGCAACTACGATGTTGATTATGTAGCCTCGCAGCAGATCACTTTTGAGAACCCCTCTCGCTGGTCTGCTGATACGCCATACCTTTACACTCTAAAGAGTGAAATTGAGTTCGATGGCAAGATCTTGGACGATGTAGTAACTTCTTTTGGAGTTCGCAAAATTGAATATATCCCCAATGAAGGTATGTTTGTAAATGGCGAAGAGACTAAACTCTATGGAGTTTGCCTACACCACGAAGCGGGTAGCCTTGGTGCAGCCGTTCCCGAGAAGTCACTCCGTTATCGTCTCGAAAAGCTCAAAGAGATGGGTTGCAATGCAATTCGCACGGCGCACAATCCATTCTCGCCAACATTTTACCAACTCTGTGATGAGTTAGGATTCTACGTGATGGATGAGGCCTTCGATGAGTGGACTTGCGGTTGGCCGGTTAATTGGACAGAAAACCATACGGGCAAGGCAATGAATGGATATAATCACCTCTACGAGCAGTGGTGGCGAACAGATTTGGGCGATATGATTAAGCGTGATCGCAACCACCCATCAGTAATTATGTATGGTATTGGCAACGAAATTCCAGATTTTAGACACTTTGCATCGGCAGGCGATAGAGCCAAAGAGATGGTTGAGTTGTGTCATGAGGTAGATCCTACACGCTATGTCTCGACTGGCGACAATGGTGTGAAACGCTCGATGAAGCATGGCGTTACCGATCATCTCGATATTATCGGCGTAAATTACGTCGAGCGTGATTATGGCCAAGATCTTCTCTTTGATGGTCTGCATGCCGATCGCCCCGATGTTTTGACATTTGGTAGCGAGGTTAGCAAGGAGCTATTTTACTTCCTTGCAGTGCGTGATCGACCCTATGTGATTGGTAGCTTTATCTGGACAGGTGTAGATTACTTGGGCGAGACCAAGGATGTTAATCGTAGAGGCTGGAACACTTCGCTACTCGATCTGACACTCAGCAAACGAGCAGATGGAGCTCTCTTTGAGGTGTGTTGGAGCAAAGAGCCAAAGACATTTATCACAACATCAAAATTCTCAGCCTCGACCCCTCCTCAAAAAGAGATGTTTAGCGAAGCTGGAGAGTTGATTGTAACCGAAGTGGAGAAACTCTTCACATGGAACTACGATAAGGGAGAGACGGTGTTTGCGATTATCTATAGTAATTGCGACGAGGTGGAGCTCAAAATCAATGGAAAATCACAGGGTCGAAAGGCTGTGGATTCAGATACCTACTACGCAGAATTTGAAACAACATACAAGAGTGGAAAGATCGAGGCTATCGGCTACAAAGCAGGTAAAAAGGTGAGTCATGATGAGCTTCTTTCAACTTTGGTACCCACCAAGATTGTTGCAAATTCGGTGTATGGCAACTTGGAGCGTGATGGCAAAGATGTTGCCATTATCGAAGTCAACATTACAGACAATAAAGGTATAAGAGTCCCCGAGGCTTGCAACTCGATAAAAGTTAAGGTCGAGGGCGGTGCTCGCCTTTTGGGTGTTGACTCTCCAAATCTATTCTACAAAGGCCTTTTCACTTCATCTGAGCGAGAAGCCCAAAATGGAAAATTGTTAGTGACAATCCAGTCAAACGGAGAACCTTTGCCAACCAAAGTTACTTTGAGTTCTTCGGATTTGGAGAGTTGTATTATTGAACTATAAAACAAAAATATTGATAATGAAAAAGGAGATATTATTAAGTGCAGCAGCACTGCCAGTAGTGGCTGGTGCGGTAGCGTGTAGTGGCACCACTGAATCTATCGAGAAAAGACCCAACATCATCGTGATTCTTGCCGACGACCTCGGCTATGGCGATGTGAGCGCCTATGGTGTAACCACCGTTTCGACTCCCAATATCGACCGCTTGGCCAGCGGGGGAGTCTCGTTCACCAATGGTTATGCCACCTCGGCTACCTCGACCCCGAGCCGCTATGCGCTCTTTACGGGATCGTACCCTTGGAAGAATCCCAATGCTAAGATTTTGCCGGGCGATGCTCCGCTGCTCATTGGCGTTGACCAATTCACAATGCCTAAGATGTTGCAGCAGGCGGGTTACACCACCGCGGCAATCGGCAAATGGCACCTCGGAATGGGTCTTGGCAACATCAACTGGAACGAGACTGTAACACCCGGAGCCAACCAAATTGGCTTTGATTATTCGTGCTTGATAGCTGCCACTAACGACCGCGTTCCGACAGTCTTTGTCGAGAATGGCGATGTCGTGGGGCTCGAAAAAGATGACCCAATCGAGGTGAATTATGAGCATAATTATGGCAGTCAGCCAACAGGATTAAATAACCCCGAGCTACTCAAAATGCACTGGGCACATGGCCACAACGGCACTATCGTCAATGGCATTCCCCGCATCGGCTATATGAAGGGTGGCGAGGCTGCTAAGTGGGTCGATGAGGATATGGCCGACTACTTCACCGAAAAGGTCGAAAACTTCCTCGATGAGGCTAAGGATGAGCCCTTCTTCCTCTACTATGGTCTGCACCAGCCTCACGTGCCACGCACTCCCAACGGACGCTTCGTGGGCGCGACAACCATGGGGCCTCGTGGCGATGCTATCGCAGAGGCTGATTGGTGCGTTGGCGAGCTTATGGCGATGCTCGAAGAGCGAGGATTGTTAGAAAATACTCTTATCATCTTCTCGAGCGACAATGGCCCTGTGCTCAACGACGGCTACAAAGATGGAGCAGCAGAGATGTTGGGCGACCACAACCCCATGGGAGGGCTCCGCGGTGGCAAATACTCGCTCTTCGATGCAGGAACCCACGTACCATTCTTCACCTACTGGAAGGGCACAATCACCCCTTGCAAATCTTCGGCATTTGTATCACAGTTGGATTTGTTGGCATCGGTTGCCGACCTTGTTGGCGCCCAGATCCCCGAGGACTTAGACTCCGAGAACCACTTAGATGCCTTTATGGGCAAAAGCGATTCGGCACGCGAGAGCTACATCGTCGAGGCAATGGGTCGCTTGGCATATCGCAGTGGCGACTACGCATTGATCCCGCCATTCAGCGGTAAGCGTCGCAACGAGACTGGCAACGAATTGGGCAACTTAGAGCACTTCTCGCTCTACAACTTAGCTCTCGACCCCACGCAACAAACCGAGATCTCAAGCCAAGAGCCCGAACTATTAGAGAGCCTCAAAGGCGAGTTCCTAACCATGACCGATGGCTACTACGACCCCAATACAGCCGAAGAGGAGTTGAAATAGAGGAGCATCCATATCGGTAGCAGCGTGGTGGCTTTGGTAAGGTTGTATTCGTTATCCGCCGTGATTTCGAGCAGGCTTTCCGCGAGCAGATACTTCCTAAATATGAGAACTCTATCCCCGTAGAGCTTGTTTTTCAAGCTATCG
>JBCQVM010000032.1:0-23301 GCA_047173105.1 Rikenellaceae bacterium
AGTTTGATTTATTGAACTTTTTTATATAACTTTGACATTAAATAGATGCTTTAATTTAGGACGTTACGGGTTCTTGTCCTAAATTTTGAAGTAAAAAAGAAAAATTAGAACCCACCTTAAATAAAAAGTCATTAAATCCTCAATAAGCAGTAATTTGCGTAGACCTATGCTGCGGCTATTGCAGCAAATATTGTGGTATAGCCTCTTTCTCCCACTCAAGTAATCGAGCCAACATCTCTTGAGCTATCTGTGGCTCTTGTTCCACGAGCGAAGTAGTTTCGCTCTGATCCTCAGTAATGTTGTATAACTGAGTTAAGCCGCTGCGATACTTGATAAGCTTCCAATCTCCATTGATAATTGCTGAATTTTGATCCTCGTAACTCCTATATAAAAATAGGTCACGCGCAGCAAGCGATTCGCCAGCAAATGTGGAGACTAAGCTAACTCCTTGAATATGAGAATCACTACATGGTTGATTTGTGGCAAGTTCAACAAATGTTGGGTAGATATCGATAGTTTGAACTGGGGCATCATAACTGTTGCCCAACATTGGCGAAGAGGGCACATAGACCAAAAATGGCACTCTCGAACCGCCTTCGGCAAGCGTGTCGCCACCCATTTTGCCGCCTCGCAATTCTCCATTTGGAAGAGCTCCGCCTTGGTCGGATGTAAGAATGATGATAGTGTTATCGGCTATCCCCTTATCTTCTAACGCTTTGCGAATAGCACCTACGGAGTTATCAACACTCTCCAACATTGAGGCATATGCTGCTGTTTTGTGATCTAATCCAGCGTCGAGGTATTTTTGCAACAAGTCTTTATTTGCGATATGGGGGCTGTGAACTGCGTAGTACCACACATTCAAAAGGAATGGCTGCTCGCCATCGTAATTTTGGATAAACTCCTCGGCTCCTCGGCTCACTTGCTCGGTCAAGAAATCATCGGCCGGAGCATCAGTAAAGGGATTCTCTGTTTTAAAATAAGGTTGGTAATAGCTGCGCGGATGACCATGTTCGCAAGTTCCATACATCGCGTCAAATCCTTGATATATAGGATAAAATGGTTCATGACCCAAGTGCCACTTTCCAACAAAATAGTTGTAGTAGCCCGCCTCATGAAGACGTTCTGCATAGGTAATTTCCTCGAGTGGCAACCAGCCTCGTGAGAGCATATTGCCCGGATCTTTTTCGAAAGATTGGAACTCCTCGCGGTCGGGATTGTCGTAGATATGGCGCACAAAACCACAGCGCACTGACTCTTTACCAGTTAGCAGAGCTGCTCGGCTTGGGCTAGATGTTGCGGTGGGGACGTAAGCACGTGTGTAATCAATACCTTCGGCTGCTAATTTGTCGATATTCGGAGTTTGATAGATGTCGGTACGATATCCCATATCTGCCCAACCCATATCATCGACAAATAGCAGAACGATATTTGGTTGTTTCTGCTCGGCTGGTTCTGAGCACCCAACAAGTTGAGTGGAAAGCGTAGCTGTAGCGAGAAGTTTTGCGTATGTGTTTAGTTCTTTCATCTTGGCGTTTAGGTTTTAGTTTGTTTTTACGGCAGCTAAGGTATAGTAAAGTTATAAACATTACGTGACTCAGAGTAATATTTAGGTGACTAATCGCGAAATAAGGTGTGTTAAAGTGTGATTTTTAGAAACTCATCAAGTTATTGAAAATAATTTTGAAATTTTTGACAAAAAGTTTGTGTTCTAATAAAAATATCTATATATTTGTACGTGTCAGATGACTTATGACTTTATCGTTCATAACTGATTAGTCATTAACAAAATCGCATATATAATAAATAGGTATGAAAACAGAAACTGCAAATAGTAAATACGTAATTAAAAATAGAGACGTCTCAAAGCAAGTAACCGACATAATTTGCAATCAAATAATTGATGGGCAATATGCTATTGGCGAACTAATTCCCACTGAAGAGACTCTTTGCAATGAATTTGGAATTGGTCGCAGTTCTGTGCGTGAAGCTATCAAGACCCTTGAGTCGCGCGGCATGGTGCGCAAGATCCAAGGAAAAGGGGTTGTGGTAGTAGATGAGTGTATCGAAGCGACATCCGAATTGTTGCGTATAGCTTTGGCATACCAAAAAACTTCCCTGCGAGATTTGATGAATTTTAGGGTCTCTTTGGAGTTGACTACCGTCGATCTGGCAGCAAGAAATGCTACCGAAAAGGACCTTGAAAGGATGCGCGAACAGATAGAATGTATGGTGCGACAGGAGTATACACAAGGTGATTTCGCGCAACACGATTATCTCTTCCATGAAGCAATCGCAAAAGCATCAGGAAACAGTGTTATACTGCTTATAATCAAAACATTACGCCCACTGCTATACAACCAAATTGTATATACTTTAGATCCCAAATTCAACCCCGAATTAGCCACAAATTTCCATGAAGCTATCTATCGTGCAATCGAGGCAAAACACCCCGAAGTGGCAGTCGAGGCAATGAGGTCTCACCTATCAGAAACTCAGCGTATAATCAATCAGTTAGAACCAGATTTAAAACTGTAAAACAATGGTAAGGATTCTTGTCGCAATGAGTTTTATAATGAAAAGATACAGGCTGTTTTTACTCTCGTTACTGCTTATATCTTTCGCTATACCTCAATCCACCGCATCGCCATACACAATGGTTAAAAGTCTTGATATTGAGTCGGGACTATTGGATAATGGTGTAACATCCATCTATCGTGATAGCCGTGGTTATATCTGGATTGGCACCTACGATGGATTATTGCGTTACAGCAATTCTGTACTAACAACCTATACAAATTCGCTTGAAGATAAGATCTTTAGAAGTAATCGCATAAGATCAATTTGCGAAGATTCTCACGGCAATATGTGGATCGGAACCGACCGTGGTGTCACACTCTACCAATACGAACAGCGGAAGTTTATAAATCTCGATTACAACAAAAATCAAGACCCTCTCAAGGGGTGCATTGTGCGTCAAATCTTCAACTCTCAAGATGGGCGTTACGTCTACTGCTTAACCGAGAGAGACGGGGTTTTGGTGTATAATAACCATGCGGAACTTATTCGCCATGTAACTCTCGATAGTAGACTCTTTTTCCAAAGTGTTATCCATATTAGCGACGAAAATTACCTTTTTGGCTCGAACCAAGGTCTTATTCTCTACGACTTTGTCAATGGAAATATGGAGCGTGTCTATAAACAGGATAATTATACGGTTGCCACTCCAGCGAGCTTAGTGCGCGAAAGTGATTCAACACTTTTGTATGGAACAATCAAAGGTATTCATCGCCTTAAAATTAGCAAGGAGGGCGATGATGTCATTGAGTTCGAATTCTGCGGCAATCCCTACTACTCCAATCGGGCTATAAAATCATTGTGCCGCAGTGATGAGGGGCGTATTTTTATAGGTGCAGTGAGCACAGGAGTCTATTTTGTAGATAAGTTGGGCGATAAGTTAACTCCAATAATCGAACAGCGTCGTACTAGCACACTGCTCCCTCTGCCAAGTGGAGAGTTGTGGGTAGGAACGTTCGACGATGGCGCTATGCTTTTCAATGAGAATCTATCTAATTTTAAGGAGTTTAACACCTCGTATTTTGAACGTTCAATATTTCGCACCACGCAAATTTGCCCTTTCGATGACGAGAATATACTCTATCGCCACAACTTTTATGAATTGTCACTATTCAATATAAAGAGTGGAGATGTGTCTGCATTACCATTCAAACTAAATGACACTGAACATGATTTTTTGAAATACATACACGCTCGAGATAATGGCGACCTATGGTTCTTGTACCAGAGTCCAGCAGATAGCTGGTGGCGTATATTGAAAAGAGGCGCGACCAAAGCTGAGCGCATTGAGGCTCCACTACTCTCGCAGCATAAACTTAGCAATGTAACTGCTATCGTAAGTGATAGTTTTGGTTCGGTGTGGATCGCATCGGGTGAGTTGTTGCTTAAGGCTGCAATGGATGATAATTACTCAATACAAAGTGTCGAGAAGGTGAGTAATCATCCGATTTTTAATCAATATATAAACCAATTCAGATCGTTATACATCGATCCAAAATATACCGATAAATTATATGTAGCAACAACAGCCACAGGTCTTTATGTAATTGACCTATCGTCAAATGCAAATGCGCAAGAACTCTTGATTGAACACTATAACGAAAGCAATAGCTCCCTATCGAACAACTTTGTCTCCTCCTTTATTCGTACGCCTGAGGGCGCATTATGGGTTGGCACCGAACAAGGAGGTGTGTGCCGTGCAGATGAGAGCGGTGAAAGATTGTCGTTTAGTCCATATAGCCAAATTCAAGGCTTGTCGAACAGCTCAGTCAAAAGTATGTTGTGCGATAAGAGTGGAAATTTGTGGGTTGCGACAAACAATGGATTGAATTGCTACGATCAGGTGCGTGATTGTTTTAATAGCTACTCAACTGAGCAAGGTGTTCCATTTAGTACTTTCGATTACCCCTCTTTTGTCTGTAATGAGATGTTATTTTTCTCAGGTGCGAAAAACACTTGTTATTTCAATCCATCTGCATTGCCCGTAGTTGAAGAGACTCCACTTATTATATTCGACAAGTTGAAATTATACGATCAAGAGGTGTTGCCAAGCACCGAGTACTCAGGTCGCGTAATCCTTAATTCAACACTAAAATCAGGAGACATAATCTGCTTTAAACACGACGAAAAGCACTTTGCAATAAGTGTCGATGTGATGAGCAGCAGTTCGCGACACAACCATTTGGTGCAATATCGTCTGCTGCCAATATCGGAAAAGTGGTCGCAACTTGAGGAGATGAGTGACAACCTTAGCTTCCGAGGTCTTCAATCGGGTAGCTACGAGCTGCAAGTTCGCGCAGCCAACTCTTTAGGAGAATATGGCGATGTTGAGCGACTATACATTCGTGTAAAGCGTCCGACATGGTTGCGATGGTGGGCTATTTCGCTATATATCATATTATTGGTCGTTGCTCTTGTAGTGATAAATATATCGCTTATGCGAATGCAGCGCTTGCGTTATCAACTCCATATCGAGGCGCTGTCGAAGCATAATTTAGAGACGCTTAATGCCGAGAAGATGCGCTATTTCTCGAATATGTCACACGAAATTAAGACCCCTCTAACGCTTATAATGGCACCGCTTTCGTTGCTGTCGAGCCGCTTTTCGGTGGATGCAGATGTTAGCGGTAAGCTATCACTGATCAAGCGTCAAGCGCAAAAGATTTTTGAATTGGTGGAACTTATGCACGGTGTGCAACTTAACGATTCGAACCTTTTGAAAAGAGAAGATTCTGATTTCGTTATGCAGGATATGTTGCGTGAAATTTACACAGACTTCGAGCATGTTACTCAGCTAGATAACAAAACTCTAACCCTGGAGTGTGACACTCCTAACTTTATGGTTCGTGCCGATCGTTCGATGGTCGAGAAAATTATCGACAATCTTCTTTCAAACGCAATTAAACATACAAAGTCAACAGATAAAATCACTATCCGTTGCAGCGTCGAGGGTAATGTTGCAAGGTTGGAGGTTGAGGACACAGGCTACGGAATTGCACCTGCCGACGTTGAACATATCTTCGAAAGGTTCTTCCGCGCCAAAGATCGCCAAAGTTCAAAGGCAGGAGGCACAGGCATAGGATTATATTTTTCGAAGATCTTGGCGGAATTGCACTCTGGTAGCATAAATGTGAGCAGCCAATTGGGACAAGGTTCTATCTTTACCGTTGAGCTTCCAATTGTCGTTGATGCAGATTTACCTACTGAGGCCGCAGATAGGAACTTACCTGAGGTAATAGAGCAAGAGAGTGAACTTGTTATTGGCTCAATCGAGCAAACAGAGATAGAGAATGAGGAGTTAGACGAAGCGATAAAAGAGAGTCTTGTATTTATTGTTGATGATAATGCAGAAATGCGCACTCTTATCACCGACTTCTTGTCTAATAAACTCAACGTAAGAGGGTTTGATAACGGTGCAGAAGCACTTACAGCACTCGATGAGCAGTGGCCCGACTTGATAATTAGCGATGTGATGATGCCTCAAATGGATGGCTACGAACTTTGTCAAAGAGTCAAAAGCAACATTAAAACTAGCCATATTCCAGTGATTCTTCTCACGGCGTGTTCAACGGTAGACGATAAAATCAAGGGGCTAAATAGCGGTGCCGACGCCTATATCCCTAAGCCATTCTACCCAAAACATCTGCTCACACGTGTGGTGACACTTTTAAATAATCGTCAACGATTGCGCGAACGTTTCGACGTGGGTATACCTCTTAATTATGGCAAAAATAGCAACACCTCGGCCAAAGATAATGAGTTTATGGCTCAACTCTATGAGCTTTTCAATAAGCACCTTGCCGATGAGGATATTAGCCTAAACGATATCGCAATGGCGTTGGGGCAAAACCGTTCGATGTTCTTCAAAAAGGTGAAGGTTATAACCAATACATCGCCCTTCGAATTGCTCAAGGAGTACCGATTAAAGCGTGCGGCAGAGCTTCTGCACGACGCGGAGCATAACGTAAACGAGGTGTGTATGATGACAGGTTTTAAGGATAGATCGCACTTTAGCCGTCTATTCAAAGAGAAATATGATATGTCGCCCAGCAAGTGGCGAGATCAAATGCAATCTACTGATTCAAAGGTTGATAACGATTAAATTAAAAATATAACTATTAAAAATTAAATGTATGTCTATTCTAAACGAAACAGTCGCAGCAAAGATCGCCGAATCGAAGGTGATCGCTGTATTGGAGATTAACGATCCAAAAGATGCAATACCTTGTGTTAGAGCACTTCAACGTGGTGGTGTCGACACAATCGAACTTGCCCTGCGCACCCCCGGTGCACTCGAAGCAATCAAAATCGTTAAGGAGCAAGCGCCCGAAATTATCTTGGGTGTTGGAACTGTAATCACCAAGGAGCAGGTCGATGCCATCGCAGGTATTGGCGTAGATTTCGCAGTGGCACCGGGCTGCAATGCCGAAATTATGGCAGCATGCCTCGAGGCTGGAGTACCATTTGCACCGGGCATCGCAACACCATCCGACATCGAGATGGCACTAAGATTTGGTTGCCGAGTGATGAAATATTTCCCAGCCGACACTTTGGGAGGAATGAAACACCTCAATAATATGGTTGCTCCATATCGCTATTTGGGTCTTAAATTTATTCCACTTGGAGGTGTAAGCCAAGAGAACGCTGCCGAGTACTTAAAATCGGATCTTATCACTGCAATCGGTGGATCGTGGATCGCAAAACGTCATCTAATCGAAGCAGGTGATTGGGCGACAATCGAGGATAACGCACGCAAAGTAAGAGAGTTAATTAACAATTTATAAAGAAAAATCGAAATGAAAAAAATAGTAACATTTGGCGAGATAATGGGACGCATCTGTCCTGATAACAACTTGCGTTTCAAACAATCAATGCCAGGCAAGCAGAATTTAACATTCGCAGGAGCCGAGGCAAACGTCGCAGCTTCGATTGCAATGTTGGGTGGTGATGCAACATTTGTCACTTCACTTCCCGACAACGACATCACCGATGCATGCCTTTCAACGCTTCGCGGCTTGAAGGTTAATGTAGATTATGTTAATAAATCTAAGGTTGGCCGTATGGGTCTATATTTTGTTGAAAAAGGAGCCAACCAACGCCCAAGCCGTGTGATTTACGACCGCGAATACTCGTCAGTTTCAATGGTCGATGGAGCAACATACGACTGGAACAAAATCTTCGATGGCGCCGCTTGGTTCCACTTCACAGGTATCACACCATCACTTTCGAAGGTGGCAGCCGAGGCATCGCTCACAGCTGCAAAAGCTGCAAAAGCAGCAGGGCTTACCGTTTCGTGCGACCTAAACTTCCGTAAAAAATTGTGGCAATGGGGTGAGGAGAAAGGTGCTACTGAGTTGGCTGGTGAGGTGATGAGTGGCTTGTTGCCATATATCGACGTGGTTATCGCCAACGAGGAGGATATGGCAGATGTACTTGGTATCGAGGGAAGCGATGTTCACGGTGGTGTGATCGACGCCGACCGCTATGTGGAGGTTGCTCGTGAGGCAGTTAGGCTATTCCCTAACATCTCGAAAGTTGCTATCACTCTTCGCGAATCGTTGTCGGCTACGCACAATAATTGGGGCGCAATGCTTTACGATGTAGCAACAAATACCCCTTGCTTCGCTCCACTTGATAGTAACGGAGAGTACGCACCCTACGAGATCAAAAATATCATCGACCGTGTCGGTGGTGGCGACTCATTCGGAGCAGGTTTGGTCTATGCACTCAATAGCGATTCGCTCAGTGAGCCAAGCGATGCTATCCGCTTCGCTGTGGCTTCGTCGTGCTTGTGTCACTCTATCGAGGGAGACTTCAACTACGTGTCGCTCGATGAAGTTCTCTCGCTAATGGGAGGTTCGGCTTCGGGGCGTGTGGTGAGGTAGCAGTTCTTTCAAAATATGTACATTATAAATAAATCAGCCTTTCGATACGCAAGATATATGTCGAAAGGCTGATTTTCTGCTTCTGAGACTCTGAGACACATCTATTTTTGTGTAAAAAAAGACTCTTATTCCCCTTTTAAATACTAAGCGACACCTAACTAATCACCTTTAAGTAATACCTTTGTATTAACCAGGAAGAGCATTCTATCTAATACAAAACCCTAAATGTTCAAAAAAAACTATTTATGAAAAAAGGTATACTATTTATATTATTACTCATCACAGCAGCGCTTGTTATCTCAGCCTTTATTGGTGACAACAGTCAGGTGAAAGTTGTCGAGATCAAACCCATCGAAGGGGTTGATATGACTCAGACAATTCGCCAAGCTATCGAGTCGGTGCAGGAGTATGACAATGTTAAACTTGTGTTGAAGGGCGGAGAATATCGCATATCGCCCGATATGTCATTTGAGCAATATTTGGCAATCACCAATCATGGCAATGGATCTAAGCGTATTGCTTTTCCTTTTGTCGATCATGAGTCGGTTGAGATCGTGGGCGAAGGCGCAAAACTTATCTTTAGTGGTCAGATAATGCCTTTCTTTTTTGAACGATGTCACAACGTTAAAATTTCAGGAGTTACAATAGATTGGGATATTCCCTTCACATTTCTTGCCGAATTAACTGCAGTTGATTCTAACGAAATGTGGCGAGAGGTGCTGCCAAAAGGTGCTGAGCAGGGTTTCTCATGGCGACTTAAAGGCGGGAAAATAGAATTCCCAAACATCGATGGATTTAATTATAAAGAGTTAGGATCAACATTAGCATTTGATCCAGCAACTAAACGTCCGATTGTAGGTGCTTTGGATTATCATAGCGCACCAACGCTCGTCGAAAAGGTAGAAGGCGGTAAGCTCCGCATCTATGAAAAGCTTAATCAGATGCCGCCAGTGGGTTCTCTGTTGAGCTCTAAGGGTAACCGCGAGGATGATCGCTATGCTCCAGCGTTCGAATTTAAGTCGTCAAAAAATATTGCAATCGACCGCGTAACTATCCACCATGCATTGGGTATGGGCTTTTTGTTTGAACGCTGCGAGGATATCACCCTCACCAACTCTCAAATTGTACTTAGCGAGGGGAGTGAGCGGGTTATTTCGTCGACAGCCGATGCAACACATTTTGCTTCGTGTCGAGGAGAAATCCTTATCGAGGGGTGTCGATTCGAAAATATGTTGGACGATGGAACCAATGTTCATGGCACATACGTAGAGGTTGTTGAAGTGCTCGATACTAATAGCTTAAGAGTAGAATTGCAACACTTCGAACAGTTGGGTTCTGTATTCGCCGAAGCAGGGGATCAAGTGTGGTATATCTCATCGCCATCGCCCACGCGAGCTGGAGTTGCGCAAGTGAAAAAGGTTAATGTTATCAACGAAAAATATATTGATATCACCTTCGAGGGCAATATTTCGGAACAGGTCAAGGTGGGTGATGTGCTCGAAAATAAGACGTGGAATCCTGAGTTCACAATGCGAGGATGCACAATTCAAAATCATCGAGCTCGCTCCGTGGTGCTGAAGTCGCCACTTAAAACTGTGATCAAGGATAATTACTTCTCGTCGATGATGTCGGGAGTGCTGTTGCGAGGAGAAACTTTTTTCTGGTTCGAGTCGGGGGCAGTCGAAGATCTGCTCATTCAAGGCAACACATTCTATAATGCAGCCGATTGCGGGACCAAGCATGCAGCATTATATATCACTCCTCGTTTAGGCGAAGCATTCGATAACACCGTTGGCTACGATCGTAATATTCGCTTTGTTGATAATAAAATTATTGGATCTAACCCACGAGTAGTGATTGCTGATCGAGCTGTTGATTTGCTAATTGAGGGTAATTCAATAGAGATTAACGACAACTATGCTGCTCCATTTCCCGATTCGCAGCTCTACGAACTTACAAACTGCGAGGGTGTTAAGATCTGCAATAATAACTATGTAGGCGCACCACTCAGCGGTAGCAATGAAATTAATGCCGATAGGAAGAGTCTTGAAACATTAACCTATCGAGACAACACTATCAAGACAACACTTTAAAATAATAACCATAAAAACTATAAAAATTAACAATTATGAAACTGAACTTTAGAAATCCATTTTTATTGCTCCTTGTATCGCTTTCGATGGCTATGTGTGCAACCGAAGAAGAACAAACAGGAAACATCGTAGAGCCACCATCAGATGATGAAGAAGTTGTCGGCGAAGATTATTACGCCTATACTCCAACATCGCACCCCGAAGAGTTTGTAGCTCGTGCTAGTTTGACAGATGAGTTTGAGGGTGGATACGACACCGACAATTGGGAGGCAACAGATGAAAAATTTGCTTCGTGGACATTCTCAAGCGACGAAAAATATGTTTCGGTCGAAGATGGTAAATTGAAACTTACTGTTGATTACGATGATAGCTCAACCAATATTTCGAGTGGTGGTTACCAATGTTATTTCCGCTCGGGAATGTTGCGCTCAAAGAGTTACATGCGCTATGGTTACTACGAGGCGAGTATCAAAGGTGCTGACCTATGGCCTGGAACATGTACTGCATTTTGGCTTTATACCGCTACTTCGGCCAGTCGTGATAATGTAGAACAAGTGCAATATGCTATCTCTTACAACGAGATTGATATTATCGAACTTCAACAAATTGCCAGCAATAAAGATATGCTTGCTTGCAATATGCACCTTTATGCACTCGATGCTGATCTAAGCAATGTGCAGTACAAGGCGAGTAAATATCCACACTTGGGACAAAATCAATTCGAAATTAGCGAATATTGGAGTGGTGACGACTACTGGCAACCAGAAGATGATTTCCACACTTATGCAGTTGAAAATCGTCCAGACTCAGTTGTTTTCTATATCGACAACCAACGTGTAGCTGCTAAAGCTAACTACTTCTGGCACCGTGAGGATATGTGGATCTGTTTCTCTCTTGGATTGCGTACTCCATTCGAAACTTACGATTATGACGGCACTGGCAATAGTGTTCGTGGACCAATAGATCCATCGACAGTTGATATGAATGATGTCGAGGGTACATTCCCTGCGTCAATGGAGATAGAGTGGATCAGAGTTTGGGATCGCGTGGGTTGCGATGAGGGGGTATATGATGAAGATCTCTTCCCATCGTCGGAGTGTGCATTCGACCCTTATGAGTGGCCAGTTTACGATGCGAGCTAATTGAGGCTATATAATGAAGAACTTAATTCTAAATATTGCACGCATAGTGGCAGTGGGAGTCATTCTTTACACTCCCCTGCCCATTATGGCGCAAAGTACAGATTATTACGCTTTTACCCCCAAATCCAATCCTGAGGCATTTGAATTACGTGAAGAGTTTAGCGACGAGTTCGAAGGAGGGTGGTTCAATACTAATAATTGGATCAATCCCACAGATTTTAACTTTGCAGCGTGGAGCTTTGCACCCGAAAATGTCGAGGTTGAGGATGGTTGTTTGAAGTTGAGTGTTGTTTATGATAAACATAAACGCCCATCGGACAAAAAGCAATTTTACTTTAAATCGGGAATGTTGCGCTCGCTCGAAACGGTTGGCTACGGCTACTACGAAGCTAAGATCAAAGGAGCTGAGCTATGGCCAGGATCATGCACTGCATTTTGGCTATATACCAAGATCAATCCTTTGACACTTCCCCAAGAAGAGAATCTTATAACCTACAACGAAATTGACGTGATCGAGATGCAGCAGATAGCTCGTGACAAAGATATTTTAGCGTGCAACATGCATATTTCGGCATTTGAGCGCCAAGACGATGGAGAACTCAGAGTAAAGCGATACATGGCGGGGCAATACCCTAATATGGGTCAGAACCAATTCAACTTGAGTAAATATTGGGGTGAAAATCATTGGGTTCCCGAAGATGACTTCCATGTTTATGGTGTCGAAAACCGCCCCGACTCTGTGGTGTTCTATATCGACAATCAACGCGTAGCATCGAAGCCCAATCTATTTTGGCATTTAGATATGTATCTATGTTTGTCGCTGGGTATCCGCAAGCCATTTGAATATTATACTAAAGATGGTGCAAGATTCGCTTCGCCCACAACTAAGCAAGAGGCTAAGGAGGCTGGATTCCCTGCAACGATGGAGATAGAGTGGATTCGTTCATATAGCCGCAAAGGTGGCGAGTATAGCCAGGAGCAGTTCCCATCGTCGCAAATGCCATTTGACCCTAAAGTTTCCCCGATGGATATGTCAGACAACAGACAAAATTAGCTATTTATACGATTAGGCACATAAAATAGACTCACAATCACCTAATGAGTACCTATAACGCACTATCTTCGCAGTAGATAAACAGAGAAGGGGCAATCAATTTAATTCAGCTTCTCTATAATTTAGGTTAACCACCAATTAAAATTAAACTAAAACATAACTAAAATGACGAGAATTTTTCAATTCAAGCTAACTATGCTACCGCTCATTATGTTGTTGCTGTTTACCGTTGCCGATGCAATGGCTCAGGAACAGATAACGGTTAGCGGTATTGTTACGGCAAGTGAGGATGGACTCCCAATGATTGGAGCAACTGTTGCAGTCATGGAGAACTCACAGGTCGGAACAGTAACCGATATCGATGGTAATTACACCATCAAAGTCAATAAGGGCAATACCCTTATCTTTAGCTACATTGGGGCAGAAACCCAAGAGATTAAAGTAACTGGTTCTAAACTCGACGTAGTGCTTTCCAACACTATTGTAATGGATGAGTTGGTTGTAATCGGTTACGGTGTTGCCAAGAAAAAAGAGGTTACTGGAGCTACAATCCAGATCAAAGCCGAGGATCTTCAAAATGTGGTAAGTTCCGATTTGGCTCAATCGCTTCAAGGTATTGTGCCAGGTTTGAGTGTTACTTCGAGTGCTGGAGATCCAGGTTCTGTGGCGAATATTCAAATTCGTGGTGTCACCTCAATGTCGGGTAGCAACACTCCACTCTTCGTTGTGGATGGAGTTCCTTACGAAGACAACCCAAATATTAGTAGTAGCGAAATCGAGACAATTGACGTCTTAAAGGATGCAGCCTCAGCGGCAGTATATGGTACTCGTGGTGCGGCTGGTGTAATCCTTATCACCACCAAACAAGGTACAAAAGGCAAGCCAAAGGTTACCTTCGATGCTATCTATGGATTTTCGGATATCAACTACGATGGTCTTCCAGATCTTTTATCTACCAATACTCAAACTTATGTTGAGATTCTTGAGGGTCGCCTTAGCGGTCTTAACGATATGGAGGTAACTTCTTATCGACTTCAAAAGAGCGAGGATTACTACTTCAATGAAACAGATGCCTTTGATATGGTTCTTCGTGGAGGACTCTCTCCTGAGCAGACCTATACGGTGAACGTATCGGGTGGATTGGAGAACCTTCGCTACAATGTAACGGCTGGATACTACAATCAAGAGGGAGTTTTGCGCAACTCAGCTTTCGAGCGTTACAATGTGCGTAATAACCTCACCTATTCAGATGATAAGTGGACTGTAAACCTTGGACTATCGTTTATGCGTAGTCTCAAAGAGGCTGCTAACAGTTCGTCGCTTACCTATGCGATGAGTTATATGCCATACTCTCCATATATCGATGAAGATGCAGAGTCGTTCACTGTTCCAGGTGAGGGATACTCTAACGAGGTCTCTGTGGTGGAGCCTTTCTTACGTGCTCTCAACTCTAAGACCGAGACATTGAATAATACCTTTAATGGAAACTTCAATATTGCTCGCAATATCACAAAGGATCTAACCATATCAACACGTGTAGGTTATGGTTACACAGGTAGCTACGCTTACTATTTTGTGCCAGATATCTCAATCTATGATAGTATTGGCGATGAGGTGAGTTCGGGTAGCTCATATAGTACAGTTAAAAATACCGCTTATCGTAACGAATCACTCAACTGGGAGGGTGCGTTGAATTACAGCAAACAACTTGGAAAGCATAAAATAACAGGAACTCTCGTTTCGACTTACGAGCAATATGATTATAAAGGTTTCTATGCGCAGATGTGGGGTATCGAGAATGATGGTGCCGACGATGCCGTTTTGAGTATGGGAACATGGGGCGATACAGCCTCGTCGCTCGATTACTATACCGATCGTTTGTTTGGTACAATGGGACGTTTGATGTATTCTTACGATGAACGTTTTTTGTTTAGCGCCAGTCTTCGTGCAGATGCTTCGTCGAAATTCTCGGAAGATAATCGTTGGGGTTACTTCCCATCGGTTTCGGCAGGTTGGAATATATCGGATGAGAAATTCTGGGAGCCTATCTCTCGCAAATTTAATAGCTTGAAGCTAAGAGTTTCGTATGGTCAAACAGGTAATCAAAGTTTTACTTCGTATAGCTACCAAAACACACTGGTTCAAAACTACGACTATGTTTATGGCTCGACTACTTCGTACGGACAAACGCTAGTTAACTACTCAAACAGCGATGTGAAGTGGGAGACTACGATTCAAACAAATATTGGATTTGATGCAGGATTTTTGAATAACAAATTTACTCTTACCGCAGATTTTTACGACACTGATAAACGTGATATGTTATCCGATGTAAAACTTCCAGTTTCGACTGGTGCTGGTACTTCGTCAGATGCTGTTGTTGTACAAAACATTGGTAATATGACCAACAAGGGTTACGAGATCTCGTTTAGCTATAAGGACTCCTTTAACAATGGCTTGGGTATTAATACATCTATCAACTTCTCAAGAAACGAGAATGTGGTAACAAAACTTTCGGATACCAACTCTATTATCTACACCACAGCGGTACTTATCCCCGGTGACTCATCGTCTACCGTTACAGCATTTGCAGAGGGATACGAGGCAGGATCATTCTTTGTTTATGAGACTAATGGTATTGCTAATACTGCAGAAAAATTAGCTGCTTTCCAAGAGATTAAGGCAGATGCACAGATGGGTGATACAATCTTTGTAGATCAGAATGGCGATAATCAACTCACCGACGACGACCGTATCTATTGTGGTAGTGGTCTTGCCGATTACGAAATTGGATTTAATCTTGGCCTAACGTGGAAAGGGTTCGACTTCAGCACCAATTGGTTCGCTTCGGTCGGTGCCGAGATTATGAATGGTGTAGAGGCTCTATCGTACGACAAAGGTCGTAACGCAAATCTTGTATATCAATGGTCGGAGCACAATACCACCAGCGAGGTTCCAACATATCGTGGCTCTGGTAAAGAACACATGAACTATATTGGTTATAGTGATCTTTGGGTTGAGGATGGTTCATATTTGCGTATGAAAAATATCACATTGGGTTATACTTTGCCAAAGGATATATCGAGAAAGATTAGCGCAAATACAATTCGTCTATTTGTTACAGGTCAAAACCTTTTAACCTTTACAGGCTATACAGGAATGGATCCTGAGCTTGGAGGAAATGGTCTCTCTACTCGTGGATTAGATAAGGGCGGATACCCTGTTAGTAAGAAATATATGGCAGGTGTAAAGTTTGTATTTTAATATAAATAAAGTAGGATAATGAAAAATATAATAACAAGCATCGTACTTTTATCGGTGCTATTTACAACAACTTCATGCTTCGACAAATTCGACGATCTTGATCCAAATGGTATCGTGTTTGATGATACAGCATGGACTGATCTTGATTCGAGTACGGCTGGATTGACTGCAATCTACAATGCACTCTACGACGATGAGCTACTCACAGTTGAGCACTTCACAATATGTACCGACATGGGATATCCTGGCTACGGACGTAATGGTGATGCGCAAAATGACTTGCTCGACATATATTACAAGCAGACATATACAAATACCTCAACTGAGGTTGCGGCTAAATGGTCGGCGCTATATACTGGAATCCTTCGCTGTAACTTGCTTATAGAGTCTTTAGAGGCAATGATCGAGAACGAGACTGTCGAGGAAGATAACGAAGAGTGGATCAGCCAAATGTCTCAAGCGCGCTTCTTCCGTGGTCTATTCCACTTCTATCTACACTCTACTTACAATCATGGCGAGGTGATTATCTGCGACTTCGTTCCAAGCGAAGGTGATGATTACCACCAAAGTGTATCATCATACGATGAGGTATTAGCTTTCTTTAGAGAGGATCTAAAATATGCTTACGACTACCTTGTTGAGAGCTATGACACCAAAGATGGTCACGCCACAAAGTGGGCTGCTGCAACAAACCTTGGTATGAGTTATCTCTATGAAGGTGATTACACTGAGGCTGCTAAATACTTCAAGGAGGTGATCGATTGCGGTGAATTTGAGTTGGTATACGATATGGATCTACTGTTCACCACCGCCGGTGAGTTCAACAACGAATCTATCTTCGAGATCAACTACGAATTGGGAGTGCATGACGATATGACAGCTTATGAGCTTAATGCAACAACCAATATGTTAGGCTTCACAGGCTCGACCAACTCATTCACACTTCCAGGTTGGATCACAGTGCTATATCAAACCGAAGAGATGAACTACAACGACTCGCGCAACTGGATGGAGGATGCTGTAACATCAACAGGAACCGAAGATCGTTGGCGCACAATGCCACTTCGTGGTTCGGCTATGATCGCAACAGTTCAAGATGACGACACATGGTGGTATCAATCGTTCGCAACTTCGTCGACCGATTGCCTATCGGGTATTACAATCGATTCGGGCGTGGGTAACTACCGTAAATATTGCAACTGGGATATATGCTCAAGTGAGAATGATTTGGCTAATGGAGCTCGTAAATCTGGTAAAAATATCACAGTTAGTCGTTTGGCAGACGTATATTTGATGTATGCCGAGTGTATGATCGCCGAGAATAATCTTACCGAGGCTCTTAAATATATGAACCTTATTCGCCAACGTTGGGCTCTTCAGCTTCTTGGTACACCAAACGGCGATGCAGAGATTATTTATCAGCAAGATGACAGCTACGATGGCATCACCTACACTGCTGAGACTCTCCTTACTCAGCTTCAAGATGTAGATCGTCCACTCGAAATGTCAGCCGAAGGACACGCTAGTCGCTTTATCGACCTTCGTCGTTGGGGAGCTGATTATGCAAAGACTCGTTTTGAGTACTTGGCGGCTCAAGATTACTATATGGTAACACGCACTTTAACTTATGGTGGTACTCGCTACAACGCATGGCTTGTAGACAAATATTACTATATCGACAACTCTCTCACTGGCGAGCTTATGCAATACGACTACGACGAGGCTGCAAATAATTACATCGCCGACCAACACAGCTACTGGCCAATACCACTTGTAGAGGAGCAGTGTAACCCTAATATTTACGGCAATTAACTTTAAGAAACAACTATGAAAAGATTATTATATAGCGCACTAGTTGCTCTAATCCTAATGCTAAATACATCGTGCGAGGAGAACGAAAGTACACTCGTATCAGAGGAGTTTGCCGATGCAACGTATGTCTGCTCGATCCTCTATAATATCCAATCTACGCCCTACATTGCTAAGGGTACGATGGCATCATTTATGGATCTCTCGCACAACTGCGAGAGCCACACATGGGAGCTTCTCGACGATGGTTGTTACTTCCTCGACACCAACCAGATTAGTAGTGAGATGGATGACTTCACTCCATATATTTTGTGGGATTATGGCACTTTATGTAGCGATGAGTTGGTGAGCGTTCTCTTCGCCGAGGCGGGGACCAAGGTTATACGTCTTTACAATGAGTTCTACAAATATGTCTCATATACAGGTATCACACAAGGCTCGGAATATACCACCGAGGCTGTATGGAACGAGGAGAAATATATTTGGGAGTTTATCGAAGATGTTACCTTCTACGTACTTGACGACCTATCGTTTGGATTAGAGGTTTACGATGAGTCGGGTAATAAATTGGCCGCTGTTGCTGCCGACGAGTTCCCTTCGACCGAAGATCGCGACTCATGGCCAACAGTTAACGTGCCTGTTGACAACACCTTGACTTACGTGCTTACCGATGTTACTGGTGAGCCAACATCTACTACATGGTCACTCAATTTAGCATCGGGTGATGGTGGCACTGGTGGCACCGAAAGCTACTCGGCAGCTTACACTCAAATTGGCGAGGGTGTCAATGCTGGAACAGTTAAACTTGTTCGCAACAACGACAACTACTCGAACTACTACTTGCAACGTCCAGTGGCGAATCTTTCGAAATCTATTCCACTCAAAGTCACAGTTATTGCGCCAACATCTGACCTTGTATCAACTTCGCAGATCACATCGCTTTCGGGTAGCAACCAAATTGAACTTTACGTTGGTACCGACCTTGCTGAGGCAGGCGATCCTTCGAACTTCTCAATTTCGGCATACCACGATGGTGCTGCTCTCGATATCTCAGTGACTGGCGCTACAATCAAATCGAGCGACATTAAGAGCTTGACACTTACCCTTAGCGATAAGATCTATAACGACGATAGCAACATTACACTAAGCTACACAGCACCTACCAATGGTTCGCCAGTTATCGACAGCTTTGATCGTGAACTTTCATCGTTCTCTTCTTACGCTGTATCGCCCGAGGTGAGCAACTTGATCGAAGATTTTGCACTTTCGATGCACGATTTCGAGGAAGATGGAACTGGTACAACAAAGACCAATGTAGCAAATGCAGATGGTGATTATATCCTAACACGTTCGACAACAAGATGCACATCGGGCACACAATCACTCAGAATCTACGCTTACGATACAGAGGTCACTAAATCTTTGGCATGGTACATTGGATACCAAGCTAACGACGACACCGCGGCTCTCTTGGATCTTTCGACCGATTGCGACTATATCATCAAGCTATCTGTCTACATCGAGACTGCATTCCCATCGGGCTTCACCCCACGTATCCGTGTGAGAACTCCTTGGGTTAGTACTAACTTCACTTTCGTCGACCTACCAGTGACTGATCTTGCTACAGGTCAATGGCATGATTTGACCCTCACAGTCCCTGTTGCATCGTACTCAGGAGGCACAGGCACCTACGAGACATTCTCGACTGGTATTGCAGTTACTTTCTACAACCCAAGTGCATCTGTCACAACCGATGCATACATCGACAACATTGAAGTTTATCGCTCAGATGCTTTCGGACGACCTGAATAAGTAGATAATAAAACTCTCACTCGGAGAATAAAGCTCTGAGTGAGAGTAAAATAAAAAGATAAAAACCATAAAAAACCTATAAATTATGAAAAAATTATTTCAAACAACTATTGCAGCGGCGCTATCTATCGCAATGATAGGGGCAAGCTGTAGCAGCATTGACGAACTTCGCTCAGATTTAGATGATCTTACTGCACGTGTAGAGAGCCTCGAAAGCGAGGTGTCGACAATCAACGAGAACATGACTTCGCTCAACGCTTTATTGACGGATAATGTAGCTATCAAATCTGTCGAGATTTCTGAAGATAAAATTACTTTTGTGCTATCTAATGGTGGCGAATATACAGTGTACAAATATGTAACCGAAACTTACAATGTTCCTTCGGTGAGTGTCGATTCAGATGGCTATTGGATTGTAAGCTACGACAATTTCGAGACCTACGAGAATATTTTGGATTCAGAGAACAACAAAATTTATGCAGGTGGCTCAGATGGCCAGACTCCAACATTTAGTATTGATTCTGACAACTATTGGATGGTAGCCTATGGTGATGGCGCAGCCGAGTATCTTCTCGATGCATCGGGCAATAAGGTATCGGCTTTAGGTGTTGATGGAGAGACAGGAGCCGACGGCGATGCTTTCTTCCAAGATGCAGTTGCAACTGACGATTGGTTGACCTTGACTCTTTCTGATGGAACTGTTGTCGAGGTGCCAATCTCAAGCTTCTCATTCGAGATTATTGTTGGTGCTGAGGGTACACAATATTTCACATATGAGAGTACTCAAACTTTTGACGTAGTGCAAGTAGATGTTGCATCGGCTTCAATTTCTGCTCCATATGGATGGTCTGTTGAGCTAACTGAGACGCTGCTTACTGTAACTGCACCCGTCGACACGCGCGCTACTGCAAGCACAGAAACAGACATCGCAATCACTGCAGTATCAGCTTCAGGACTTGTAACAATTGCAAAGATAGAGGTTGCCGTGGTTGAGGCTCTTCCAGCTCCAACAATCACAACAGTTACTGCTGGCTCTCCAACAAGCACAACAATTCCGTTCTCAATTAGCGGCGTAAGCGAAACTACTGAGTGGTATTACTTGGCTCTTAAATCAACCGAAAGTGCTCCAGCAGCAGCAACAGTTGCAGCTGCTGGGACAAAGGTTGACAATGTAGAGACATTAACTGCAACCGCTACTGGTTTGAGCGACAACACAGAGTATATCATCTATGTAGCACCTTACAGCGGCTCTGTTGCAGGTACGATTGTAGCAAGTAGTGCGGTATCGACTCTCGAAATCACCGATCCATACTCAGTAACAGGTTATACGGTAACAGGTTGTACTGGTGTTGCTGGCGCAACAACCGATTATTATTACGACCAATACACTGAAAATGTTGTAATGTTGGATGGTACCGACGGTAACAACACAATCTCGGCAAACGGTATCTACTTCTTAACTTCGGCAAATCCAGAGACAGAGTATACACTTTCGGCAGGTCCATACCAACGTTTGGTTATCATTGGCGACAACCGTGAATTCAAGAGCAAGGTCAATGTTGAAACATTTATCAACTTTGGTGGCGATACAACAAGCAATGAGGGTATCATCATGTATAACGTCGATATTGAGCAAGCTTCGGAGCCATCGTTGAGTGCAATGTTTGCAGTAAATTACACCGATAGTATCTATAATAACTTTATTATCGAGAATTCGACAATCACCCCATACACTGGCATCACAGCAATTGCTAACTTCGTTCGTTCAGGTTCTGGAATTAGAAATTTCTCTTTGCGCAACAATATCATTTATTTCCCAACATCATCGGCTGAGACAACAGTTAGTATTAGCTCGTCGGATAAAAATGCTGATCTTTCAAATTTGCAGTCGTATGTTGTGGAGAATAATGTTATCTATTGTGGAGAAAACAATACCAAAATGTTCCTTATTGAGGTTAATGATCAAATCACAAACGATGTAGAGATCTCGATTACTAACAACTCGATTGTCAACGGTTTCGGTAACAACTCATTCTTCGAGGTTGCAACATTCAAATCATTGGAGTTCACAAAGAATATCGTATCGGTTATGTCTGGCGGTTCGACAACAGTGTGCAACATAATACGTGTGAAAAATGCAAATAGCGATCAAGCAACCGATTGGAGCGCATGGTCGGTGAGCATCTCGATTGATGATATTATTAATGTTAGCGACAATAAGTTCTACGCAGGTGGTGGTACATTCACATGGAGAATTTCGCATGGCTCGGCAGATTTAGTGCCCGATCCAAACACAGTATTCTCAAATGAGAGTGTTGACCCATACGATGGCGGAACTTACGAGACTTCATCATTCACCTTTATCCCAGCTACTACTTACACTGGCTACGGAGCAAGTGACTTGTGGTAGAGTATACAAATAATTAATTAACAATAATTAATGTGGGAGACTGCATTAGTTATTGTCGTTAAAAAATGTTATCATTTCCTGAGATAACCAAAAAATCAATTAGATGAAAACAAAAATTTTAAACATGCAAACAGTTAGAGCATACGCGCAAGCATCTATTGCTCTACTTCTTGTTGCGGGGGGCTGTTCGACCGATATGCAGAGCGACGGACCAAATGTAGGTGCTACGACCGAACTATCACTAAATGCCTCAGTTGACCCCGAAAGTCGCGTTTCAGTCGACGGCACTACTGTAAAATGGGCAAAAAACGATGTGATCTATGTAAACTCATCAGAGAATCAATTCATTGCAAGCGCGGCCGGTGCAAACACTACATTTATCGGCGAACTCGCAATCACCGATAGCCAACCTCTTTATGTTGTATTTGATGCAGTAAATAGCGGCGCTAACTTTAGCGCAGATGGCACTTCCTACACCATATCACAAAGCATAAACGCTGCACACAATGTAGCAACTAACACAACGACCAACACCGCGACATTGGGTAAATACCTATTCTTATATGGCGTAACTGAGGAGGTTGACTCAACCACAACATCTGTCGATGTAGTTATGAAGCATGGTTTAGCGGTGCAGGATTTCTCATTTACTAATTTAGATTTCTCCGATGAAGTCTATCTTGCAACTGTCACACTCACATCCGATGAGCCGTTCCTAACAAGTGTAACATACGATATCGCAACTGGCGAGCAAACTCCAGGCACATCGACGGTCTATTCTATTCCGCTATCTATCGGCACCTCTAACGCCACAGGTGGAGCTTATGCAGAAACTTTCAAGGCGTTGACCGAGATGACCGTTCGTATTCCAATCTTGCCACAAACTATTACAGAAACTGCTACATGGACACTCTCGGCTACCATGACCAACGGTGACGAATACACATACACATTCCCCGAGGCTTCGTCATCGTTTGAGTTTGTAGCGGGCACTTGCTACGATACTGCAGTCGATTTTAGTGAAATGGAGTATGTAGAGCCTATTGTCGAGCTTGATGTAACTACATTCACAGCAGATGACGTTGCAGGCAAAGATGTTTGGTATTTCAACAATGCAACCCTTGCTGCGGGCGATGTATAACACTCCCCATACCTGCGACCAATAAATCAGCAAGTTAAGTCAAGATAAAATTTATGCTGCTGATGCATATTTGTTTACTTTCTTTCTTTTTTTCACTCTTGGCTTGTTTTTTCC
>JBCQVM010000076.1:0-4162 GCA_047173105.1 Rikenellaceae bacterium
CGTGAGGAGGCGGGGATGACGTGAGGGGGCGGGGATGACGTGAGGGGGCGGGAATCTTAACTCTATTTTACTATTAATGTTTCGCCATTATCCTGTGCCACGGCACGTTTCCACTTATCCGAGTAGCCATCGTTTGTGATGCCACTGGGGATCTCTCCACGCTCGCCATTATTGACAAAGTGTGAGGAGTCTCTTGCGCCATCGAGGAAGTCGACCACCGAGCCATGCTCCGCCTTTCGGTTTCCATCCACGTGCTTTACCATCAAGTAGCCAAAGAGGCTCTGCCAGCGCTCCACAAGTGTCTCGGCACACTCCACGCTATATTGGGTGAGTAGTGCCACTCTCGCCTCGCCCTCTATCTCCGAGGCCGCTTGGTCGATCATCTCGACCTCTTCTAACTTGGATATCTCCCACGCATCGGCCACAAGGCGGATATCGGGGGCTATCGAGTCGTAGTTCATATAGGCGAAGTTCGTAGCGAGGTTAAATGTCCAGAATGCCGAGTGGGGTGAGTAGCTAAGCATCGTTCCGCTCTCTTCGCCCCACGCCTCGGCGACATGGGTGGAGCAGCTATATATAGGTGTGAGGCACGAGGTGGCAGCATCGTCCACTCCGAACCAGAGTATACCCATATCGCTTCCCTTATCTCCGCGAGCTTGAGCCGTGAACCAGAATCCCGTTTGTTGAGTCGCCGTAGCTCTCTCATTGCAATACTCCACGCCATCGACCTCGAAGCCCATAGGGCGCCAACGGTAGGGTAGCGCATTGCCACCCGCCCCGATATCGAGAGTCATATCCATTGGAGTACCCTCGTAGTGGTCTCGCATAGCGTCGAAAGTCATCTTGGGGGAGATCTTGGTGTGAGGCTTGACCCACAGAGGCATTCTATTCTCCAAATTGTGCCCCATAGCGTAGTCGACGTATTGATCCATACCCTCGGCCACCGAGCGGAAGAAAGACCACACACGAGCCTCGCAAGCACGAGCCCCCCAGAAGTCGAGCGGCGCATAAGCATCGCAGAAGCTAAACTCCTCGTCCGCCCCCTCGAAGTAGCCCAAGGTGCGAGCAAGGGTGATCACATCATCGGCGTAGAGGCAATTATCGGGGTCGTCGAGTGGAAAGGTCGAGATTCGTGCCTGATTAGCATGCCCCGAGACGTAGCCATCCGGAATCCGGCGAGCCACCCACACGATACCCTTGCGCATATTCTCGCCCTTGTCGTCCAACTCCACGCCCTTGCCGATCAGCTCCATGATCCAAGCCTCCTCGGCGTCGGCAATCGAGAACGACTCACCGCTCGACATATAGCCATACTCCGCAGCCAACTCGGCGATGATCCCGATAGCCTCACGAGCGCTCCGAGCACGTTGCAGAGTCACATAGATCAGCGCCCCATAGTCGACCCGACCGGTGGTGTCGCACAGCTCCTCACGCCCTCCAAAGGTGGTTTCGGCGATGATCACCGAGTGTTGGTTCATATTACCCACCGTGGAGTAGGTTTGGCGCACTTGGGCTATATCGCCTAAGTAGCGATGGGTGTCCCACTCATATATAGGTAGCATCGCCCCACGTTTGTAGAGCGCAGCCGGACTCCGGTATAGTGCACCGTAGAGCTCGTGAGAGTCGGCGGCGTAGGTAACCATGATCGAGCCATCGGTGGAGGCTCCCTTGGTGACGATAAAGTTTGTACAGGCCTCGACCGAGGTGTAGCCACAGAGCGAGACGAGAAGCAGCGCAAGGGCTCTTTTGAGTAGTTTCATGGGCGTATATCTAATTTTGAGTTTTCATAATTGCAAAAGTAGGAAAATTTGCGTAATTTTGTACCTATTATCTATGTAATTATGTCGATTAAATCAAAAATAGAGCAAATTAGAGCCTCACTGAGCCCCGGCGTGCAACTCGTCGCTATCTCCAAAACCTTTCCCGCAGAGGCCATAGAGCAGGCCTACGAGAGCGGACAACGCCGCTTTGGGGAGAGCCGACCCCAAGAGCTTAAGGCCAAATGGGAGCTTCTGCCACCCGATATAGAGTGGCACATGATCGGACACCTCCAAACAAACAAGGTGCGTATGATCCTGCCAATCGTCTCGCTCATCGAGTCGCTTAACTCTCGCCGCCTCGCCCAGACAATCGAGCACGAAGCGGCACGCATCGACAAGCAAGTCGACTGCCTTGTGGAGATCCAACTCTCAGCCGAGGATTCCAAAACAGGATGGGATTGGGCTGACCTCGAGCAATTTATCGCCGAGGGAGGCCTCTTCGAACTGCCCCACATCCGCCTGCGTGGAGTGATGGGCATCGCCACCTACACCTCCGACGAGCAGGTCGTAGAGGCCGACTTCAAGCGCCTTAAAGGCTATTTCGACCAGCTCCGACCACTCTTCTCCGACCACTTCGACACCATCTCGATGGGCATGTCAAGCGACTACAAATTAGCCATGCAGTGCGGCTCCACCTCTGTTAGGGTCGGCTCCTATATCTTTGGCGGTAGGTAGGGGGCAATTCATAATTTATAATTCATAATTTATAATTCATAATTCATAATTCTCCCCGTCATTCTCGTGACCCTCTCCCCGTCATTCCCGACTTGATCGGGAATCTTATACAAACGCAAGGGGTTTTAAGATTCCCGTTTTCACGGGAATGACGTGGGGCGTTCACGGGAATGACGTGGGGCGTTCACGGGAATGACGTGGGGGGGTCACGGGAATGACGTGAGGGGGGTCGCGAGGATGACGTGAGGGCGTTAGCGAGGATGACGTGGGGGCGAGGATGACGGAAAATGCACGCGAGGATGGTGTGATCTACTTCCGATTAAGGGTGTAGCCTAAGCTCCAGTATAGGAATTGGGCTTCGCTGAAGCTTGTGGCACGGACTCCGAAGGTGCCGTAGAGGTTGTTTTGGAGGGGCACTTTGACGCCTACTGATTGGTAGAGGCGGCTCATCGAGTCGTTGGGTTGGATCAGGCTATAGCCGATGCTTGCGAAGATCGAGTAGAGGGGGCGGACGATCTCGCCACGCACGGCTACGCCCAACGAAAGGCGCTCACGCAGGGGGGCTAAGTCGGTCACTTCGTACCACATTTCGTCGATCTCGTTGTACTTGCGGTAGATGTCGGCGTTGGAGCTCTCGTCGTAGAGTAGCTCCACTCCTGCGCCATATTTGTAGCGGTAGGAGGTGGTGTGCATCGAGTAGTAGTTGAGGCCATAGACATTAAAATCCTTGTCGTTGAGGCCGTTGGGTACTCCATCCTCCTCGATATTGATTTTGCGATTTGTCGAGGAGAGGATCATCTGGACATCGTGTTCGAAGTGGGGCTCGAATTCGGGCACTCTCAGGTGGGGGGCATAGCGCGAAATCTGCTGCTCGCGGTCGAAGTTATATGCCAACTCGAAGTAGCCGGCCAAGGTGTTGATACCATGGTTGGGTTGGCGGCTCGAGCCATTGGAAGCGTGAAAGAGTGTGGCGCCCATGTGGAGGTCTAAGGTGTTGGATATGATCCACTTGTAGTATACGTTGGCTGCGACGTGGACATTCATAACCGAGCCGATGGCGATATTGTCGCGGTTGTCGAAAGGGTCGTATGGCACCCATCCGGTCGAGAGTCCGAGGTTGAGTTCGTAGTTGAGCATGCCTCGCGAGGAGAAAGTGCGCATCGTAGCCCCCTGAACCAAATAGAGCGAGATGGGGTTGCCCAATTGGTCGGGGCGCCCAAACTGTGTGCGTGTGACACCGATGCCGTAGTAGGGCATACCGTAGGCTATCTGCTGCCATTTGTCGCCCGGCGATGTGAAGATATACTTGATTGACTCCGAGCCATATACGGGTATCGCATAGTCGCCACTAAAGAAGTCACACGTGGGTAAAACAGTGCCCACATTGGTGCCTATCGCCACGTACGATGGGGCGCTTTGGGGCGTGGTGTCGCTGGCCTTGGCACTGGCCAAAGATGCTGCAAGGAGGGTTAGGAGTGCGATCTTCTTGAGTCTCATAGGTGTGGTGTTAGTGTTTTTGCAAAGATAGGATTTTTTTTTGTAATTCATAGCTGAATTCAACCTGCAAATGCAACTGAATTCATATTAATAATTTGTTTAAATTTTTCATTTGGTGTGAGGTATCCGAGTCTTTTACGAGGACGATTATTTAGCTTGTTTTCAATCCA
>JBCQVM010000033.1:0-22763 GCA_047173105.1 Rikenellaceae bacterium
ATCGCCTCCTCTAAAGGCACCAGCACACTCTTTTGGACTGTCTCGGCACTCGCTCCAGTGTACGATGCACTCACCGAAATTGTTGGAGGTGCAATTTCGGGATACTGCTCCACTGGGAGCAGGTTCAATCCGATGACACCCAAGAATAGGATAATCACCGAGATAACCCCCGAAAGGATGGGTCTATCTATAAATCTTTTGATATTCATATCTTCACTCTTATTTGAAATCGTCCTACTTTACTATTGTTCCCTCGCGCATTAGACCTGCACCCTCGGCAATAATCACATCGCCCACGCTAACGCCACTTGTAACGATATACTCGTTGCCATTGTCGGTCGGCATCACAGTGATCTGCGCTGAATTAGCTTTCTGGTCAATAACCTTATAGACAAAGATCTTGTTCTGAATCTCGAATGTTGCCACTTTGGGGATCACAATTACATCCTCGTAGGAAGAAGTGATCGAGAGCGAACCATTACCGCCATCGCGCAAAAGTTTGTCGGGGTTAGGGAATGTTGCACGAAGAGCCACCGAACCGGTCGACGAACCCACCGAACCGCTGATAGCATCGACCTTACCGGGTTGGTCGTAGGTGGTGCCATTGCTGAGGATAAGCTGCACATTGTCCATATCGTCGAGCAACTTATCATTCGAACCGCTCTGTTGTGCCAAGGTCAACAAAGCTGACTCTGACATCGAGAAATAAACATACATCATATCATTCTTCGAAACGCTCAAAAGAGGATCTGTACTGCTCGAGCTCACAAGCGAACCAACATGATAGTTGAGCATTCCCACAACTCCATCTACGGGGCTCTTCACCTCGGTGTAAGAGAGGTCGTTGCGCGCCGAAGTTGCCTGAGCATTGGCCACCGCAAGGGCTGCTTGAGCCGAGAGCAAAGTGTTTTGGAGTGTCTGCAATTCGATCTGCGAGATCACCTTATCCTCGTACAACGCCTCGCCACTCTTGGCGTTGAGCTCAGCGATTGCTACAGCTGCCTGAGCGCTATTTACGTTGGCATCGGCTACTGCTACTGCCGCCTTGTAGGGCACTTGGTCGATAACAAATAGGGTCTGACCCTTAGAGACTTTATCGCCCTCCTCAAAGTTGGTTTTAACAATTACACCGGTGACCTGTGGTCGGATATCAACATACTGCTCGCCACGAATCGAAGCTGTGTAAACAGTACTGAGCGAGGCGCCGCTCGTCTCGACCGAGATAGTTTTGTAGATCTTATCCGCTTGAGGTTTAACCTGCTCACGGCACGAAGATGTGGTTACTGCTATGGCAAGGATCGCCAATGGCAGAGTCATTTTTAGTTTTTTCATCTTTTTTTTGAGTATTTATATTATTATTATTTTGTTGCTTCAATTTCAACAAAGATATAATTATAGTATCTCACATGCAAGGGTGAGAGTATAAAGGGTTAAAATGTGGGGATAAATGACTTTACACACTCTGTTGCTCTACGTCATTGCCGACTCGATCAGAAATCTTATGCAAGTGCAACGCTTCTCATTTAAGATCCCCGTTTTCACGAGGATGACGTGCAGGGAGAAGGATATGAGCACCTACTCCTTGCGGATCATCTCGGTATAGAACTTCTCGGCGTAGTTGCGGCCAATGGGCAGGGCGGTGTTGCGGCTATCGCGCAGGGTGACTGCCTGTTTGGTGTAGGATGCCACATGCAATTTGGCGATGGCATACGAGCGATGGATGCGTATAAAATCGGCGGCGGGGAGTAGCTCCACGAAGCTCTTGATGCTCATTTTGGTCGAGACCTTACGCCCATCCTCGCAGTGGATTTTGACATAGTTTGCAAGCGCCTCAACATAGATTATCTCGGAGTAGAGAATGGTTACATTCTGATAGTCGACCTTGATGGTGATAGAACCCTCGCTCGACTCTTCGGCTCGCGATGCTCGAGCATGGATCGCTATGATCTGCTGCACGCGCTCGATAGCCGAAGCGAAGCGCTCGTAGGTGAATGGCTTGTGGAGAAAATCCACGGCGCGCAGGTCGTACCCCTCCAAAGCATACGAGGCGTGGGCTGTGGTAAATACAAGCAGCGACTCCTCGGGCAGCTCACGAGCCAACTCCAACCCCGAATACTCCTTCATCTCGATATCGAGCAACACCAATTCGGGGCGCTGCTCCTTGATCGCCTTGATACCCACAAGGGGGTTGGTGTAGGTAGTAAGTTCGATATCTGCGTGCGCCGAGAAGTAACCCTCGAGCAGCGATAGAGCTAATGGCTCGTCGTCGATTGCAATGCATCTCATAGTTCAATCCGCAGTTTAGTTGTATAAATATTGTCGTGCTCCTCGCACGCCAAGCTATATCGCGAGGGGTAGAGCAGCTCGAGGCGCTTGCGACAATTCTCGATTCCGATGCCCGAGGTGCTCCCATCTTGGCGCGCAAAGATCTGGTTACGTGTCTCGAAAAGCAGCTCCTTGCGCCGTAGACACACTGCGATGTCGACCTCGCTCGAGCAGGAGGAGGAGACCCCATATTTAAACACATTCTCCACAAATGTTATCAAGATCATCGAGGGAACGAATTGGCTATCGTCATCCACCTCGCTGCTGAAGTTCACTTTGGTGGTGTCGCTAAGGCGCAGGGTGTGAAGTTCAATAAATTCGCGCAGGTATTTGACCTCCTCCGAGATCATGATTTTGTCCTTGTCGGAGTTTTGGTAGATATATTTTACAATATTCGAGAACTTCATGATCACCTCGCCGGTCTTGTCCGAGCCGGTGAAGTGCAGCGCATAGATCGTATTGAGGGTGTTGAACATAAAGTGGGGGTTGATCTGCGACTTGTAGATCGCCGCCTCGGCTTTGCTCTTGGCTGCCTCGATCTCCTGCCGCTCGATCCTTTGGCGGAATAGCTCGGCGATTAGCGCCAACATCACAGTGAAGCAGATGTCGATAAATAGTAGCGTGAAGAGCACCCTGTGCCTAAAGTTCTTGATATCCTTGGCGGTCATATTGCTGGTAAGCTCGCGCATATCGTCGACCCGAATTTGCAGGGTGATATACGAGACTATAGCCACAGCTACTATCGCAACAGCTGCCCGATGGTAGTTGCGATGCAAAATAGCCTCGGCGAAATTAAGGCGACGATTGATAATGTGCACCACCATAATATAGGCCATCATCAACAAAAAGAAGTATGGATCGCGATCCATCAACCGATTCGTAGGGATCAGCAGCAGGATCACAGGGATAAAGATTAGGTAGAATGCCCAATCTAAATAGCGAAATATTTTACTCTCATCGCGGATCATCGCACAAAACTAAAACAAGAAAAAGGCAATAGCCACATAGTGGCACGCCATAGCGCAGTTAATAAATAGGTGCCACACTAAGTGATGATATTTAAACCCTTTCTTAGCGTAGAAGTATGCCCCGACGGTATAGAAGAGGCCACCGGCCAAGATCAAGATCATCAACTCGAGCGAAGCCGAGCGCAAAAAGAGCGGCGCGAAAAAGACAATAGTCCACCCCATCACCAAATAGATCGTAAGACTTATAGCCGGAATCGAGCGCCGCGAAAGCGACTTGTAGAAGATCCCGAAGAGCACCATCGCCCACTGCAAGGCGGTAATAAAGATCCCCTGCCAACCACCGATCACGCAGAGCGCGATGGGGGTATATGTACCGGCGATGGCTACATATATAAATATATGGTCTAAGATTTGGAATACCTCCTTATGCTTCGAGCCCAAGTGCATCGAGTGGTAGAGCGTCGAGCTAAGGAACATCAAAAAGATCGAGATGGTAAAGACACTAACGCTCGCAGCGCCTAAAACCCCTCCTTGGATATAGGAGTTCACTGCGACAATCGGGATCAAGACAAGTGCCGCGAGCGACATCGCGCCATGCGAAACTGAGTTACCAATCTCCTCGCCCATAGTTGAGATATACTGCTTCATAAAACTATACTTTTTTATTACTACACCCCAAAAGTAGTAAAAAAACCGTTAATATTAAAGGATAAAAAGAAAAAATCACTACCTTTGAACATTATGTTATTTAAACGTTACGAAAAATTCAGAAGCCTTATTCGGGCAAATTTCTCTGAGGGATCTCAGCGATTGGTCGACGACGCCCTAATATATGCCGATAAATATCTCGAGGGGCAGAGCCGCTACGATGGCTCTCCGATGCTCGATCATGCTGTGGGTGTGGCACATATCGCCGTCGAGGAGATCGGCTTGGGGCGCAACTCATCGGCTGCCTCTATTCTCCACGATGTGGTGCGACTTGCCCACCGCAGTGGTGGCGAGGAGTTTGCCAAGGTGCAAGGATATATCCGCGAGCACTTCGGCGAGGAGGCACTGCTGATCGCCATGAGCCTTGCCAATATCTCCGATATCGAGCTCAAGACCGATGGCGAGCAGGCGGCTAACTTCCGCGATATGATTATCTCCTACTCGTCCGACCCTCGCGTGATTCTCATTAAACTTGCCGACAGGTTGGAGGTGATGCGCAATTTAAGCATCTTCCCCGAGGATAAGTGGGCAAAGAAGAGCTGGGAGTCGATCAACCTCTATGCGCAGATTGCCCACAAGTTGGGTCTCTACAATATCAAATCGGAACTCGAAGATGTCGCACTAAGCTACCTCGAGCACGATGCCCACGCCCATATCGTGGCGAAGTTGGCCGAGAGCGAGGCAGAGCGCAAGCGCTTTATTGCCGAATTTGTCAAGCCTATCACCGAGCGCATGGATCGCGCCGGGATCAAATATCACCTCAAGAGTCGCACAAAGTCAGTCTTTTCGATATGGACAAAGATGCGCAAGCAGCAGGTGCCATTCGAGGGTGTCTACGACATCTTCGCAATTCGTATTATCATCGATTGCGAGCCCGAATTCGACAAGCAGCAGTGCTGGTTGGCATACTCGATCGTCAGCGACTGTTACACCCCCAACCCCAAGCGCATGCGCGACTGGGTCTCAATACCCAAGTCCAACGGCTACGAATCGCTCCACGCCACTGTCTCAGCAGCAGGCAAGTGGGTCGAGGTGCAGATCCGCACCGAGCGGATGGATGCCGTGGCGGAGCGTGGTATCGCTGCCCACTGGCGCTACAAGGGTGTGAGTGGAGGCGCTCAAACCTCGGAGATGTGGCTCAGTCGCCTACGCGAGTTGATGGAGGCCACCACCGAGTCGATTGCCGACCGCTTCGATGCTCAAATCACATCGGAGGAGATCTTCGTATTTACCCCCAATGGCGATATCCGCAAGCTCCCCGAGGGGGCTACGCTGCTCGACTTTGCATTTGACATTCACACCAATGTTGGCTCGACATGTATGGGCGGCAAGATCAACAACCGCTCGGCCTCAATCCGCGAGATGCTCAAAAATGGAGATATCGTCGAGGTCTTTACGCAGAAGAACCAGACCCCCAAAGCCGATTGGCTCAATGTGGTTGTCACCTCCAAGGCGCGCACCAAGATCAAAGCCTTTATGCGCGAGGAGAGCGCCAAGAATGCCCGCATTGGCCGCGAGGAGTTGGAGCGCAAGATCAAGAACTGGAAGCTCAATATCTCGATGGACGACGCTGTGGCATACCTCTGCAAGCACTTCAAGCAGCGTACAGGAATGGAGCTCTACGAGCTTATCGCCACCCAGAAGATAGATATCTCCTCGATCAAGGAGCTGCTACAGCGCCTAATCTCGGGCGAGGTCGACGAAGAGCGTCGTGCAGCTGCCGCCGCCGCAGAGCAGGAGCGCGCCAAGAAACTTAGCGCCGCACAGCGCGAGGAGAACGCCTCCTCGAGTGATGCTTTGGTGATCGACGAGAGTATCAACAACCTCGACTATAAGTTGGCCAAGTGTTGCAACCCGATCAAGGGCGACGACATCTTCGGCTTTGTCACCGTCTCGACCGGTGTTACCATCCACCGAATGGATTGCCCCAATGCCGCTCGTCTGCGCGAGACATACCCATATAGAGTTCTCGATGCCACATGGAGAGCTTCGGCCTCGGGTGCTTTCCGCGTCACAATCAATATTGTGGTCAAAGATGCCCCCGGCTTGGTGAACCAAATCACCGAGGTGATTAGCAAGGTGCTCAAGCTCAATATGCGCTCCATCTCGCTCTCGTCGCGCGCCGATGGCACAGCCGTAGGTACGGTGAGTGTCGAGGTACCCAGCGTCGGTACGGTCGATACGCTAATACACTCTATATTAAGGGTGAAAGGAGTTTTAAGAGCCTTCAGAGCAAACAAATAGAAGAGTTCGATGAGCAAGGCGATTTTTGGCACTTGCTTGCGCTTTTTCTTATTCCCTCCACGTCATTCCCGTGAAAACGGGAATCTTATACAAACTCAACATGGCAAATTTAAGATTCCCGTTTTCACGGGAATGACGTGGGGGGGGGGATCACGGGAATGACGAGAGAAAATAGCATAGAAAACTCGACATAGTAAGAAACAGAAAACAATAAACAATGAAAAAGATCACACTAATCCTTTGTGCTACAATACTTTGCAGCGTAGCATCAGCGCAATATCGACCCGATGTATTGGGCGCGAAGTTCGAACAATTAACCATCGATCAGCCCGATGGCAAGGATGGCGAGAAGATCGTCACCACGCTGGTGCGCCACACGCCCCTCGAGGAGGTGAGCCGCGCGGTGCTCTATGTGCATGGCTACAACGACTATTTTTTCCAAGAGGAGATGGCCGCGAAGTTCATCGAGCAGGGGTGGCAGTTCTACGCCGTTGACCTGCACCGTTATGGTCGCTCGATGCGCGAATGGCACACTCCATTTGCGGTGAGCAACATCGAGGAGTACTTCGAGGATATCGACGCTGCGATCGACCAGATGGAGGCCGAGGGGATGGAGCAGATAATCCTTATGGGGCACTCCACGGGTGGACTAACCACACCTCTCTACTGCCACGCAAATCGCAAGGCGCTGCGCGTAGATGCCCTGATCCTCAACAGCCCTTTCTTCGATATGAACCTCAGCAGTGGTTTTGCCGAGAGTGTGGGATCGCCCTTTGTCTCTTTCATGGGTTCGATCTTCAAGAATTGGGCGGTGCAGAAAGGCAAGGAGACGCCGGGCGGATATGGTCGTTCGATCTCCGATAAATACGACGGGGAGTGGCCATTCGACACCCAATTCAAGCGCGTCGAGTCGCTACCAATCACCGCAGAGTGGTTCCGCGCAATCCACCGCGCACACCGCAAATTGCAAAAAGGACTCGACATACCCTGCCCTATTTTGGTGCTCTACTCCGACAAAACTATCTCGGGAGAGTACGACAAGGAGCTATATATGAGCGGCGATGCGGTATTGGATGTCAAAGATATCGCGAAATATGCAGCAGGGATAGGTAGCAACGTAACCCAAATCGAAGTGGCGGGCGGCATCCACGACCTCGTGCTCTCACGCCCCGAGGTGCGATATCCTCTCTACGATCAGATTTTCGAGTGGCTTGAGTTTTAGAGCTCTACTCTTTCGTCATTCCCGTGAAAGCTTGAGTTTTAGAACTCTACACTTTCGTCATTCCCGTGAAAACGGGAATCTTAAATTTGCCATGTTGAGTTTGTATAAGATTCCCGTTTTCACGGGAATGACGTGCTGAGACGGTTGATCGACCTCGCTATTGTGTGATGGCAACCGCAGGTTACTACTCCTCCTTAGGGTTCTCCATCGTGATTGGCAGTGCTTTAGTCTGCTCGCCAGTGTAGAATGTGATGTGAGGGAATGGTATTTCGACGCCCTCGGCATCGAAGCGAATTTTGAGTAGGCGTTGGTATTCGCGTTTCACACGCCACTGTTTCATGGGGCGGGTTTTGATCAGCATTTTGATAGTGATGGCGCTATCGGCGAAGGCATCCAAGCCCCATATCTCGATATCGGCAATCATATTTTGCCCCTCTTTACCTGCGCGCAGCTCGTCACCGACCTCCTTCATGATCTCCATCACACGGTCGATATTCTCTTTGTACGCTACGCCAATTTCGAGAATTATTGCCGACCACTCCTTGGTCATATTCGACAGGGAGTTGATCTTACCATTCTGGAAGATATGCACCACGCCCGAGGGGTCGCGCAGCGTCACTGTACGCAGCTCGATCTTCTCGACGATGCCGGTAGTATCGTTAATGATGGCCATATCGCCGGTGCGGATCTGATCCTCGAGGAGGATAAAGAAGCCACTAATAAAGTCGCGCACCAACTCCTGCGCACCGAAGCCGACGGCCAAACCGAGGATTCCGGCACTCGCCAAGATTGGGGCGATATTGATATTGAATTTCGAGAGCATGATCAGCACAAAGATGCTCCAAAGGATAATATTGAGAAGTCCATGAACTATGCCCGTAATGGTATCGACGCGCTTTACCGCCTCCGAGGCATCGAGCGATTCATCCTCCTCCACGCGGCGGCGCACCACAGCGTTGACATTCTTGATAAGGAACGTGAGCAGTCGACGTGCAAGGACGAAGAGCAGTGTGATAAAGAGGATCACCGGCAGTTTGAACAGGAGCCACTTCAGGATGCGCGAGAGTAAATCGTGCCAGAATTGAGGTGCCAAGAGGTTCGAGGAGTGGCTATTCCAGCTCACCGACATATTCTCGAAGCGGGCTGTCGAGACAAGGCTATCGAGCGGAAGATCAGCCTCGAAATCGGGGTTGTAGCCACGTACATCGCACTCGTTGACACGCAGATAGAGGTCGAGTGACGAGATAAACACAAAGAGGCGTCCATCGGCCTGCACCACCACGGCATCGGGATATGCGGCACGCAGCTGCTCCACGCTCGACTCCACGGTGATACCCTTGGGTGTGGTGAAGCGTGGGTCTTTGAGCACCAATAGCTTGACAAGCTCCTCACCCTGCGAGAGCTCGGTGTTGGCGATCATCTGCAATATATTTTGATCGTTGTAGATGTAGTAGGTGGCAACCTCGCTGCTATCGCGGCTAAATTGGGGTGAGCGCAGGCGCTTGACATAATTTTCGCCATAGAGTTTGTAAAGGCGCTCGATGGATGCACCTCGATCCACACGACCCACACGGCGCTCGCCGACTAAGTGGTTGATCGAGACCACCTCGCCACTCTGCGTTGCGACCTCCTTGTTGGATTGTGATGCGCAACTCCATAGCGCGAGGGCTGCGATCGCAGCAAAAATTAACTTCTTCATAGCTATACTATTTTTTCAATTTTACTCCTTTCTCCTATCTCACCACTCTGCACATCGACCCCCGAAAGCAGTGCGAGCGAGGGGCGACGACCAACCTCAACTTCGCCCAAATCTGAGAGCCCAAGTGCCGCAGCACCAACCTTTGTCACCCACTCCAATCGCTCGACCAACGGCACGGTGCTGAGTGCCCGCAGCTCCTCTAACATCGAGAGTGAGTGGTTAGAACTAAGTGAATCCGTTCCCACGCAAATATTGAGCCCCGCACCACGAAGCAGCTCCACGGGCGGCTCTTGACCCGAGATGTAGGCGTTGGAGCGAGGACAGACGATCCAATAAACGGGTGCCGTGAAGTGGTTCATAATCAGCTCGATGTCGGCGGGTGTAACCATAACATTGTGCACCAAGATCACGCTGCGATCTTTGGGCACCGACCCCACTAAGCGGCGCGCCGCCGAGCCATAGTGTAGGAAGTCGCACTCGAAGCCCACGCTACGATACCACTCGTGCAGCTCTCCACGCCCCTCGAAGAGTTCCTCCTCGGCTGCGCTCTCCTTGAAGTGGATCGAGAGCGGCGCATCACCCTCTGCGGCAATCTGCCTAAAGAGGGAGTCGTTGACCGAATAGATCGAGTGCGGGGTGAGCGAAGTGCGGGGTGCTGTGAGCAGATCCGCAAGGTGCTCAGTCGAGCTTCGGCGAAGCCCATAGTGCTCGGCAAAGGTGTGGTAATATATTGGACTTTTGCTCTTTACATCGAGCGAAGAGGTACTATTCGAGATATCCCCCACCGCTACGACACCCTCACGACGCATCGCTAAATCGGCATGCATCATAGCTACTTGCACCTGCTGCTCCGTGAAGCTATCGCGCGCAGCGGAGAGCTGAGAGGCAAACGAGGCAAAGCCACACTGCTCGCTCACAACTCCCTCGAGGTGAGAGAGTTCCAAGTGGCAGTGGGCGTTGATCATCCCTGCAAAGAGCACTCCGGCGTAGAACTCGGTATTGTAGAGCGCATCGATCCTCTCGACACTCCCCACCGAGAGCACCTTGCCTGCTGCATCTAACTCGACCACCCCATTGCGGAGCAGCTGCCCTCTATAGAGGAGGTAGTTCGAGGCTATCCGTCGGCTGAATGGAGAAGAAATCATTTGCAAAAATTCTTATATTCAACTTACTTTTGAAAAGCTCCTCGACCGCCTGCTCTGCGGGAGGCGTATATTCGAGGGTGATATCGCGGAATGTGACATGGGGCGTGCGCTTCACCTCGTAAGACTCGGCTAACTCGACGATAAAGCGGTGAATAAGGGTATCGGAGTTGAAGTTTCGGTTGTAGCTCTCGATCTCCCTCTTGCGCAGGTAGCTGGTAGACAATCCTTTGCGCGTAGTAACTTCGGGATACTCAACCCACGAGAGGGCACGGTAGCTACTGCGGTTATTGTCCAAGGAGTCGACCAAATAGTCGAAGCTCAAACGGTAGCTTCCCGCCGGCAGGCTATCGAATTCGAGGCGCAGATCGACCGTATCGCGCATGGAGTGGAAGTTGATCTGCTCCTTATAGAATACATTGCGCTTAGACCGTCGCAGCGCTATGGCGTCGATCGAATCGAGAATCATAGTCTCGTGGATAAAGAGCTCGCCACCCTGCTCGAGGAGCTTGATGGAGCGCTCCACAACGTCGCTTAAGCGAGCACTCTTGCGCTTGGAAAAGCTACCCACAGTGTAGGCGACATCCTCCACGGCGTAGCCATAGTGGTCGAAGATTGGCTGGTAGACCTGCAATGTATCGAAGTCGATATTCTGGTCAAAGACATAGGCGTTGACCAAAAAAGCATCGCGAAAGATCAACGCCAGCTCCTCATCGGGGATGACCGTACGTCGGCGACACGATGCGCTGGTGAGCAGCAGCGTGGCAACAAGCAAAAGTGAGCAGAGAACTCTCTTCATATTATTCATTTTTAATCATTTGTCTAACAACTAAGTGCGAGAGCGCAAAGGAGATCGAGAGGGCAAAAAAGATCACCAAGCCAACATCCAAAGCGTGAAGCTCCACAGGGTAGTAGGGCACCAAAAAGCTCTGCGAGGGGAGCTTCACCACCCCAAAATATTGCTGTGCGAGAGTCACCGCGCAGCCTATAACCACGCCGAAGAGCACTCCAAGCGAGCTTATCATAAGCCCCTCGCCAAAGAAAATCCCGCGCACGAAGCTCCACGAGCCTCCCATTGCGCGCAGCGTTCCAATATTGTCGCGCTTCTCGATAATCAACATCGACAGGGCTCCGATCAGCGTGAACGAGGCGAGCAGCATAATGAGCGTCGATATAAACAACAGCCCCCACTTCTCGTACTTCACGATATCGTAGAGCATCGGATTGAGATCGTAGCGGCTCTTCACGGCAAACTCCTCGCCCACCACCGCGCCAATAGCCTCACGCGTGCGCTCTAAATTTGCTTCGGGCGAGAGTGCCACAAAGAGCTGCGAGGCTTTGCCCTCGGAGCGCGTTAGGCGCTGCACGGCTCGTAGCGAGGTGATTGCATAACGATCCTCACTCTCCAAGTCGGCCGAAAAAAGCCCCGAGAGTTTGATCTTGCGTCGCTCGAAATTCGAGGTGGGCAGCAGCGACGAGAAGCCGCTCTGTTTGAGCGCATAGAGTTCCAAGTAGCTATCCACAACATTGTGCGCTCCCAAGCGATAGCCCAACGAGCGACCCAAGATGACTCGATCTAACTCCCCCAAGTCGACCCGATATTCGCCACGCACGATACTCTCGTCGAGCGGAATGACCGACAAAAATGAGGAGTCCACTCCACGCAGCGTGACCACCGCTTGGCGGCCATCGTGCTCTATGAGCATCGTCTGCTCCGAGACCAACGACAGAGCCTCGACCCCCTCAACGGCGGCGATAGCCTCTAAATCTAATGCGCTAACCTCGAAAAGGTTACCGCGCTCGAGCACCACACTCAAATCGGGATCCACCGCCCTATTGGTCGACTCCACCAAAGCCCCAAAGCCATTAAAGACCGAGAGCAGCACGATCACCGCGGCCACTGGCAACGAGATCGACACAAGACTCAGAGCGGTTATGATATTAACCACCGAATGGGATTTTTTGGCTAACAGGTAGCGTTTGACAAATAGGAACATGGCGTGCCGCTCAAACTCACATTATCTACTCTTGGCTCATCGCTCTGTCGATTCCCTCGATATACTCCAAAGAGTCGTCGAGGAAGAAGTCGATCTCGGGAGTCACCTTCAATTGGCTTTTGATGCGCTGTCCGAGCGCCTTGCGAATAAGCCAGTTATTCTCCTTGAGGCTCTTCATAATCGCCTCATGACGGTCGAATGGGAAGATGCTCACGTAGATCTTCGCGTAGCTCAAATCGGGCGAAACCCTCACGGCGGTAACTGTGATTAGAATCCCCTTAACGATTGGCGCTGCCTCGCGCTGGAAGATCTCGGCAATATCTCGCTGTATCTGCTTCGATACTTTTTGTTGGCGTGTTGTCTCTGTATTCATACTCATTTTATATTTGTTTTTCTCTTAATTTTTACTCTCCATCATATTCAAAACCATCGCGCAGACCAGTGCTGCGCATTCTCTCGGTGCCCCACGAGGAGTAGCCATTGGCCTTACCCACGCGGTAGCTCACACCCACCTTAATATTGATGTTGTCGATGGGCGAGCGCAACGGAGTGTAGCTAAATGGGTTCTCGGGGCCATCGGTATTATTGCTGTAATATTGGGTGCGGTTCTTTAGGATATCCGAATAGTCGAAGTAGTATCGCATGCTCACCTGAAACTCATAACGCCCATGCAAATAGGTAATTCCACCACCAAATGCCAATCCATAGCTGAAGCTATTATCCCTCTCACTACGCATTTCGTATTCGCCCTCCCAATCGTCGGCCGAGGGGTAATAGGATTGGTACAACTCATTTTTGTACTCCGAGTAGTAGTTGTAGCCAAAGGTCACCGAGGCATCGCCAAAGATACGCACTCGATTGTGGAATGCATATATGTGTGGTTGCCAAACGATAGGCACCATCACCGAATTGATATAACGATAGTAGTAGAGCAGCTCGCTGGCCTTCTTGCCATCGTCGGTGTTGTTGGTAACAGTGTAGGGGGCATAGGCAAAACCGCGCTCCATCAGCTCCACATCGATTCCGAAGCACCCCACAAAGAGCGTTGGTGAGTAGTTGCGCCACTGCAAAGAGGTGGTCGAGAGGCCATAGATAGACTTACTCTCGATCGAGGGATACGACCGCACGAAGCCCGAACCGAAGCCTTGCGTAAAACCAAATGTGTTTTGCGCCTGCAAGGATCCGATGGCTAAAAGTAGCGAGGCCAAACATATAAATATAAATCTCTTCATTCTCTTTTGTGCGTTAAAATTGACTGGTGATGTTACTCATACTAAAGCCTGTACCCGACGACTGATTTTGTTGCTGAGCCTTCTTGGCTGCCGCCTCGGCATCCTTAATGCGCTGTTTCTCCAAGCGTTGCACCTCACGCTCCTCGAGAGTTTGGATCAATAGATCCATGGTCACTGGCGCAAATAATTTATTCATATCGACATCCAATTCCACCTCCCAGAAGGCCTTTGTGGCGAAGGTATCCTCGCCCCCGGCGCTATGGATCTCGCTGCGCTCGGGCTGTCGGCGCTCCACGACGTTACCGGTGTCCCATTGCCCATTGCTGTTCTTATCTTCGATAACGCGCAGACGTATTTCGCCGGCTGGCACATAGTTAAAGGTGATCTTGCCGCCCGTGATCTCGCGCTTCTCCTCGATTAATTTGCTGCTACCATTGAGCAGTTGGAGGATGTAGCTACCCTCCAAAGAGTCGGGTGCAGTGACGTTGACCACCACCGTAGCATACTTCTCGGGGTTTGCCAAAGTATAGGAGCCCACAAGCGAGTCGTTGCTCATCCCCGCCACGTCGACAAAGACACCGCGCGGGATGGTCAAGGTATATTTGTCAGTCACAGCGCCATCCCACTGCGAGCGAAGATAGTAGCGGCGAAGCGAGGCTGTATCGCGCTCGAAACGCAGAGGCTCGTCGGTAATCAAGCTATCGGCATCCATACGCGTGAGCAGCAGGCGTGCCGTGTCGACAGAGGCTAACGGATAGTCGAAGTCGATCGAAAGGTGGCGCTCGGGGTTAATCTCGCCACTGAGCGAAAGTTTATATCCGAATGGATTGTCGGGGTCGATCCACTCCCCGCCAGCCTCCAAGACTAAATCGCGCTCGGCCTCCTTCTCCAATCGTTTCTTCTCCGCATCGCGGCTCTCCACGAAGCGCCACGTTAGGCGCAAGGTGTCGCGCGTGAGCACCAAGTTATTGATCGAGTCGTGCTTGTAGAACGAGATGATCGGGCGGATGGTGTCGGGGATCTCTGCGGCGGGCGATGTGAACCAGAGTGCCACAGTGTCGCGCGTGAGGTTCTGCGGATCAATTATAAGTCGGTCGGTGGGGATCATCGAATCGACAAATGAGATCGACTCGATCTGGGGGTATGGAGCTCCGAAGTAGATCATTGCCTTGTGTTGAAGTGGGCGCTCGCTACCTTGGATAATTTGGCGTTTGAATGTAACGTCGGTAAACATCCTGAAGTAGAGCTGAGGATCCGCCACAACATACTTGCGGATAGAGTCGTACCAAATTCCGAAACGGGGAAGATCCTGCGCTCGGATGTCGCCCTCGATAAATCCCACTTGGTCGGTGCCCGGCTCATACATCTGATTGTCGTTAGTATCCTCGATGGCGTAGACGCGGTAGGCTATCGGTTTGAGGTTCTGCGCAATAAAGATACCATTGTTCTCGGCACGAGCAATCGCAGCTGGCTGATAGTTAAATAGCGTTGAGTCGTACTCAGCCACATTCTCGAGCGAATCGACCGGAAAGAAGTAGATATAACTCTTGCTCACCGAATCGGCCTTGTAGCTATCGGCAGTATATCCCGAAAGGATCATCGAGTCGATAGTCTCGCCCGTCGAAAATACATAGCGCATCGAGTTGAGCGCATTGCCCTCGTTGTTGTCGCGGATCGTGCTACCGAAGTTGAGCGAATAGGTGGTGTTCTCCAAGAGAGTATCTTTGATGGTGATCACCACGCCACGGCCACGCGTAAAGAGCGTCGGTTTGCTCTTCATCGCCGGTGAGGTAAAAAACTCCTTCTGCTGATCCTTGAGCACCACAAATTCGTCGAAGGCGATGTAGATCTCCTTGGCATCGAAGTTGGTGGTGTAGTTATCGGGGGTCATCATCAATATCACTGGCGGCAAAGTATCCTTGGGCCCACCGGTGGGCGATAGGATCGAGGCACAACGCGAGAAAAATGCACTAAAGAAGAGCATTACCACTGCCGTTTTCAATATGTTGGCTATATATTTTTTCATTCTCTTTATTACTTTCTAAATTTCTGTTTCGTCCTCCTCGTCGGTGTCGGTCCCCTCTTCGTCGCTCTCTTCCTCTTCCTCTTCCTCTTCCTCTACTGTTGGCAAAATAAACGACCATCCATTCGAGGTGTAGCTTGCGCTCTGCCATGAGCAGAAATCGACCTCGTCGGTATCGGTGCGCACCTTGGCCGTAACGGTGTAGGAGGCATAACCATAAACCTCCGCCTCGGTGTCGGCTGCCACAAGTATGTAGCTGCCCTCATCGAGGGTCATTTCGAACTCTCCATCGACACCCGCAACCGCTGTGCCTTCCACCACTGCACTCTGCTGCTCGGTAGTCGAGGTGGAGGTGATCACACCTGCCACAGCATCCTCGTAAGAGGCAACCGACCAGTCGGAGGTTGTGCCACTAAAGGCGTAGAGCTTCACGCTCGATTTGGCTGTCGTCTCCTCATCGTCGCTCGACGCTTGGTCGGTGACATTAATTAACATATGGAGAGTCTCGAATGGTGGCACTACATATGTCCAGCTCGAGGTGGTGTAGTTTGCCACTTTCCAAGGTAAGAAGATTAGTGTAACATAGAGCTCGTAGAGGTTGTGAGGCACCTCATAGTCGATATAGGTATAGATCTCGCTCGAGGGATCGACCGCCACCACCAACGAATATTCACGATCCAAGTAGATCGAAAGTTGGCTCAAGCTGCCCGCATATGAGCTCGCAACGACATAAGGCGATAGAGTTTGATCGCCCGAAACAGAGGTCGCAATTCCCGCCAAGGCATCCTCATAGCTGAGGATCTCCCAATCGTCGGTAGTGCCCTCGAAGGCGTAGCAGACAACCCCCTCTAAATCTATATAATCCTCCCCACTGGCCACCTGAGTAACAGGCGAAATGATGCAATCCGTGTCGAACTCCGTAGAGTTGAAACACGAGGCAAGGCCAACGGCTACAAATAATATTATAATCAATCTTTTCATTATCAATTACTTAAATCTTTTAACATCTCCTCTATACTCCTCCCACTCACAGGGTGTACTATCTCTGAGGCCACCTGCGCCAAGGGTCGCAACACAAACTCACGCTCGCCCATAAGCGGATGTGGCACCGTAAGGCGCTCGCACTCAACTCTCTGATCGCCATAGAGAATAATATCTATGTCGATACTCCGCGACAAGTACTTCGCACCGCTCTCGGCCTTTGCCCTCTGCTCACACTCGCGCTCCCTACCCCATCGCTCCTCGATGCGTTGTGTAGCATCGAGCAGCGCCAAGGGCTCCAACGAGGTGGTGATCAGCAGCGCCTGATTCAAAAAATCGGGCGCCTCGAAGCCCCAAGCCTCGCTACGCATAACTTCCGACGAGGCGACAATCGCCCCAACCTCGCACTGCAAGGCCTCGCGTACCGACTCCAATGTGGAGTGCACATCGCCCATATTCGCCCCCAATAGTAGTGCTACAGTGGTCATAGGCGGCTAATCTGTTTACTCACTACTAACGCAAAGTGAGTAAAAACTATTGTCGGATTGCCATTCTGGTGTATCTGGCGATAGGCTGCCTCCACCTCCTCGATAAGCAATTCGATATTCTGGTTCCCAATAAATGGTGCAAATTTATTGCAAAAGTCAGCCTCCTCGCCCCAAATATAGCTAATTTCGGCAAGCCCAGCGTGGCGCACATAGGCCTCGCGTAAGAGGCGTGCCGTGTGGTTAAGCAGCGAGAGTTGACCATCCCGACTCAAGCGTGCCACCTCCTCAGCCCAACCAACCAGCTCCAAGTGTTTGTCGTTGTAGCTCAAGCGCATAAGCGAGCAGAAGAGGTCAAAAGCTGTTGCCTGCTCCTCGCTACGCTCCCCGGCGATAATCTCGCGAGCCTTCAAAAGATCTCCACACGCAAAGCGCGCGATCTTTGCAGCCATCTCAGCCTCCACACCACGACTCGCGGCATACTGCGCGAGCGACTCTTGGTCGATTCGAGGTACCTCGACCTCCTGCGTGCGCGAGATAATCGTAGGCAGAAGCCTATCGCCACGCTCGGTGACAAGGATAAACAATGTGCGCTCCCATGGCTCCTCCAAGATCTTTAGGATCTTGTTGGCCGCCTGCTCGTTCATCTGCTCGGGCAGATAGATAATCATTGTCTTGTAGCCCTCGCCATAGCTTTTGAGCGATAGCTTCTCGACGATCTTATCGGCCTCCTTAGCGGTGATAATTCCCTTGAGGGTCTTGCCCAAGTCGAGCGCCTTGAACCACGTTTGGGGCGAGATGTAGCTCTGCTCCACCGTATTTACCTCACGCCAAAGAGCCATGAAATCGTCGGTCATCGGTGTCTCACCCGACTTCTTGCCTTGGCGGTTCACCGGCAGGGCGAAGTGGAGATCGGGGTGAGCCAAGGCTGTCGTTTGACGACACGAGGGGCACTCGCCGCAGGAGTCATCCTCCGTGCGAGCCGTGCAGTTGATATATTGGACATAGGCAAGAGCCAACGGCAAAGCGCCATAGCCCGCCGCACCGCTAAAGAGCTGCGCATGCGAGATTCGCCCCGCCGAGACACTCTCACGCAGTTGAGCTTTGAGCTCCTCTTGACCTATAACATCTGCAAATCTCATATCTCTACCCTCTCTTTAATTTTAACATTGAGCAGACTAAGCCCACCACATCTATCTTCTCGCGCACCACAGCATAGAACACATACAAGCTGAGGATCAGCGCATTGATCACATAAAGCCACACTCCGCCCACGTGCGGATCCATCCACACACTCAGCGCATAGAGCGCAAGTGCCAAGCCGACATACTCGCCAATTCTGCGCAGCGGATAGGGCGTAGGGAACAATCGTCGATTGAGCGAATAGCTCACCACGACCATCACCGCCTCACCCACAAAGCGTGCCCAAGCAGCTCCATAGTAGCCCCAACGCGGCACAAAAATAAGGTTGAAAACAACCGTCGAGGCCAATCCCGCAAGGGTGATCACCAAGGCAAGCGAGGTGCGCTCCTCTCTCTTGTACCAAAACGAGAGGTTGAGCCAAACACCCATCAACACATTGGCGCCCAACACGATAGGCAGGATATAGATTCCCTCCCTAAAATCACGCCCCACGATCAGTGCGAAGAGATCCTTAAAGAGAGCTATGCCCAAGAAGATCATCATCGAGGCCATCACGAAGTATTTCATCGCCGCAGCGTTCATCTCTACAAAATCCTCTTTCTTGAAGTTCGAGAGGAAGAATGGCTCCGCCGCAAGGCGATACATCTGTGTAAAGAGGGTCATCACAACGGCGATCTTGACCACTGCGCCATAGATTCCCAACTGCGCCATCGCACCATCGGGGATCAGGTATTTGATCATTTGGCGGTCGATAAAGTCGGTCGCCGTCGCCGTTACGCCACTAAGCAAAAGGGGCATAGAGTAGACCAAAAGCGCCCCCAAAAGCACAAAGTTAATGCGCGGCACAACCCTCGATGTGGTCGAGAGGATCACCCCAAAGGTGATAACGCTCGCCGCAAGGTTGGCCACCAAGCACCACCCGACACCAAAATCGCTATCGAAAAGCCCCATGAAGCCCATCGCAAAGGCAAAGGAGACCTGCAAAACGATATTGAGCAACTTGATCGAAACATAGCTCTTGGCACGTCCCTGCTCACGAAGTCGCGCAAAGGGGATCGTCGCCACCACGTCGAACATCACGATCGCAGCAACCAAGATCAAGTAGAGCGGATTGACAACATAAGCCTCGCCCATCACGCGCGACAAAGGGGCATCGAAGAGGCAAACCACCCCAAAGGAAACCACCGCCGCAAGTGAGGTGATACCCCACGAGGTGGCAAAAAGCTGACGCTTAGAGACTGCAACAGCCTCTGTACCACCACCTTCGGCCTCTGCCTTGGCAGCAAACCTGAAGTAGCTCGACTCCATACCCATAGTGAGCAGCACCAACATAAAGGGGATCAAAGCGTAGATATCGGTGATCACACCAAACTCGCTCTGAGCAAAGATACGGGTATAATAGGGCGTGAGCAGGTAACTAAGTAACCTGCCGATAATCGTGCTAACTCCATAGATCGCACTCTGTTTCGCTAATTTCTCTAACATGCTCGCCTATTGCTCTAATGGGCAAAGATACAAATATTATAATGCATTCCGAAATTTTTGGCTGGTTTATTTATGTCCGTTTCGCCTATGCCTCTTTCCCTCTCCTCTTTATCCCTACTCACCCTCTCGTCATTCCCGTGAAAACACCCTCCCGTCATTCTCGTGAAAACACCCTCCCGTCATTCCCGTGAAAACACCCTCCCGTCATTCCCGTGAAAACGGGAATCTTAACTACAGCCATATTGCATTTGTATAAGATTCCCGTTTTCACGGGAATGACGGGAACGGGAATGACAGCTTACATAATATTGCTCACCACAAAAGCAGATTGATCCCATAGTTTGCTCATAAACGCAGAAAAAAAGCGTGAGTTAAAAACCCACGCAAAATAATCTAACGGAAAACCCCTAAGAGTTCAAAATGTCGCTAAAAGGATTATCGTCATCAACTTTCTTCGGTGCTGGCGCAGGTGCAGGTGCCTCCTCCGCAACTGGTGCAGGTGCGGGTGCCTCCTCCACAACTGGTGCAGGTGCAGGTGTAGCAGGTACCTCAGCAGCCTCAGGTGCAGCCGAACAGCAGCAGCAGCACTTAGACAAATTGCGATAGATAACAGCTGTGCAAGAGAGGCTAATTGTAGCGGTAAGAACTGCCACAGCCAAGAGAAGGATAATTCCGACTCCGGGGATTATCATAACGATAAGACCCACGATAAGGCTAATAATACTCAACGCAAAGTTGATTCCGAAGATCAACCACTTGTAACCATAGGTTAACTTATTACTCTTCATAATCGCCTCAAGTGGAGAGATTTGCTTATCCAACATCAAAAGAACTGCAAGCGACCAAGATACGCCAATCACAATTGCAGGAATAAAAAAGAAGAAAGCAGCAGTTCCCATTGCCAGACCCATAAGACCCATAAGAATCATATATTCGCCCATGAACTGGCGATACTTAGCATCGAAAATAAATAGCGGGTTAATCACCACACCGCGACTCAACTGCAAAGGAATGGTGTTGATAGCGATAGTTGTTCCTACATTGATGTAGGGGATCCAGATAGTTACGATCCACAACAAACATGATAAAATTAGCGGCACGACATTCTTTAGTCCGATGCCAAAGCCCTCAGTGAGGACACCCATAAACGTGATTTTTCTCTCCATAATACTTTTATTTTTAAAGGTTATTAATGTCAAAGAAATGGATCAGCAGCTCAGAGGTCACACCGCTTTCACAAATATAATCATTAATTTCCATGTTCTCAAATAATTATCAATTTTTTTTATTCATCAAACCAATTTTGTAAGAAATAACCGTTTATTAACACTCAAACGCACAAAAAAACATTTAAAATAGTTTTTATTAGAAAAAAATCACTTTTTTGCAAAAGCCAATGGTGGCCAACCTCCAAATCCGAAAAGCTATGTCAAAAAACCTACTATTCCGAAGCCTCGTTGCATTACTCACAATTATCACTTTCTCGCGATGCGAAACCACAACCAGCTCTGTGGAGTGGGACGTCGCTCCCGTTAAGGTGAAGATATACCTATATAATAATAGCGGCGACAACCTGCTTAGCGACTCCTACAAGGCAAACCTGCTCGATTACACGATCCAGATGACCTACAACGACACAGTATATAAGTTGGGCGAGGAGGTCGAGAGTCGAGCCTATTTACCCACATTTAGGGGGCTACAACTCTACTCGGGCGGCTCAATTACAGAGCCATATATGAGCTTTGGCGAGTTCGAGGGAGCCAAAGATTATTCGGCGTCAATGTCGCTCTATATCGGCAATGGCTACACCGCTGAAATCGAATTTGTAAGAGAATTTAAGTGGAATAGCAAAGGTGAGCCGGTGGGTAAAACCACCTTCTACCTCGAAGGCGGGGAGGTTGATGGCAGCTCGATCTACATCACAACCACCGACCAATATGCCGATATCATCTGGGATTATACCCCGGTCAACATCTCGATCTCGGTGAGCGATGCCAATGGTCAAGACCTGCTCGACGAGAGCTACGAGGGGAATATCCTCAGCAACGAGCTCTCACTCACACACGATGGGCAGGTATACTACCTTGATTATGAGGCAAGTAATGTAGCTACCCGAGATGTATGGGTCTCATTCAATGGCCTGACATACTACAGCGATGGGGTTTACAACCTACTCCAATACGGCGAATTTGAGGGCGGCGCATCCTACGACATGGAGCTAACGCTCGATCTTGGCACCGACAAACAATACGACCTACACTACGTGCGCAACTTCGAACACGCCGACCAATTGGAACAACCAACAATCGAAACCCAACTATACATCGACAACACACTCATCGACGGGAGTATCTTCACCATCGAAATGTAAAACATGAACAAGAGAGGCTTCGCATTAATAGCAATACTGCTGCAAACGACAGCAGTATTTTGCAAGGGTGAAGCAAAAAGCAATGGAGTGTGGGAGGAGCAAACCCCATACTCCGTATCGCTCAGCGTGGGGTTTATACCTATCATGTTTGGATCCAAAACCTTTGGTTTTGACCTTTATTGCGCTGCTGTGTGAGGCTTTGCCTGTACGATATATATGTTATGTCAATCTTATGAAAGCGAGCTTTCAACGCTTGCCACAACATATACATCTATGCCAACCTCGACTTGGGTTTAAATGCCAAAAGGCATTTAATAAATTTAGGGGCGTAATAGTTTATGCAAATTTATTTGTACTAAACTATTACGCCCCTAAATCTTAAAGCGCAGCTTTAAGCCCAAGACGCTGCGCAAGATTAGCTCCGCGGGGAGCACCCCGCCCGCCGGAGGCAGTGAGTAAGTTTCCTGCGAAGGCAGGAATCTCATCGAAACTCACTAAAACAAAACAGATTACTCAAAAGCATGCGGTGAGATCCCTGCCTTCGCAGGGATGACGCAGAGGGGATAAGTTGGTAATATCTTAAACCCCTCCACCGAACTTTTTCTGGTGACCCGTTCGGGGTCACCAGATAAAATAGGGGGACTAAGCAAAAATACGAGTAAGGCGAAATAGGAAAAACTTCACATCGGTTACGCCTCTGAGGTTTGTTCTGAAGGCTTTGATTATCGAATTGAATGA
>JBCQVM010000004.1:0-71853 GCA_047173105.1 Rikenellaceae bacterium
CCTATCGGGAATCTTAGATCCACCTCTCGTCATTCCCGACCCGATCGGGAATCTTAGATCCACCTCTCGTCATTCCCGACCCGATCGGGAATCTTAGATCCACCTCTCGTCATTCCCGACCCGATCGGGAATCTTAAATCATCAAACTAAGATTCCCGTTTTCACGGGAATGACGTAGCGTTGATTTAACAATCAATATAATGCATAAACACAATATAATACATATACACAATATAATTGCGTACGCACAAAAAAAGCGACCCGCAAAGAGGTCGCTTTTTATAAATAGATTGGCAGTAATTAGCTACCGAAGTTATCGTACAAGATATTCTCTGCGGGAACGCCCAAACTATCGAGCATATTCTCCACCGATGAGATCATCATTGGAGGTCCACACATCAAGTATAGAGCTCCCTCTGGATCCTCATGATCGCGGAGGTAAGTCTCGTAGAGCACGTTGTGGATAAATCCTGCGGTGTACTTCTCGCCAACTTTGTCAGCCTCGGGATCGGGACGATCGAGACCCAAGTTGAATGTGAAGTTAGGGAAGTCGCGCTCGATTTGGCGGAACTCATCGAGGTAAGGAACCTCCTTAAGGGCGCGTGCACCATAGTAGAACGACACCCTGCGACCACTCTTGATAGTCTTGAAGAGGTGCATAATATGGCTACGCATAGGAGCCATACCTGCTCCACCACCAATAAAGATCAACTCTTGATCCTCGGGTGAATCCTCTGGAATAAAGAACTCTCCGTAAGGGCCCGAAATGGTGATCTTGTCGCCTGCCTTGCGTGAATATACGTATGACGAACAGATACCGGGGTTCACCTTCATATAGTCGCCCACAGCACGATCGAATGGAGGTGTTGCGATACGAATATTAAGCATAATGATATTACCCTCGGCTGGGTGATTCGCCATTGAGTAAGCGCGGTAGGTAGGCTCGGGGTTGGTTGTAGAGAGTTTCCACATATCGAGTTGAGTCCAATCGTCGCGGAACTGAGGCTCCACATCCATATCGGTGAATTTAATCTCACCATATTGAGGAACGTCGATTTGGATATAACCACCACTCTTGAAGTTAAGGGTCTCGCCCTCGGGCAATTTAACCACAAACTCCTTGAGGAAAGTCGAGATACTGCGATTCGAGATAACCTCGCACTCCCACTTCTTAACGCCCAAGACCTCTTCCGAAACCTTGATCTTCATATCCTCTTTGACCTTGACCTGACATCCCAAACGCCAGTGATCCTTCTGCATCTTGCGGTTGATAAAGCCAGTCTCGGTAGGTAGGATCTCTCCACCACCCTCCATAACTTGGCACTTACACATACCGCACGAGCCACCACCACCACATGCCGAAGGCAAGAAGATTTGGTTGTCGGCAAGCGTATTGAGAAGAGTCGAGCCACTCTCGGCTGTGATAACCTTCTCGCCACCATTGATATCGATTGTAACCTCACCCGACGAGGTTAACTTTGCCTTTGCAAAGAGAAGCAAACCCACCAAGATGAGGGTCACTACCAGAAAGGCAACTATTGCGTAAATAATTGTTGTAATCATCTGATTCTCTTTTTAAAGGTTAAAGTTTAATTCCTGAGAACATCATAAAGGCGATACCCATAAGACCGGTGATAATAAAGGCAATACCGGGCCCCTTAAGCGCCGCTGGGATATGCGAATATTGAGTCTTCTCGCGGATAGCTGCCATCATAACGATAGCCAAAGCCCAACCAATTCCTGAGCCAAAGCCATAAACAATAGAGTCCCAAGTCGAAGCAATCTCGCCCGAGCCGACCTTCTGCTGCATAAAGAGTGAACCTCCCAAGATAGCACAGTTAACGGCGATAAGTGGCAAGAAGATACCTAATTGGCTATAGAGCGACGGCGAGAACTTCTCGACGATCATCTCTACGAGCTGAACGAACGAAGCGATAACGGCAATAAAGACGATAAAGCTGAGAAAGCTAAGATCGACACCTTCGTAAAGGGCATTTGGAGCCAATACATATTCGTTGAGTAGGTAGTTAAGTGGCACGGTCATAACCATAACAAAGATTACCGCAGCACCCAAGCCCATTGCAGTCTTAACACTCTTCGACACGGCGATATAAGAACACATACCGAAGAAGAAGGCGAAGACCATATTGTCGATAAAGATCGACTGAATTAATAGATTTAATGTTTCCATACTTTCACCTCCTATTTTTCTTGTAAATCTTTATTGAACGAACGGTGTGCCCAGATAATGCAACCCACGATAATGAGTGCCATCGGTGGGAACAACATCAAACCATTGTTAGAGTAGAAACCACCCTCGGCGATGTACCAACTCTCGGGGATAATACGAATACCCAACAACGATCCCGAACCAAATAGCTCGCGGAAGAAAGCGATCGCAACCAAGATTACACCATAACCGATACCATTACCGATACCATCGAGAAGCGCATCCCAAGGTTTGTTACCCAAAGCATAAGCCTCAACACGACCCATGATAATACAGTTAGTAATGATAAGTCCAACATACACAGACAACTGCTTCGAGACATCATAAACAAATGCTTTGAGCACCTGATCGACGATAATTACAAGAGCTGCAATTACTACAAGCTGCACGATGATACGGATACGTGTAGGCAAACCCTTGCGCAAAAGCGACATCACAAGGTTGGCAAACGCAGTTACTACGATCACCGACAACGACATCACGATAGCAGGCTTAAGCTGTACGGTAACCGCCAATGCAGAACAGATACCCAAGATCTGAACAATCACCGGGTTATTACCACTCAATGGAGCGGTAAGAGTTTTTAAATTCTTATTACTCATGATCTTGCTGATTTACATTGTTAACTTGCCCTCTTGAGTTGAAGTATGCTACATACTTAGCCAAGCTGCTATTGAACATAGCTGTCACGCCATCGGCAGTCTTAGTACCTCCCGAGATACCATCGACCTCATGCATGAAGTTTGCCTGAGTAGCACCACCCTTAACGAGTGTGATCGAAACGAACTCACCCTCATCGAAGATTGATTTGCCTACATATTGAGCTTGGTGTTTAGTGGTAGCGATCTCGGCACCAAGTCCGGGAGTCTCGCCTGCGTGGTCGAATACCACACCCGAGATAGTGTTCATATCTGACTCCAAAGCCACATAACCCCAGATAGCGCCCCAAAGGCCATTACCCGAAATTGGGACAACCACACGGCCATCCTCGGCTTGGAATACAGGATAGATATCGCCCTCAAAGGTCGATTTAAGATCTGCAAGCATATCGAGCACCTCAGCGCCCTCAATACCCGCTACTTTTTGGCCTGCAGCATCGACAGCAAAAGCTGTGATATAATCGTCATACGACTTATCCGCTGCTCCCAACGATACAAGGATCGCATTCTGCTTCTCATTCAAGATATTAGCTGCCTGAAGATCCTTGAGCGACATTGCTGTGAAAGCCAATAGGAACGCCACTACTACAACCATTACGGTTGAGTATATTATAATATAAATGTTACTATTCTTATTCATATCTCTCCCTATTTAGCTAATTTAACACGTTTGTTGCGTCGAGCGATATTTGCCTCAACTACATAGTAGTCAACAAGTGGCGCAAGAGCATTCATAAAGAGGATCGAAAGCATCATTCCCTCGGGGTATGCAGGGTTGATTACACGAATCAACACAGCGATAAGACCCGTCATAAAACCGACGATATATTTACCCGTAGAGGTTTGAGCCGAGGTAACAGGATCGGTAGCCATAAAGACAGCACCAAAAGCAAAACCACCAACGATAAGATGATAGTAAGCAGGAACCGACATATATGAGCCATCAGCACCAAAGATATTAAAGATAACACCCATCACAAGACCTCCGACAAACACGCTAAGCATAGTCTTCCACGAAGCGGTACCAGTGAATAACAACACTACAGCACCCAAAAGGATAGCCAAAGTCGACGTCTCACCAACCGAGCCGGGGATTAGACCCACAAAAGCCTCCCACACCGAGAACTCCATAGCGCCACTGCTTGCCAACTGCTCCAAAGCGGTAGCTCCCGAGAAACCATCGACAGCTTCGGCGAACCAGATAGTCTGACCCGACATCTGAGGTGTGTAAGCAAAGAATGCAAAGGCACGAGCCAAAAGTGCAGGGTTCCAAACATTCATACCTGTACCACCAAAGACCTCTTTACCGATAATAACGGCAAATGCGGTCGAAAGAGCCACCATCCACAATGGAATGTCGATAGGCATAATGAGTGGAATCAAAAGACCCGTTACGAGAAATCCCTCGTTGATCTCGTGACCACGAATCTGCGCGAAGTAGAACTCAATACCAAGACCAACTACATACGACACAATGATCATAGGTAATAATTGCAACAAGCCATACCAAGTACACTCCCAGATAGAGGCCATCTCGCCCATCATCTTGAAGTGTTGGAAACCGGTATTATAAAGGCCAAATAGCAAAGCTGGAAGCAATGCAATAACCACCATAATCATGGTGCGCTTCGAATCGTTGCAGTCGCGGATATGTGCTCCACGCTGAGCGGTAGTATTAGGAACGAAAAGGAATGTTTCGAAACCCTCGAAAGTAGACTCGAGCCATGAGAGCTTTCCGCCCTTAGAGAAGGTTGGTTTAACCTTGTCTACAAGTTTACGTAGTTCTTTCATCTCTTATGCCTCCTTAATCATTAAGTTAATACCCTCGCGCAAGATGTGTTGCATATCGATCTTCGAAGGATCGACAAACTCGCACAACGCAAGATCCTCTTCGACTACCTCGTAGATACCCAAATTCTCCATCTTGTCGATATCGCCAGCCAAGATAGCTTTGATAAGGTAGACTGGAAGAATATCCATAGGCAAATACTTCTCGTATATGTCGCTCATAATAAATGGACGCTCACCACCATTGAGGTTGGCACCCAAACGATATTGCTTCTTAGGACACAACCACGAGAAGTAAGAACGCGATACCGAGAACTTATTGAAACGTGGCATGATCCAACCCAACATCTCGTAGTTATCACCCTCGGGGATAACGGTGATCATATTGGCATAGAACGTGATGTAAGAATCCTCGGCGATCTTGGTTCCTGTAAGGACGTTGCCCGAGATTACTCGAACTCGCTCATCCTCAGCCTGCTCCTTGACGCCACCCTTCAACATCGAAGCTACTGGAGCTCCCGAGATGATCTGGTAGTATTTAGGCGCTACAACCTCGCTACCTGCTACGGCTACGATCTTTGTCATATCGACCTTGCCGGTAGAGAATAGGCGACCAATGATTGCTAAGTCTTGGATGTTAACACACCACACTACCTCGCCCTTGTTGATCGGATCGACGTGGTGGATCTGAACACCTACATTACCTGCTGGGTGCTTACCTGCAAATGAGTTTACCTCAACACCAGCAACATTACTAAAGGTGCTTTGAGCACCTTGACGCACACCGAAGTGAACTTTGCCCTCGGTCAAACGACCAAGAACCTCGACACCGCGTTGGATGTTTGCAAGCTCTGATGCCAACACAAAGTTGTAGTCTGGAGCAAGGGGAGCCGAATCGAAGGTCGACACGAAGATCGCCTTAGGAGTTTGGTTAGGATCGGCAATAACGCCGTAAGGACGTGCAATAAGCATCGACCATAAGCCCGAATTGAGCAACATCTCAACAATCTCCTCGCGCTTAGCACTTTTGGTGTCAAGCAGTGGGAACTCCTTGTAGGTTTGGGTAGAGGCGGCATCGACAACAACCGAGAGAATTTTACGTTTCTCACCGCGATTGATCGCTGCAACAGTACCACTAACAGGTGAGGTGAAAAGAATCCTCTCGTCGGCCTTGTTGTAGAACAAGGCAGAACCTGCTTGGACTGTGTCTCCTACCTTAACCAACAACTTAGGAGTGACGCCCTCGAAATCGAGAGGCGACACGGCATACTGCGAAGATAGAGGTAACTTCTCTACCTTTGCTTCAGCTACACCCTGAAGATTGATGTCGAGACCTTTACGTAAAGAAATGTTTTTCGACATAGTTAATTTAGAATAATTTGTTTATTTAAGTGTTTTGTAATCAGTTTGTACCGCCAAAAATGCCTGTGAAAAAAATAACAGTCATTCGAAACAGCGTGCGAAGTTAAGGTTTTTTTCTCGAAAAAAGAAGTTTATAATTAAAAAATATTAATTTTGTCGTCTGATATGAGCAATATTCCTCCATATATCAATATCCACACCCACCGAGAGGTGGAAAATGAGTTGACAATTTCGACTCATGGAATCCACCCATACCATAGTGAGAGCGGCGCAAGATTATCGCCCGAGAGCATCGACAACTCCATTGAGGCAATCGGCGAAATAGGGCTTGACTTCTCGCGTCCGATCAACCCCGAGACCCAAGAGTCACTCTTTCGAGAGCAGCTCGACATCGCCCTATCACAAGGGCTACCAGTGGTGATCCATGCCGTGCGTGCAGTGGATCGTGTATTGGAGATTCTTAAAGAATATAAGGGTCTTAAGGCGGTAATTTTCCACGGGTTTATTGGTTCGATGCAGCAGGCACAGCGCGCTACCGATAGCGGTTATTTCCTATCGTTTGGCCACCGCACATTCTCATCACCTAAGAGTTTAGAAGCATTGCGTAATACCCCTATTACTAATCTTTTCTTCGAGACTGACCAACACGACATCACCATCGAAGAGATCTACAAAATGGGTACCGAATTCCGCACAGAGAGCATCGAGGAGTTGCGCGAAGCTATATACAAGAATTATATAAATATTTTCAAAAAATAATGAACTGGTTAGAACGAACAGAGCTGCTATTGGGTGGCGAAAAATTAGATAAATTAAAGAGTGCCAACGTGCTTATAGTGGGCGTGGGAGGCGTGGGTGCCTACGCTGCCGAGATGATCGCACGCGCCGGTGTTGGGCGCATGACCATCGCCGATGCCGACACGGTAAACCTCTCGAACGTAAACCGCCAATTAGTGGCGCTACACTCCACCGTTGGGGAGTTCAAAACCGATATCTTAGCTAAGCGCCTGAGGGACATCAATCCCGAATTGGAACTTTGCGTAGTGGCCGAATATATCAAAGACGAACTCACTGACACGCTGCTCGACAGTGCCAAATTCGACTATATAGTCGACGCAATCGACACCCTATCGCCAAAAGTAGCTTTGATCGAGGGAGCCCTCAAACGCTCGATCCCATTAGTGAGCTCGATGGGTGCCGGAGCCAAAACCGACCCTACACTAATGGAGATTAAAGATATCTCCAAAAGCCACCACTGCCCCTTGGCACACATGCTCCGCAAGCGCCTGCACAAGGCTGGTATCCGCAAGGGATTCTACGCGGTATTCTCGCCCGAGCCTGTGCGCGAGGGTGCGATGATACTCTGCGAGGAGCGCAACAAAAAATCCAACGTAGGAACTATCTCGTATATCCCTGCACTATTCGGAATTGGCTGTGCTTCGGTGGTTGTTCGTGACCTAATCGGGGAGATGTAGGGGCACGGTTATACCTATTAGTAGGTATTTTTGACTAAATATGATATCAAATTAACAAAACTTTTATAAATTTGCATGCCCGAGCGCAAATATGCGTAGGTAGAGAATTTAAAAGAGATGAAGTTAACAGATTTAAAGACAGGCGAAAAAGCAACCATAGTCAAGGTTCTTGGCTATGGAGCATTCCGACGTCGCATATTAGAGATGGGGTTTATACGTGGCGAGGAGGTTTCGGTGATCCTCAATGCCCCGCTAAAGGATCCAATCGTATATAGCATTATGGGTTACGAGGTTTCGTTACGCCGTAGCGAGGCCTCATTGGTCGAGGTGGTCACCCAAGAGGAGATAATTCAAACGCTCGACTGCGGTGGCTCGGTAGATGCACCCATCGACGAAAGTCTTATAAAGCAAGAGATCGAACGCTCCACCAAGCGCATTAACATTGCGTTAGTGGGCAACCCCAACTGCGGCAAAACCTCGCTCTTTAATCGTGCCTCGGGCAGCCGCGAGCATGTGGGCAACTATAGCGGAGTGACTGTGGATGCCAAGCGTGGACACTTCTCGCACAATGGATACGAGTTTGTGATCTACGACTTGCCGGGCACATATGCCCTTTCGGCATACTCTCCCGAGGAGCTCTACGTGCGCAATCATATCGTTGAGCAGAATCCCGACGTTATTATCAATGTGGTTGCCGCATCGAACATCGAACGCAACCTCTATCTCACTACCGAGCTAATCAATATGGATCGCAGCATGGTGGTAGCTCTCAATATGTATGACGAGCTTCGTTCGGCAGGCTCCGAGCTTGACTACGGCGCATTGGGCGATATGTTGGGAGTTCCGATGATACCCACAAACTCGCGCAATGGCGAGGGCTTCGACACTCTATACAACACTATAATCGAGGTATTCGAGCGCAAGAACCAGACCGTGCGCCATATCCACATCAACCACGGAGCAGCGATCGAGCAGAGCATAAGCAACCTGCGCCGCGAGGTCAATGGGATCGACACTTTAACCTCCAAATTCTCGTCGAGATATTTGGCTATCAAGATGTTGGAGCAGGATCGAGATATCGAGAAACTACTCGCAGCCACCAACCAGTACACCCCCTTAACCAAGATTCGCGACCGAGAGGTGATCCATGTCGAGGCTCTTTTGGGCGAAGATATCCCCAGCGCCATTGCTTCGTACAACTACGGTTTTATCTCGGGTGCCCTCAAGGAGACCTTCCGCAAGGAGGATAGCGACAAGATCGAGGCGGCTCGCATAATCGACACCCTTGTGACGCATAAGTTCTGGGGGTTCCCCATCTTCCTATTTGTGATGTGGGCGATGTTTACCGCCACCTTTAACTTGGGTGCATATCCCATGGAGTGGATCGAGGGCGGTGTGGCGATGTTTGCCAACCTTGTCGAGGGGATGATGAGCGATGGAGTGCTCAAAGATCTAATAGTCGATGGAATAATTGGAGGCGTGGGAGGAGTTATCGTATTCCTGCCCAATATCGTTATCCTCTATCTATTTATCTCTTTTATGGAGGATTCGGGATATATGGCTCGTGCCGCCTTTATCATGGATAAAGCGATGCATGGAATGGGTCTACACGGTAAATCGTTTATTCCTCTTTTGATGGGATTTGGGTGTAGCGTGCCTGCGATTATGAGTACTCGTACCATCGAGAGCCGCAGTAGTCGCCTGATCACTATCCTTATTAACCCCTTTATGTCGTGCAGCGCGCGACTTCCGGTATACCTCTTGCTACTTGGGGCATTCTTCCCTTCTAATGCCGGAACGATACTATTCTTGATCTACATTTTGGGTATTCTTATAGCTGTTGTCACAGCGAAGTTGCTACGCAAGTCGCTCTTCAAAAAGGATGAGACTCCATTTGTGATGGAGCTGCCACCCTACCGCATACCTACCCTACGCTCGATTATAACCCACATGTGGGATAAAAGCTGGCAATACCTACGCAAGATCGGTGGTATTATCTTGGTTGCCTCTGTTGCGATCTGGTTCCTTAGTTACTACCCCCGCACCAACGATGACTCGCAGAGTCGTGAGCAGCAACAAGAAAATTCCTATATCGGTCAGGTGGGCAAAGCCTTCGAACCTATCATGGAGCCGCTTGGCTTCTCGTGGCAGGCCAATGTGGCATTGCTATCGGGAATGGCTGCTAAGGAGATTATCGTGAGCACATTGGGAGTATTATACTCCCACAATGCCGAGGTCGACGAATGCGACACACAACTCCAACAGCAGCTGCGCGCCACCAATCCTTCGACCGGCAAACCACACTTTACGCCCATCACTGCGCTTGCATTTATGGCATTTGTTTTGCTCTGCTTCCCCTGTGTTGCGACCATCGCTGCCGTTGCCTCGGAGAGTGGCGATTGGCGTTGGGCAGCTTTCGTAGTGCTCTATAACACCTCCTTGGCGTGGGGCGTGGCATGGCTAATTAAAACAATCGGAGAGATATTTATATAATGCAGGAGATCGTCACATACTCAATAGGTGTAGTGGTCGCAATAATCATTGGACGATGGCTATATCGCGTACTCTCGGGCAAGGATAAAGGCGACTGCACCTCGTGCGAGAACTGCAACTGTCACAAGAAAACCAATTGTAAATAGAGTGTAACAAATGGCCGCAAGCCACGATATTCTCATTATCTTTTACTATCTTTGCCCTCAAATTTTTTAATATGGTTTCAGTAGAGGGAATAACAGTAGAGTTCGGGGGCACATCGCTCTTTAAAGATATATCATTTGCGATCAACGACAAAGATCGCATAGCGCTAATGGGTAAGAATGGCGCAGGCAAATCGACAATGCTCAAAATCATAGCGGGTGAGAGAGTCCCCACGCGAGGCAAAGTGACTGTCACTGACGGTGGTAAGGTGGGCTACCTACCCCAACACTTGATGGTCGACGATGGGCGCACGGTCTACGAGGAGGCGTGCCAAGCGTTCGAGCACCTATTTAAAGTGGAGCGCGAAATAGCTGATCTTAACCACCAGTTAGAGACTCGCACCGACTACGAGAGCGACGAATATATGTCGATCATCGAGCGCGTTACAGCTCTCTCGGAGAAGTTCTACGATATTGACCTTACAAATTACCAAGAGGATGTGGAGCGCGCATTGGTCGGCATGGGCTTCGAGCGCAACGATTTCAATCGCCAAACCACCGAATTTAGTGGCGGTTGGCGTATGCGCATAGAGCTTGTGAAGATACTCCTCCAGAAGCCTACCCTGCTGCTGCTCGATGAGCCTACCAACCACCTCGATATTGAATCAATCGAATGGTTGGAACAATTTATAATCAACAATGCCAACTCGGTTATGGTGATCTCGCACGACAAGGCCTTTGTCGATAATATCACCACTCGTACTATCGAGATCACAATGGGGCGCATATATGACTACAAAGTAAACTATACCAAATACTTAGAGCTGCGTGCCGAGCGCCGTGTACAACAAGTGGCAGCATACGAGAACCAGCAGAAGATGATCGCCGAAAACAAGGAGTTTATCGACCGCTTCAAGGGCACCTACTCCAAGACAAACCAAGTGCAATCGCGCGTGAGGATGCTCGAAAAGTTAGAGCTAATCGAGGTCGACGAGGAGGACCGCAGCGCGTTGAACCTCAAATTCCCGCCAGCACCTCGCTCGGGAGCATACCCCGTTCTCACACAGAATTTAGGCAAAACCTATGGCGACCATCGCGTCTTTAGCGAGGCCTCGATTACCATTGAACGAGGCGACAAGGTGGCGTTCGTCGGCAAGAATGGCGAGGGTAAATCTACGATGGTCAAGGCCATTATGCAGGAGATTGACTTCGAGGGCGAATTGCAGACGGGACACAACGTCAAGATCGGCTACTTCGCGCAGAACCAAGCCTCACTGTTAGATGGCAATTCCACTGTATTCAAAACAGTTGACGACATCGCCGTAGGCGATATACGCACCCGTCTGCGTGATATCTTGGGCGCCTTTATGTTTGGACGCGATGATATCGACAAGTACGTCAAGGTGCTCTCGGGTGGTGAGCGCACACGCTTGGCAATGATTAAGTTACTCTTGGAACCAGTCAACCTTTTGATCCTTGACGAGCCCACCAACCACCTTGATATCCGCACCAAAGAGATCCTCAAAGAGGCGCTCAAAAGCTTCGATGGAACCCTAATCGTGGTCTCGCACGACCGCGACTTCCTCGATGGGCTGATCGACAAGGTGTACGAATTCTCCAAGGGTCGCGTTGTAGAGCACTTGGGTGGCGTCTACGACTTCTTGCGCAACAAGAAGGTGGAAAACCTTCGCGAGATCGAGCGCAAGTAATCCTTATTACATCACTGGAACAGACTCAATCGGAGTCTGTTCGGTGGTGTCGAGCAGGCGACTAAAGAACTTTACACTTCCAAAATCAATAGTTGTAAGATCAATAGTGCGGATGGCGCTATTGTACATCGTGCGGTAGTAGAACTTGCAGTTGGTAATGTCTGTTGCCGCAACCCACTGCGTGGAGCTTGGTATCTCGGCTTCGTTCAATCCATTGTGTATAAGACCCATAGGGATATCAAAACTGTTGAGTAGCTGAAATGCCTGCATCACACACTCCTCACCGCTCTCGACTGCCGGAGCTGATGAGCTAAGAAAAAATGCTCTTACAAAGCGCGATGGCGGGGTCATATCACCGGGCAGTCCCAACAAACCAGAGCCAGCACCAAAAGGACGCAGCACAACATCGTTGTCATATTCGCGAGGTGAAGCAGCGCCTGCGAAGAGATTTACATAGTTATTGAGGTTGGTCATCTGCCAATCAAACGCTGGGGAGTTGGTCAAAACTCCAACTTGGTTGTCATATATTCGACACTCTCCATTGATATACTCAATCACAATCTGCTTCCCCGAAGCCTCCGTCACGCGCCAATGCACAGTTGAAGAGCCCGCCACCGAGACTAAATCGACCAATGGGAGCGCTGCACGCACCTCTTCGAGGGTCGAGAATTGCGAGAGCATCCAACTCACTAACTGCATATCGGCAATAGTTCGCTCATTATTCTCGGCATTATATGGTGGGTAGGATCCATAGTTCGGGAAGTAGAAGAGCCCTGCCGAGAGCCCTAACTCGTTAATCCCCTCCACAACGAAATTATCATCCATGATAGCGACCCCGACAAACCCATGCTTAGCGCTAAATGTGATTCCATTCTGCCCTGTGGGGGTGTAGGAGGTGTATTGATGTCCGCGCGGAACAACCACATAGCGGTTAGTTAATTTGCTGCCACTCCACTCAATTGTGCGCGCGGTAATATTAGAGCCATCAGAGGCTTTAAGGGTAATGCCTGTACATGCCGAAGCATCGAGGTGTGCTGCCGCGACGAATAGAGCTGCCGCAAAAATATTAATAACTTTCTTCATATCTTTCATTTTTAAACTGTTGTTCACATAGATCAAGCCACTCGTACAAAAATAATAAAAAATATTTAGTAAAACTATTTGCAATTAAAAACTTTTGTCTACCTTTGCCACTGCAATGGTTTCGGATCACATCAGTGATTAGAATTAAAAGGGAAGCAGGTGTAAATCCTGCGCAGTTCCCGCTGCTGTAAGCTCTATACCCCTTGAGGGTGTTTCAAGTTGCAATCTTTGCCACTGACAAATTTGTTGGGAAGGCGCAATTTGAGAGAGTAAGTCAGAAGACCTGCCAATAGCATTTAATGAATTTATGGCCTGCGGGTGTATGGGCTTAGAATGATTGACGAAGAATAACTTTTTTCTTTTTACTCATTTTATTTGCGTGGCGTTGTGTCATAAATTCTTAGTTGTGTTATTACTATTAACTATTTATATTTAAACTAAGAAAATGAAAAAAGTATTTTTATTGCTTTCAGTAGCGATTTTAGCATTTAGCTGTAACGAATCCGAAGAGGTTACTCCTGACGACAACACTGAGGATTCTACAATCTATGCAACCCTCACATTCGAGGATGCTTCCTACGCAGCTTCGGCAAACTACGTGGGCGAAAGCAGCTGGTCATCACTTATCGACTCACCTGAGTATGGTGGAGATCTTCTCTACACGGATATGTATTACGATGAGTACTACTATGCTTATTATTGTTCAAGCGAGTACGCTTGGTACGACGAGAACAACACTGAGTTGGCTTCGGAGGTTATCGAGTCTTGGGGCAGCACAGCATTCTGGAATGGTGGCATCGCAGTATCGAACTACTATATGGCCGTGAGCGAGGATTCTCAGGCAGACTATAGCAATCAACTCTCTGTACCTGTTATCAGCGGCGGCAATAGCGGTTACAATGGTAGCGAGAACTTCGCAGTAGTTGTAGGTGGCGGTTACCTCTACTTTGGTGATGGCGTAGCTCGTCAGATCGAGGAGGCATACGTAGCTTTAACATCATACAGCATGAGCGTGATTCTATATGGCGACGGATGGAACCTTACTGAGGGTATCTCAGAGACAGATTGGTTCAAGATCACAGCAACTTCGGTTGATTCTGAGGGCGCAACAATTGCAAGCACTGAGCTATATCTTGCTCAAGGTGGTGAGATTGTAGAGGGCTGGAACTCATGGGATCTATCATCTCTTGGCGAGGTTACTAAAGTTGTATTCTCAACAGATAGCAGCGCTACAAACGATTGGGGCTCATTGCTTCCCGACTACTTCGCAATCGACAACATAACCGTTAAGATGGAGTAAAACCATAATAGATAAGTTCGCCATTATAAATTAGTGATTGGATTGTATTAAAGGCGAGCGAATAGAAGAGGCTGGTGGACGTAAACCCTACCAGCCTCTTTTTTTGGATCAATCAACAATTCCAGTGGGCAATAATATATAGCCGTCATTCCCGTGAAAACGGGAATCTTAACTCCCCTGCGTTTGTATAAGATCCCCGCGTCCGCGAGGATGACCAGCGGGATCTTAAGAGTTGGGATCAATCAACAATTTCGGTGGACAATAATATATAGCCGTCATTCCCGTGAAAACGGGAATCTTAACTCCCTTGCGTTTGTATAAGATCCCCGCCTGCGTGAGAATGACGATATTTCTCCACTGATAAATAAACTTGATCTTTTTTAATAAAGCAATGCGCGAATTGCATCACAGCTCGCTTCGGCCTCCCAACGCTTGAAGAGGATCGCATTAAGCCCTTGCGCAGCGGCAGCCTCCAAATTGGCGGGGCGATCGTCGACAAACAGAGCATCGGTTGGATCGATATTATACCGATCGATAATTAGCTTAAAGATCTCGGGTTCGGGTTTGACAGTGCCCTCCTCGCACGAAACCACCTCACCCGAAAAGTGACGATAGAAAGGCATCTGACGAATAAATGTGATAAACTCGAGCGACATATTCGAGAGCACCAAAAGGCGATAGCCACGCTCCGAGAGCTCCTCAATCAGAGCTTCGGTGGCAGCTATCGGCTCCTGCATATTGACTGCATCCCACACATAGTGGTGGCACTTCTCGCGGCTGCAACCTTTGATCTGAGTTAGTGTATCGATAGTTTGGTCGATAGTTTGCGTTCCACGATCGTACTCCTCCCAAAAGTGTGGCATCTGCTTATTAGCGATAAAAGAGAAGAATTCTCTAAAATCTTCGGTCATCCTTTCGGGCTTGCGCGCAACGGCAACACCTCCCAAATCAAAAATTACAGTTTTCATTATTGTATCTATATGTTAAAATCTATCGGCGAGCAGGCTCGAGGATTGGATCCTTCTTAATAGGTGCTGGCACATAAACCTTAGCCTTCTTCTTAATCTTAGCGAAATATTTGATGATGGTAGCATTCGAAACTTCAAGCTCGTTGAAAGTCACAGTCACTCTACCTGCCTTAAGATCAACCTTAACATCCTCTATGCCTTTCTGCATTGGGATATAGTTCATGATCTTCTTAACACACTCTTGGCACTCCATATCGACCTCAAATGTGGTTGTCTCAATTTGTTTCTTCTCTTTGGGCGCCGCCATCGTTTGGGCTACACCCGCTGTCATCACCATAGCGATAACCATTAGGATAATTTTTTTCATAGTTTTAATTTATTTAATAAAGGTTGTAACGTAATCCGATATAAAATTTGCGCCCCATCAATGGACCCCACACTACCGAGGAGTTAAATGTCGACGAATAAGGGTCGGCGGCGCTGACGATAGGCGTCTCTTGGTAATAATTGGCTATATTCTCGCACCCAACGTAGATCTCTGCCGAGCGCAAACGGTGGCTCACCTGCGCAAAGAACATCGGATAAGCGGGCGAATAGCTGCTATCTGCCATATCTCCGGTCTGAGTTGGTAGGCGCATTGAACCGTTGAGCTGCGCCGTAGCATCGAAGACCCAACGGCGATAGGGGGTGGCATACTGCAAGTTAAGCAGTGTCTTATAGCTACTAACGAGAGGACGATCAACGGTTATATTCTCACCACCATGATTTAGCGTCACGGAGCTATCCGAATAGCGATATGTGGCAAAAACGTCGAAATTATCGAAAGGCGTCCACATAAAATCTACTTGATAGGTGTCAGTAAACGAGCGATCTGTGCTGGAATAAATATGTATTGCATCGGCCGAAAGCTCCTGATCTACAATTACTTGATTTATGAAATCGGTACGGAAGTAGTCAAAACTGATAGTTGCATCACTTGGCGAGCTGAGCGAAAGAGTCTGCGTCAAACTCGCCCCATAGGTAGCAGCCTTCTCCTGAGTATCGAAGAGCGAGCTAACACCCTCATCGAATACAATCTGCCTACCTGTTGCCAAGATGCCAATATTATCGGTGATGACATTGGCCGTGCGATAGCCCAATCCTGCCGACATTCTCAACACAGTTGACTCGGTAACAGCCCAACGAACATGCGATCGAGGGGTAAAGAACGAGCGATCGAAGTAGTCGTTGTAGTCGCCTCGAAGGCCTGCCACAAGCGAAAAGCGATCGTTGGGAGTGAAGGTATACTCGCCATAAAGACCAACTTCATTCTCCTTGCGCGAGAGATCGTATTGAGACTCGGCATTAAGCCAAGGGGTATTGTTGCCGAGGCTCTGGTCGATATCTTGGAGATACGACGACACGCCAACAGCTAAGAGCGACTTGGATGAAAAGTAGTGATTGTACGCGAGGTTTAGCGATATGCTATTCTCCACACCCACATAACTATTTAGACCAAAGTAGCTATCCTCGTCAAAGTGGTCGTAGTCGGCCACAAGTGCGATATTGGAGCGTAGCTCGCTTCCCTCCTCGGCATCATACACCGCAGCACCGACCGGCATTCCCACCTTGAGGTATCCATTTGCGCCTCGATTAATGATCTTCGAGCCATAGATATTATCCTGATACATCGTCTCGAACATCGTCTCCTCGTAATTGAGGTCGCCACCTAAGCGTTCCTCCTGCAACAACTTAAAGCCCCATCGCACCTGCATACCATTATCGGCAGCGTACAGCCAACGATTGGCAATATTGAATTGCTGCGTGTTAGGCATATCGCGAAACCCATCGCCATTGTGATCCATAACATTAAGGTCAGTATCGCCCGATGCATGCACCATCACCACAGTCGAGAGGCTACCATCCTTCGAGACCGGCAAAGCCGAGGAGAGGTTCATCTCGGGGCGTAACTCATCATTAAGAAATAGATTGACGAATAAACGTTCCGAATCGGTCGGCTTGCGATACTCCAAGTTAATTTGGCCGGTGATCGCCTCATGCCCCGCCGTAACCGACGAGATTCCTTTTGACACTTGTATAGAGTTGAGCCACATGCCGGGGGTGTAACTCAAGCCATAGGGCGAACCAATACCGCGCATAATGGGGCGGCTCTCATCGAGGATCTGGGTGTAGATACCCGCCAAACCCAACATCTTGATCTGGCGTGCCCCCGAGATTGCATCGCTATAACCAACTGTGACAGCAGCCGAATTCTCGAAGCTCTCGGCCAAGTTGCAGCAAGCCATCTTGCAGAGTCCCGCAAACGAGATCACCTCGTTTTTGGCAATTCCCTCATACTTGATAAAGTTGCCCCCAAGTGTGCTATTTACTACGACGCCGTCGATCTCGACGCTGCTATTCTCGAGCGTGAAATCTACGCGATTTGCGCCTCGCGCCACTCGGATCGTATCGTTAGTGAAACTAAGGTATGACGCCACAAGCGCGTCGTACTCCTTGATGCGGTGGATCGAGAAGTGACCCTCGAGGTTTGCGGTCTCACCCACCGTTGTATCTGCCCAATAGATCACCGCGCCAACAAGGGGATTGTTGTCAGCATCGCGCACATAGCCTTCGATATTTTGGGCTATTGCTTGATGGGTCAATATTGAGAGTGTAAACATAAATATACTTTTAAATAATTTTCTCATAAATTTGCATTAAATATAACAATGATTTACAACCTATTAAGGCTGCCAAAAGTTATACTAATGCTGGTGGTGCTCTAAGCGAATGCGACGATGCGCAACACTGTGAGCTGAGAGGCTGATGCCACCTGAGATATCTAACGCAATCAGAGTTATCGGCCTCGCAACTATTTCGCCCCTCGCAGAATGCCAAAAGCAGTGTCGACAATTCGCAGAGCGCAGAACGAATGGATTTGGACTCCCCCGCAGGAAGTTGCGCTATAATCTCATCAAAACCAAAATGATAGCTACATTTAGTTTCTCCAAATGAGAAGTCGTGATTTAGGCACTCCGCATTATGCTCGGGGCAGGGACAACAGTGATGCTCCTCTGCGTGATGCACCTCGCAGCTACACAACAAGCCCGCCGACAAACGACAAGCAAAGGCTGCCACAAAAAGCAGCAGGAGCGAGAATGATATGTAACGACCTCTTTTCATTGACCACAAAGATAATAAAAAATATTTAATTCCGTACTTTGCGCGACAAGATTGTTTTGACTATCTTTGCAAAGATGAAACGTCAAATAGCCGAGAAGTTAGATATGCATACCATCCTCAAAAAATATTGGGGATACGACACTTTTCGCCCTATGCAAGAGGAGATTATCAACTCGATTCTCAGCGGGCGCGACACGTTAGCTCTTATGCCAACAGGTGGTGGCAAATCGCTTACATATCAAGTACCTGCATTGATGCTCGATGGACTCTGCATCGTTATCACGCCGCTTATCGCCCTAATGAAAGATCAGGTCGACCGCCTGCGTTCGCTCTCTATTCCGGCCGTGGCAATCCACTCGGGGCTCTCTCCTCGTCAAATTGACATCGCTCTGGATAACTGCGTATATGGCGACACCAAGTTCCTATATGTCTCACCCGAAAGGGTTGCGACCGAGATGTTCCGCTACCGCATTCAACGTATGAAGGTCTCAATGATCGCCGTAGACGAAGCACACTGCATCTCGCAGTGGGGCTACGACTTCCGCCCATCCTACCTGCGTATTGCCGAGCTGCGCGAGCATAGCGACAACGCCCCAATTTTAGCATTAACCGCCTCGGCAACCCCAACGGTGGTCGAGGATATCGCACTGCGCCTCAAGTTCAAGGATCACAAAATACTGCGCGGAAAATTCTCGCGTCCCAATCTCAGTTATGCGATCCGACAGGTCGAGGACAAAGACGAGCAGCTAATGAAGGTGTTGCAGAGCGTTCCGGGCAGCGGCATCGTCTACGTCAAAACACGCGTTGGTGCCGAGAAGCTCTCGCAGGCACTCAACGACAAGGGGATCACCGCAAGCTTCTACCACGGCGGTCTACCCCATGCCGAGCGTGCCATTCGCCAAGAGGAGTGGATTGACAATGACGTAAGGGTGATGGTGGCGACCAACGCCTTTGGAATGGGTATCGACAAGCCCAACGTGCGTTTTGTAGTACACTACTCGATGTGTGACTCGTTGGAGAACTACTACCAAGAGGCCGGCAGAGCGGGGCGCGATGGTGCTCGAAGCTATGCCCTACTACTCTACTCTCCCGACGACACTGAACGAATCCTGAAGCGCTACAAGGAGGAGTTTCCACCCAAGGAGAAGATCAAAGAGGTATACGACAAGATCTGCTCGTCACTCCAAATTGCCTTTGGCGATGGCGCTATGAGTTCGCATATATTCAATATCTATGAGTTTTGCTCGCAAGAGAAGCTATATCGTGGCACAGTCTTAAGCGCCATCAAGATCCTCGAGGCAAATGGCTATATGTCGCTTACGGACGAGATGGCCAACCCCGCCCGAATTATGTTCTGCGTGGGGCGCGACGATCTCTACAAAGTTCGTGTCGACCACAACGACCTCGACCACTTCCTGCGCGTCCTACTACGCCTCTACGAGGGTATCTTCACCGATTTTAGGCAGATTAGCGAGGTTGAGATAGCGCATTGGAGCGGGTATACCGTGGTCAAGGTGCGCGACCTGCTGACTCGATTGTGGCAGATGCGGCTTATCCGCTACGTCCCCTCCAACCAGTCGCCGCTAATCTACCTCGACGTGGAACGATTGGAGGTGAGTAACATCTACATTTCGCCCGAAAGCTACAAACTTCGCAAGGAACTCACTGAGAAAAACTTCGAACATATGTTGCTCTACGCCACCAACAAGGAGATCTGTCGCAGTCGTTTCTTCGAAGATTACTTCGGCGTGGAGCAGAGTCACGATTGCGGCGTATGCGACATCTGCCTCGAGCGCAAGCGCAACGCCAAGGTGGTAAATGTCAACATCGAAGAGAGGATCGACGAGCTACTGACCACCTCCGAAATGACCATCAAAGAGCTCGCAGTCAAGATCAGCTCCTCTGCCGAGAAGGTCAGCGAGGCCATCGAGCGGATGATGGGCGATAATCGCATCGCGATGAGTGACAACGGCAAATTATACAAAGGAAGAGAGTGACCAACAAGTATATTTACTTGATAGTCACTCTCTTTCTTTGTAAGAAGTCGAGAAAAGTGCCGAAAACAACCTCGTTAGTCGGCTTCTTCTATTAGCCCAAATAAGACTTCAACAGCTTGCTACGCGACGACTGGCGCAAGCGGCGAATAGCTTTCTCCTTGATTTGGCGCACACGCTCGCGGGTCAAATCGAACTTCTCACCGATCTCCTCGAGGGTCATCTCCGAGCAACCGATTCCGAAGAAGTAGCGGATGATATCGCGCTCACGATCAGTCAAGGTCTCCAACGCGCGGATAATCTCGGTCGAGAGCGACTCATTGATCAAACCGCGGTCGGCATTAGGTGAGTCGTTATTAATCAACACATCGAGTAGTGAATTATCCTCACCATCAGCAAATGGAGCATCCACCGAGACGTGGCGACCAGCTACGCGAAGCGTGTCGGCAACCTTCTCCTTGGGCAATGAGAGCTCGAGAGCCAACTCCTCGGGAGATGGGGCGCGCTCGTGCTCCTGCTCGAATTTAGCCAAAGCCTTATTGATCTTATTGAGCGATCCCACTTGATTGAGTGGCAAGCGCACGATACGCGACTGCTCGGCCAATGCTTGGAGGATAGATTGACGAATCCACCACACCGCATAAGAGATAAACTTAAATCCGCGTGTCTCATCAAACTTCTCAGCCGCTTTGATCAAACCTAAATTTCCCTCGTTGATAAGGTCAGGAAGGCTCAAACCTTGATTCTGATATTGCTTAGCTACCGAGACCACAAAACGCAAGTTGGCTTTTGTGAGTTTCTCGAGAGCCTCTTGGTCTCCTTTTTTGATTCGTTGGGCAAGTTCCACCTCTTCCTCGACGGTGATCAACTCCTCTTTACCAATCTCCTGAAGGTATTTATCGAGTGACGCACTCTCACGATTCGTGATGGACTTTGTGATTTTTAACTGACGCATTTCTTTCTATTTTTATGTTTATTCCTTATTGTTCAATCCTTTACCCGCGAAAAACTCACTCTATCAACCTACCTACTCCACAAATACGTAACTTGCGGCACGACCATTGGAGTAGATTCCATCGATGGACTTCACGCCATCGCTGAGTCGATCCAAATCTCGAAGCGTATAAACCGGGGTGTCGTTAATGTGAGTTATAACATAGCCACTCTTAACCCTTGCTCGCGAGAGTAGCCCTTTGCTATTAACCGACGTAACTACTACTCCGCCATCGATATCGAGTTCGCGACATAGTTTTTCGCTGGCATTCGAGAATTTACCACCCAAGATCTCGGCTACATCGACGCTCTCTTTGGACAATAGTTCCTCTTTACCACTCTTATTACGTAAGATCACATCAAATTGTTTCACTGAGTTGCCTCTTTTTACAATTATTTCAACCTTATCGCCCGGACGGTGTTTGCCCACCTGCTCCTGAAGGCTCGATTTGTCGTTGAGCTCCACGCCGTTGATGTGTGTAATCACATCGCCCTTGCGCACTCCAGCCTTCGATGCTGCACCATCCTCTTGAACCGATGCTACGAAAACGCCACCTAACTCTTTAATATTGTGCGTTGTGCCCTCCTCATCGAGGAACTGCTGATCGATCATCCTAAAACTGATTCCCAACAGCGCACGTTGCACCATACCGAACTCTTTGAGATCCAAGACTACTTTCTTAACAATACTCTCCGGCACTGCAAAGGAATAACCTATATAGCTGCCTGTCTGCGATTTAATCACGGTATTAATTCCGATTAGCTCACCCTGTGTATTGACCAACGCTCCGCCTGAATTACCGGGATTCACCGCGGCATCGGTCTGAATAAAGGACTCGATGCGCAAATCGGTAGGGATCACATCCAACTGACGCGCCTTGGCGCTAACGATGCCAGCAGTGATCGTCGATTGCAAATCAAATGGCGAACCGATTGCCAACACCCACTCCCCCAATCGGAGATCGTCGGAGCTACCAAAGGGGATGGTCGGCAGGCCGGTAGCCTCGATCTTGATGAGCGCAATATCGGTAGTGGGGTCAACTCCGATAATCTCACCATCCATCACTCGGCCATCGTACAACTTCACCTTGAGCGAGGTTGCATTGTCGACAACGTGGTTATTAGTAACAATATAGCCATCCTCTGAAATAATCACACCCGAACCACCCGAGCGACGCTCTTGGGATTGAGGCTGGCCACTGCGCCCCTGCTGCGGAAAACCGAAGAACTCATAGAAGGGATCATAGCTACTCCGGCTACGCGTTTCGACACGTTGGATAACTTCGACATTCACCACCGCAGGCACTGCGCTCTCGGCGGCATAGGTCAAGTCGGGGAAATCGCCATCGACGTTGGCTACGAATTGTGATGAGGCAACAGGCTTACTCTGCTGCAAAAATGTTACATTTTGGTACTCCTCCATACCACTCTGCTTGGTGTAAGCTACGCCAAAGGCTGTAACACCACCTATTACTGATGAAAGAGCAACGGCTCCAAAAAACAAAACTACTTTTTTCATAATTAATAATATATAAATGTAAATAAGTAGTATCATTGAATCATAGGCATACAAAATTTAGTTCTGCCTCTCAAACGGAGCAAATCCTAATTTTATTGCATTAACATAATAAGCTGAAAAGTGGCTACTCCTTAAACTCCAACCACGCAAGATTTTTCACAGCACGAGCGCCCAAGTAGCACTCCTTGCAACGGCTTCTCGCGCAATACTCTGCGCCGATTTGAATCAATGCCTGCCCCTCGAATGCGGTCTTGGGACGCAGGCCAAACTTACGCCATCCATCGACGATATAGTTCTTCTCGGGCTTAAGATCTTGGATCAGATTCTGCGCTTGGTCGATCAAAAGATCGTTGGAAAGATAGGAGCCATAGGCAAATTGGAGCATAACCACTAAGTTAATACCCAATATATTACACTTGTCGTAACCCAATCGTTTGACCTCATTTACACTAACACGCGAGGGCACGTAGTGAGTCGTCCAATACTCCGAAGCCTCGACCAAAAATATCTCCTCGATATCGGCCGGACAGCGACACGCGAGGATCTTATCTAACAGCAGGTCATTGCGTGTAAAGAGCGTTGCTGCTTGAGCTAAGCGCAACACAGGGTTATTTTTAGGATGAACACGACCGAGATTCCAATCAGAGGCGTTGAGTGGTGTGATATCGTACTTGCGCATCAAATACTCCGCCTCACGCTTAATTGTGAGCGTGTAGAGGTCGTCGCCATAATCTTTGAGCAGACCCGAAGCGCCCAACAAAAGAGCTTCGACACGCATAGGATTAGAGCGCTCACGCAGGATTGAGTTATAGCCAATACGCTTAGCCAAAGACATATAAGCATGCTTATTGCGTGGATCGCCCAAATATTTGAAGAAGTACCCAAAGATCGTTTGGTTCCAATTCTCGCCCGCCTCAGTGCGATAGTACTCCATTATATCGTGGTACTTGCTCTCGAGGCGTTCGAACTCGAAATATGAGTATACCTCTTGACGCTCGATCTCCTTGATCCACTTCAAGTAGCGACCACACCCATAGTAGGAAGAGCCAGCCAATAGTCGATTATATGCTCTCGAATCTTGCTTTTGCTGCTCCATAGTTGCTGTTTTAGAATAGGTTTAACTCCAATAGTGCCTCCTCGGACATCATCGACTTATCCCATACGGGCTCAAAAACCAATATCACATTGACCGACTCAACACCCTTAACTTTCGACACTTCGCGGTTAACATCCTCGAATAGAATATCAGCCATTGGGCAGTTAGGTGCAGTGAGGGTCATACGGATATTAACCTCGCCAGAGGGTTCATATTCGATATCGTAGATCAATCCCAAATCGTAGATATTAACTGGGATCTCGGGGTCGAATATATTTTTTAGCGTCAAGACAATGTTTTTCTCGACCTCAATTATTTCAGCAGGTGTCATATATGAATCCTATTTTATTCCACTTTAGTTGAGTATGCCAAAGCATACATTTTCATCTGTTTAATCATCGCAAGTAGGCCATTGCTACGTGTTGGCGAGAGGTTCTCGCTAAGTCCAATAGCGTCGATGAAATACAACTCCATATCGAGAATCTCACGTGGCGAGCGATCACTCATCACACGAATAAGCAGCGCAATGATACCCTTGGTAATAATCGCATCGCTATCGGCCGCGAAGTGAACCCTGCCATCTCTAAGTTCGGCATCAACCCATACGCGCGACTGACAACCGCTAATCACATACTGTTCCGTGCGGTGCGCCTCGTTGATTGGCTTAAGCTCCTCACTAAGCTCAATGAGGTAATTATATTTATCGAGCCAATCGTCATAGATCGCAAACTCTTCGATGATTTGATCTTGTATATTATCCATTTTCTTCATTTATTTTGTAAACTCCTCCAATGCTTGCCCCTCGGCAGCTGCTGGTTCGTTGATATTCATTATTGCCGCAAGGGTCGGAGCGATCGAGATCGGATCGACCTTGCGTGAGATCACCTTGGTGGGGATGCCACTACCATATATGATAAGTGGCACCGAGCGATCGTAGTTATAAAGCGAGCCCGATTGCGAGAGAATCTTCGAATCCTGCTCGATCCAATTGGGCATAAAATTAAGGATCACATCGCCCGAGCGGCGCGCATAGAATCCATTCTGAATCTTCTGCGCATAGCCATTACCAAAGTAGCTCGACATAAGCGTCGAGGAGGTGACAGCGTGCGACACACCCTGCATCTGCATGGCGAATGTCGCAGCCTCGGTCTGTACCTCAGCCAAATTCAACCCTTGCTTAAAAATTGCATTGTGATTGAGGTAGATAGCTCCATTGCGGCAAGCCAAAACCCATGAATCATTGCCATAGCGCACCGAAAGGAAGCCATTGAGGATCACCTCGAACTGACGCACATTGAAGTGGTTCATCGCGCCAAGAGTCGTTGAGCTGGTGCCATGATCCGAAGTGAGCAGGTAGACTACCTTGGAATCCTTAACCTGCGAATTGACAAACTTCATTAGGTCGCTGATATTGCGATCAATCTTATAATACATATCTTCCGCCTCGATTGACTCGGGCCCAAAGCTCTCGACAACGTTACGCGAAACATCGAAACAGACGTTAAGAATATCGACGTGATCGTCGCCGCCCAACTTAAGGCTCGCCACAGCCAACTTCGCAAACGAGGTGACGATATCGTTGCCAGCGGGGGTCGAGCGCAGGTGGTTGTAGTATTTTGCGTAGCGCGCCTTACGATCCTCATTGCGCCCTACTTTAACGGCGTTGCTCAAAATATAGGCTCCCGAACGATCCAAGTAGCGGGTATTAGTGTAGAGGTCGGAGTGGAGCGACATTGTCCACTTTTCGGCTGTCTTTGCGATATCCGCCTCGCCTTGATTGTGCGCTATTACCCACTCGGGCAACTGCTCCATAAATGCATTCGAGCTCGCCCAGTTGCAGGTAGCAGCATCGAACCAGAATGGCAGACCCTGCTTGCCGTTGAGCATTATCGCCGAGGCAGGATCAAATGCCACGGTGACCGCCTTGCTCTGAGGGGAGTCGACCAAGAGCGCTTCGCTAAGGGTTGGCACAAAGAGGTTTCCGGCCGAGTAGCCACCATCGGCTGTAGGATATTCCAAATTAGTCGCTGCGGGGTCGAGATAAAGATCGACCGCCTCGTTGGTGACATAATCGAACCACGAAAGGCCAACCACACCATGGGTCGAGGGGAGTGCACCGGTAGCAAGAGTCGAGAGCGACACGGGCGTTGTGGTCTGCTTATAGCTGTATAGGCAGTTGTCATAGCGCATTCCCTCCTCGTAGAGGAGTCGCATACCGCCCAAACCAAGATTATTTTGATAGCGCTCCATATCGACCGCTCGCATGCCGCTAACGACGATGTTGACAACTAACCGAGGTTGGTTTTTGTCGATAGGCTGAGCCGAGGCGCTAATGGTGAAAAGCGTTGCTGTGATATATAGAAAAATTCTCTTTGTCATAGGTTGTTTAAATTGAGTGCAAATTTACAAAATATTTTGTAATTGACTCCTAAAATGGGCACTTTCCTTGCCGAAATCTATTTCGGGGTGTTCTTTTATTAGCTCCAACTGTCGCTCGCAGAATTTACAATAGGCCTCACTACCCTTGTGCAGTGGGCGATGGGCAGCAGCTCGCACTATTGCCTCGACCGATTCCATCGCTTTTCGAGCCGCAGCCGAGATATTCGATTCAACAAACTTCGACCAGATATATTCGACAGCTTGGGGGGATGGGTGCAACATATCCTCGCCATAGAAGCGATAATCACGCAGGTCATCGACCATAATTTCGTAGGCTGCAAAGTATTCGACATTAGAGTATTGCGCTACGACTTGCGCCAATGCCACGCGCAATATGGCCTTACTCAATGAGTTCTCATCCAAGCCATCGGCAAGATGTCGCACGGGACTCACCGAGAAAATAAAGTGTTTACTGGGATATCGTGCTACAACTGCGCCTACAGCCTCCACAACCTCACTCACACTCATTGCGCGACGCACAAAGCGCTTCGAGGGTTGTTTATGGCAGTTGGCAACCACCGCGCCGCTATCGACCAACTCATAGACCCACACAGTGCCCAAAGTGATAATAATTGTGTCGCACTGCTCAAGCGCATTGGAACCATGCTCCACCGCCTCGTTGATCTTAGACACAGCATCTTGAGGCGTTGGCGCCGAGAGCGATCCATGGAAGTCGAAATGGAAATAGCCCTCACTGCCACACTCTACCTCCTCGATATCCACCATCCTTTGCGCTGCAAATCGCTCGATAGCAGCACAAATCGACAAGGGGTTAAAGAGCACACCAATGGGGTTGACGCACACATTAAACTTGGCACCAAGGAGCTTACCACCAATGGATTGCGCAAAGCACGAGCCTATGGCAAGTACTCTTGACCGATAGCCAATCTGATACTCGCTCTGCTGAATTTCTATCTCAGTTCTAAATTTCATAATACAAAATTAGTGATTTATTATGATTTATTGCTACTTTTGTTACATGACAATTAAGGCAAACTGCAAAATAAATATTGGACTCGACGTTTTGGAGCGTCGTGCGGATGGTTTTCACTCCCTCTCGACGGTGATGATTCCTGTCGTGGGGCTCTACGACGTTATCGATGTGGAGGCGATCGATGGTTGTGAAGTTGAGTTCGCCAGCAAGGGAATGGTGGTCGACTGCGCTCCCGAGCACAATCTATGCATCAAGGCATACAACCTGCTCAAAGCTCACTTCCCCTCTATTTCGGCCGTGCGCATTACCCTCGACAAGCGGGTACCATTTGGCGCGGGGTTGGGTGGCGGCTCCTCCGATGCTACGGCTGTCATTGTAGCGCTTAACTCTCTCTTTAGCCTCGAGCTGAGCGAGGAGCAATTGATCGAATTTGCAGCTCAATTGGGCAGTGACACCGCTTTCTTTGTGCGCAATAATCCACAAATTTGCACAGGCCGAGGTGAGGTAATGAGCCCCGTCAAGCTCGATTTAAACGGCAAATATTTAGTTCTAATCAAGCCTGACGTGAGCGTCTCAACCCGTGAAGCCTACGCCGGCGTCACCCCACAGTACCCCACAATCCCACTGAGCGAGCTTATTGAACTCCCATTAGAACAGTGGCAAGGCAAGATCAAAAACGACTTCGAGCCACATATCTTCCGGGCACACCCTCTACTTGGGCAGGTCAAATCCACGCTGCTCGATGCCGGTGCGATATACGCCGCAATGTCGGGGAGTGGGTCGACAATATACGGCATCTTCGACAAAAAGGAGCCCACTGCTGACAACAGCCTAAAAGAGTATTCGCCCTACGTTTTAGAACTCTAAATCAAGTTGGCGGCACTGCGCCCTACCTCCAATGAGATCGTAAATATTAGTCACTTGCACGCCTCGTTTAACGGCACGTCGCATTGTTGAGACAGTGCCACGCCCCTTGCCGGAGCTGTAAGCGATTAACTCACCGCAATTCTCGACTAAATATTCGTTGCGCTGATGGTAGGCACCAAGGCTATAACTCTCGGCAATCCTCACCACCCGATCTGCCTCACTAAGGAGCGAGGCGTATAGCTCCTTATCCCTTTCGGGGTACTTGGCATCCTGCCCATCAAAGGGCGTGACCAACACAAGCTGCACATCGTGATATTGCAAGCGCAATGCGACAACCTCCTCGGCTGCCATCAGGTCAAACCCCACTGCGCCACCCGACAAAAAGATACGCTTTCCTGCACAATATGCCTGCTCTAAAAGATCGTGGAGCGAGGCACGAATAACCCCCTCGAGATCATCCGAATAGATGTTCGAAGGGGGTATAAGTGATCTATTGCCCGTGAAGGCAACGGTGATATCTGAGAGTGATTCCATCTACCTATTTTGCAAATTTAGCACCCGCTTTTCCACCCGAGCCCGAGGTTGCTGCGAAGATATTGCTGCCATAGTCAACGACCTTGTTGTTGAGCTCGCGTTGGCGCTGGAATGCGATCGAGATGATGCGATCCACAAGTGCGGGGAAGTCTACCGCCGAATACTCCCAAAGGTAGAACGAGAGCGAGCCCGGGATGGTGTTAATCTCATTGACAGCCACCTTGTTAGTATCCTCATCGATAATAAAGTCGATACGAGCCACACCATCGCACGACAATGCGCGGAAAGTGTCACAACAGGTCTGACGAATAAATTCAGTCGTCTCCTCGGGGAGGCGTGCAGGGATCTCGCGCACGGTCGAGTGCATACCTTGTGACTCCTTGGCTTTGGTACCACCGCCCATATATTTATCCTCGTACGAAAGGATCTCACCATTGCGCACTGGAACCTCGCAAACCGAAGCCTCGCAGTTGTGATAATCGCCCATCACCGAACAGTTTACCTCCTTGAGGTTGGCCACAAATTTCTCGACAATGATGCGAGTAGTGAACGAGATTGCATACAAAACAGCCTCCTCCAACTCCTCACGAGAGTGCGCCGCACGGATTCCGATGCTCGAACCGGAATTAGCCGGCTTGACGATCACCGGATATGAGAGCTCCTTTTCGATCTTGGCGATAGTCTGCTCCGTTGCGTCGAACCACTGTTTGTCGGAGAACCACACATAGTCGACGATAGGGATTCCGCACTCCTTAAGGATCATCTTCATGGTGATCTTATCCATTCCATTTGCCGATGCCAAAACGTTGCAACCCGCGTATGGGATACCTGCGCACTCCATAACGCCTTGGAACGAGCCATCCTCGCAGTTGGTTCCATGGAGAGCAGGCAACACCACATCGATCTTGGCTACAACCTCTCCCTTGAATAGCTTTGGCTTGCGATAGAGGTTGTTGTCGCCGAAAATTGGGCGGATGTATACCTCGTCACACTCCTTAAAGAGTTGATCCATATTGCGGTAGCTGTCGGTGTTGCGCAGTGCAGCACCACTATACCACTTTCCCGCCTTGCTGATATAGATTGGAATAACATTATATTTTTCGCTATCAATAGCGCTCATCACTTGGTTTGCAGTAATAACCGAGATTTCATTCTCGACTGAGCGGCCTCCGAAGACCACACCAACATTAATTTTCATGTTCTTTTATTTATTTAAATGAATCTGGTAAATCGTTCTCGTACAATAATATATCACCAGCATTGAGTCTTGTTGCAAGGTGCTCTCGAGCCTCTTGTAATGACTCTGCCACGAAGTAGCTTGACTTACTGAACTTCGAGTCGACAAGACCACGCACAATCGCCTCGCGGTTGTGTCGATTGACAACAACTGCATAGTCTGCCGAGGCAGCAATCTGACAGCCCAAAGTGTAATTCGCCTCAGCTTGGCTCGCTCCCATCTCGACAAAGCCGGGTGTTATCACCACCCTTTTGGCGCCCTCCGAGCGGGTGAAATCACGCAATACATCGAGCGCCATTTTTGCACCCGCTGGATTTGAGTTGTAGGCATCATCAAGAATAGTCAATCCACCCGCACGACTCATAGAGAGTCGATGCTCAACGGGTTGCAACTGCTTGATGGCGCGTTGCAGAAGGTTCGCCCCAACCTCTAATTCGGCCGATACGACGATACCTGCCATCAAGTTAAGCACATTTCCACCACCCAACAGAGGCGAGGAGAATGCAACCTCGCTACCGTTTACATTCATCGCAAACGAAACTCCCGAGGCGTTGTAGCTGACCTGCACAGCGCGCACGCTGGCCGTAGGCTCCTCGATCGAGTACCCAACAATTGGGCAGGGTGATTTGTAATCGAAACTCTTGATATTCGCAGAGTCGAAGTTTACCACTCCAAAGCCATTTTTGGGCAGTGAGTCGATCAGCTCGAACTTCGTTTTTTGGATATTCTCAACCGACTTGAAGGTCTCCAAGTGAGCCTCGCCAACCGAGGTGACGATGCCAATTGAGGGGTGCACCAAGTCGCAGATCTCTTTGATGTCACCACGCTGCTTAGCGCCCATCTCGACGATAAAGACCTGATGCTGAGGGCGCAACTGCTCACGGATTGTGCGCACAACGCCCAACAGTGTGTTGTAGTTACCCGGAGTAACCAACACGTTGTACTTCTCGGTGAGCATACGGTAGAGGTAGTTTTTGGTGCTTGTCTTGCCATAGCTACCCGTAACGCCGATGATGATTAGATCCTTGCGCGATGCGATAATCTTGCGCGCATCGTTGATATACCAAGCGGTGATAGCTGCCTCGAGTGGCGTATTAATAAGGTTAGCCAACAATAGAATCAAGTTTGAGAAGGCAACAACAACAACAGAAACAACGACAAATTGCACATAATCAAGGTGCAGATAAGCTACACCAAAGATTAAGGTAGGCAGGAGCAACGAAGTGAACAGCAAGCGCTTAACTCTATCGGTATAGGCGAGCTTAACCTTAAATTTCTTTTTGAACTCAACGATTGCCACACGCACAAAACCGCACATAGCCAAGATTATGCACAGCGAAAGACCGGGCAGACCTGCATAAGACTCCGCAATAATTGCTGTAATGGTAAACGCAAGGAGAATAAAAACCTTAAATAGTTCGCTCCATAAATTGCTATTCAACCACTTAAAGTATCGAGAGTAGCGATATGAATTTTGCTGAAACATCTGCACATCGTGGCGCAGGGCAGCATTCAATGCCAAATAGAATGTGGCTATAAAAATATAGAGTATCATAGGCTATTTAATATTTAAGAATTTTTTAACTACTGAGTCGAACAATCCGCGACTCTCCAAAAATGAGTAGTGAGAACACCCACTCGCCACAACCAAGGTACTATTTGGGATTAATTTGTCCATCACTCGTGCATCCGATATTGGGGTTGCTGTATCTTTGTCACCCCAAAAAAGTAGCGTTGGCGCCGAGATCTGCTGCATATCGCCTTTGAGATCTTCGTTCACGACCCGCGAAAGGATTGCGCGCATTATGGGTGAAGCGTTATTATAATCAGCTGAACCTGAGCTACCTCGCTTCTTGTCGATAATTCGCTGCGCTGTGGCCTCCGGCAAGAACGTCTGGCACATAGTGCGCATAAATTTAAAGGAGTAGACCTTGAAATAGTATTGCATAGAGCGCTGTGGCACTACCCCTGCCGCGTCGATCAAGATAACCTTGCTCGCAGCATACTGCGCTGCATAGAGGATCGAGAGGCGCCCCCCGAATGAGTGACCCGCCAAAATAGGCTCCTCGATCTTTTCCTCGAGGATAAAAGCGCGCAACATATCAACGTAATCCTGTGTACCCCACACACTTTGAGGCTCATCAGAGGCGCCAAAGCCCGGAAGATCAAAAATATAGAGCGTATGTGCAGCCGAGAGATAACCGCGGCAAGCATTATAGATCGTATGGTCGCAGCCCCAGCCATGAAGTAGCAGCATAGCACTACCCTCGCCACACTTATCTATGTTGATCTTAAGCCCTTTATATTGGAATATCATAATGAATTTGCTTTTACCGAAAATATTATGGGCGTAAAATTAATCAAAATGTTAGATTTCTCCAACTTCTTGAGCTATATTTTCAGGCAAACACTCTTTAGCTACACTTATCGCCCAACGAGAATCTAAATTCCAGACCACCCATCTCCTCCTGTCGTGCCTCGATGCTACCGCCATGGAACAGCACGGCATTCTTAACGATCGAGAGACCGAGGCCTGTGCCACCCATCTTGCGTGAGCGTCCTTTGTCGACACGGTAGAAGCGTTCGAAGATATATTGCAAGTGCTTCTGGTCGATGCCGATGCCGTTGTCGCGCAGCGAGAAGTAAAATTTGGTGGAATCCTCTGTAAGAAGATCAATACAGATATTCCTGCCACCAGAATAGGCTATGGCGTTATCGACCAAATTACGGAAGATCGAATACAACAGAGAGTAGTTTCCATTGATAACCAGCTCCTTGGAGAGATTGGTTGTGATTATCATATTCTGCTTATCCAACTGCGGAAGCACATCATCCTTGATCTCCTCGATAAGCTGCTTGAGGTCTACCCTCTCGCGCTCGATCATATCGCTTGCCTCGTCAATGCGGGTGATGGTCGATAGATCCATCATCAATAGGCGCAGGCGCTCGGCTTGGTCGTAGCTCTTGGCTGCAAATTGGCGAGACTTATCCGCATCGAGATTGGGGGTATTGAGGATCATATCCAAGTAGCCCAAGATCGAACATATTGGGGTTTTGAGTTCGTGGTTTATGTTGTTGGTCAACTGGCGTTTGAGTCGCAATTTATCTTGCTCCTCGCGACGTGCTGTCTGCTGCTCGCGATCACGCTCCTTGGTGGTAATATCGAGGTTGGTGTAGAGCTTAGCTGTAATATAACCAATAATACTAATCAATATTGAGATCGCCACAACCACAATTAAAAATGTATTAGAACCTCTAAAAACATCTAAAAAAGAGAGCGAATAGGAGCACGACGAGCAGATCGTATAACACCCAACATTCGAGACCGAATGGATATATTCGATATCCTTGTTAATCTTCGAAGGGGTGGTAATGTACTCTCCACCAATGCTTTGCACCTGAGTCATAATCCGCTGAGTCTCGTGGATCTGGTCTGCACCCTCGGAAGTGTAACTAACACAATCACCGCAGCTAAATACTGTGATTTCGAGATCATTAAAGCGCTTTACATTGCGCTCGAAGAAAGCCTCCGTAGCTACTCCCGATTCGATATCGTCGCCCATCTGCATATTAAGGAGTTGCAGTCGAGCATTAAGCAAACCAACCTTCTGACTCTTCTCGCGGCTATATTGATAACCCACGAAACACAAGACCAACCCCCAAAGAAGGATTAGCAACGCCAAAAAAAGGTGACTTTGGCGAGAGAGCTTACTCGTAGAAGCCATATCCATAACCTAATCGGGTAACTATTTTTTTGCCATACACACCAATCTTTTTACGCAGGCGAGTGATAAATACGTCGATTGTGCGATCCACCACAACCACCTCGTCGTCCCACACGCGACTGAGGATATCTTGGCGCGAGAAGATCACATTGCGGTTCTGGAGCAATAGAGCAAGGATCTCGAACTCCTTCTTGGTCATTGCAACCTCCTCGCCGTCGATCATACACTGCTTACGATCGAGGTTCATCGAGAGCGTCTCGAATTCTACCGTATGAGTCGCGGTCACCTCCACCTTGGAGTACGTGCGACGCAAAACGCTCTTAACACGTGCGATCACCTCGCGTGCCACAAATGGCTTGGCGATATAGTCGTCGGCGCCCAAATTGAGACCCGTGATGGTGTCATCCTTGGTATCCTTTGCCGAGCAGAAGATCACAGGAATACTCTTGGTCTCCTCCTTTGCTCGGAGAATTTGCAGTAACTTATAACCACCGATCTCACCCATCATAATATCGAGAATAAGAAGTGAGTAGGATGGCAAATTGAGCTTCAAGGCCTCCTCGGCACTATATGCAACATCTACCGTATAACCCTCAGATTGGAGGTTAAGTTGAAGAATCTCGCAAATTGACTCCTCGTCGTCGACGATAAGAATTTTGTATGGGTTCATACTCATATTTTGTATTATATATTACTGTCGGCAAAAGTACAAACTATATGTAATTGCTGCAACTTTTTCGAAAAAAATAACCATTTCTTAACAATCTTAACCATTTTTAGAACGAAATATTAATTTTAGTTACCGAAAAATTTTAAAAACCAAAAATAAATCGTACATTGCAGGCGAAAAAACATTATTCATTTTTAAAGCAATATGAAAAATCTACTCCACCTGCTGCACTTCGCAGCGCTGACATTAACTACAGTTTTATTTATTAGTTGCTCCAGCGACTCCGAGGATATAGACACCGCGACCGACAATGGTCTCTATAGTGTTAAAGATTCTTTTGTAGAGGTAGACAACTATGGAGGCAAACAAAGTATCACATTTTTGTCGATGGGACGATGGGTGGTATACTCCGATAGTGACTGGTGTACTTTCGAGACTGATTCTGGTGATATGGGCGATGCAACATTAACAATAAGCGTTGCACCAAACGTCGACGAGGCCACAGTCGACGAGCGTATAGCACAAATCACAATCAGTATCGAGGACTACGCATATAATATCGATCTATGCCAAGTGCGCCAATCCAACGACGTGGAGGATAAATATACAACAGGCACCGACCCTAACTTATGGATCTCGGAGATCATGACCGAGAAATATCTCTGGAACGACGAATTTATCAAAATCAAGTCTCTGTTGAGCTTCACCAGCGATACCGACACATTCTTCAGCAACTCGCTAAGCCGCATGTCGAATATCGACGAGGATGGCAACTACTACACCTCGAATGGCGAGCGCTACTACTACTCGACTCTTACGACATACACATATGGTTATTCGTCGGCTCCAGCGACCAAAGCATTCTCATCTTCAACAGCTTTTGGCATCAAGATGCTCTACCCTGTACAAGTTGGAAATGTATACTATCTCCTTATCGGTTGCATCGTGCCGGAGTCTCCTGCCGACAAGGCTGGCCTGAGACGTGGTATGTATATCACCGCTTACGACCGAGCTTCGATCAGTAGCTCTACGATGGAGACCTATTATAATACACTTTTGGGTTACGAGGAGTCTACCGCAATGGCGACACTCTCGATCTCGGAGTACCAAGACAACAATGGCACTGGAAGTTACACATTGACCGACCTTGGAGAATACTACGTATCGCCGGGCACACACACAAGCAATCCGGTGATCTACACCAAGATCCGCGAATCTCTCGGTGGCGAGCCTACCCCTGTGGGCTATATGGTCTACTCGGAGTTCGATATGAATGCCGACGACTACCTAATTTCTATTTTCGAGGACTTCAAAGCGGCTAACGTCCAAGAGGTCGTTCTCGATTTGCGCTACAATGTTGGTGGTGATGTCTATGCAAGCACCGTGATGGCTACGGCATTAGTTGGTTCGAAGTATCAAGGCGAGACCTACTGCGAAATGGAGTATAACGACTATCGCAAGGCTATGGGTGAGGTCGACTATTTCTATATTGGCCAGAATCCATCGGTTGCTACCTACTCTCCGATTGTCGAGGCGCTCGACACGGCACTTGATCTCGATAGAGTTTATGTGATCGTAACCGGATTCACAGCCTCGGCAAGTGAGTTAATCATCAATGGACTACGTGGTTTAGGTGTCGAAGTGTTGCTTATTGGCCAAACTACCGAGGGTAAGAATGTCGGTATGGAGGTGTTCTACTCTTCCGACTCTGCGTACTCCTCTTACGACTTCGGCAGCTACGTTTACGAACTTATGCCGATCACATTCTACAACAACAATGCACTCGGATTCAAAGATTTCTCGAGCGGCTTCACGGTAGATCAAAGCCACGACGAGACGCTTTACATCTTATCAGACTGGGATTCTGACTACTGCGTGCAGTCGGCACTTCAACACATATTATATGGATCATGGCCTTCGCTTAGCTCAGCTCCAAGCAAGTCCACTACCCCAACATCATTGCCGGTAGTGAATAGTGACGAGCTTAGGCCACGTGCAGCAGGACTAAAAGTTTATGATGCTGAAATAGTCAATAATTTATAACCAAAAAAATAGATACGATGCGCAAATTATTTCTTTTACTCTCGCTTTCGTTGTGCACAGGGTTCTACTCGTGCCAATCGAGCGATGAGGATGATAATGACACTTCGACAAGCGGCACACTTGTAATCGAGGTCGACACCCAGTCGTTCAGTGTAGACGAAGAGGAGAGTGTAACCTTTACTGTTCTTCTCGATGGCGATGATGTCACCTCCGACTCGCAGATCATCAACATCACCGATGGCGGCTACGACCTACTTGACTCCAATGTCTTTAGCACACTTCGCCCCGGCACGCACACCTTCTTTGCGCTCTATGGTTCGATGAACTCCGACCAAGTTTCGGTCTTGGCAACCAGCGAGAGTAACCTCTCGAGCACATATTACCGCCGCAACATAATCATGAAGTTCACGGCGACAAGTTGTACCTACTGCCCAACGATGGGAACTATAATTGAGTCTGCTATGAAGTCATACCCCGATCGTTTGATCGAGGTTGCAGTTCACAACAACGATGAGCTATCGACTACCGTCGGCAACACATATGGCACACAGTTTAATATCCAATCACTCCCATCGGTGGTGATTGATATGAATGAAGATTATCTACTAACCAGCACCACGGGCAGCGTTGCGAACATCATCGCCACAGCCGAGCAATCAACTTCGGAAAACCCAACTGTTGTAGGTATCACGGCCGAAACTACATACAGCGATGGAAAGCTATCCGTAGATGTCGAGGCGACATTTGTGGCCGACGGCAACTACAAGCTACTTATCTACACTCTCCAAAGCGGCTACAGCTACGAGCAATCGGGTACCTACAGTGACGATTACACCCAAGATCATGTTATCACAACAGCCCTCACAGATGCCTCTGGCGACGACTTAGGAAGCATTGTAATTAGCGAGAAGATCAAGGAGAGCTACGAGATAAGCTACAACTACGACACCGATCAAACCGAGGTGGTGGTGTGTATCCTCAACCAAGTTGGCACCTACTACTACGTTAACAACGCTATCTCGATGGGCGTTAACGAGAGCGTAGCATACCAATTAGAGCAAAATGAAGAATAATACAAACACAATTAATAAACCACAAACAAATGAAAAAATTATCTAATCTCACAAGATTGATGCTTTCGTTGCTGATGATCTCTGCGATCACTTCGTGTACTAAGGATAGTACAAGCTCCGACAACACCAACGCAAGCGTTGATGGCATCACCATCTCGAATGTTGTACCTGCATACAACAGTGTTACTTTTGACGTTGTTGCAACCGATGCAATTGCAATTGCATATATCGCAGTTGAGTCTGGTACCTCTTTGACTGCTCAAGAGGTATTCGATAGTGGAGAGGCTAAAGGTTCGACCGAGGGTACTTTCACATACCAAGGCGATGGACTTGACGCAGAGACCGACTACATTCTTTATGTAGCAGCTAAAAAGAGTACCGGTAACGTTGGCCCAGCAAGCTACGCATTCACAACCTCAATCAATACCGGAGCTCCAACTTCTGATGAGGCTGCTGGTATCCGTGTTGTTTCGGTAGACCAAACTTCGCTGTCATGGGAGGTTACCAATGGTGCAGCTATCGACTTCTCTATCACTATGATCCAGCCAACAATCCTTATGGAGAACGACTGCTACGAGGCTGCTAAGACTGGTCTTAGCGAGGAGGATTACATCACTAACATCTTGATTAGCTCCGACTATTCATACCTCGTAGGTGTCACTTACGATCCATCTACATCGGTTACATACAACTATGGTGATATCTACACCGACTACCCATTGTACCCCGATGCAAACTACACAATCTACACAGTCGGTTGTACAGGAGACTACGAGAGCTTCGACATCACCCCATTGGTATTCACCAAGTTAGAGGTTAAGACCGAGGCATTCGAGCGTATCGGAAATCCTTATGTAGAGGTTAGCCTCAAGGCTGCATACTACACCTCTATCGAGCACTATATCACACCAAACGACGACGCTAAGTATTGGACTAAGCTCTTCACTCAAACTTCTGAGATCAACGAGTATATTGCATACTTCGACGATCTATATGGTGATGGTGCAGGTAAAGCTCGCCTAAGAGAGTACATCCAACAAGTTGACCCATACGTACTTGATCAGTATGGCGAGGATTATCTAACTTTGACTCTTGACTGGGGTTATGAGGGTATCGAGTTCTCTCGCTTCGCATTAGGTTTCGACGAGAACCTTATGCCCGGTGACGAGTATGGCGAGTCTACCGACACAGTATCGGAGGTTGACCAAGACACTGCCGACGGATCCTACACAGTAGAGCTTGTCGACATAGGTGCAACAAACTTCACATTCAAAGCAACACTCGACCCTAACTGCTGGCGCGTATATTGGGCATTCGTCACTCCGGGATCATACACCGAAGATGACCTAACTTCTGCCCTCGCTCAGGATCTTGACTACCAGGGTTACTGCGCATACCGTTTGGCTGATGATTTCACTGAGGTTCTTGTCGATGTCGACTCTAACGACCTTGATGCTCTTGCTGCATTTGTAGCGAGCAACGACACTTCGGTATATGAATGGTTTACATATGGTAAAAACGAGGATTCTACCTTCCAACTTGTATCTACTTCGATGAACTACTATGGTAAGTTGTCGACCCCAGTACTTTCGGAGATCTACACAACTAAGAAAGTCACTACTGCCGACTACGAGCAAGCCCTCACTGTGAAGGCTGCCGAGAATGGCGTAGCTAAAACAAGCATCTTGATTAACTACGATGTCGACAAAGATCTTTACGCTGTAAACGACGACCGCGTATTCTACCACCTATTCCTCGATAGCTCTGACGAATTCTTCGATACATACAACACAGACGAGAAGATCCGTGACTATTTGATCGATGGCGAGAATGGTAACCTATTCCCTGTTCTTAGCCAAGACTACACCGACGCAGATCCATATAGCTGGTACTTCACTTGGTCATCAATGGACTCAGACACAGAGTACAAATATATCTACTGTTCGGAGAATGGTGAGGGTGTGATCTCGAACCTTAAGACCACAATCCTCATAACTGCAAACAACGATGGTGGTGACGATCCACAAATCACAATCAATATCGACGCAGATGACTATACATACAGCGCTTCGGATAACACTATCATGATTAACAACGCTTCGGTTGTTCCAAACAACGACGTGGTTCAATTCGAAAGCTTCTTTATCGATGAGGCTACAGTGCTAAATTCTCTTTCAGCAAGCGAGATAGAGGATCCAGAGATGCTATCAGTTCTATTCTACCTATACCTTGCAGATGGTTATGGTATGCCATCAAACGATACATACTACTGTGGTGGCACTTCGATGGGTTCTACAGGTAGAATTTGGTTGATCGCTCAAGGCTATGGTGCAAACTACGTTCAGTCGGATATCTGTTACGTATGCTACTATGTTGATGCTGATGGCAAGCTTGTAGTTGAGGATCAGGTTAACTGCGACTACGACACTGTTGTTGCATTCGGTGAGTCTGCTGGTCTTTTGGCTCCTAAGAAGGATGTAATTATCATACCTTCTACCGTTAGGACATCGCCATTCTCAGCTATAAATCGCATCTCCAACAACTACGATAGCAGCCGTGCAGCATTGGACAACTCATTTAACCCGGGTGTTATGACCAAGTCTACTCGTCGCATCACCGAGGAGGAGGCAGCAGAGCTCCGCGCTAAGGGTATTCCATTCTACACAATGAGTGAACTTACTCGCATGGCAATCTTCAAAGAGGGTCTCAAGAAGTAATTCATTGATATTAAATAATAACCGCAACCACGTTCTACGAGCTTGGTTGCAGTTATTCTTACATTTTTCGGGATATAAACCTAAATTATAGACGTTATGAAAAAGTTTTTTGATTATTTTGTTACGCTTGCGTTGGCTGTAGCAGTAGTTTGCAGCTTCGGTAGCTGCGAAAGTAGTTCGGAGGATATCGACGAGCCAAACACCGAAACACCCGACACCCCAGATGATGCAATCATCCCTACCATATCGCTCACAGCCACAGTACTTGGCGACGACGACTACGGCTACGCTGAGTACACCGTATCGCTCACCAACGCAGTATCATACAGCTACACATACTACGAATATGACGCTACCGCAATTAGCGCTGCCGCAGAGGAGGATTGGACTACAGTCGAGGTTAGCGAAGATGGCAACTACACCCTACGTATCGAGGATGCAGCAGGCAACTACACTCTCGAGGCATACGCCACAAGCGAGGATGACTCGGTTTGCACAACCATAACAAGCAACTTCACAATCCGTGAGGAGGGTGTAGCGGTTGTTCCTGTTATCACCCTTACCGACGCAACTGTTGCGGGTACCAGCCAAGCGAATGTCACACTATCAATTTTCAACGCCTCTTCTTATAGCTACTACTACTGCCTCTCTTCGGCAGCTCCATCTAATAGCAGCTCGATCTCCGACTGGACAGTTGTTGAGATTAATGTAGATGGCGATTATACTGTTAAATTCTCGGAGGCTGCGGCAAAATATACACTCTATGCATACGCAAGTGGCGAGTGTGATTCTGAGATCGCCTCTATCGAGGTTGAGATCACCGATCCATCTGACGATACTCAATATGTAGCGTCGATCAGCGCAACACCTCTCAAAGCAACCTTGGAGATCACTAACGTGAACCTCACATCATGCGACGGAATCTTGGTCAGCGGTTACGCAGCAGCAGACGCCTCTTTCGAGAGCTCTATGCTTGCCGACATCGAGGCGGGCACCATAGAGGATTACACCGCTATCACCGAGCCAACTACAATCGCTATGGGTGAGTACATCTACTTAAGCCCTGCGACCGACTACTTTGTCGAGATCGTAGCCTATACACTCTCCGACGATGGCACATACACAGTTGTCGGCGATGTTGAGACGATCAACTTCTCGACTGCTACTGCAACAATTGGTGACTCGAGCGCAACTATCGATATCGCAGGCGACGATGCCAACACATCGTACAAAGGCATCTCAGGCACAGTGAGCAACAACGACAACATCGAGGGATACTACCGCGGTATCGTTGCTAAGAGCACCGCTACAAGTGGTGTAACCTCATGGGTAAACTCTACCTCATGGCTCTCGACCAATAGCGATGCACTCCCCTACTCGTTCTACGACTATGACTTCAACAGCGAAAGCTATACTGCTTTAGCTTCTCAGTCAATTGTATTCACTTCGTTGGATATGAACACCGAGTACTATATCTTCGCTATCCCAGTTGACAATGATGGTTACCTCGGTCAGATCGCAGTTGCGGAGATTAGCACTAAGGAGCTAAGCTACGACTCGTCCATTATTCCCGACGTTAAAGTTACCCCAAGCGACAACTCGGCAACAGTTACAATCACCTTTGGTGACTGCGCTAAGGTGTTTGTGATGAGCGACGTATCGGGTAGCACTTGGGCTACACTAACCAATGCCGAGACCTTCTTCCTCGACGATCTTGACGATCTTGACGATCTTGACTACTTCGGCTGCGCTGCAAGCGACTACCCAAGCGGCGTTCGAACTTACGATATTACTAAGTTGAGCGTTAGCACTACATACGTTATGTACTACATGGGTGTAAGTGCTGCCGGCGCTATTGGTGATGTCCAATCGTTATATTTCACAACAACATCACCAAACTATGATGCCGATGCTTCACTCACAATTACCATCGATGAGTCTAAGAGTCAGGAGTTCTACAAGCTTGACCCTGTCACATATCCAGAGTATAGCGACTACACATACGCAGATGTAGTTGTTAATATCGAGATGACTAATGGCGCAGTATCATATTTATACGCAATCGTTATGTATGACGCCGTAACAATTAGAACAGCTAAAATTTATGCAAACTACATGCTCAGCAACACTAACATTGTAGATGTTTTCAGCACAACTGCATCAACAATATCATTTACTATGTACTGCGACTATCGCCTTATCACAATTCCAGTCGATGCCGACGGTGCTTACGGCTCTGTAACCATCACTGACTTCCCATGGGGTAAGAGCGAGAATGGCATTCTATACAACGATAGCAACGATACTTCAACCGATGAAGGTGCAACAGAGAAATAAAAAACACTTTTATTCTTACAACCCGTTATCAAAAAAAGGCAATCCACTTAGGATTGCTTTTTTTTTCAATAATATAGATAAAAAAAACTCTCTAAATTGATCATTCAGCATAAAAATTATTATCTTTGCCTATTATTTAAACTTAAAAATAAGATGATTATGTCGAGAGTATCAAATCTTTTCCTTTTGCTAACCGCTTCAATTATTTCGCTATGTGCAGTGAGCTGCACCGAATCAGATGCCAGCAGCAGTAGTGGTGGCAGCCTAACATTAACCTCAACTACCAATGGTTTTGCCGCAATTGGATCACCCGTTAGTTTCACTGTTACATTTAAAGGTCAGGACGTTACCGAAGAGTCTACTACAGCACTCTATTGCATAGATGACACAAATGGGCTATTCTCGATCGACGGCATGAGCTACACCTTAACATCAACAGAGACCCATAATTTTTACGCAGAATACATTGACAGCGATGGCATTAGCTATACATGCGGCCCCGAAGTCATCGTTGGTGTCGACACAAGTTGCCTCTATCTGTACGCTTCACGCACAGAGGTTATCGAAGGTATGACCGACGAGAAAGTGACCTTTAGCGTATATGTAGCATCAACGGAGATCTCATCAGATGACCCCGACCTCTGCTTCTATGTCGAAGTTAATGGCGAGGTGACCCAGCTCGACGCATTGGAATACACAATCTCCGATGAGGGTGAGTACAACTTCTACGCAACATACCCTATCGTTGAAACTGAAGGGCCATCAAATAGTAACACCGCAACTGTTAATAGTCTCTCTTATGATGAAATTGCATTTAACAAGCGAACTGTTGGCTTCGTATTTACAGGTACATGGTGCGGTTATTGCCCCTATATGACAGCTGCGATCTACTTATATAACCAAAACTATGATAGCGACAAGCTTATCGTTGCAGCAGCCCATTACGACGATATTATGTCAAATAGCTATAGTAGTTACTTAACTTCTTCAATGAATATTTCTGGTTTCCCCACTTTCCTACTCGGATCTGTCAACTCATCACACACAAGCGGCATCAGCAGCTACTCAGCAGATGCAATTGCAGAAGCTATCGCACTTATTGATGAGCGTGGAGTTTCGACTGCTATCGCTGCTGGCTCGACAGGCAATAGCGATAAGTTTGCGATTACAGCAACTATTGCAGTCAACAAAGATGGTCAATATGGCGTTGGTGCAATGATCGTAGAGGATAACATTACAGCAAGCCAAAGCAACTACTCTACTGCGGCGAACCTTGGTGTTTCGGGTTACGACTTCAGCAACCACATAAATGTTCTCCAAGGCTTCTACCCTATGACAACAGCTCTCTATGAGGAGTTGGGCGGAGTATCACAACACACTGCAGGTAGCGTATATGATTTCAGTTGCGAGATCGAAACATCTGACATGACAACTCTCTTTGTACCAAGCAACTGCCGCATTATGGTCTATACCTACGACATCGCAACTGGATATGTCGACAATGTTATCCAAACAGCGGTTAATGGCAGCCGTAACTTCGACGCGAATTAATTAAATTTTAATACTTTATACAATGAAAAAGATCTTATTATCCATTTTTGCTATCTCGGCACTTCTCTTCACAAGCTGTGAGGATTCGAGCGACGACAACGGCTACGTATTGAAAATCACCCCTTCGACAGTCGCTATTGGCGAGCAAATCACACTCACAGTAACAGGCGATGGTGCTGAAGATATGAACTGGACTTCATGCTTCAATAGAACTGACGATGGCACAGGTAGCTGCCTTGTGCCTAACTTTGTCGATGGTTCGATGGATTACACAATATCTGAGTCTTTATTTTCAGCAGGCGAATATAAGTTCTACGCAACTTACGCCGAGGATAGTAGCATTGTTACTGGTTACACTACAATAACAGTCACAGAATAATAAACAACTAATACTCAGCAAATTATATCGCAGCACCAAGTGCTCCGGTATAATTTGCGTTTAAACCCATATCAATATGAAGAGATTTATTTTGAGCGTAGTTGCCACAGTTGCACTATTCGCTACAGCTTCGGCACAGCAGCTTCCAAACGTTAAACTCCAAACTCAAGAGGGTCGCACAATCGAGACCTCGAGCTGGGTTGATGGCAAAACCCCATTTATCCTCTCGTTCTGGTCGACAACCTGCAAACCTTGCATCAAAGAGTTAGACACAATCACCGAGAACTACGAAGATTGGAACGATGAGTGCCCATTTCGCGTTATCACAGTGTCGATCGACGACAGCCGCTCGGTAGCTCGCGCTAAGGCGCTGGCTAATGGTCGTGGTTGGGGTGATTACTTCACGTTGGCATACGACGTCAACTCAGACTTCAAACGCGCTCTTAACGTTGTGAGCGTTCCGCAAGTATTTATCTTCGACAAAAATGGCAAGCAAGTCTACTCGCACACGGGCTACACCCCCGGCAACGAGGTTGAGTTATTCGAGAAGATCAAAAGATTGAAATAAATGTCACACAACTACTTAAAGGCTCTTGGCCTATCACTTATCGCACTCGCTCCTCTTGCTGCTTCGGCTCAAGAAGAGGGTCGTTTGAGCGGTAGCTTTGAGTCAAACTCTATCTACTACGTCGAGGATGAGGCCTCGGGAGCCACTGCGCCATACGCCGTCGGTTCGAACAACTACCTCAAACTTGACTACACCCTCGGTCGCTTCTCTACTGGAATCCAAGCGGAGTACTACCCCGAGGTTCTTCAAGGCTTTCAGTCTGAGTTCCAAGGTTTTGCGATCCCCACAAAGTATGTTGCGTGGAACGACTACAACTACTCTATCACCGTGGGCGACTACTACGAGCAGTTCGGCAGTGGTCTAATCCTGCGCTCGTGGGAGGATCGCCAATTGGGTCACAATAACTCATTGGGTGGCGCACGCATCACCTTCAACACCAACGATAGTGCACTTAGCGCTCGCGTGATCTATGGTGTGCCTCGCGACTACCTCAATTCTGTTGGCCGCGGCTATGATTGGGGTGAGAATATCTTCGATAGTTACTCCTCGACTCAGGTTGCCGGAGCCGACTTCAACTTGATGATCTCGCAGCTCCTGATGCCCGAATCGATGCACAACATCTACCTCGAGGGTAGCGTTGTAGGGCGCTATGAGCCTGCATCGACCGATTATTTCAATGTCGCAGATTACTCCTACCTCGGCCTCTCGCAGAGCCTCTTTTCATACTCCGCTCGTTTGGGATATGAGTATGGCGGCTTCGCATTCAAGTTCGAGCATGTGGGCAAAGGTGAGGATCTTTACTTCTCACACAAAGATGACGCATATGTGCTCCAAGCAGGTAATGCACAGCTTGCCGAGGCAAATTACTCAACACGCGGATTGTCAGTTTCGGCTCTCTTCCGACGCTTGGATAATATGACGAACTTAGCCTACAGAGTCGAGGATATGAGCGCAGGAGCACTTCCGGCCAACACTATCAACTACATCCCCGCACTCAGTCAACAACACACCTACAGCTTGGCATCGCTCAACCCCTATGCCGGTTATTCCGATGGTGAGATCGGTGGTCAGTTAGATGTGTTCTACAATATCGGCCGCGGAACAGCCCTCGGAGGTAAGTATGGAGTTAAGGTTCACGCCAATGCTTCGACCTACTACACCCCTGCTTCGGCTCTTTCGGACGATCACGACGAGGCTCGACTTAGCTACCGCGACTTCACTTTCGATGTGGAGAAGAAGTGGAATAGCAAGCTCAAAACAATCCTCTTTATGACCATCCAAGAGCTCTCGCCAACTCACGGCGAGAATATCGCAACCGAGGCTCAAAACGTCTTTGTTTTCGACGCTACATACCGATTCTCCAACAAGTTCTCTCTTCGCAGCGAGCTACAATATCTCTACTCCGAGGAGCTTACCAAGGATTGGATGGCGGCACTCGTCGAGGCTAACTTCGCACCAAAGTGGAGCATCTTTATGAGCGATATGTACAACCACGGCGACACAAAGTTGCACTACTACTCTGTGGGCGCTGCCTACACATATTCGATGTATCGCATCTCGGCAAGCTATGGTCGCAACCGAGAGGGAATGGTCTGCTCGGGCGGCGTATGTCGTTGGCAACCAGCATACACGGGTGGTAATCTTCAGCTTTCGATCCTATTCTAACATCTACACAAATGAGAAAAATCCAGAATATTATTATTGCCCTATCGCTCCTTGTCACTGCTTCGTGCGTGGGTCAGAAAGATACGGCAAGCGACTATAGCCTAACGATCAGTGTGAGCCAACCCAACGTCAGCATTGACGAGGGCGAGAGCGTCCAGATCCTTGTCAAGAACCACAGTATCGACGTCACCGAGCAATCCGAAATCTTTTACACCTCGGGGGGCGAGGAGATCACAGTTCCATCGGGCATCTTCACCGCAACTCAGAGTGGAGAGTACTCATTCTCGGCTCGCTACGAGGGTGTAGAGACCGATACGTATGCCGTGGTGTGTGCCTACACCTCGGATCAGCTCACCGACGAATACTACCGCCGCAATTTGGTAATGAAGTTCACCGGTACATGGTGCGTAAACTGTCCTAACATGGGCGATGCGATCACCGAGGCAGAACACACATTGCCCAACCGCATTGTCGAAATGGCGCTCCATATCAGCGACGTTCTCAAGACCGACGAGGGTACTCAAATCGCCAGCGATAACAACTTCACGGTGCTTCCAATCGCCTTTATCGACATGTATAGCTCCACGTCGCAATCGTCAGCGAGCACCATCATCAGTCAGATTTCGAGCTCAATCGAGTTCAACCCAACTGTGGCAGGTGTGCGCATTGATAGCTCACTGAGTGGCTCCTCGCTCAGCGTAGAGGTTGGTGTTAAGGCTGCGGCTGCGGACTCATACAAAGTTGCTGTAGCAATGGTCACCGACAACTACAACTACACTCAAACGGGTGCCGACGATCCCAACTACAAGCAGGATAAGGTGCTCCGCTTCTACCTCTCGGAGCTTTACGGCGATAGCGTCACCTTAGAGGCTGCCGACACAGAATCGACACTCAGCTACACAGTTACTGTGCCCGACGACTCATTGGCTTCCGAGAGCCGCATTATCGCATACGTGCTCAACGAGGTTGACGGCTCATATATCGTCAATAACGCCACCGAATGCATAATTGGTGAGTCAATCGACTATATGTACGAGATCAGCGAATAATCGCACACTTCGTTAGATACTACACAAAAAAAATCTCTATTCAGAATTATTGCTGAATAGAGATTTTTTTGTGCCTTGAAGCCACGCTTAGTGCGCAACATGCACCGGTTTATGCACATGGATATTCACAGGGAAATCAACACTTGAGAAGCCTGCGGGGGCAGCTTGAAGCGCCTCGTAGTCGGTGCTTTTACAACCGGGGATATATGGGCAGCTCTCGAGAATATAGCGCATGCGCGAAGCTTGCTCAGCAGAGAATGTGTCGGCATCGTTCACTGCATAATCCATAATATTATCGGCGCGGAATATCGAACTATCGCTGCATGAGGTACGCCACGAAAGGCTTTCAACCTCCTCGTCGTTAAAGGTATAGTACATATTCGTATAGAACATCTCCTCCTCGTAGGTATAGCGATTATACGATGGTGTATCCTCACAGTAGTCCGTATCATCGCATGAGTTGTAGGTACCATACTTATCGTAAGTCTCTGAATATGGGTGGAACAGGCCTAAGTAGTGGCCTATTTCGTGTGCCAACATATCGCCGAATTCATACATATTATACGCATCAGGATCATCGGGGAAGAGGTATGAGTTGTTGAGCGAGATTGTGTAGATAAAGTTTAGATCGTCGGGGTGTGTATACGCATTGAGAGTGGAGACGCCCTCTAACTCGTATGGATCAACAAGGTATGGAGCACGCGAAAGGCCAATGATCTCATAGCTGTCGTTAAATTCATACATCGTAACATTAAGATACATGCGAGGATCCCACGCCAAGTATTTATATTTGCCATATGAGTCATACATAAGATCCAAACATGAGATTTGGTAGAGCGACTGCTGAATACGGTTAATACCCGGCTCGTCAAGTGTCACACCATCCTCATCCTCCTCGGCTAAGATGAAATCAATACCTAAATCTTGGCTACAATCCTCGTATACCGCTGAGAGGTTGTCGAAGATCTCGTAGATCACCGAAGAGTCGGGGTTATGCTGCTCGCTGGTAGAATCAGAGTATATCACGTGGAAAATCACGGGAATCTCGTAGCGCATGCCTGCAGTATATTCGCCCTTGGGCTGTGTCACAGTGAGGGTTTGAGTAAGTTCGCCATTGGCGAAAGTAACCTTTGCGCTGCGCTCGAAGCGGCCGGTATTGGTCGTGGTCGAGACAGTAAATTCGCCCGTGGCTGCTTCGGAAGCCACCTGACACCACGAGCGGTTGCTACTCACACTCACCGCTGCATTTGCGTCGATGTCGATGGTAAACGAGGTTGCCTCGTAAGTCGATAGTGACTCGCTGTAGCTGCTAATGGTCAATTCGGGGGTTGGTGTAGAGTCCGAATCGGCTGTGCAGCAGGGCAATATTACCGCTGCGCAGAGTGCAAGCAGGGCAATTTTAATACAATTTGTCTTCATAGCTATAACGTTTATTATTCATATTGATATGAGATACTGCCGCCAAGTTCCACCTCGACAACATTATCGACCACCAAAGCCGAATTGTCGTAGGTGAATATCACCACGCGACAGTTAGTGCGGTTAGTTACCGTAGTGAGGGTCGAGAAGTCAAACTCGCAGTAGAATAAGTGGGTCGACTTTGCATCCTGCACCGACACTCCACCGAGGGTCTCTGTGAGCGAAATCGACTCAGGATAGATCGCCGCGATCACATTGTCGTGGTAGTTCATCCAGTCGTCGAAAGCATTGGTCTGCTCGCCATAGACATCATCCTCCAAGAGGAATGCGCCGATGCGATATTGACCGCCCTCGGAAACCTTGACATCGGCACGCACGCAGACCACGCTATCTTCGTAAGAGGTGTTAGCCGAGATTGCAGTTCCTGCCGCTGTGCTCAACTCAGATTTGACTGCTGTGGTTAAGGTTGCAACTGTGGCATCGGTCGAAAGAGTGCTCTTAGTCGAAAGACCCATGTAGAGGGTTGGGTATGAAGCTGTACTCAATTTAGTTGTGACATAGCCAGCACCCGTACTGGTCATAGTGTCGCCATAGTGAGCCTCGCACGCCACCAAATCGTCGTTCAATGAGGTGTAGTCGTGGATAACATCAATCAAATATGGGCAATACTGACACCAAGTGCCGGTCGCCAAAACAGCCATTGCACGCTTAGAGAACGAATCAAACTGGTCGGGGGCAGAGTCAGCTGCGGCATCGGGGAGGTTTGTGATACCTGTTACGGTGATCTCATCGCTCATATAGTTGCCATATATTGCGTAGAATGTATAGGTGCCAGCGCGACTAACAGTGTACGTATTATCCGAAAGTGGATCCGAGCCCGAAGTGCTCTTCTGCCGAACCATTAGATCCGAGCTATTCGAGACATCCTTACCATTGTATGTTGCCGTGAACTCGATAATGCTGCTGGTCGAGACGACGATAAACGACGAAGAGGGAGTCAAAACAAGCTCCGTTCCATCCCCGCTCGAGCTATCATCATCGCTATCACAGCCTACCGAAAGGGTGAGCAAAGCAAATGCAAGAAGGAGATATTTTGAGATTAATTTCATATTCATGGTTTGTTAAAATTCAAGAAGTTCTGCGCAAGAAGATTTGCACAGAACTTCTCAAATAAATTAATGATAAGTTGTTTAATTACTCAGCATTGAATGGGTAACGCATTCTCTTGAAGTGGTTGCCAATTACGTTTGGTGTAGTCCACTCAGGCAACTTAGAAATCAATGCAGCTTTTGCAGCAGCTGATGGTGCAAGCTGAGCAGCCGAAGCATCAGTAGCGCGAGTCAGAACAAGAGTGCTCTTACCGATAGCTGCTGGGCAAAGCATATCGTACATATCGTAGTAAGCCGATGGGTAGTAGTCAGCATTGCCATAAGAATCCTCGTAACATCCAATCTCGATTGTGTCGCCCTCGCAGGTGATAGGCAGACCATATCCCGAAGCGAAGATACCTGCAGCCTCATCGTAGTAGTCTGGGAAGCTCATCCAAGCAGTGCTACTCATACCCGCAAAGCCAAACTCACTACCGTAATATGAGAAGAATGGATCCACAACATCATAGTCGTTATTTATTTGTATAACATTCTCACCTGAATCATTAACAACCTCGATAAAGATCTTTGGGCCATAGTCGTAGAATAGTTGCTCTACGTCGTATGTTGAGTGGTCAAGGTCGCAGAATAGAGTCCATGGAGAGTGGTTCACCATCAAGGTGTTAGCATCCGATAAGCCGAAACCGAATATCACCTTGCGGTTTTGATTCTGATACTTCTCTTGGAAGTGTGCTCCAACCTCCAAGAAGTATTCGAAATCCGTTTGAATTTGCGTCTCTGCATAGGTGTAAGGATCACTCTCACCTGTCGAAGTACCGCGACCTATGTAGTAGTTATAGAGTTGAGCATAATCTTCGTGGCTGCTATCAAAAGTTGTTGGAGCGTCGAAGAGCGGATCGTCTGTGATGATCATTGTAAATTCATCGTAACCGTAGTTTGACTCATCATCAACATTATAACCATCAATATAGGTATATGCTGCTGTCCAATAACCGTCAATTGTATCGAAGAAATCAGTTGTCAAAGGATCCAAAGCAGGCTCCACAGCTGACATTGAATCGCAGTATGCAAGATATGTTTTCTCATCCTCATTGTACGTAAGAATCGCAAGAGTGCTCTTGGTATCCTCGGTAGAGTCGAAGTACATATCATAACCCGAATCGCTATTAATTGCATCAAATATTGTCTTATAGAGCGCCTCAGTAAGCTCGTTACCATAAGTTAAGATAAGGTAAGTGATATTATCTGCGGTTGTGTCTCCACCAACAGCATATGCCTCGGGATAGAATGTTCGAGAGTAATCCATGATATAGGCCAAACGGGTACAATCTTTGTTTGGCGCCTTGATATTAAACCAAACCTCGTATGGGTTATCTGAGTCAACTGCCGAGATCTCGATCTCTACAGCATCCAACTCCGATTCAGTTGCAGTGAACTCAACCAACTTCACCGAACGAGTCATCTCCTCCTCGTCAGAGATATAGATAACCATAAGGGTGTAGGCTACATCTAACGAGATAGACTCCTCGTACTCCACAGCCGAAGTTGCAGACTCCAAATCGTCAAGTGCTGCAGCAACAAGGCCGTCGGCACCTACCAAACTCTCGAGGTACTCGAGCATAGCAGTCTCCCAAATAGCATAACCAATACGCAACACCTCAGCCGAAGGCGAGATAGAAACTGTAGCGGTAAGCTCAGTTGTCGAGATACTGATAGCAACATCTCCATCAGCAGGAAGAGGTTGGCGAGTAGTGAAAGTCTGCTTTGCGTAAAGACCATTCATTGTAAAGGCGTCATCGGCACACACCTCTGAATATACTTCGATATTAGGCTCCTCGACGCGAGTCGAAACACCCGATGTGGTGGATGATGACGAATATGAATAATCAATCTCGCAGAGTGGATTGTAGCTATCGTCGCACTCGATCACCATAAGCACAAATGACATTCCGGGCTTAACGTATTGGTACTCAGCAACACCATCATCATCATAACCTGTGATATCATTATCATTAATTTGAACTGTCAACGGGCCCTCACCTTTGGTACCAGTCTCGAGGTAATCCAAATCGTAATAACTATACTCCAATTTGTAGAGTTCGTATGAGCTACGATCAACCAACGCATAGCGATATTTAGTACCTTCGGGCATATTGAGGTAGAACTTAACGTAGTTACGCTCAGCGGCGATGATATAGATCATCTTCTCATCGCTATAATCCACTGTGGTCACATCTACACTTTCAACGGTGTAATTGCCATTAGCCATCTTAAATGCAAAAGCTATGGTGTAGCTTGAGCTACCCTCGAGACCATACACAGTGTAATTGAAAGAAGAGTCGTCGATTGTAACCTGCTCATCGGCATCGGCAAAAATAACCAAGCCATTGGTTGCTGCACTCTCACCCGATGAGTAGACCTTGTAGGCAAACTCCGTAGCTGATGATGCATTAATACTAAATGTAGCCGAAGTTGCCGCAGCCACTGTCAGCCCAATAGAGACACTACCAGTGCTACTGGTATCATCCTTTGTACAACTCATCGCGAACGATGAAAACAAAACTAACATTGTTAGAAATGCAGAGGTGATTTTTTTCATGTGAGAAACTTTTATTAATAAGATGTATTGTTTGATTACTTCACAAATATAAGCTTAATTTTGCATTAAGAAAAATTTAAAAATTAAAAAGAGTCCGTTTTATTACAGAATCCTCTTATTTTTTGCTAAAAAAATGCAATATGTAAGTTAATTTTATTTTAGTCAGTATTTTATTTATATTACAATTCACAATATTTCATCACAAGAAATTCACACAAATTAAACAATAATCATAAATATAGTTCCAATTTGTAATTAATACTAATGTATCACAATGCGAATAATCGACCAATCATTAATAAAAAATTTTTTTTTATTTATTTTCTTAGTATATTTGCAAATAAACAAATGCAATTAAGTCAAACTAAATTCCCATCGCGTATGAAAACAAACTACTTTTTGATAATGTTGGCAGCATTAATGATGTCACTAACCTATGTATCATGTGAGGAGAGCGACTCCGAGATTGACGATCCACAAACCGAAAATACTGACCCAGACGTTGAGGATCCAGACGTTGAGGATCCAGACGTTGATGACCCAAATAATGATGATCCAGACGTTGAAGATCCAGACGTTGATGACCCAAATAATGATGATCCAGACGTTGAAGAGACCACACCTCTCACAATCGAGGCTGTAGGTGAACCCACATATAGCGATTTTAACCTCAACATCACTAACGACGGCAAATTAGAACTATTCTATGTCGACGCCCTAACCTACGACACCTTCTATAATATATGCGAAGGTGACCAGACCACAGCTGCAGAATACGCCCTAAGCGATAGATTTGGCACCGCTGCCGATATTGAGGACTACTCAACATATGCCAACATGTCCGGCTTCCCAATCTTTGATGGCGAGAGTGTCACATACACCGCATCTGACTACATTAGCGTAAGCCCAAGCACTACCTATATAGTATTGGCATACGGCATCAGCACTACTGGCGAGGTAAACTCAGAGATCTCAACTATCGAGGTTACAACAGCCGAAATGGATCTATACTACACAATTGACTTCACAATCGAGGCTGTCGAAGATTTCAGCTCTGAGAACTTCAAAGTTACTGTCACCCCCGACAACAACGAGGTGAACTACATTGTAGGAGCATTCTATGCCGACTCATTTGTCAAAGGAAGCGACATCGGATACCTATATGATGTATATGGCGCCCCCGACTACGTAACAGCAGCAACAGAGTGGGCAGCGACCCTCGGTGACTGGTATGGCGTGAGCGACACATCGGACGAAGATAGCGAAGTTATAAGTGCCGATTTTGCGGTAGCCGATGGCATCACCGTATTCAATGGCACAGCTACCGTCGATATGTCGATCACTCACAGCTCTACAATCAAGCCCGAGACAACATACGTAGTTATCGCCTTCGCAGTAGATTCGAGTGGCATTATCATTAGTAATGTTTCGCACCAAGAGGTGACAACAGGTGCTGTGGCTCAAACCGGCCTTACATTTACTCTCGAAGAGACTTCGGGGCCAACATACTCATCTGCCGGATATAGCGGTGAAATCAAAATTACACCATCAAACGACACTGATTCTTACTATGCTACGGTTATTTGGAATAGCATTGATGGATTGAGCGATCAAGAGATCTACTCTAACAATTATTTAGGTATGCAAGCTCCATTTGGAACTACAACGGGCACCTCGACATATTCATACTCTTGCCTCTCCACATCGCTCTACTTGGTAGTATTCGGCTACAGCAGCAGTGGTATGACAACCGAGATGACCAAATACCTTATTGAGATCCGCTAATCATCACTATCGAACAAATAACAATTTAACAACTATATTATGACTAAGAATTATTTAAAACTACTCGCAGCAGCATTCGTCCTGCTTGCATCTGTAGCATGTGACGACGACACAAGCAGCAGTGATGATGATCTAAACGAGGATAATCAAGATCAAAGCAGTACAGAGGACTATTTCGCTACTTCGCCATTCACTCTTGCGGCAGAGGAGATAACACCCATTAGCTTCACGCTCGATGTTGACGCAGGTAGCTATAGCGACCAATACTATGTAGCGTGCACCTACAAATCGGAGGTTGACGAGACCTACGAGGGTGATATCGATGCAATGGCCGATGCCTTTTTGGATGACGTTGTGGGCAACCAATTGGAGGTTACCGACTTCACAACAGTCGACAACTGGAAGATCTTTAGAGGTGACTCCAAAGTTGATATGGAGAGCGCTTGGGAGGTATATCTCAACCCCGATGAGGAGGTTGTAGCATTTGTTTTTGGTGTTAACGACTATGGCGAGATGACCACCAAGGTTGCATGGCTCGAGGTCACTATGGAGTCTCAAATCGACGCTGTCGACGTAGCTCCAACCGTAGAACTTGTCTCATCAAGCGCAACTGAGATTGTAGTAAATGTCACTCCCGAGGATGGCATCGTGCAATACCTCGTTGTTGCTATGCTTTGGAAAGATTTCGAGGAAGAGACTGGTTACTACTATACTACTTATGGCGATGAGAGATGGAACTATGCAGCCGAGGATATGATCGTTGTTAAAGATAACTTCGTTAACTTCACATCTCCCGACAACGTAAATCTATTCACAGGCACACAACAGGTTACCCTCACTCAATTCAGTCTTAACAACTCGATCTACGCTAACGAGACCTATGCTGTGATGGCATTCGGCGTCGACAACTACGGTTTTCTACAGTCGCAGGTTGGCTACCTCAAAGTGGAGACTGGCGAGGCTGAGAAGGTTAACATCACCTTCGATGTAGTGTTCGATGATGATTTGCGTGCAGACGACGGATTCACCTTCACCATCACCCCAAGTATCGACAATGTTTGGTACTATGTCAACGTATATAAAAAGGCTGATATAGATGCTATTGGTGGTGCTGATGCAGACCCAGCTGATATTGAAAAGCTTTTCTCAAGCTATACCGAGATTCAATACGACCTCACATACGGCGAGCAGACTAAAACATATGGCTACCTTTCGAGCTACGTATACTACTACGTTGTGGCATTCTCCTACAATAATGGCATAACAAGCGACATCACACTGGTCGAGGGTGCAACTGGTAGTTGGAACTGGTGGGAATAAACCCCTACACTACCCTATCACACAAAATAGCTGCCTTGCAAAGGGCAGCTATTTTTGTGTGAATCTAACAACGTCAGTTTTGGATAGAAGCCTTGAGTTGCAAAGTCCACAGCAGGAAACAGCGCAAATCCAAAAAAAAGCCTAAATCTTTCCTACAATCTTCGAGCGAGGCGCCACATCGCAATCAATCCACATATTACCGCCAATGATCGAATCGTGGCCAATAGTAATACGCCCCAAGATCGAGGAGTTGGAATAGATCCTCACATTATCCTCGATTATCGGGTGGCGCGGAATATTGATCGGATCGCCATTCTCATCGTAGCGAAAACCTCGCGCACCAAGGGTAACGCCCTGATAGATAACCACATTTCGCCCGATGATAGTTGTCTCACCAATCACCACACCCGTGCCGTGGTCAATAGCGAAGTAGCTGTCGATCTGCGCCCCGGGATGGATATCAATTCCGCATTTGGAGTGTGCTTGCTCGGCAATCATGCGTGGGATAATAGGTACATCTAATAGATGCAGGGCGCAAGCAATGCGGTGGTGAGTCATCGCCACAATCGAGGGGTAGCACAAGACCACCTCGGCATAGGAACGCGCGGCGGGATCAGCACGATAAGTCGCCTCGAGATCGGACGAAAGGAGCTGCTTTATCGCAGGTATCCCACTCATAAATTGCTCGACTATCTGAGAGATATCTACCTTGCGATCACAGGATTCAACCTCGAATGCAAATGCTCGTTCGAGCTGTTCACCCAAAAGCTGCGCAATCTGGTCATTAACCTCTAAGAGCATACCATCCGATGGCTCGTCACAGCAGTCAAGCAGATATTCGGGGAATGCAAGCTGAGAGACAAGATCTACAATTTGAGCTAATACAGCCCTATCAATAGTGCATTTCATAAAAAGCAAATTAAAAATTATTCATTAAAGAGCGCAGTGGAAAGGTAACGCTCACCACTGTCGGGAAGAATCACCACTACCCTCTTGCAGTGGTATTGAGGCTGAGAGGCGACCTTAAGGGCAGCACTCAGCGCAGCACCCGACGAGACCCCCACCAAGAGCCCCTCCAACGAGGCCATTTGGCGTGCCGCAGCAAAAGCCTCATCGCGCGAGACTGTGATGATTCTATCGACCACCGCAGCGTTGAAATTCTTGGGAATGAACCCCGCACCAATCCCCTGAATAGGGTGTGGCGCAGCTACCCCACCACTCAAAACCGGCGATGCTTCGGGCTCCACAGCGATCATCTCGATGGTGGGCGAGAGCTCTTTGAGCCGCGCCCCAACGCCACTTATCGTGCCGCCTGTGCCTACACCTGCGACCACAACATCTACCATCCCCTCGCTATCACACCAAATCTCCTCGGCGGTGGTTGTATAGTGTATCGAGGGGTTGGCGGGGTTGGCAAATTGATTGAGAATCACCGCTCCAGCGATCTGCTCGCACAACTCATCGGCACGCTCAATGGCACCACGCATACCTTTGGCAGCGGGAGTAAGATGAAGCTCTGCGCCAAGCGCTGTGAGGAGCATTCGCCTCTCCAGACTCATAGACTCGGGCATAGTCAAAATCAAACGGTAGCCGCGAGCCGCCGCTACAAAGGCTAATCCGATGCCCGTGTTGCCACTCGTCGGCTCGATAAGTGTGGCACCGGGGGCAATAACACCACGCTGCTCGAGATCGTCAATCATAGATTTTGCCACTCGATCCTTGATACTCCCCGCTGGGTTGAACATCTCCAACTTGGCTATAATATGCGCCTTAGCACCATTCACTTGCGCAAATTTCACAAGCTCCAACAAGGGGGTGCCACCAACTAACTCGTCGAGTGATTTTGCTATATTTTTCATAACTACTTATGTCGTTTTGCTAACTCCTCCTCGATATCAGCAAGAGTCATGCCCTTGGCCGCAAGCAGTACTAAATAGTGATACATCAAGTCCGAAGCCTCGTACAATAGACGCTCGTCATTGCAATCGATCGCTTCGATCACAGTCTCGACAGCCTCCTCCCCAACCTTTTGCGCAATTTTATTGATGCCCTTATTAAATAGATGGGTGGTGTACGAACCCTCAGGCATCTCCTCGCGACGACGCTGAATAAAGCTATCGAGGAAGCGAATAAAGCCTTCGTTCTCGCGACCGCCAAAACAGCTTGTGGTACCGGTGTGGCAGGTTGGCCCAATTGGGTTAACACGGATTAGAAGTGTGTCGTCGTCGCAATCCTTGGCTATCGAGCAGATATTTAAGAAGTTACCACTGGTCTCGCCCTTAGTCCAAAGGCGTGACTTGGTGCGGCTATAAAACGTTACACGACCCTCGGCCACGCTCTTGTCGTAGGCCTCTTGGTTCATATATCCTAACATCAACACTTTCAGAGTGCTATCATCTTGGATAATCACGGGCACAAGCCCCTCGCAGCTCTTAGCTGTCGATAATTCACTAAATTTAATCATAATCTAACCTCTATATTTTGTTCTTTTAACCTCTCTTTTAATCGTTGCACGGTGATCTCGCCATAGTGGAAGATCGAAGCTGCAAGCGCTGCATCAGCCTCCCCAACGCTAAGCACCTCGGCAATATTCTCGACCGAGCCCGCACCGCCCGAGGCGATGATAGGGATCGAAAGCTCGCGGGCGAGCGCTGCAAAAGTCTCGCAAGGGTAGCCATTGCGGGTGCCATCGTGATCCATCGAAGTGAAGAGTATCTCGCCGGCACCCCTCCGCTGCGCCTCACGTGCCCAACTAAAGAGCTCGCGGTTGGTAGCTTTGCGCCCGCCGTGTGTGGTCACGCGCCACACCCCGTCGATCTGCTTGGCATCGATTGCTACTACGACAAATTGACTGCCATACTTCGCCGCCAAATCGCTTATTAACTGAGGGTTAGCGATCGCAGCCGAATTTACTGAAACCTTATCTGCTCCCGCCATCAACATTCGTCCGGCATCCTCCACCGAACTAATGCCCCCACCAACGGTGAAGGGAATATTGATTGCTGCCGCGATCCTCTCGACCAACTCTGTGAAGGTCTTTCGTCCCTCGTGCGTGGCGCTAATATCGAGGTATACCAACTCATCGGCGCCCTGATCGGCATAGCGACGTCCCAACTCTACTGGATCGCCAACATCCTGCAAATCAACAAAATTAACCCCCTTTACAGTCTTGCCATCTTTGATATCGAGGCAAGGAATAATTCGCTTCGCTAACATACTCCAGCTGCTAATTTGGTTAACATCTCAAAACTAATTCGCCCCTCATAGATCGCCTTGCCAACGATCACACTACGCAAATTGCACGCATCAAGCTCGAGAATATCTTCGAGTGACGAGACTCCCCCACTCACCGTAATGTCGATCTGATCGAAGCGACCTTGCAGCGAAGTGTAGAGCGGTGTCGAAGGCCCCTGCAACATGCCATCCTTAGCGATATCGGTGCAGATAACTTGGTTCAAACCAGCCTCTTGGAAGCGCTCGATGATCTGCTCAACACCCACCTCAGAGGACTCTAACCACCCACCAATGGCCACCTTACCATCTTTAGTATCGGCTCCCAAGATTATGCGATCGGCACCAAACTCCCCTATCCACTGCTCGAAAAGTTCGGGCGAGGTAACTGCTACACTGCCGCATATAGCACGCGAAGCGCCGGCATTAAAGACCTCGAGAAGAGCCTCGTGACTCTTAATGCCTCCGCCCAACTGAATGTCAAAATTAGTGCGTGACGCTATTCGCTCGAGCACACGCAAGTTGACAGGTCGTTGGCTTTTAGCACCATCGAGGTCGACCAAATGGAGTCGCTTTAGGCCACACTCCTCGTATCGGAGAGCCACCTCCAATGGATCCTTATAGTAGGAACTTTTCTGGTCATAGTCGCCGCGTGTGAGCCGTACACACTCGCCATCGATAATATCGATCGCTGGAATCACTGTTATCATAATCTCAAAAAGTTTTCTAATATTTGCGAGCCTGCCTCACCACTCTTCTCGGGGTGAAACTGCACACCAAAGAAGTTGTCGCGGCTCAAGGCGGCACTAAAATCTAAGCCATAGGTAGTTGTGGCGATTGTATGTTGCGAAAGCTCGGGAGCGAATGAGTGCACGTAGTAGATGTAGCTACCCTCGGCTATCCCCTCGAAGAGTGGCGAGCGTAGCTGCTCGATACTATTCCAACCCATGTGTGGTACCTTGAGGTTCATATCGTTAGGAAAACGCTTTACGCAACTATCGAATATTCCCATGCACTGCGCCGCGCCCTCCTCGCTGCTGCGGCACATTAGCTGCACGCCAATGCAGATGCCCAAGACTGGTCGAGTGAGCGATGGGATCAGCTCATCGAGCCCTCTTTCGCGCAACTTTGTCATCGCGCTTTGTGCCTCACCTACCCCCGGGAGGAGAACGTGCGAGGCCGCTAAAATCTGCTTATGGTTGTCAGTAACGCAGAATTCGGCACCCAGCCGACCCAATGCATTGGCAACCGAACGTAGATTGCCAGTGTCGTAATCAACAACTGCTATCATAATATCCCCTTGCTACTTGGTAGTTCAAAGCCGAAGCCTTGGCGCGAGATTGCTGCACGAATTGCTCGTGCAAAGGCTTTGAAAACACCCTCGATCTTGTGGTGCTCGTTCTCGCCCACCGCCGATAGGTGGAGGTTGCAGTGCGCTGCTGCCGCGAAGCTTTTGAAGAAGTGGCTAAACATCTCGGTAGGTGTGTCGCCGATCCGCTCGCGACAAAACTCCACATTCCAGTCGAAGTCGATCCGCCCGCCGAAATCCAACAGAGCCATCGCACGACACTCATCCATCGGCAGGGCAAACCCATAACGCCCAACGCCACGCTTCGAGCCCAACGCCGCGTAGAACGCCTCACCGAGGACAATTGCAACATCCTCCATTGTGTGGTGCTCATCGACAGCTAAATCGCCCACGACATCTAACACCAACGAGACTCCCGCATGGTGGACAATCTGATCTATCATATGATCGAAGAACTTTAGCCCTGTATCGACCCTCGAGCTTAGGGCGCCATCCAAATCGAGGGTGAGTTTAATTTGGGTCTCCGAGGTGTTTCGCTCGACGCTCACTCGACGCTCACCAAGGCGCAAGGTGGTGTAGATTTCGCTCCAATCGTCGCTCACAAGCGAGCAGATATCTTCGAGCCCTGCCTCGCGAAGTTGTTCAACACCCACCTCTCGATCAGCGAGATAGATAGCCTTAGCTCCTAAGTTTTTGGCCAACTGCACATCGGTTAGTCTGTCGCCAATTACGTAGCTACTTGCCAAATCGTACTCGCCGGTGAGGTAGGCGCCAAACATCCCAATTCCGGGCTTGCGCGCGGGTGAATTCTCCTCGGGCAGCGAGGGATCGATCAAGATATCGTCGAAGAGAACCCCTTCACCCCTAAGTGTTTGGAGCATCTTATTTTGGGCTCCCTCGAAATCCTCTGTGGGGAAACTTGCCGTACCCAAGCCATCTTGGTTGCTGGCCATAACAAGCTCGAAATCGAGTTCTGCAATGCGACTCAGTGCGGTGATGGCTCCCGCTTTAAACTCCAGCTTCTCGAGGCTATCGACTTGATAATCAACGGGAGGCTCCACGATGATCGTGCCATCACGATCTATAATTAAGACTCTTTTCATAACGCATTTATTATTTCGATTAAACGACTATTCTCTTCGGGAGTACCCACGCTAATGCGCAAACAGTTCGTGCAAAGTGCCACTCGCGAGCGATCTCGAACGATGATTCGCTCGGCAATTAGCGCCTGATAGACCCTCGGCGCATCGTCGACCTCGATGAGCAAAAAGTTGGCGTCGCTCGGGTAGACTCGTCGCACCACACTCGCCGAGGCGATAGAGCTCTCGATCCTCTTGCGCTGCTCGACGATCTGTGTAACTTTATCATCTATTGGCGTTTGCAACAACTCGCCGACCAAGTGCTGAGTGACAACATTTATGTTATATGGGTATTTTACTCGCGACATTAACTCCACAATATACTCCGAGCCAAAGGCTAAACCCAATCGCAAACCTGCCATCCCCCACGCCTTAGAAAGGGTTTGCAGAACGACTAAATTCTCGAACTCCGCCAAACGTGGAGCAAAACCACAACTATCTGCGAAGTCGATATAGGCCTCATCGACTACAACTACACCACCAAAATTACTGATTAAATACTCCACACTCATCTCGTCTAACAGGTTGGCTGTTGGGTTATTAGGAGAGCAGAGGAATAGCAATCGACTATTGGAATCGCACGCCGCAAAGATCGCCTCGCAATCGAGCGAGAAATCGGCATTGAGCGACACCTCGCGCAGCTCGACCCCGTTGATATCTGCCGCAACGCGATACATGCCATAGCTCGGCGAGATCGAAATTGCGTTGTCGCGCGAGGGCTCGCAGAAGATCCTATAGAGCAGATCGATAGGCTCATCGCTGCCGTTTCCGATAAAGATATTCGCCGCGGGCACCCCTTTTTTTGCTGAGATAATCGACTTCAGGGTGCGCTGATGCGGGTCAGGATAGCGGTTGTAGCCATTCTGGTAGGGGCTCTCGTTGGCATCGAGGAAGATCCCTAACTCGCCGCCTTGGTAATCGTCGCGCGCCGTGGAGTATGGCGCAAGAGAGCGAATATTTTCTCTAACTAATTTTCGAATGTCCATAATTAAATATCTTTTAGTCTGACACTTACCGCATTTCTGTGAGCCGCCAATCCTTCGGCAGAAGCCATCGTCTCGATAGCTGCGCCGATCAACTTCAATCCCTCGGGCGATATCTCTTGAATGGTCACTTTGCGCATAAAACTATCTAAATTTACACCGCTATACGAGCGAGCCCAACCATAAGTGGGCAGCGTGTGGTTCGTTCCCGAGGCGTAATCGCCAGCACTCTCGGGGGTGTAGTTGCCAATAAAGATGCTCCCGGCAGCTGTGATCTGTGCAGCAACCTCCCACGGCTCGCTCATCGAGATAATAAGGTGCTCGGCAGCATAAAGATTGGCAAATTCGATAATCTCGGCGCACGACTTAAGCACCACTATCCGACTGTTCTGCAACGCCTTAGCTGCAATATCCCTCCGGTCAAGCAGAGCCAATTGCTGCTCAACTGCACACTGCACCTCGCGGGCTATCACCTCGCTATTGCACACCAAAATCGCCTGACTATCGGCACCATGCTCCGCCTGCGAGAGTAGATCCGAGGCGACATATTCGCTATTGGCCGTGCTGTCGGCCAACACCAACACCTCCGAAGGGCCCGCAGGCATATCAACGGCTACGACCTGCGAGGATACTTGCTGCTTGGCCTCGGTGACATATTGGTTGCCGGGCCCGAAGATCTTATCGACAGCGGGGATAGTCGCGGTACCATATGCCATAGCTGCAATAGCTTGAGCGCCGCCCACCTTGAAGATCTTGTGCACACCACAAAGCTTTGCTGCATAGAGAATTGCAGGTGCGATCTCGCCCGCTGCATTGGGTGGCGTAGACAAAATAACCTCCTGACAACCAGCAATCTGAGCCGGCAGAGCCAACATCAAGACTGTCGAAAAGAGGGGTGCTGAACCTCCCGGAATATAGAGCCCCACGCGACGAATAGCCACTGCGCGCTGCACACATCGCACCCCCGCCATAGTCTCTACATCGACCTCGGCAGGGCACTGTGCGGAGTGAAAGCGCGAGATATTGCCCGCCGCAAGGGTTATCGCCGCCTTAAGCTCCTCGCCAATCTGAGCCTCGGCTGCATCTATCTGGGACTGAGGCACCTCGAAATCGGAGATCTCTGCTCCATCAATCTCCTTGGAGATAGCACGCAACGCACCGTCACCACCATTTTTGACCCTTACGAGGATCTGTGCGACACGCTCCGCGACCATATTTTTCTCACCTAAGGCTCGTCGCGTCAAGTCATTCCACTGCTCGCGCGAGGGGTAAATTATTGTCTCCATTAGTAGATCATTTTTTCGAGTGAAAGAACCAAAATATCTTCTGCACCAACCTGCTTAAGCTCCTCGATCTTGCCCCATAATTCGCGCTCGTTGATCACAACATGCATCGAGCACCACCCCTCTTGAGCCAAGGGGAGGATGGTTGGCGACTTCATCGCGGGGAGGATAGCTACAGCCTCCTCGATCTTGGACTTGGGGAGGTTGAGCAGCACATACTTCATTCCGCGACTGCGCCCCACAGCCTCGATACGGAACAAAATCTGAGAGAGCAAGTGGCGCTTCTCCTCGCATAGCGATCTATTGGCGACAATCACCGCCTCCGACTCCAAAGCCACCTCGACCTCTTTTAACCCATTGGAAACCAACGTCCCACCCGAGCTAACAATATCGAATATCACATCAGCCATCCCCACCGATGGGGCAATTTCGACCGAGCCAGCGATCTCGTGGATCTCGGCATCGATCCTTTTTTTGTCGAGGAAGGTACGCAAAATTTTGGGGTATGATGTAGCAATGCGCTTGCCATTGAAATACTCAATGCCGCTATACTCATCACCCTTGGGAATAGCGAGCGAGAGGCGGCAGCGACCCCAACCCAAGCGGTGCACGATATCGACCTCGAAGCCCTTCTCCTCGACCTCGTTGAGCCCCACTATACCGATATCGGCAACCCCCATCGCAACGGCTTGGGGGATATCGTCGTCACGCAAAAATAGCGCCTCCAAATCGAAGCTCTCGCTCTTGGTCAACAACTTACGCTTGCTCGATGAGATATATACGCCCACCTCTTTGAGTAGCGTTATACTATCTTCGTTTAGTCGGCCTTTGGCCTGCATTGCTAATCTTATCATATTTTTTTAGTTTTAGTTTCTACTTTTCAAGCAACTCTTTGAGCCTCTCGATAGCCCTTGCTGGATCGCCCTCCTCTGCCAACAGTGTCACAAAACGACTGCCAACAATCGCACCACGGGCACCTTTGCAGGCCGCCTCGAAGGTCGCTTTGTTCGATATTCCGAAGCCTATCATTCGCTCGTTGCGCAGATTCATGGCGTTGATCCGATCGAAATAGGCTCGCTTGGAGCTATCAAAATCGCTCTGCGCACCGGTCGTTGCGGCCGACGATACCATATATATAAAGCCATCGGTGTTGCGATCAATCTCCTCGATGCGCTCGAGGCTGGTCTCGGGGGTGATCAACATAATCACTTTCACATCGTAACGCTCGGCCACAGCACGATAGTCACGCTGGTAGTCACCAAAGGGGAGGTCAGGGATGATCACCCCATCAATACCACAGCTGCTACAACTTCGGCAGAACTCCTCAAAACCATACTGCATAATGGGATTGAGGTAGCCCATCAATATTAGCGGGATCGAGACCTTGGAGCGCACATCGTGCAGCTGCTCAAAGAGTAACCGTAACGACATTCCGTTGCGCAGGGCATCGGTCGCAGCATTTTGGATCACCACGCCATCGGCCATTGGGTCACTAAATGGGATTCCGATTTCGACCATGCTCACCCCTGCTGCCTCCACCGCCTCGATCACCTCGCAGGTGTTGTCGAGCCGAGGGGTACCAGCGCAGAAGTAGATCGACAATATATCCTCCTGCACACTCTCAAAGAGTTGATTTATTCTATTCATATTCTGCATTTTAACTCACTTAAAAACCTATCTATTTGCGCCACATCCTTTAGCGCCTTATCCACTTCGAAACGACTATTCAGGTCATAACCCGCCAACTGCGGATGGTCGAAAGCCTCGATCTGTGCGATGTTATCGCCGCCAATGCCGCCACTCAACAGAAATGGCACCCGACCCCGATATCGCTGCAAAAGGCTCCAATCGAACTGCCGACCCGAGCCGCCACAGCTCGCACACTTAGTATCGAAAAGCAGCAGGTCGCACACCTCGGCATAGGGCTGAGTAGAGGCGAAATCGAACTTAGCATCAACAGCAAAAGCCTTGATCGTTTTAACCCCCAATGCTGCCACCCGCACCACCTCCTCGGGCGACTCACCGCCATGCAGCTGCACAAAATCGAGCCCGTAGAGCTTGACTGCCAAGCCAATATCTTCGAGCGTAGCATCGACAAAGACCCCTACCCTCTTGGCCTCCTTGGGCATCATCGCGGGCAACTTTGCGACAAAGCGAGGCGAGCGAGAATAGAAGATAAAACCTATCATATCGACCCCCAAAGCATCCACCGCAAGGATATTTTCCGCCTCACGCATGCCACACACCTTTATCAACCGTCCGCCAATCATCGCACCTCACCAATAAATTGTTGGAGCGAGAGCGCAGGATCATCACCTCGCATAAAGTTCTCGCCTATCAAGAAACCACGATAGCCCGCTTTGCGCAACGCACCAACCGTCTCGGGTGCCGAGATACCACTCTCCGAGACTCTGACAACACCCTCAGGGAGCAATGCCGCAAGCTCGAACGAGTTGGCTACATCGGTGTGGAACGTGCCCAAATTGCGGTTATTGATTCCGACCATCGCAACTTTTGGGTGGATATACTCCATCTCGCTTGCACTGTGCAGCTCCAAAAGCACCTCGAGGCCAAGCGAGGTGGCAAGCTCAACATAGTCACTGCACTGCTCTACCTCGAGCGCTGCGGCGATTAGCAAAATGGCATCGGCTCCACTCACCCTCGATTGGTATATCTGGTACTCATCCACGATAAACTCTTTGCGCAGGATCGGAATTGAGACAGAGGGGCGAGCCACCAAGAGGTCGTCGAGCGAACCACCAAAGTAGCTGCGATCGGTGAGAATCGAGAGAGCCGAAGCGCCTGCCGAAGCATACGCCGCAGGGATCTTCGAGGCATCGGCCATCTCATTGATCCACCCCTTTGAGGGCGATCGACGCTTGAATTCGGCGATGATACCACTCTGAGACTCAGCAAGAGCGCGACTCATCGAGCGCACTGCGGGCAACTCTTGCGCTGCGGCACGAAGCTCGCTCATGGGGATCAGAAGCTGCTCACGAGCTACCTCAAGGCGCTTATTATCTACAATCTCTGTCAAAATATCCTTCATACCCTTTAGCTATTTAATTCCAAAAAATTGCGGAATGTTGCCTCGGCACGACCACTTTCGAGCGACTCACGAGCCTCGGCAATACACTCCTCGATACTCTTCTCGGGGCAGCGAACTTGGATGGCGAATGCAGCATTGACGATAACCACATCGCGCTGCGCTGCCGTTGAGCTACGCTCCAAAACTGAGCTGAAAATCTGAGCCGCGGCCTCGATCGTATCGCCTCCGAAAAGCTCCTGCTCCTCGTATCGGGCGAAACCTAACGACTCGGGTGTGTAGATCTTCTCGGCGAGCGAGGTGGCAATCTTAAAGTCCGAAGTGAGCGAAATTTCGTCGTATCCATCGAGGCTATGCACCACCGCATGGTGAGTTCCTGCCGCCTGATAGGTGTAGCTATAGAGACGCAAAAGTGGCAAATTGTAGACTCCCAAAAGCTGATAACGCGGCTTGCAGGGGTTGACAAGAGGGCCTAACATATTAAAAAAAGTCCTCACGCCCAATGCCTTACGCACAGGAGCCACAGCCTTGAGGGCAGGGTTAAAGAGTGGAGCGTGGAGATATGCGATATTGCACTGCTCGATTGATCGGCGCAACTTGGCTCCATCGGAGGTGAATTTCACGCCATGCTGCTCCACAACGTTACTCGCACCACTCACCGAAGTTGCCCCATAATTTCCATGTTTCACAACAGGATAGCCCGCCGCAGCGACCACGAAGCAGGAGGCCGTAGAGATATTAAAAGTGTTTTTGCCATCTCCTCCCGTGCCGACAATATCTATCGGCGAGAGGTCATCCAACTCCACCGGAATACACATCTCGAGCAGCGCATCACGGAACCCTGATAGCTCCTCGACCGAGATATTGCGCATCAAAAAGACCGTGGCAAGCGATGCTATCTGGGCATCATTATACTTCCCAAGAGCAATATTTTGCAAAATATCACGAGCCTCCTCTCGCCCTAAGTAGCGATGTGTAAACAATTTATATAATATATTTTTCATCTTATCCCTATTTTTTCAGAAAGTTACTAATTATCCTACGCCCATCGGGGGTCAACACCGACTCGGGATGAAACTGGATTCCACAAACATCTGCCTTACGATGGCGAATAGCCATGATCTGCCCCTCGGCACTCACCGCTGTCACCTCCAAGCAGCTTGGCAAACCTTCGCCTCGAACCACCCATGAATGGTAACGACCGACCATTATTTCACGCTCCAATCCCTCGAATAGAGGATCGTCTGCGATAATCGAGATAGCTGTTTGCACTCCGTGGTAGACCTCGATAAGATTCTCCAGATCAGCCCCATAGGCCTCGCCAATAGCTTGATGACCTAAGCAGACTCCCAAGATCGACTTCGAGGAGCCATAGCGCTCGATAAGAGGGAGCAATAGCCCCGCCTCGGATGGGATTCCCGCCCCGGGAGAGAGAATAATTTTGTCGAAGCGATCGATATCATCGAGCGAAATGCAATCGTTGCGATGCACCTCGACATCCTTGTAGCCCAACTCTCGAACAACATGGAGTAGGTTATATGTAAATGAGTCGTAATTATCAAAAATCAATATCTTCATCGCCTCTAATTTTTAAGTTCACATGCCATGTCGATCGCCCTTTTCAGAGCTCCTAACTTATTATTGACCTCCTGCAACTCATATTCGTCATTGCTTCGAGCCACGATTCCTCCGCCCGCCTGCAACCACAATTCGTTGTTGCGACTCACGAAAGTGCGGATTGTGATGGCTTGGTTCAGATCGCCATTCAGACCTATAAAACCGATGCATCCGCCGTACGCTCCGCGGTTGTGGGGCTCTATCTCGCTGATTAACTGCATCGCACGCACCTTGGGGGCTCCACTCAGCGTGCCCGCTGGAAAGGTATCTACAAAGCATTTTAGAGGCGATACACCCTCGTTTAGCTCACCTGCAACTCGACTCACCAAATGGATCACATGGCTGTAATATTGTGCCTCTTTATAGAAAAGTAGCTCCACATTGTGGCAGTTCCGGCTGAGATCATTTCGAGCCAAATCGACCAACATAACATGCTCGGCACCCTCCTTGGGGTCGGCCAAAAGCTGCTGGGCAGCCTCTCGATCACACTGTGCATCGCCCGTGCGTTTGGTGGTTCCGGCGATAGGGTCGATATATGCCCTGCGGCCGCTCACCTTGCAGTGGGTCTCGGGCGAGGAGCCAAAGATCCTAAAGCCTCCGAAGTCGAAATAGTAGAGATATGGCGAGGGGTTGATGCTACGCAAGGCTCGATAGACCTTGAAATCATCACCCACATAAGGTTGCACAAATCGGCGCGATAGGACAATCTGGAACACATCACCACGCAGACAGTGGGCAATGCCTCGACGTACGTTCGCCCGATGCTCCTCGTCGGTCAGGGTGCTATACGAAGCGCCCGAAGTGGCGAAATCGTAGGAGGAGAAGTTGCGATTGTTGAGTGCCTGCTCGATCTGATCCAGACCACTTGCCTCTGAATCGGCCAACATCTCGACCAAGGTTAACTCATTACGCAAGGGGTTGAAGCACAACACATAACGATATAAAATATAGAGGATATCGGGGGCATCATTGGTTTTGTCGCTACTCTCCACGATATCGATATTCTCGAAATAACGCACCGAATTAAAGGTGGTATAGCCATAAAGACCGCACACCTCACTCTGCTCACCACTCACGCAGAAGCTGCCGATAAACTCCTCGATGGATGCCTCCACACTACGCTCAGCGCTCAAATCGTACTCCTCGACGCTCTTATCGGGATATGTTTTGGTAACCCTGCCACGGTTCACTGCGATCGAGGCCATGGGCGAGAGGGCTATATATGACATCGAATTCTCGCCCGCATGGTAATCCGAGCTCTCCATAAGCGCCGACTGAGGGAATATATCGCGCACCTTGAGGTAGATGTTTACCGGAGTGTGCAGGTCGCCAAGCATGCGGCGCACGTTGGTTCTATACTTATAACTTTTCATCGCTTATCCTCCTTATAATTAGCTAAATAGGTCTCAATATCTTTGTCACCCCTACCCGAGACTGTCAAAACAATTAGGTCGTCGGGCTTGAACTCGATCCGATCGAACACCCCCAAAGCATGTGCCGACTCCAAAGCGGGGATGATTCCCTCGAGGCGAGTGAGATTATAGGCCGCAGAGATCGCCTCATCGTCGTTTACCGCCACTATCGTCGCACGATTCTGAGCTGCGAGGTTGGCATGAATAGGCCCAATTCCGGGGTAATCCAGACCTGCCGAGATCGAATAAGGCTCAACTATTTGGCCATCTTCGTCCTGCATCACATAGGTTCGAGAGCCATGTATAATGCCCATTCTGCCTATCTGGATCGTCGCCGCAGTCTCTCCGCTTTCGACTCCTAAGCCTCCCGCCTCGGCCAAGATTATCTTCACTCGCTCATCGTCGAGGTAGTGATATATCGTCCCCGCAGCATTGCTTCCGCCCCCCACACAAGCGATCAAATAGTCGGGATAGTTGCGACCCTCATGCTCCTGCAATTGGTGCTTAATCTCCTCGCTGATAACGGATTGCAGGCGAGCGACCATATCGGGATATGGGTGAGGCCCCACCGTGGAGCCGATGATATAGAATGTGTCGGAGGGGTTGCAGCACCAGTCGCGGATCGCCTCATTGGTGGCATCTTTGAGAGTCATATTGCCCGAGGTCACGGGGATCACCGTAGCACCTAACATCTTCATCTTCTCCACGTTGATATGCTGCCGTTCCACGTCGGTTTTGCCCATATAGACGATGCACTCCATATTCATCAAGGCACAGACCGTAGCCGTAGCCACTCCATGCTGACCTGCTCCCGTTTCGGCGATGATTCTGGTTTTGCCCATGCGACGAGCCAAAAGGATCTGCCCGATGGTGTTATTGATCTTATGGGCTCCGGTGTGGTTAAGATCCTCACGCTTGAGATAGATTCGACAGTTATACCTCGTGGAGAGTCTACGTGCGAAGTAGAGGGGCGAGGGGCGTCCCACATAGTCGCGCAGAAGTGCGTTATATTCGGCCAGAAAGCTCTCGTCGCGGATCACCTCTAAGTATCGGGATTGAAGCTCTGTGACCACCTTATGGAGGATCTCGGGGATATATGCACCACCGAACTCTCCGTAATAGCCTTTTGAATCTACTTGATAACTTTTCATCGTCTAAATATCTATAAAAAAATGAGCCCTACCGCAAGTGCGACAGGACTCATTAATATAATTTATTGTTAATTTCTAATCTATTATTATATATAAAGAGGCTGCATCCTTACGACTCGCAAAAGTGTAAAGAATGCCAACAATGTGTATGTAGGTTCATATTTTTCATCTCTCTAAATATCTCTCTGTGACAAAAGTAGAAAAGAAAAAAGTAAAAACAAAATTTTTTATAAACTATTTTTGCTCATCACTTTTCGGTGGTTAAGGGCAAATATTGTGCAGAGATTACACTTTCGAAGTCATGGGGAGTTGGTGGTTTGAGATGTTGGTTTATTTTGGGGATTGGGTTATGGTTTGTTGGTTTTTTTGGTGGGTTATTTTTTTTGCAAAAGTATAAAGAAATGGAAAATGGAAAATGAACGTCATTCCTGCGGAGGCAGGAATCTATTCGAAAGAGTACATTAAACGTCGCGGTGAGATTCCTGCCTTCGCAGGAATGACGTGGGGGTGGGAATGACGTGGTGGGGAAAAAGGAAACCTTGAACGTCATTCCTGCGGAGGCAGGAATCTATTCGAAAGAGTACATTAAACGTCGCGGTGAGATTCCCGCCTACGCGGGAATGACGTGTGGGTGGGCGGGAATGACGTGTGGGTGGGCGGGAATGACGTGGGGGTGGGAATGACGTGG
>JBCQVM010000034.1:0-20455 GCA_047173105.1 Rikenellaceae bacterium
TATTCCATTCAGCGGAGCGAAGGAGAGTTTTACCTCTCTTTCCTCTCTGAAAAAATATTTTATCTCATTCTCTGCAACTTCCCAATTCCTCAGTTGCATTTACAAGTTGAATTCAGGAAGTTAAATTTAAATAAAAAAACTTTTTTTCTTCACTGCTTTTAACTTTCTGGCACATTGGTGTTCTATTGTTGTGAAGCCTCCACAAAGCCATATGCAAAGAGTGGTGGAATGGGAATAACGTTAAACATAAATTAATCATTAAAATAAAAATTTTCGTATGAAAACCTTAAGAATTAAAACATTGTCAGCAGCATTGATGCTATCTCTTTTCGCGCTCTCAGCAGCAGCCCAACCACAGCAGGGTAGAGGCCCTCAGAGGGGTGGTGAGCGCCAAACGCCCGAGAAGATGGCTGAGATAATGACCGACGAGATGGATCAGAAGTTGGAGCTAACCGATGCTCAAGAGTCGAAGATCCTTGCAATCAATCTCAAGTATGCTAAACTCCGCGAGGAGAACAAGCCCGAGCGCGGTGCAAAACCAGAGGCTGATGAGCCAAAGGCAGAGCGTCCAGATCGTGAGGCGATGAAGGAGAAGATGGAGGAGCAAATGGAGGCTCAGAAGGCACACATGCTCGAGATCATGAAGGTATTGAGCGACGAGCAGAAAGTTGAATATGCTCTTATGTTAGCTCACACCAAGGGTCAACAACATGGTCAACGTGGCGAGCAAGGCCGCAGAGGACCACAAGGTAAAGAGTGCAATGAGGGAAAAGAGGGAAAAGGCAAAGAGCAAGACGAGCAACCAAAAGGTAAGCAACGTAATGGCGAGCCACGCCCAGAGCGCCCAGCACCAGACAAAACGCAACCACAAGAGTAGTTGAGTTTATTAATTGCATTTTTTTGGGGGAGATAACTTTCGGGTTATCTCTTTTTTTTGTTATCGTCAATATGTGTTAATTTGGATATTATTATTACAATTTTTATATTTGTAAAAAAATAATGAGCGTATGAGAAAATATGGACTATCTTTTATTAAGGATATTGATTTGTATAACCATGTTGCAGAGGTTGTTGCTGCGTACAGTTTTAATATTGATCTTAGAAAATTTAATGAGAACTTAATTGATCCAATTAAACTAACGTTTGATTCTTACGTTTATAATCAGACAATTAAAGATACAATTGAAGCAGAAGTTATTCGCCAATTAGATAAGACAAATTCTAATACTATTGGATACTTCCATCAGAATATATTTAAGTACATAGGTGTCGATTGGAGTGTTCCTCAGACTGGATATGATATTGTTAATTCAAAACAAAAGATATATTGTGAATTGAAAAATAAACATAATACAATGAATTCTTCTTCATCTGCAAAAACATTTATGAGGATGCAGTCAACATTGATATCTGATCCAAGTGCCTTATGTATGCTGGTAGAGGTTATCGCTCCACATAGTCGAGATATCCCTTGGGTTGTAACCTTAGATGGTCAAAAGCAAGAGCCAAATAATAATATTAGACGAGTGTCAATAGATAAATTATATAGTCGTGTGATAGGTGCTGACGATGCATTTCTTAAGTTGTGTGAAGTGTTGCCGGTGGTAATTTCGGACGTGGTAAGAAGTAAAGGGTCAAAAGTTAAGCAGAATAGTGTTATGCAGGAGTTGAAAGGGAAATCTTTAGATGTACTTACAAGTGTCTATTTATTAGCTTTTGAAAAGTATGAAGGTTTTTCAAATTTTAAAATTAAGAAATAAGATGCAGCTACAATTCACAATAGACGAAGTTAGTAATTTGCTGAATATATCAATTGCAAGACTGCAAGATTGGATAAGATCTGGACGGCTAATTCCTCAGAGTGGGCAAACAATTATGGATTATACATTTTCGCGTAGTCAACTTGAAAGTTATGAGCCAATTAGGAGAGTCTTTGAAACTAAATGGGATGAGCAAATGTGTGTGACCCCAAAAAGAAACTATTCATCTGTAGAACTATTTGCAGGAGCAGGAGGTCTTGCGATTGGTTTTGAAAAAGCGGGTATTAACAATGTGTTATTAAATGAGATAGATAAGCATGCGTGTGCAACATTAAGATATAATAGGCCGAAATGGAATGTGGTTGAGGATGCTATAGAGAATGTTGATTTTTCACAATATGCTAATAAGGTAGATGTCGTTACAGGTGGCTTTCCATGTCAAGCATTTTCTTACGCAGGAAAGAAACGAGGCTTCGAAGATACAAGGGGTACTTTGTTTTACGAGTTTACGCGTTGTGTTAAGGAGGTTAATCCTAAAATATTTGTAGCTGAGAATGTAAAGGGGTTATTAAGTCATGATGGAGGCAAGACATTAGAGACAATAATTATGACTTTTGAGGAGCTTGGTTACAAAGTAGTAACCCCAAAAGTTCTTCAAGCGATGTATTATTGTGTGCCTCAGAAGAGAGAGAGGCTAATTGTTGTTGGCATTAGAAATGATTATGCAGATAGAATTGTAGATTTTTCATATCCCGAACCGTATAATAGAGTATTAACTGTTTCTGATGCATTTAATAAAGGCGAATTGTATGATACGGATGTCCCTAAGTCAAATTCGATAAAATATAGCAAGAAAAAGGAAGATGTAATGAAACTTGTGCCAGAAGGTGGTTTTTGGCGTGATTTACCTATAGATATCCAAAAGGAATATATGGGAGGCTGTTTTTATTTAGGTGGAGGAAAAACTGGACTTGCAAGAAGATTGTCAATGAAAGCTCCAAGTTTGACTATCGTATGTGCTCCTGCAATGAAGCAGACAGAGCGGTGTCATCCTATAGAGACACGACCTTTGACTATAAGAGAATCCGCCCGAATACAAACATTTCCCGATGATTGGACTTTTAAATGTTCAGATGTTCAGGCATATAAACAGATTGGTAATGCTGTGCCGGTAAATTTAGCTTATGCTGTAGCACGAAGAGTGGTTGATTTTTTGAATAAAATAGAGGAGTAATATTTTTGAGCGATGAAACAGATTGCAATATTACTACTTCTACTGATCATGGGCGGATGTGCTGCCACTAAATCTTCTGTGCAGCACGAGTCGATGGATTTGGCGTTGACCTCGTGGCGGCTTGAGGTGCTTAATGGTCGTGATGTGGCGGTTGTGGCTGATAGTGAAGCCTATACGCTGATTTTTAGGGCTGATATGGCGTTAGGTGGGCGGGGCTCTTGCAACTTGCTTATGGGCAATTATGCCATTGGTAAGGGTGGCTCGCTCGAACTATCTCCGCTTGGCCTTACGCGCTCGATGTGTCCCGATATGGCCACCGAATCGGAGTATGTTGCTATGCTCGACTCGGTGACGGGGTTCAAGATTGCTGATGATATTTTGACCTTAATAGCGGGTGAGAGTGAGGTTGCCCGATTTAAACTCAGATAGCTATGAAAAAGTTTTTGGAAAAGATTCACCGTTCGGCAAATCAATTCTCGATGGTTGATTTCGCGCTATTCAAGATCTATATTTTTGCGGTAGGAATACTTGCGGGAGCCTACTTTGCGTCGTTTTGGCTCACGTATATTTCTATTGTTTGGGTAGTGGCTGCGGTGAGCTGTGTGGTGGTTCTCACGCAACTTATTCGCCGCTATAACACCAAGTTATAGAAGTAGCCTAAGGCTATAATAGCGAGGCTGATTGTGCCGAAAAATATTCCGATCAGCTTCCACGACATCACCTTCTTAAGTAGGGTAGCCTCGGGGAAGGAGAGACCCACTACGGCCATCATAAAGGCCAGCGCTGTGCCCATCGGAACCCCCTTAGCCACAAAGACTTGGATGATTGGCGCGATGCCTGCAGCATTGGCATACATCGGCACAGCAAGCAGTGTGGCGAGTGGCACAGAGTACCACCTATCTGCCGAAAGAGCCTCGGCAAAGAAGTTTTCGGGGACATATCCGTGCATCGCGGCACCGATGGCGATACCGATGATGATGTATATCACAACGCCGCTGACAATCCCGCGGGCATCCTTGAGGATTTGAGGTAGCCTATTAAGAAAAGGAATTTTCTCCTCCTCCCACTCCATAGCTGTCTGCTGACTACTTGCTTGGATCTGCTGGATCCATGGGCTGAGTTCCCCTTCGAGCTTAAATCGTCCGAGGAACCATCCGCCAATTGAGCCGAGAAGAATGCCCGAACCGACATAAATTAGTGTCGCCTTAAGCCCAAAGAGCCCAAGGAACATCGCTACAGCAACCTCGTTGACAAGTGGCGAGGTGATCAGGTAAGCAAAGGTGACCCCGAGTGGAATACCACCCTTGACAAAGCCGATAAAGAGCGGAATCGACGAGCATGAGCAGAAGGGGGTGATGGCACCAAAGGTCGATGCAAAGAGATATTGGAATCCGTATAATTTGCGAGTTGTGAGAAAGTTGCGCAGCTTCTCAATAGGCAAGTACGCATTGACAATCCCCATAATAGCACTTATTATAAAGAGCAGGATAAGGATCTTGATGGTGTCGTAGAAAAAGAAATTTACCGCTGCACCTAAGTGCGTCGAAGCCTCGATCCCGAAAAGATCGTAAACTAACCAATCTGCAAATTGTTGTATCATCGTATCTGAGTGTAAAATTGATAAAATCTATCCTTGATCTCATTGCGCACCCTGCTGAACTCACTCTCAATAAAATCGGGTGAGCCAATTGCATGCGAAGGATCATCGAAGCCGATATGCAGGCGGTGCGCGACTTCACCCACGAATGCTGGGCAACTCTCGTTGGCACCTCCGCAGACTGTGATCACATAGTCCCATGGCTCGCCTAAATATTTCGTCACCGAGTCGGACGTGTGAGTCGAGATATCTATGCCAACTTCGGCCATCGCCTTTACAGCCCCCTCATTGAGCTTTCCGCTTGCCTCGGTGCCTGCCGAAAAGACCTCTAATGATTTGTCGAATGATTGCAAAAATCCGTGTGCCATCTGGCTGCGGCAGCTATTGCCGGTACATAAAATTAAAATCTTCATCCTTTTATAAGTAGAATATTATACCATAATAGATTCCCACGGCTATAAATAGCAAAGCTACGATCCGCGAGAACCATTTTTGAAACACCTTGATACGGTTGTAGACACGGCTAATTTCGCGGGCGCTATATGCCAAAACCCACGCCACGATAACCACAGGTAGTGCCGTAGCTATGGCAAACACAACTGGCATCAAGTATCCACCCGTAGCCGTAGCAGACATCGGAATAAGCATCCCGAAGTAAAAAACGCCGCTCGTGGGACAAAAGGCAAGAGAAAATAGTACGCCCAAAAGCATCGTCCCAACACCGCCTCGACCCTTTAGCTTCTCGCTTCCCGCACCACTAAATCCAAAGCTTGGCAGCTTGAGTTTATCGCCAAAGAGCATAAAGAGGCCAATTAGGATAAGAGCGGGGGAGAGCAGCATCTCGCCATATTTCGAGATAACTTTCTGGATATGAAAGAGCGATGAACCTCCGCGCAAGATGGTGATAAGGATGACCCCCAACACCGTGTAGCCCATAACGCGCCCTAATGTGTAGAGCAACCCATTGCGAAAGATACGACCACCAGACTCCAAATCGCGACTAATAAAGCCGATTGCCGTGATGTTCGTGGCAAGTGGGCAGGGCGAAACAGCCGTTAGTAAACCTAACAGAAAGGCTGTCAATATGGGCGTCGTACTGCTGTCAAGTAGCGTTTGTATCCACTCCATTAGTCGAGCATCTTTTGGATTGACTCGCCAAGGTTTTTCTTAAATTGCTCGGGATTGTTGCGTGCGAATTGGAAACTCATAGCGGTGATGTTGTCGACCATACTATCTTTCACTACGATTAGCGATGAGCTTGCAATCTCATATTTGTCGGCGATCTTCTCACCCTCGACGGTCGAAAAATCAATGGTTTTCATTACCACCTTGTCGCTTCCCAACTCCTCGATGTAGGCCTCAGCCTCCTTGCCGATTGCAATGCAGGTTGCACAACGCTGCTTGCCGTGCATATATAGCACCTCTACGATACCTGACTCCGTCGTGGCCTTAGTCTCTGCTGGGCAGCAGCTACTGCTCTCGGTGCTCGTGGTACTTTTAGTAGTGTTGGCATTGCCGCAAGATGCGAGCGCCATAAGTGCAAATAGTGCAATTATTCCTCTTTTCATCTGCCTGTAATTATTTGTTTAATATTGCCTTTACCTCGCTTGTCGATAGTTTTTTGCCCGCCGAAACAACTTTACCATCGACAACCAAGCCGGGCATTGCCATCACGTTGTAGTTCATTATTTCCATAAGATCCTCGACCTTTTCGACCGATGCATCGAGAGCGAGTTCGTTTACGACATCTCTCACGGTTGCCTCCAATGCTTTGCACCCTGCGCAACCTGTTCCTAATACTTTGATTTCCATTTTATGTTCTCTTTTTTATAATCTACTTGAAGTCACAAATATATAAATAATATCATGAAAAAATAATATCATGAAAAAAATAATATTGCAAAGGTGCGATACTCTTTCATTAAGCTATTTTCCTAAATGAATATTAAGATACTCTTGTAGCTGCTGTTTGTAGCTTTCGCCGATGGGGATATACTCCTTGCCGAAGAGTATGCGATTGCGTTCAATAACCTTGATCTTATCCTTGCGCACTATAAATGAGCGATGCACTCTAATAAATTGGTCGGAGGGTAATAACTCCTCTACTCGCTTCATATTCATCAGCGAGATGATTGGTTTGGGAGAGGAGTCGACGTGAAATTTGACGTAATCCTTCAATCCCTCGATATATTCGATCTCGCTGAGCTCGATGCGTAGTAGCTTATATTCGGACTTGACGTAGATTGATTCGATCTCGTGCTCAGCTTCGCTGGGCGCAGTGTGTACATCGGCTTGCTCCTTGAGACGGTACCAATCGGCGGCCTTTTGGGCAGCTGTCAAGAAATCGACATACGAGATGGGTTTGAGAAGATAGTCCAAGGCGTTGACCTTATAGCCATCAATTGCATATTGGTTAAAGGCTGTGGTGAAGATAATTCGGGTGCGAGGGTCGACCATGCGGCTAAACTCTAACCCTGTTAGCGTTGGCATCTGGATATCCAAAAACAGAAGATCGGCCGTGGCTAATTCCGCGCTATTCATAGCCTCGACAGCTGTGGAAAAGGTCGCCACGAGCTCGAGGAATGGGGTCTGTGCGACATATCCCTCCAAGAGCATTGCTGCCAAAGGTTCATCGTCTATTACTATTGTCCTTAGCTTCATCGTCTTGGTTCTTTGATGGTTAACGTGCTGCGGTATACCACCTCGCTTTGGCTCACCTCCCACCAGTGCGCCGAGGGGTAGATCAGCTCCAAACGGCGTCGTACCTGCTCGAGGCCTATTCCGTGGCCGCTTTTGTCTTCGTCGGCCTTGGCATTGTTGCTATTCTCGATCGAAAGTATCACCTCGCCCGTTGTGGGGCGATCCTCGAAGCGGATCGAGATAAACCCTTCGCCATCGGCGCTCACGCTATGTTTGAAAGCATTCTCGACAAGCGAAATAAAGATCAGTGGGGCGATCTGGGTGGCGCAATCCTCGGCAATATCGAACTGCGTCGTGAGTACAACTTTGCGTGGTAGGCGGATGCTCATTAGCTCGATGTAGGTGCGTAGGAACTCCACTTCGCCTTTGAGCGATACGCGCTCGCAGAGGTTGTCGTAGAGGATATAACGCAGCAGGTTGCTGAGCTCCTTGATGGTTTTCTGTGCACGCTCGGTGTCGATTGCCGTTAGGGCGTAGATGTTGTTGAGTGTGTTGAGCAGGAAGTGTGGGTTGATCTGACTGCGTAGGTTGTCGAGTTCGGCTTTGACCCTTGCCCCCTCGGCCTCCTTTAGTGCCATCTCGCTCTTCTCTAATCGGTCTGCAAGTCGCATAGCTGTGACAAGGCCAATCATCAAGATGTAGCTAATCAGGTCGCGTGCCAAATAGATATATCCACCCATAGGTCGTGGTGGCATCCCCTCGGGCTTAAAAGTATCGAGTAATCCGCTACTATTGACCATTGAAGAACAACACAACAGGAAGGCAACAAACACTAAATTTACTAAAAAATAGCCTCCACGACGCTCCTGAAACAGATATCGTGGAATAATAACGAAGTAGTTAAGCAGGTAGATAACCAAAAAAATAGCAACGTTAATCGAAAGCTGCGCCAATGCAAATGAGTCAATACCGCCACTATTCGACCCAAAGCTCCAATAGAGTGTAGTGCCGATGACCACACCCCAGCCTAAGAGCTGGAGAGTGGCCATGCGGAATTTATTATTTGAAAAGTCGATCTTCATCACTGCAAAGATACAATTTTATTCGTAACGAATAGCATCAATTGGGTTGAGTGCAGCTGCTTTTTTAGCGGGATACCACCCAAAGAATACACCTGTAACACTACAGACAGCAAATGAAAGCAATATTGTCCAGCTCTCGACCTGCACCGGCCACGAGGCGAAGTAGTGAACACCCCACGCCGCAGCGCACCCCAAGAGTACTCCGATAACACCACCGGCGATACTAATGATAATAGCCTCGATAAGGAACTGAGCCAAGATATCGACTCCGCGACCACCCACCGACATACGCAGACCAATCTCCTTTGTGCGCTCGGTGACCGAGACATACATAATATTCATAATTCCAATTCCTCCGACAATAAGCGATATAGCCGCCACACACGCCAAGAGGGTTGTCATTAAGCTACTTGTCGAATTAAGCATGCTTGCCAACTCCTGCTGCGAGCGGATCGAGAAGTCGTCGGAGGCTGTCTCTGTGAGCTTGTGATTCTCGCGTAGTAGCGCTGTGATCTCCTCGATCACCTCGTCGGTATCGTCCTCATTTACGGCACTTGCGTAGATCTGACTAAGGTAGGTGATGGCCAAAATGCGCTTCATTACACATGTGTAGGGTGCAAGGACTATCGCATCCTGATCCATACCCATCGTATTGTAGCCCTTCTCCTCCAATACTCCCACCACGCGCATAGGGATGGTCTTGAAACGGATGATTTTACCCACAGGATCCTCGCCATCGGGGAATAGATTCTCTTGGATGGTCTTACCAATCACACACACCTTGGCCGAGGTTCGGATATCCATCTCGCTAAACATTGTGCCACTCTCCATCTTAAGTTGGCGGATAGTGAGGTAGTCGCTGGTAACGCCAGTCATCGACGAGGGATAGTTATTGCCAGCATAGATAAACTGACCCGAGGCCGAGACAACGGGGCTTACCGCTGCCAAGATATCGCTGCGCGAGAGTAATGACTGGAAGTCATCCAATTTGAGGGTCTGCATCGATGAGGCATCCTGCATAACTCCACCGCGACGATCCTCGCCGGGCTGAATCATAATCATATTGGAGCCCATCTCCGAGATCTGCGAATTGATACTTGCCTTCGAGCCTTGACCAATGGCGAGCATAGTGATCACCGAGCCCACGCCAATGATGATACCCAACATAGTAAGGAAGGCGCGCATCTTGTTGTTGCCCAATGCCTTGATGGCTATAGATGTTAAATTTGTTATCTTCATATTCTTCTTTTTTAATCCTCAACAATAGGGAGTGCGGCCAATGCCTCGCTGGCGCTACTTACGTTGAGGTTTATAGTATCACTTTTGATCTGCCCATCGCGAAGCATAATATTGCGCGACGAGAATTCGGCCATCTCGGGGTTGTGTGTAACGAAGATAATAGTTCGCCCCTCGGAGTGTAGCTTCTGCATCAACACCAAAATATCGAACGAGGTGCGTGTGTCGAGGTTTCCGGTAGCCTCATCGGCGAGGATCACCGCAGGGCGGTTTACCAAAGCTCGGGCTATGGCCACACGCTGCATCTGACCACCACTCATCTGGTTGCTTTTGTGGTATAGTCTATCGCCTAAGCCTACCGCCTCGAGTGCCTCGATGGCTCTTGCCTGTCGTTCGGCGGCCGAGACTCCCGGAGAGTAGAGTAGTGGTAGTTCGACATTGGCCACTGCTGTGGTTTTGGCCAATAGGTTGTAGTTCTGGAAGATAAATCCAATTTTTTGGTTGCGTAGCCCTGCACTCTGGTTCTTACTCATGCCCGCTACAGAGATTCCATCGAGGTAGAATTCACCCGAGGTGGGCATATCCAAACATCCCAAGATGTTGAGTAGCGTACTCTTGCCACTACCCGAGGTTCCCATGATCGTTACGAACTCACCCTCCTCGATCGAGAAGGAGACTCCGCGCAACGCTTTGACAGTCTCATCACCCACTTGGAAGTGGCGAGCGACGTTTTTTAATTCAATTACTTTTTTGCCCATAAAGCTGCCCTCCTATTTTTGACCGGGGTGCTTTGGTAGGAATGGGCTCGACTCGCCACTGCCTGAGGGAGGGCCGCCTGCTGGCATTGAGCGACTAACTTCCATGCCTGTTACGACCTCATCGCCGATGTTAACCTCGCCGATAATCTCGGTTAGGATGCCGTTGGTTACGCCCACTTCGACCATGCGAGGCTCGGGCATATCGCTGCTCTTAACCCATACGACCGATCCTTCGGGTGTTGGGCGTCCTCCTTGGGGTGCATCCTCAGGCATTGGAGGAGTGAAAGCGAGGGCAGCAGCCGACACAACTTTGTCGCAGGCAACATTCAATACAAACACCTCGACACTTGCCGTAAGACCCGGTTTGAGCTTAAGATCGGGGTTTGCAGCCGACACAACTACCTCGTAGGTTGTTACATTGCTCTCGACGATTGCCTCTTGGCGCACCTCGGTAACCACACCCTCGAAGGTGTCTAATGGGAATGCATCGACCGTAAAGGTTGCTTGTTGACCCACCTCCACGTTGCCTATATCGGCCTCATCTACGTCGACTATAACTCGCATATCGCTCAGGTCGGCCGCCACGGTGAATAGAGTTGGAGTGCTGAAGCTCGAAGCCACAGTCTGTCCCTCCTCGACGCTTCGTGAGATAATCACACCGTCGATGGGTGAATAGATTGTCGCATATCCAAGGTTGATCTCCGAGCGAGCCAAGGTGTTTTTAGCGATCTCAAGGTTGTTCTTTGCGCACTCATAGTCGAATAGAGCCAAGTCGTATTCGCTATCTGCGATAAGACTCTTCTCGTGTAGTGCCTTGGTGCGATTGAAGCTCGATTCTTGATAATTGAGCGTTGTTTGAGCTACCGCCACACTATTGCGGTTGCTGTTGCGATCCAAGATCAAGGTGCTTTTGTCGAGCTCGGCTATCACCTGCCCCTTTTTCACTACACTATTGTAGTCTACATAGAGATTGGTCAAGATTCCCGACACCTGCGTACCGACGTCGACCAAGGTCACTGGCTCGATGGTGCCCGTTGCAGTGATGCTCTGTATGATACTCTGCTTAGCCACTGTGGTGGTTGTCCACTTTACGTCACTTGGCTTGGCGCTCTTGGGGAGTAAAAGTATTGTCGCTACGGCCAATACTGCTGCCACGAGGGCGCAAATTATGATTTTCTTCTTTATCATGATTTTATAATTTAATAGTATTCGTTTTATAGTAGTTAAGCAGAGCCTTGTTGAGGATAAGTTGATACTTATTTATTATATGCTCTTGGTATGTTTGGTTGTAGTTATCCTGTTCGGTGAGTAATTCAATTGTGCTTTTAGAGCCAACTTCATACTGTTTTTGTGTGAGCTCCATGCTCTTAAGATTGGCCTTTAGTAGATACTCCGAAACGGAATATAACGCTTGTGCACTCACCGCATTGTTGCGCAGAGCTTCGATTGTCTGGTAGAGGTTTTTTTCGGCCTCGGTCAGCGAAAGTTCGGCTGCGCGAACGTTGTTCTTGGCAATCGCGACATTGCTGCGGTTGACATAGCCGCTGAATATTGGGATCGAGAGGCTAACGCCCGCCGAAGTGGTGAAATTGTTGCGCATCTGCGAGCTAAAGGTGTAGCTGCTCGAGCTGCTGTGGCTTACGCCCGTGCCCGCCGTGAGGCTTACAGTGGGTTTAAAACCCGACTCGGCAACCTTCTGGGTTAACTCGGCCGAGGTGATGTAGAGCATGGATGATTGGATCTCGGGGCGCAAATCGAGCGCTGCCTCATATACGCTGCTCACCGTGGGAATCTGCGCTAAGAGTAGATCGTCGGAGAGCTCCGGAACCTTGACCGAGAGAGTAATCTCCTGTGAGATCTCCAGTAGCTGCTTGAGCGATACATAGAGCGTCGAGAGCTGCATCTGAGCAACCACCACATCGTATTTGCTCGATGCCGTAGCACTCTGCAACTGTGCGAAGTCCGCCTCGTTGATGCTTCCCACCTCCAAGAATGCTCTGCCGCGCTCCTCGTTCTGCTCGCTGAGCTCTAAGCTGCCTTTGGCCACCTCGATCTGCTCTATAACATATAGGATCTCGACGTAGACCTCCGTGATGGATATCTCGAGTGAATTGGCAATCTCATCGTACTCCAATGATGAGATATCGCTGCTCACAACACTCTTCTGGATCGAAGCGCGATTGCTGCCGCCATTGTAGAGTGTCATCGACATATCGACACCATACGAGCCTGTGTAACCATCACTGTAAAGCGATGAATCCTCAGTAATAGGGTAGGCACTAACGCCTTGGCTCACCGAGCCCGATACTGTTGGCAGGAGTGCCGCCTTGGCACTAATTTGCTCTGACTCGCTGTTGTCGATCTGGAGCTGCGCCTGCTTCAGTGAGATGCTGTTTTGCTTGGCATAATCCAAACACTCTTCCAAACTCATCGACAGAGTCGGCGCATTGTCCTGCGCATAACTCTCGACGAAAAGCGAGCAGCTGATCAGTAGAGCTAATGCCCTAAGAAGTTTATAATTCATAGTTTTAATTTAAATAGTTCTTTGCTACAAATTTATATTTCCCTGCCAATTTGACAAAACAAAATAGACCAATCGCCTAATTTTATAGATGAAGAGCCCGAAAAAGTTTGTAATTCAAAAATAATTTATTAAATTTACGCTTAATTATCAACTCAATTAACTTTGCGATGAATAGACAAGATTTAATAAATCTCGAGAGTCTAACTGAAGATCTGCGCTATCTGAAGTTGCTTTCGAGCAGCTTTCCCACAATTGCAGATGCTGCCAGCGAGATCATCAACCTCGAAGCGATCATTAACCTTCCCAAAGGGACAGAGCATTTCTTGACTGACATCCATGGCGAGGCCGAGGCCTTTAACCATGTGCTCAAGAATGGCTCGGGCTCGATCAAGCGCAAAGTGAACGAGATCTTTGGCCTCGTTCTCCGCGAGAGTGAGCGCAAGGATCTCTGCACACTGATCTACTATCCCGAGCAGAAGCTACAGCTGATCAAACAGAGCGAAGTCGATTTCGACGATTGGTCGCTGATAACCCTTACGCAGTTAGTCAAGGTGTGCCAAGTGGTTGCCTCGAAGTATACACGCTCCAAGGTGATCAAGGCTCTGCCCAAGGAGTTCTCGTATATTATCCAAGAGTTGCTGCATGATTCGTCGGCAGATCGCAACAAACAACTCTATACAGAAGTGATTATCAAGACTATAATCTGCACCAAGCAGGCTGAGCCTTTTATTGTAGCGATTTGTAATCTTATCCAGCGCCTCACGATCGACGCATTGCATATCGTTGGCGATATCTTCGATCGTGGCGATGGTGCTCACCTTATAATAGAGACCCTTTGCAACTACCATAACTTTGATATTCAGTGGGGTAACCACGATATTCTGTGGATCGGAGCGGCGGCGGGCAACACCAGCTGTATGGCTAATGTGATCCGTATGGCACTGCGATACAACAGCTTAGCGACACTCGAAGATGGCTATGGAATTAACCTAACGCCACTTGCGACATTTGCCATGGAGCGCTATGCTAAGGATGATTGCCTTAACTTCCAGCCCTTTGTCGATCCCGATGCGGGCGAAAGTGCTAAGGCTGTGCAGCTTACTGCCAAGATGCATAAGGCAATCACCGTAATTCAGCTTAAGTTGGAGGGGCAGATCATCGCGCGACGCCCCGATTTTGGCCTTGACGACCGCTTAGTGTTGAGTCGGATCGACTTCGAGCGAGGTGTCTATTGCGTTGATGGGGCAGAGTATGAGATGACTAACAGCTGTCTGCCAACCGTTGACCCAGCTGATCCTTATGCACTTACGGCCGATGAACAGGGGGTGGTCGACAAGCTATACTCCTCGTTTATCCATAACGAGCGGCTCGATAAGCATATTCGCTGCCTATTTACCCACGGCTCGATGTATCATGTAACCAACTCCAACCTGCTCTACCACGCCTCGATTCCGCTCAATGAGGATGGAAGCTTTAAGGATGTTGAGATCCAAGGCGTGAGCTACCGCGGGCGTGCGTTATTCGATAGGCTCGATCAGCTTATTCGCACCGCATACTTCAAGGAGGATGACGTCCCCGCCGATGCGCTATACGCTACCGACTACCTCTGGTACCTCTGGTGCGGAGCCAATTCGCCACTCTTTGGCAAGGATAAGATGACCACCTTCGAGCGCTACTTTGTGGTAGACAAGGAGTTGCATCACGAGAAGAAGGGGAACTACTACCTGCTGTGTAACGACGAGAAGGTGTGCGTGGCGATCCTCAAGGAGTTTGGCATTGAGGATCCCCATTCGCGAATTATCAATGGGCACGTGCCGGTCAAGACGATCAAGGGCGAGCAGCCTATCAAAGCCAATGGCCGACTGCTTGTGATTGATGGTGGTTTCTCGAAGGCCTACCACCGCTCGACGGGCATTGCTGGATATACTCTTGTATATCACTCTCGAGCTATGGAATTAGTTCAGCACGAGCCATTTATGTCGGCTCAGACGGCGATCGAAGAGGGTCTCGATATAGTCTCACAATCAACTCTAATCGAGCTCAACTCCCAACGACAAATGGTTCGCGACACTGACCGCGGTCGCGAGTTAGTGTGTCAAATTAATGACCTCCATAAGCTCTTGGCAGCATACCGCACAGGAGTGCTGAAGGAGAGAAAATAGGCAGGGCAAATGCATGAAAACTTACTCACTGCCTCCGGCGGGCGGGGATAGCACCCCCGCGAGTGCGTACTCTTTACGCGTTTGGCTTAGAGATTTATCTCTAAGCCAAACCCGAGGTTGACCTCGCTGATGTGTGATGGCAACCGTAGGTTGGCATAGATATATGTGATATGGCAAGCGTTGAAAGCTTGCTTTCATAAGGTTGATGTAGCACATATATCGCCCGGGCGAAGCCTCACACAATCAACGCAATAAAGGTCAAAAACCAAAGGTTTTTGGATCCAAGCTCAAGCTTGGCGCCCGCGCGGCGTAAGCGCAGTGAGAGAGTTTCTCGTGCGTTTGCCCTGAGAAAATAGGCAAAAAATTAGGAAATGTTAAATTTTTGTTATAACTTTGCTTTTAGTATAACCAAAAACTGAGGTATGAATAGAGTTTCGATTATATTATTTTCGGCTATAGCGTGTGCTTTTGCTTCGTGTGAAACGGAGGATGCTCAGGTCTATAGCGAGAGTGAAATTCTCGAGGGCAATAAAGCTTTAGCCGCTATTGTGGAGACTGCTTTTGCTGATAATGACAAGGCTAAGGTCGAGTCGGCCAAGGAGGACACCTACTATTATTCCGTAGATGACCTTGCCGAAGCAGACGAGTTTGTTTCGGCAGTGACGTGTGGTGAGTACTCAGAGGATAATCCATCGTATGTATTGCCAGCAGGCTTTGGACAGGTTGATGTTACAGCAGCTACGGGCGAGAATACAGGGTATTTCTATGTTATTGACTTCGATATTATTGGTTATAGTGGCATTCGCTATATCCTTGCAGCTGAGTCCTTTATCGAGGCGCGAACGGTTAATTAATCTACTGCGAGTCTAATTTTTTATGAGGTGTAGCGAATCGGTGATGGTTCGTGGTAGCTCCTCGCGGTAGTGGCTCACGAAGATCAGGCTCTTGTTGGGGCGTGAGCAAAATGTTTCGATTATCTCCAATGCCATTTGTCGGTTCTGTGTGTCGAGTCCGTGGAGTGGCTCATCGAGAATTAGCAGTGCGGGATCCTTCACAAAGGCTCGTGCGAGAAGCACTAAGCGTTGCTCGCCGCTCGAAATGCGTGTGAAATCACGATCGCGAAGTGTCTCAATTCCAAATAGTTCCATCCATAGTTCGCACATAGTGCGCTCCTCATCCTTTACCTTTTTGTAGAGCCCCACTGTGTCGTGGAGTCCACTTGCAACGATGTCGATGCACGGCGCCGAGGTGCAGTATGCTCGGTGCATTTCGGGGCTGACATAGCCTATGTGGCGCTTGATATCCCAAATGCTCTCGCCCGAGCCTCGCTTGCGCCCAAAGAGCCGAATGTCGCAGGCGTAACTCTGTGGTATGTCGGCACATATCAAGCTCAGTAGGGTTGACTTTCCTGCGCCATTCTCACCGCTTAGTGCCCACTGCTCACCGAGGTGCATGCTCCATGTTAGATCCTTGAGTATTATATGCTCGCCGTAGCGAATCGAGATGTTGTTGAGATTAATAATCTCGCGCGAATCGTTCTCTTGAGTGGTATTTGGGAGCGATAAGATACGTTGCTTTAGGTCTGGTGATAGAGAGTTTGTTCGAGGCTGGCCGAGTGATGCAATGTATTGATTAGCAGTAGTTTTAGCTTGGCATTTGCCTCGGATTACTTCGACCACATGCGTTATGTAGTGGGGTAGATCTTCGCTTTTCGAGAGCACTAATACGAGTTGTAGAGGCGTGGTTGTGGTGAGGAGCTCCAAAAGCTCGCTGAGTTGGAGGCGTGTCTGTGCATCGAGGCCGATGAATGGATCCTCGAGGATTAGGAGTTGGGGATTGCTCAGCAAAGCCTTGGTTATCTGAAACTTGCGCAGTTCCCCCGACGAGAGTAGGATCATCTCTTTGCTAAGCATAGTATCCATTTTAAATAGTTCGAAGAGGGTGGCACGCAGTGTAGGGTCGCCATCTGAGGGTAGCATGTCGGCTACAATTGGTTGATCCTCACGGTCAAAGCTATTCCAGCGCTGTTGGTGGTAATAGCTTTTGTCGGCAGTGCCGTAGGAGTCGCGGAATGCCAAATATTTGACATTCTCGGAGACTTTTTGGCTTTTGCCCTCGCCAAAATTATACCGTGTGCCAAGCCCCTTAAGCGGTATTGCGCCGATCATTGCACCGACAATAATGCTCTTTCCTGCGCCATTTGCGCCAATTATCGCAATCTGTTCGCCACGAGCGATGGCGATATTTATAGGGTGGGGTAGCTGGTATTGTGGTTGGCGTGCTTCGCCATCGGTTATCTCGATTAAGTTGTTCATTGTATGTGTATTATAAGATTACTTGCTATGCGAAAATTCTGTAGTGAGCCATTATTGCATTGTAGTTATTTTGGGCTGTGAGGCATGCATCCATCAGGTATCCACTAATTTTTGACCAATTTTGCAGGCCGCGATAGTACGATGCTTTGAGTCCTTCGTCGATGATTAGTGGTGCGATATTGTGCGCCAAACACTCCTTGAATATTATAAGGCGCCCCACGCGACCGTTGCCATCGTGGAATGGGTGTATAGCCTCGAAGCGGTGGTGAAAGGCAATTATGTCGTTGAGTGTCACCTTGTTGAGTGCATGATATTCGTCTAATAACTTGCGCATTTCGGCCGACACCTGATCGGGAGGAGTGGTCTGCGTGCCATCAATATCGTTGGGGTGTGCCTTGTATTCGCCCATGTTGTGATACTCGTTGCGACAATCCGAAGTGCTGGCAATGAGCGTGTGGTGTAGTTCTTTGATTAGCGACTCGGAAAGCTTGTATTTGGCCTTATCTATCACTAAATCAAAGGATTTAAAGTGGTTTGTAGTTTTGATCACATCGTCGATATTGATGCTCTGGTCGCTAAATTCGAGCGAATTTGTCTCGAAGATATATCGTGTTTGATCCTTGGTGAGGCGTCCGCCTTCGATGATGTTCGAGTTGTAGGAGAAATCGACCTGCGTGCGCTGATAGATGCTATCGGCGATTTGTGCTGCACGCTCCTCGCGAAGTCGGTCGAGGAGCTTATTGCCGCTCGCACGCTTTCGTTTGCGCTTGGCCTCGGGCGAGGCTTCCGCGGGAATGTTCCATGTTTTGCCCGTGAGAAATGCGCCGGGAATTTTCCCCGCAGCACAGTGATTTCGCACCGTGCGATCCGATATGCTCCACTTTAGAGCATACTCTGTGACTGAGATGTAATTCATACTTGTTGTTTTATCGGCAATAAGCTGTCATTATCTTTTGTCAAAGATAGTAATTTTTTCCGATATCGGCAAATTAAGGGTGAATTATTTAGCAACTATAAAAATATGTGAATAAAACTAAATAAAATAGTTGCAAAACTAAAAAATACAGTTACCTTTGTGATATCAACATCAAAAATTACAATTATGAAAGAGAGTAGAGCAAAACTTACAGCAAAAGAGGAGGAGGTAATGATGCACTTTTGGTCTCGCGGTGCACTGTTCGTACGTGAGCTTTTGGAGAGTTATGACGACCCGAAGCCGCACTTCAACACCCTCTCGACGGTGGTGCGCACCCTCGAGGAGAAGGGATACCTTTCGCATCGTGCATTTGGAAACAGCCATCAATATTTCGCCGCAATCTCACTCGATGAGTTTCGTGCGGAGTCTCTAAGGATGGTGATTGGTAAATATTTCGACAATTCGATTCTTTCGGCAGTCTCAGCCCTTGTTAAGAGTGAAGAGGTTAGTACCGAAGAGATTAGTGAGCTGTTGGAGATGGTTAACTCTCAAAAATAGGGCGTATGACAATTGGACAAATAGGGATCTATCTGCTCGAGGTGAGCGTACTCCTAATTCTGCTATACATATTTAATAAGCTGCTTTTGGGTCGCGAAACGCTCCATCGGCTCAATCGTGCACTGTGGCTATCAACCTTGGCTCTCTCGTTTGCATTGCCGCTTTGTGTTGGCTCTGCGGGTGGATATGTCGACATGCCAATCTTGGACGATGTGCAGCAACCATTTGACTACGATGCTTTTGCTGTATTTAGTGGGGATGCCGGGCAGCTTTCAACCACCCAGATAATCGTTAATCTACTCTTCTGGATTTATGTTGCGGGGGCTGCTATTATGCTCTGCCACATGGCTACAACCTATATCTCACTGCTCCGCTTGGTACTCGATCGTCGCTATGATATTGCACTCTCGGATGATGCTCTTGTGGCGAAGTTCGGAGAGTATGAGCGAGTGGTAGGCATCAGCAGAACTGTGCGCTATGTGGTTCATAATCGTAATCTTGCACCCTTTAGCTGGATGAATTTCGTGGTTGTGTCGAGAGCAGACTTGCAGCAGAATGGTCGCGAGATCATTATTCACGAGCTCTCGCACATCAAACAGTACCACTCTTTGGATGTTGTAGCGCTGAACCTCGCAACGATAATATTATGGTTCAACCCCGCCGCGTGGCTCACAAAGAGCGCGCTGCAACAGGTGCATGAATATTGCGCCGACGAGGCAGTCTTGCACGCAGGGGTCAATGGAAAGGAGTATCAACTACTATTAATAAAAAAGGCCGTCGGAACTCGCCTCTATTCGATCTCCAACAGCCTTAATCACAGTAATCTTAAAAACCGAATCACTATGATGTTACAGAAAAAATCCAAGAGAATGGCGGCGGCAAAGTGTCTCTACGCCATTCCATTAGTAGCTCTTGCGATGGCTCTCTTTGCCTCGCCAGCACTCTCCAAAACCACGAGTGCTATTTCAAAGGTCGAAATTACTAATTTTTTGGCCAATAACCAAATCGAACCCCCACAATATTCGCACAGTGAAGAAGATTCCGAGGTGGCAGTTATGAAACCTTCTATCGTGGTCAATGGTGAGTTTATGCCCAACTTTGATGTCAACACGATCGACGTCAGTGCAATTGAAAGCATCGATGTTATTAAGAAAAGCGAGGCTATTGACGAGGCCTTTAAGACCTATAATATCACCGGTAACTCTTCGAATGGAGTAATGATTATCAAGCTAAAAGATGGACTGACCATTGAGTCGGCAACGATCGTATTAACCGAGTAATTTTCGACATGTAGTTGATATAAAACCCTGAATTCTGATTAAATCTATTAATCAAGAACTCAGGGTTATTTTTCCGGTATCGGCAAAATAATGGATTTATTTAAATTGATATTATCATTATTTTGCCGATATCGGAATTATTAGGGTGATTTAAACTAAATCTCTACTGCTTGCGTTTTGCACTGTTTCGACATGCTTTGCGGGTTCTTAAGAATAAATATGAACCGTAAATAGCCAAATAGATAAAGATGTTAATCCAGCGCTTTGTTGAGCGAGAGATCTCAATGCTACTAAATGTAAAGCTGCGAGGGCCATGGCCGTGACCTGCTTGTTGAGCCTGCTGTGGCTGTTGGCCGTGACCTGCTTGTTGAGCCTGCTGTGGCTGTTGGCCGT
>JBCQVM010000005.1:0-70237 GCA_047173105.1 Rikenellaceae bacterium
GGATTGAAAACAAGCTAAATAATCGTCCTCGTAAAAGACTCGGATACCTCACACCAAATGAAAAATTTAAACAAATTATTAATATGAATTCAGTTGCATTTGCAGGTTGAATTCAGCATGTAAAACTGTAAAGCTATTTTAAAATCTCCCCCAAAAACCCCTCTTTGTAAAGAGTGGGCTTTGTCGCAATTTTACAAATTGCTCCGTAATAGGAGGTTGCGAGTTCTATAATTATCTACCTCACGTTATTTTAGGACAAGTCAGCCTAACGCCCAAAGATATTAAAGCGGCTAAGCAGCTTCGAGCGGCGCTCCAAGAGGTAGAACTCTATCGAGAGGAGCATCATGGCCAATGCGATAAGATATTGATATAGCTCGTTGTACTCTTCGAATTTAACCATCGAAAGCTCGCCTTTTTCCAACTCATTGATCGTTTTAATCACCTCGGCAAGGCCGATATCCTGCTTGGTAGCTTTGACGTAGCCACCTTCGCTGATCTCGGCGATGCTCTCCAACATCTCTTCGTTGAGCTTCGAGACTACCATCGCACCTTGCTGATCCTTAATAAATTCGCCGTCGATGCTGATGGGGGCTCCCTCGGGGGTTCCGATTCCGATCGTAAAGATCTTAACGCCCATTGCTCTTGCACGCTCAGCGGCAGCGATGGCGTTATCCTCGTGGCTTTCACCATCGGTGACCAAGATAATCACCTTGCTGGCCTTGCTCTGCTCCGAAAATGAGAGCAGCGCTAAGTCGAGCGCCTTGGCCACAGAGGTACCCTGAGTGGAGACCGAGCGGGGCGAGAGGCGGTTGACAAATGCCGTTGCCATTCTGAAGTCCGAGGTGATGGGCAGCTGCACGCTGGCCTCGCCAGCAAAGGCGATCAATCCTGCGCGATCCTGCTGCATCCCCTCGAAGAGGCGATTGATAGCATATTTGGTGCGCTCGAGTCGGTTTGGCTCGAAATCCTCGGCCAACATCGAGTTCGATACGTCGACCACAAACATCATCTCGACACCTTGCGAAGTCTCCTCACGTAGCTTGGATCCCAACTGAGGGCGTGCCGCAGCGAAGATGAGCGAGGCAAAGGCGCAGAGCAGCAATGTCGATTTCAGCCGAGGGCGCCAGCGCGATGTGTCGGGCATAAGAAGCTCCATAATCTCGGGGTTGCCGAAGCGTGCAAGGCGACGTCGACGTGCCACAGCCACTCCCGCATAGAGTAGAATAAGTAGCGGGATGATAAGTAGCAGATATAGGTATTGGGGGTTTGCGAAGCGGAACATTACGATAGTCGTTTAAGAATTAATGAACTTAGAAGGGTCTCTATCAGCAGTAGTCCGATGGCCAATAGCAGGATCGCCACGAAGCGCTCGTGGTAGGTGGTGTAGCTCGATATCTCGACCTCGCTGCGCTCCAACTCGTTGATCTGGTCGTAGATCTCTGTGAGCTTCTCCTCGTTGGTTGCACGGAAATATTGACCTCCGGTACTCTCGGCGATCTGAGTGAGGGTATCTTCGTCGATCTCGACCTGCATCTGAACGTAGTCGACAATATTGCCATACATATCCACGCGAGGATAGGGGGCACGCCCCATCGTTCCCACGCCGATCGTGTAGACCTTAACATCCATCTCCTTAGCGATCGCTGCGGCCATAAGTGGGGCGATCTCGCCGCGGTTGTTCACACCATCGGTCAGTAGGATTATAACCTTGCTCTTTGAGTCGCTCTCGCGCAGGCGGTTTAGCGCCGTAGCAAGACCATTGCCAATTGCCGTTCCATCCTCGATCACTCCGCTACGGATGCGCGAAAGGAGAGTCTGCAAGGTAGCTTTGTCGGTGGTGAGTGGTGACTGGGTAAATGCCTCGCCGGCAAAGACAACCAAACCGATGCGGTCGGCTACACGATCACCAATAAACGACGCTGCAACCTTCTTGGCAGCTGTGATGCGGTCGGGCTCGAAGTCGCGCGCAAGCATCGAACCCGAGATATCGATGGCGAGCATAATGTCGATTCCCTCGCTGCTACTCTCTTGGTGTTGCTCGACATCTTGTGGACGCGCCAAAGCCACCACAAGTAGCGTGAAGGCTGCCATGCGAAGCACCACGGGCAGGTGGCGCAAGTAGTAACGCACGGTGCGTGGAGCGCGGCGCAGGGTCTGGGTAGTGGAAACGGTGATTGAAGCGCCACCCTGCAAAGTGCGATAGATGTAGTAGCCAATCATCGGCACCAAGAGCAGCAGTAGCCACAATAGGTGGGGTGATGCGAAATGTGTATAAGTGTTCATAGCTTCGTTTTTTTACCAGTTTTTGCCGCCGGGGATCAATACTCCTTTGCCCTCCTCCTCCAACTTCTCTTGGGTCTTATCCTCTTGAGCTTGGATTGCGTCTAACATTTGAGCCTGCTCCTGCGGCGAGATGCTCCCTTCGGCGGGTTGCTCTTGCTGCTCCTGCTCTTTTTCGTCTTGGTTTTGATCTTGGTTTTGATCTTGCTCATCATCGCCTTGATCCTCGTTTTGGTCTTGGTTCTGATCTTGGTTTTGGTCATCCTCGCCCTCACCATCCTCATTTTCATCTTGGCTTTGATCCTCATCTTGCTGTTGATCCTCCAAGAGTTTTTTGGTGTAGGCATAGTTGTATTTGGCCTCTATGTCGTCGGGGTTGGCGCGCAGCGATGCTTTGTAGCTCTCGAGTGCCTCTTGGAGCTTCTGCTGCATAAATTGGCTATTACCCAAGTTGTAGTAGAGGTCGGCACGGTCGGCATCGGTGGGGAGCTTGTCGCCCTCGACGCTTAAGTAGAGCTCCTCGGCCTTGGCATACTGCTCATCTTTGTGCAGTGCATTGGCGTAGTTGAACAGAGCCTCGAATGAGGTGGGTGCAGCAGTGTGAGCCTTCTGGTAGCTCTCGATCGCCCCCGTATAGTTATTTTTGTTGTAGGCTCTATTGCCCTTGCGCACCAAGGCGCGCTCGGGAAGCTCCTGCGCCGTGAGGCTTATGCAGAAAAGCGTAGCAACAATTGTTAATAAGTATCTCATAACATCTATCTTTATTTGTTGTTCTGCGAGCCGCTAACGTCGAATAACTCCTCTTCGGCATGGGCATCAATCTCCTCTTGGATCTTGGTCTCCTCCACGAAGTAGTATGCCTTGAGGTAGTAGGCCTCGTTCTCCTCGCTGTCGGGTGTTGCTTTGGCAAACTTCACAAGGTCAGCATCACGGAGTAGCTTTGTGAGATCCATGCTGCTACGAGAGGGAAGATCCTCGATACCATTCATCGCTGCAATAATCTCCTCGGAGGTCATCTCCATTGCCGCTACCGAGTAGCGACGCGAGATGTAGTGGCGCAGGATATTGGTGAGCGACGAGTAGTACTCCTTATATTTAGCATTCTGCCACAACTTCTGGTTGTGCAGCTGCTCGAGTGCCTTGATCGCCTCGATGTGTGGCGGAGGCGGAGGGGTTGGGCGGAATAGATCGGTGATCTTCTTGCCTCGCGCATCGAGGTAGCGCACAAGGCCGTAGATAGCAGCAGCTAAGATAAGCAGCGCCAAGATAGTCCACTTGGCATAGCCCTTCACCTCGGCCATCTGGAATGGCATGGTGCGTTGCGGCTTGAGATCAAAGATGGCGTGCGAGGTGGAGTCGATCAGAAAGGTGGTTACGTCGAGCATCACCGAGTCTCTCGAGTAGAGGGTGTCGACCAAATTTTTGTCGACATAGAGCGCACTGGCCACGCCCAAATTGTGGCGTCCCTCCTCGAATGCCGCAAAGACGTAGCGACGACGCAACTGCAATCGACGCCCCGTTTGGCTGAGGGTGTCGATTGGTAGCGCCTCCACAAATTCGATCGGGTCGCCCTCGTTAGGAGCGAATTCGGGGAATTCGACCACCTGCACTAAGTCGCGATCAATGGTGATAGAGTAGGTAAATCTATCGCCAATACCGATGCTATCTTGTTCTACGCGAGCTTCCACCGTTGGCACCTGAGCCCATAGCGTAGGGGCGGAGGTAGCCAAAAGGAGCGTAGCGGCTATAATAACTCTCTTTGTTATCATCGTTGTTTAAACAATTTTATAAGTTCGACTACATAATCGCTGTCGGTCGAGATGGTCGCCGTGTCGATTCTGTTGTGGCTCAGTAGCTCCACAATCTCATCGCTGGTGGCCTGCCATGCCGCTGCATAGTGCTCACGCACAGCCCTCGAGGCGGTGTCGACCCATACTTTCTCGCCACTCTCGGCATCTTTCAGCTCGACGATACCTACGTTCGGTAGCTCCGTTTCGCGACGGTCGAAGACCCTGATACCCACCAAATCGTGCTTCGAACGGGCGATCTTTAGCGCATCGTTGAGCACCCGTTTGTCGGCGGCCGGTGAGAGAAAATCCGAGAGGATAAAGGTGGTGCAGCGCTTCTTGTTGACATTCGAGAGGAAGCGCACAGCCTCGGCGATAGAGGTGCCAGCAGATTCGGGCTTGAAACTAATGAGTTCGCGAATAATCATCAAGATATGGCTCTTGCCCTTCTTGGGCGGGATAAATTTCTCGATCTTGTCCGAGAAGAGAATGCAGCCCACCTTGTCGCTATTTTGCGCCGCCGAGAATGCCAATACTGCGGCGATCTCGGTGATGACGTTCTTCTTCATGCGCTCCGTGGTACCGAACATGCGCGAACCGCTCACGTCGACCATAAGCATCATCGTCAGCTCGCGTTCCTCCTCATAGACCTTGATATATGGCTTCTCGGAGCGAGCCGTGACATTCCAGTCGATATCACGCACGTCGTCTCCCGCTCTATATTCGCGCACCTCCGAGAAGGACATACCACGCCCGCGGAAAGCAGTGTGGTACTTTCCGGCGAAGATCTCGTTGCTGAGCCCTCGAGTCTTGATCTCGATTTTGCGGACTCTGCTCAGGATATCTGTTTCAGCCTCTACGATTGCCATTAGGGTACAATTACGTTGTTAAGAATCTCGGTGATGATATCCTCCGAGGTGATATTCTCTGCCTCAGCCTCGTAGCTAAGACCGATACGATGGCGCAAAACGTCGTGACATACGGCACGCACATCCTCGGGGATAACATATCCGCGACGACGAATAAAGGCGTAAGCGCGAGCAGCCTTAGCGAGCGAAATGCTGGCACGTGGCGATCCACCATAAGAGATAAGCTTCTTCAATCGCTCGAGGTTATACTCCGCAGGCTCGCGCGTTGCGAAGATAATATCGACGATATATTTCTCGATCTTCTCGTCCATATAGACATCCTCGACCACCTTGCGAGCTTTGACGATATCCTCGGGCGAGATCACTTTGCTCACCTTGGGGAAGCCGCCACCGTTGAGATTCATGCGCATGATATCACGCTCCTCCTGCTTCTTGGGATATGTGATACGCGCCTTGAGCATAAAACGGTCAACCTGCGCCTCGGGTAGAGGATAGGTTCCCTCCTGCTCCAATGGGTTCTGCGTAGCTAAAACCAAGAAGGGCTGGGGTAGCTGATATGTCTGGTCGCCTAAAGTCACTTGGCGCTCCTGCATCGCCTCCAAAAGTGCCGATTGCACCTTAGCAGGGGAGCGGTTGATCTCATCGGCCAATACAAAGTTGGCGAACACAGGTCCCTTCTTCACCACGAACTCCTCGCTCTTTTGCGAGTAGATCAGCGTACCGATCAAATCGGCAGGCAGAAGGTCGGGGGTGAACTGAATACGCGAGAAGTCGGCATCGACAGCCTTAGCAAGCGTAGTGATAGCCAAAGTCTTAGCCAATCCCGGAACACCCTCCAAAAGGATGTGACCATTGGACAAAAGGCCAATTAGAAGCGTGTCGACCAAGTGGCCTTGACCCACGATAACTTTACTCATCTCACCGCGAAGGGTGTCTACAAAAAGGCTCTCGCGCTCGATACGCTCGTTAAGCTCTTTGATGTTAATTACTTCACTCATTGAATTACTATGTTTTTATTTTTAATGTTTTTGAATTTACCTATGTATAACGTTTGCTCCACAAAAATATTATTTTTTTTCGCAAATAAAAAATTTATATTGATTAGTATTTGTTCTTTTCGCCAAATACGTCATCCCCGTGAAAGCGGGGATCTTATACAAGCGCAATGTGATGGGTGAATTAAGATTTCCGTTTTCACGGCAGTGACGTGGAAGTGTCGGCAATGATGTGGAGGAGCGAAAAGAGTGTAGCTTTAGAGGTATAACCCGAAAAAGAGGTCAAAAAATTTGGAAATTAATTTTTTCATTTTTACCTTTGCCTATAGCAAAAGGGGTTCTGACCTGTAAAAGGGGTTGGACTCTTTATTTTTATTGCTTACCTTAAACATAAACGTTAGACAAAGTTATGGCAAACGAAATTATTTACCTCACAGCGGAGGGTTACAAAAAGCTCAAAGAGGAGCTCGACTACATGCGTTCGGTGGAGCGTCCAGAGAGTGCGGCGGCGATTGCCGAGGCGCGCGACAAAGGCGACTTGTCGGAGAATGCCGAGTATGATGCTGCGCGTGAGGCACAGGGACTATTAGAGATGCGAATAGCCAAGGCCGAGGCTGTCCTAAATAATTCGCGCGTTATCGACGAGACCAAGATCGACACCAGCAAAGTACAGATCCTCAGCAAGGTAACCCTACTTAACTGCAATACCAACAAGCAAGTTACCTACACCATCGTATCGGAGAACGAGGCTAATTTGCGCGAGGGTAAGTTGGCGATCGGAACTCCAATTGCCAAGGCAATTTTAGGCAAGAAGAAGGGCGAGAAGGTCGAGGTAGTGGTTCCTGCGGGCACCATTGGTTTTGAGATCGTCGATATTTCGATCTAATTATATATAGGTCTGCCCTAATTTCAGAACAATACAAAATACAAATATGAGAAGTCCAAGAATCGCAGAGCTACTTAGCTCTAAGGCAACCGATACGGAGGTTGTAGTCAAAGGTTGGGTGCGCACCAAGCGTGGCAACAAGAATGTAGCGTTTATCGCCCTTAACGACGGTTCGTGTCAAAATAATATTCAGGTGGTAGTCGACCTTGCAAAGATCAGCGAGGAACAGCTTAAGGGAGTCACCACGGGTGCATGTATTGCAGTCGATGGTCTTTTGGTCGCTTCGATGGGTGCTGGTCAAGGTGTTGAGGTTCAGGCCTCTAAGATCGAGATTTATGGTACTGCCGATCCCGAGACATACCCTTTGCAGAAGAAGGGACACTCGCTCGAGTTCTTGCGCGATATCGCCTACCTACGTCCTCGCACCAACACTTTTGGTGCGGTGTTGCGTATTCGTCACGCCATGGCATTCGCGATCCACTCCTACTTCAACGAGCGTAAATTCTTCTACCTCCACACGCCGCTTATCACCGGTTCGGACTGCGAGGGAGCGGGGCAGATGTTCAATGTTACCACTTTGGATGTTGCAAATCCTCCCCGCACGGAGGATGGAGCTGTTGATTACTCCCAAGATTTCTTCGGAAAGGCTTGTAACCTAACGGTTTCGGGTCAGTTGGAGGGTGAGTTAGGTGCCCTTGCGATGGGTCAGATCTACACCTTTGGCCCCACTTTCCGTGCCGAGAATTCCAACACTCCTCGCCACTTGGCGGAGTTCTGGATGATCGAGCCCGAGATGGCCTTCTACGACTTGGAGGACAATATGGAGTTGGCCGAAGATTTTTTGAAATACCTTATTCGTTACGCCTTAGACAACTGTGCTGAGGATCTCGAATTTATGAATAAGATGTGGGACAAGGAGCTTTTGGAGCGCCTTAACTTCGTGATAAACAACGATTTTGTGCGCCTCGACTACACCGAGGGTATCGATATCCTCAAAGCTTCGGGACGCAAATTTGAGTTCGCCGTAGATTGGGGCTCAGACCTTCAGAGTGAGCACGAGCGCTACTTGGTGGAGGAGCATTTCAAAAAACCGGTGATCCTAATTAACTACCCCAAGGAGATCAAATCGTTCTACATGAAGCAGAATGAGGATGGTCGCACTGTGCGTGCGATGGATGTTCTATTCCCAAAAATAGGCGAGATAATAGGAGGTTCGGAGCGTGAGGCAGACTTTGGCAAACTTTCTGCTCGTGTAGCAGAGCTTGGCATGAGCGAGGAGGATGTATGGTGGTACCTCGACACACGTCGTTGGGGATCGGCTCCGCACTCGGGATTCGGACTTGGGTTCGAGCGCCTTCTGCTCTTTGTAACGGGTATGGCTAACATCCGCGATGTGATTCCATTCCCCCGCACACCAAAGAACGCAGAGTTTTAGGTTACCTTTTTAACCTCGACCCTTGAGAGTTCGTTGTCAAGCACGCACGGCTACAACATTTTATTTATGAGTGATTAAACTCGAATTCTGAAAGAGAAGAGTATGGCAATAAACCAGAGGCAACAGCTATCGCTACAACAGAAGCTATCGCCACAGCAGATACAGATGATAAAGCTGCTCGAACTGCCCGCAATGCAGCTCGAGCAGCGTATCAAACAAGAGATCGAGGAGAATGTAGTGCTCGACGAAATCGCCACCCAGAGCGAGGAGGAGGAGCCACGACAACTCTCCATGGAGGAGTATCTGCGCGAGGATGACACACCCTCCTACAAGAGTCGAATCAACAACTATTCTAAAGACGATAAGCAGCGCCCAGTCTATATGACCGGTGGTCGCTCGCTACAAGAGTTCCTTACCGAGCAATTAGGCTATAAGAGCCTCAACGAGCGTGAAATGGCCATTGCCATCTACCTTGTGGGCAGCATCGACGAGGATGGATACCTGCGTCGTGACTTGGAGTCCATCAGCGACGATATCGCTTTCACCGTGGGGCTCGAGGTCACCGTTGCAGAGATAGAATGCATCCTGCGTGTGATCCACGAATTGGAGCCTACCGGCGTGGGAGCACGCAACCTCCAAGAGTGTCTACTGCTTCAAATTGAGCAGTTTAGCCACCTCACAGCAGCACAACGCATGGCGCGCAAGATCATCACCTCGCACTACGATGAGTTCGTCAAGAAGCACTATGAGAAGCTAATCTCACGCCTCCAAGTGAGCGAGGATGATTTCCGCGAGGCCATCGATGAGATCAAGCGTCTGGCTCCCAAGCCCGGCAACCTATATAACGAAGGGGGTTCCGACACCACCCCCTATATCACCCCCGACTTTATTCTCGACAACCACGATGGGGTCTTCGACCTCTCACTCAATTCGTATAATGTTCCCGAGGTCAAAGTCAACCGCCGATATATGGATATGATCCGCGATATGGTCGGCTCCGATGGATCCATCAAGGAGAAGGATAAGGAGGCATTGCAGTTTGTAAAGAGTAAGATCGACTCGGCTAAGTGGTTTATTTCGGCCATCAAGCAGCGCCACGACACGCTTATGCGAACTATGCAGGCGATCTTGGAGTATCAGTACGACTACTTCGAGGATGGCGACAAGAGCAAACTGCGCCCGATGATCCTTAAGGATATCGCCGAGGCAACCGAGCTCGATGTATCGACAATCTCGCGCGTGGTAAACAGTAAATATGTACAGACTCAATTTGGGATAATCTTGCTTAAATCGCTCTTCTCCGAGGCGATGCAGACCGATTCAGGTGAGGAGGTCTCGAGCCACGAGATCAAAACGATACTCCAGCAATGTATCGACGAGGAGAACAAACGCAAGCCCCTCACCGACGAAATCCTAATGGAGATCCTCAATTCCAAAGGCTACCGCATCGCTCGCCGCACCGTGGCCAAATATCGCGAGATGCTCGATATTCCTGTGGCTCGTCTGCGCAAGCAGCTATAGCGGCACCGAATAATTTCAGCAGGGATATAAGTCGTCATGTCATCTCGCACCTCCACGTCATTCTCACACCTCCACGTCATTCTCGCACCTCCACGTCATTCTCGCGAAAGCGGGAATCTTAACAACCCCTGCGTTTGCATAAGATTCCCGCTTTCGCGAGGATGATGAAAAATGAGTATTACGTGAGGATCAAAAAACGCAGCAAAGCCCCAAATTTCGCCACAGAGCTATCGCTAACGCCCCATCCAGCCGCCATCGACAAGCATAACAGAACCATGCATGTATTCTGCGGCCTTAGAGCACAAGAACACCACAGGCCCTCCAAAATCCTCGGGAGTGCCCCAGCGCCCTGCGGGGATACGACTTAGGATTGACTCGGAGCGCTCGGCGTCGGCACGCAGTGCTGCGGTATTGTCGGTGGTGATATACCCCGGCGCTATTGCGTTGACATTCACTCCCTTGCCTGCCCATTCATTGGCCAATGCCATAGTCATCTGACCCACGGCACCCTTCGATGCGGCGTAGCTTGGGACGTTGATTCCGCCTTGGAAGGTGAGTAGCGAAGCGGTAAAAACGATCTTGCCTGCACCTCGTGCGATCATCTCGCGCCCAAATTCGCGGGCGAGGATAAACTGAGCGCTCTGGTTAATCTCGATTATGGAGTCCCACATCTGGTCAGAGTGCTCGGCAGCGGGGGCGCGCTCGATGTTTCCTGCGTTATTGATCAAGATATCGACAACAGGAAAGTCGGCTTTGACCGCCGCGATAAAGTTGTAGAGCGCCTTGCGATCGGAGAAGTCGCAGGTATAGCCTCGGAAGTTACGTCCCAAGGCTTTAACCTCCTTTTCGACTTCGCTGCCCTCGCTCTCGAGAGTTGCGCTAACGCCGATGACGTCGGCACCGGCAGCAGCCAACGCCACTGCCATGCCTTTGCCGATTCCGCGCTTGCACCCAGTTACAAGTGCCGTTTTGCCCTCGAGGCTAAAAATATCTAAGTAGCTCATCTGTTATAGAAGCACCTTTACGATAGCCTTCTTTACAACACCCTCACCGATCATCGGAGCGTGACCATCCTCGGGAAGAAGAAGCGTGAATTGACCGGGGCGGATCTTGTAGATCGTCTGGTAGTCATCTTCGAATAGTTGCACATCCTTTACGGTGTCGAACTCCGCGATAGGCTTTTGGAGCATGCAACGCTCGAGGTAACCGAAGCCCTCCTCGGTGCCTTGAACGAGGATCTGGATATCAGCGTAGAGGTCATGCACCTCCAATTTAGCTACTCCCTCGGCTTTCAGCTCGCGCTCCAAAACGTTAACAAAAATTTCGTCGCCATCGATTTCGTGGCGTCCAGCCTCGAGTGCTGCGAGGTCTGTTGATTTGATGTACTCAAAAGCCTTCTGGAAGCGTGGTGAGATTGAGTAATAAAGCTCTGCGTTTTTGATTGAATCTAAGATCATAATATTATAGTTTAATGGTTGTTATGACGGGTAGATGATCCGAGAGGGTGAGCGAGTCAACCTCTTGGTATGAAAGCACCTCGAAGATGTCGTCGACCAAGATATAGTCGATGCGCAGCAGATTCATAAATCCGCGATATGTATATGTATATCCTGTACCTGCCTCTTGGAAAGTATCTTGAAGGCCGTTTGAGATCTTGCGGAAAGCGTATGAGTTGGGCGTGTCGTTGAAGTCGCCGCAGACGATCACCGGATAGGGCGAGGCAGCGATGCTTGTGGCGATGGAGTCGGCCTGTGTGGCGCGACCTATCGAGCTGCGACGGAAGCGAGAGATCATCCCCTTAAGCTTGTCCTCGCTCTGTGAGTCGCTTATAAACTCCATATTGCTTAGGTAATCATCGTCACTGAGGGTAATTGCCGTAGAGTGGAGATGGAGGTTGTAGAGGCGCACCGTGTCGCTGGAGATCAGCAGATCAACCCAGAAACCACTACCGCTATCTGAGTCATCCCTCAATAGCTCATCGCTGGTCTCGAGGATCTTATAGCGCGAGAAGATCGCCTGCTGCGAGACCACAGCACGGTAATATTTTTTCAGGAAGTCTGAGTAGTCCTTGCCTTTGAATCGGTTTTTGTCGAACTCTTGCAGGCAGACTATATCCATATTCTGCTCCTCGATAAACTCCTCGATTTGGTCGGTTGTCACATTCTTGTCGCGATCCACCATGCCGTGTGTGTTGTAGCTTATTAGTCGTATTGTGCCGCGACGCGGAGGGGCGCCATAGTGCTTTGCGGTCTCAATCTTGCCGTAATGCGAGATATTGGGAGCCCCAACCAAGAGCGGAAGCAGCAAGGTGCAAGCATAGATCAAACGCCAGCGGATCACCCAATAGAGCATCAGCAGCGTGGTGAATAGATAGGTTGCAGGCGAGACAAGCCCCAACACCGGAAAAATCCAGTGGGTCGATGGGTCGTAGTATGAGGTGACCAGCGTGAGGCATATCGCCGCGAAGGCTATGAGGCTTACGACCAACATTATAGTGTCGATCACCACCATCACAACTGATCGCTTCTTTGGCGCTCGTGCGGTTCTATCGTAATAGTAATCTTCCATTATCTTCGACGCGAATGGCTAATCTTTTTCCAATACATTAGCAGCAGATATCCTCCAATCATACCGCCCAAGTGTGCGAAGTGAGCCACACCCATCTGGCGACCGCTAACTCCCAAGAAGAGCTCGATAACGCCATAGATCATCACAAACCACTTGGCTTTGATGGGGATGGGTGGAATTAGAAGCATGATAATCTGGTTGGGGAAGAGCACGCCAAAGGCCAAGAGCAGTCCAAAGACCGATCCCGAGGCACCCACCGTGGGATACATTCCATTTGTTGCGGCGCTCACGGCCAACTGGATCAAACCTGCCGAAATTCCACATACCATATAATATGTCAAGAATCGCTTCTGCCCAAAGACCTGCTCCAATGTTCGGCCAAACATCCATAGCGAGAACATATTGAAGAATAGGTGGTTGACGTTGGCATGCATAAACATATAGGTCACCACTTGGAAAGGCTTGAATAGAGGCGAGTTAACACCCCAAAGGGCGAAGTAGCGATAGAAGAAGTCAGGGCTGAAGATGTTAGTTGCCATCAGCACCAAGCAATTTACTATCATTAGGTTAAGCACCACGGGTGGTGCGAACGAGCGAAGTGATCTCATATCTTTTTTATCTCTTATTTTTAGTTTTTATTGGCGAAATTTATCCATAATTTCGCTCTGTGTTATGCGCCACGTGAGTGGCTTTCCGGTGGGTGAAAGTGCCGTATTGCCACTCTTAAACAACTCTACTGCAAGTTGTTCTAACTGCTCTGTGCTCAACCCGCGGTGTGTCACCGCCGCCCCACTCTTGGCCATAATGCGCGCCATCTTGTCGCGCCTCAGGTCGATAAATTCCTCGGGAGTTGCCGCCGCGCCAATCAGGTCGTAGATCAGCGTGTCGATCTCTTCGCGCTTCACCTCGGGCGGAATTCCGTGCACCTCAACTGTGCAGTCACCCATCAGCTCGATGTCGAATCCCACCACCACGAAGTCCACCAATCGCTCCTCGATTGTGGCATACTCCTCGTGCGAGAGGATCAATCGCTCGGCAAATAGTAGCTGCTGACTCACAGCTGCCGCACCGCATGCTGCCGCCATAAATCTGTCGTATAGAACTCGCTCCTTGGCGCGTGCGATGTCAAGGATAAGCGCCTCGGCATCGACAATCATAAAGGCGTAACCGCCACCCAATTGTGCGATTGAGTGCACCTCGACGCTCTGCTCCACGCTGCGTATCGTGCTCTGCTGAGGCTCGAACGACGACTCCACAAATTCGAACGACGAGCTATCGAACTCACCCTCGGTGCTATCTAAGTTAATGTTAGTCTCCGACTCAATCGACTCGAACTCATCTACATCGAAATTGGGCGCTGCGCTAAGCGAAGGATCGAAACTGCCTATCATCGAGCCATAGGCTCCATCCTTAAGCTCACTGCGACGCGAGGCCGCAGGCTTAGAGGGCTCTGTATTCAGATCGTAGGGAACATCGAAACCGGTGAAATCGACATTGGGGTCGGGTGCCGTGGGGTCGATATACCCCTCGGCGAATGGGTTGTAGCCACCCGAGGAGAATGCCGCAGGGGTTCTCACAATATCGCGATCCTGCATCACGGGGATATCGATGAGCGACTCATGGTCGAAATCCATCATCGGCACCGCACCTGTCTTAGCGAGACTCTCACGCACGGCAGCAACAATAATCTGCCATATTGCGTCGTCGTCGGCAAACTTAACCTCGGTTTTTTGGGGATGGACATTGACGTCGATACGGTCGGCATCGACCTCCAAATAGAGGAAGTAGGATGGTGTCGAGGTGGCCGGAATCAGCTTCTCATAGCCCTTGAGCACCGCTTTGGTGAAGTAGGGTGAGCGAAAGAAGCGGCCATTGACAAATAGGTATTGGTCGTTGTTACTCTTCTTGGCTGCTGCCGGGCGCCCAATATATCCCTTGAGCTTGGCGATCGACGTTGAGGCGCCACACTCCAACAGGTTTTGCTTTATGGAGCGCCCCACCACATCGACAATTCTACTTGCTAAAGTTGCGGGTGGGAGGTTGAATAGAGGCGAGTCGTTGGCATAGAGCTCGAAGTGAATATTGGGGTTACAGAGTGCTATGCGGCGGAATTCCGCCTTGATCTGGTTGGTCGAAGTGGATATGCGATCCATAAATCGACGACGTGCAGGTACATTATAAAAGAGGTTGCGCACAAAGAACTGCGAACCCGTCTCGCACATTATCGGCTCCTGACCCTGATACTCTCCGCCTCCAACTGTGGTGAGTGTGCCCACCGAGTCGTGCTCCTGACGTGTGCGCAGCTCCACTTGCGAGACTGCCGCAATCGAGGCCAAAGCCTCGCCACGGAAGCCGAAGGTGCTCAGCGCATAGACGTCGTTAGCCTCCTTGATCTTGCTGGTGGCATGCCTATCGAATGCCATGCGGGCATCATTGGGTGACATCCCACAGCCATCGTCGACAATCTGGATCAGATCGCCACCACCCTCGCGGAAGTTCACGATGATGCAGCTCGCACCGGCATCGATCGAGTTCTCCATCATCTCCTTCACTACCGAAGCGGGGCGGTTAACAACCTCACCTGCGGCAATTTGGTTGGCGACGACTTCGGGTAGTAGTTTGATTTTGTCGGCCATCTATTCTCTATTCTTTGTAGTCGTTCGGTACGATCCTAATGGGAGCGTAGGGGTCGAACTCCTGATATTCGTCGGCTGGCTTAATCCTCTCGACTGTAGTTCCACCCGCTGCAAAAGCGCCAATCAAGCGCGGCAGAAGCATATATCCCAATAAGAACACCAATGCAATGCCCATCACCATAAACCACGTTGAGCGCTGCTTACCCCCTCGCTTCGAGCCACGGCGATTCTCACGCGCCTCACGTTGGCGGCGCAGGTACTCGCCCACTACATACTCCCCCTCGTCATCCCCTTGGGGACGACTTCCGCGAAGTTCTGCTCGACGCGCCTCGCGAGCCTCCTTTTCGGGGTCGTAGAAGCGTGGAGTATACTTAAACTGGTTAGCGTGACGCTTAAATGGTTTAAAGCCAATCATAGTCCTTAAGTTTTTATCTAAAGAAATTCTTCATTCTCTCGAAAATGTTCTGCGTATCGACCCCCGCCGCCTTCTTAAAGGAGGGCATATCTGCGAGCTTCTCGACCGCCTTGCGCTCCTCGCGGCTCAATGAGTCGGGAATAGTGATATCGACCACAACCAAAATGTCACCGCGGCCGCGGCCATTAACATCGGGAATACCCTTACCGCCCAAGCGCAACACTTTGCCCGCATGGGTACCCGCCGCGATTTTGATCTTGGCACGACCGTCGATCGTGGGAACCTCCACGGTGCCACCCAACAGCGCTGTGATGACTGTGATATTGAGGTTGTGGATCAAGTCGTTGCCATCGCGTATCAATTCTGGGTGCGACTCCTCGGTGATAACCACCTGCAAGTTGCCGCTTTGACCACCTTGGCGCGCAGCATTTCCCTTGCCCGTTACGTTGAGCATCATCCCCTCGGCAACACCTGCTGGGATATTTACTTCGATCACCTCCTCGCCCTTGATGGCACCTGCGCCACCACACTTCTCGCACTTCTCGGTGATCTCCTTACCGGTTCCGTTACACGTTGGGCAAACCCCTTGGGTCTGGATGCGACCGAAGAACGAGTTCTCGATGCGCGAAACCACACCCGAGCCATGGCACGTGTGACAAACAGTAAATGCTGAGCCATTCTTAGCTCCGGTGCCATTACAACGATCGCAACCAACCATCTTGCTCACCTTGAGCTTCTTGGTAACTCCCTCGGCAATCTCCGCGAGAGTCAACTTAACCCTAATTCGAATATCGCTTCCACGATTAACGGCCTGCTCACGACGTGAGCCGCCCGAGAAGTGACCGCCGAAGATATCGCCGAATTGCGAGAAGATATCATCCATCGAGAATCCGCCGCCACTAAATCCGCCATAGCCTCCAGCGCCACCACCTGCTGCACCACCCATTCCGGCGTGGCCAAATTGGTCGTAGCGAGCGCGTTTTTGCTCGTCGGAGAGTACGTCGTAGGCCTCGGCAGCCTCCTTAAATTTCTCTTCTGCACCCTTGTCGTCGGGGTTTTTGTCGGGGTGAAATTGGATTGCCGCCTTACGGTAAGCCTTCTTTATTTCGTCGGCATTGGCGCTTTTCGCGACGCCCAATACCTCGTAGTAGTCTCTTTTTTCTGCCATGGTACTATTCTCCTACAACAACTTTTGCGAATCGTAATACTTTGTCACCCAACATATAACCCTTTTGAACAACATCAATAATGCGACCCTTTTGATCCTCCGCCGCAGCGAATCGTGCGATGGCCTCGTGGTGATCGGTGTCGAGCTCCAAGCCCATCGCCTCGATCTCCACCACGCCGCGCTGCTTGAGGATCTCCCCAAATTTTGCGGCGATAAGGTCTACTCCTTGGCGCAACGCCTCGATATCCTCGCTCTTGCCCATCGCAATCACTGCTCGGTCGATGTCGTCGACAACCGGCAAAAAGGCTTTAAGTGTGTCGGCACCACCACTCTGCACCAAATCCATCTTCTCGCGAAGGGTGCGCTTGCGGTAGTTGTCGAACTCGGCCTGAAGGCGCAGGAATTTGTCGCGCCAGTCGTCTGCCGCCGCCTCTTTGGGAGCCTCAGCAGCGGGAGCCTCTTCGCTCTGTTCGTCTGACACAGTGTCAGTTACTTCTTGTTCTTCGACCATTTCGTCTGCCATATTGTCACATGGAGTACCTTCGCACGATGGGTAACCCTCACCTGCGATAAATCCTTCATCTCCGTTAACCTCTTGATTATAAACTTTTTCGTCTGTCATATATAAATAAATTTTATCTCGTTACACTATATATATCGCAACTTGCGCGCCAAAGCGGTTTACCCGATAATAAATATCGCGGGTCGCTTGTTGAGCTCCGGCAATCGACTCTTGCGCCACTTATCGACCTCTTGCGTTAGGATATACTCCTCGGGGGCAGTGATATCCATCGCTATTGTCAGTCGCGTTGTGGGTGCAAGGGTGGTGAGTAGCTGCTCCACTAACTTCACATTGCGGTAGGGAGCCTCGATAAAGAGCTGCGATTGTCCCTCGCTTAGGGCACGGCGCTCGAAGTTGCGGATCGCCTTGCCGCGCTCGGGCGGTTTGATGGGTAGGTAGCCGTTAAATGCAAACGACTGCCCATTGAGCCCCGATGCCATAACTGCCATTATGATCGACGAGGGGCCCACCAATGGCACCACACGGATCCCACGCCTATGGCAAGCCTCGACAACTAACGCCCCGGGGTCGGCCACACCCGGAACTCCCGCCTCGGAGATAACTCCTGCACTACGGCCTGAGGCGATTGGGTCGACCATGCGCTCGATCTCCACGCCGGAGTGCGAATGTTCGTTGAGCTCCACAAATTCGAGGGTGTCGATCGCCCTCGAGATCTTGCACTTCGAGAGGAAGCGACGTGCCGAGCGGGTATTCTCCACCACGAAGTAATCGAGCGTGTCGATCACCGATTTGTTGTATGTGGGCAGCGTCTGCCACACATCGCCCTCATCTGCGATGGGGCAGGGTATAAGATATAATATTCCACTCATGTTGCTCTATTCTTTAAGGTATATTCGTTTGACTCTCTTGGAGATCGAAGTGAGTATTTCGTAGGGGATAGTCCCCAAAATTTTTGCCATATCTCCCACACGGTTCCCTTTTTGGGGTGAGAAAATCACCACGTCGTCACCCTCCTTGGCTCCCTCAACCCCGCTCACGTCGATCATCACACTATCCATACAGACCCGCCCCACGATGGGTGCCGCCTCTCCATTTACTATCATGCTCCACCGCCCCTCGCCCAAGTCGCGGCGAAGTCCATCGGCATAGCCAATTGGCACGGTGGCAATCGAGCTACCCACCGCCGCTATGCCTTTGGCGCCATAGCCAATGGGGCTCTGTGCGGCGTAATGTTTGATCTGCACAATGCGGCTCTTGAGCGTAGCGATGGGAGTTAGATGCTGCTCGCTCAGCCCAAATCCATGCAACCCGATCCCCAATCGGCAGCCATCGAAATGACTCTCTTCGAAGCGATCAATAGCGGCACTGTTGGCCGCATGGCGCATTATGCGGTAGCCTACCCCATCGCTCAGGCGATGGCTAATCAGCTTGAATAGCTCTAATTGCGAGCGGGTGAACTGCTCACCCTCTGCCTCGTCGGCGCAGCTCAGGTGTGTGAATACCGAGGCTACCCGCACCTGCTCTTCGTGCACCTTAAGGCTTACGATAAGCTCTTCGATCTGCGAAGAGTCGAAGCCCAAGCGGTGCATCCCCGAGTCGATTTTAATATGAATTGGGTAACGCGCCTCGCCGCAGCGATCGAGCCACTGGATAAACTTTTCGAGCGAGCGGAGCGAATATATTTCGGGCTCCAAGCGCATCTGGATCATTGGCTCGAAGCTATCTTCGTCGGCATTAAGCACGATGATCGGGGTCGAGATGCCACGCTCACGAAGGCGCACTCCCTCGTCGACGAATGCCACTGCGAGGTAATCTACACCCTCCGTCACAAGCCTCTGTGCAACCTCGTAGTCGCCTGCACCATAGCTACTTGCTTTGACCATCGCCACTAATTTAGTCGCGGGCGATAGCTTGGAGCGGAAGTAGTTGAGGTTCTGGGTCATTGTGTCGAGGTTCACCTCCAAGCGTGTAGTGTGACACTGGCGCTCCAAGGCGTGCGAAAGGCGCTCGAAGCGGCTGGCACGATTGCCCTTTAGTAGGATTGCACGCTGGGCATAATCCTCTCGCTTGAGTCGCGATAGGAGCTCTTCGACCGAGGCGAAGTAGTCGCAGTCGAGCCACCTATTAATATGTGACCCCACGCCGATAACTCTATCGACCCCAGCACGCTGGATCACCCTGCCCACCTCGGTGTAGAGCTGCTCTTGGCTCACGCCACTCTGCAAGATCTCGGAGAGGATAAGTGTTGTGGGGCGTCCCGCCGCCACCGCACGGAGGGTGTCGAGGGCTATGGAGAGCGAATTAACGCACGAATTATAACTGTCGTCTACCACAACCGAGTCGTTGAGCCCCTCCTTAACCTCCAATCGCATCGCAACGGGGCTAAATGAGCTAAGGTCGTAATCGTGGCAGCCACACTGCCTGAGCAGAGCCTCGACAATCTGCGAGTTGCGTTGCGAGTGCAGCTCGCTGAGTGCTGCCCCTGCCATCTGCTTGGCATCGATTAGGGTGCAGCTTATTGGGTTGGCTACCAAATAGTTGCGTAGCTCATCATAGTCGCTGTGGTAGATTAATCGTTGGCATGCCGACACCATCTTAAGTTTCTCGCTGATCTTCTGTTCGAGCGAATCGAAGCCCTCTTGATGGGCATCGCCAACCGAGCTAAAGAGCACCGTGTGGGGTTGGATCATACGCTCCAATCGCTCCATCTCGCCACACTGCGAGACTCCCGCTTCGATAAGCGCTATGGCCTCATCACCGCGCATCATAAGCAACGAAAGGGCTACACCCAACTGCGAATTATAGCTGCGTGGTGAGCGGAACAATCGCCCCTCGCCATTGTAGCTCTGCGCCGCCCACTCCTTGATGATCGTCTTGCCATTGGAGCCGATGATTGCCACCACCTCGCCCGAAAATTGCGAGCGGTGGTAGATCGCCAAGCGTTGTAGCGCCTCGATGCTATTCTCCACCACCAAGTAGCTGCCGCGCTCCTGCGCCTTGCGCTCATCCTCGACCATAAAGGCTCGAGTGCCACGGCGCAACATCTCCTCGATGCGGTCGTGCGAGTCGTGGCGCTCTCCCGCCATAGCCACGAATAGAGCCTGCTCGCCACCCCCCGCACTGCGAGAGTCGGTGAGGATCTCATCGACAGTGCAGTCGCAGCCAATAAGCTTGGCGCCACACACTTGGGCTATTTTGGATAGAGGGTATCTCATATTCTTATTGGCTTATGGCACGTCAAATTCGACCACCGTTATTCCCGAACCTCCCCTGTCGGCATGAGCATCCGAGGCACGCGCAACATCGGGCACCGTGCGCAAGTAGCGGCGGATCTCCTCTTTGAGCGCCCCCGTGCCTTTGCCATGCAGGATCGCAACGGAGCTCACTCCCACCATCAGGGCATCGTCGATAAAGTTCTGTACATTGTCCAATGCGTCGGCAGCCCTTTGGCCACGCACATCGATATTATCTTTGAAGTTAAGTCGGCGGCGTGACACATCGACCGCCACCACACTTTGGGGTGCAGTCAGACGCGTCGCCTTCTTAAATTCGCTATTGGAAACCACCTCCAACTTCTCTTTGTCCACCGTGGTCATAATGTGTCCAAAAGCCACCTGCACCTTGCGCCCTTTGATGCTCTTCACCTCGCCCAACATATCTTGTCCCCCGATGCGCACCTTGGCACCCACAACCACCTCCAAGGGGGCTGCTTTAACCTCAACTGCCTCTTTTGCGGATTGCTGCTCGCCAGAGGCGTTGCGCTCCTCGCGGCGCTCACGGCGGCGGCGTAGGCGCTCCATCTCGCGTGCGATCTCGTCGCTCGTGGAGTCGCTCGAGGAGTCGTTGACCCTCTCTTTGAACCCCTCGAACTCCTTGCGCACAAGGCGAGTGATCTCTTTGTCGGCTTGTGCCTCGCGGATGGTCTTGATGGTGCTTTCGATCTGCTTGCCCGCTTCGGAGATAAGCGCTGCCGCCTCGATTTTAGCCTTGCGGATGATCTCCGAGCGCTCGGCGCGGATCTTGGTGAGCTGTGCCGTGTAGTTCGACTCTAACTCCTCGACCTTGCGGTCGGTGAGGCGAATACGGTCACGCTTCTGCTCCCAATAACGTTTGTCGCGCGCTATCTCGCGCAGTTGCTTCTCGATATTAATATGGTCGCTTCCCGCCTTGTCGGCTGCCGAGCGGATGATATCTTCGGGCAGACCAATCTTGCGAGCGATCTCCACGGCAAAGGAGCTGCCCGGCTTGCCCATCTCCAGCGAGAAGAGGGGTCGTATATTCTGCACATCGAAGCTCATGGCGCCATTGGCAATGCCTTGGGTCGACGAGGCGTAGTATTTGATATTGGAGTAGTGGGTAGTAATCACCCCGTAGCACCCCTTAGAGAGCAACCTATCGAGGATAGCCTCGGCGATAGCCCCTCCGATCACCGGCTCGGTTCCCGAACCAAACTCATCGATAAGCACCAGCGACGAGGGCGATGCTGTCGATAGCATATTGCGCATATTGAGTAGGTGCGACGAGTAGGTCGACAGATCGTTGTCGATCGACTGCTCATCGCCAATATCAATCGAAATCGAAGTAAAGATCGGCAGCTCGGAGTTCTCACCCACCGGCACCAAGAAGCCGCACTGGAACATATATTGCACTATGCCGGTGGTCTTGAGACATACCGACTTACCACCGGCATTAGGGCCCGAGATCACCAAGATATGTTTGTCGCGATCCAGCTCTAAGTTCAGCGGCACAATCTCTTTGTGTTGCGCCTTGAGGCTCTGAGCGAGCAGTGGATGGCGAGCGTTGCGCAGCACAAGGCGGTCGTCGTCGGATATGATCGGCATAACCGAGTCATTGGCGATAGCCCAACGAGCCTTGGCGCGTAGCATATCCACATCGCTTAGGAAGTCTCCCGCTGTGGCGATCTGGTCACTTTGAGGGCGGATCTCTTCGGTGAATGCGGTGAGGATGCGGACGATCTCACGGCGCTCGGAGTACTCCAACTCTTTGAGCTCGTTGTTGATCTCGACAACCTCAACAGGCTCGATATAAACAGTCTTACCGGTAGCCGATTCATCGTGGATAAAGCCCTGAAGCTTACGCTTATTGCCCGCCACAACGGGGATCACTGCACGCCCATCGCGGATCGAGATCAGCGCATCGGCATCCACCACACCGCTGCTTTTGGCCGAGGCGAGGATCTGTTGCAATCGCTTGGATACCTGCCCTTCACGTTCGCGGATGCTGCGACGGAGGAGTTGCAGCTCGGGCGAGGCGTTATCTTTGACCTTGTTAAATTTGTCGATTATTTGGTTGATCTGTCCTACAACTCCCCTGAGAGTGTCGACCCCTGAGGTACGCTGCACAAGTGATGGGTAGTTACCCCCCTCGCTCTTGGAGCGGATAAAGGTAACAACCTCGCCTACAGTTGTGAGCGAGCGGCGCAAAAGAGCCACCTCCTCACAGTCGAGGAAGGTGCCCTCGATCGAGAGCTTGGCGAGCAGTGGGGTGAGGTCGGCATAGTCGCCCACCGGAAAACCCTGCTCCATAAGCAGCATCGAGCGCATCTCATTGGCAAGCGAAAGGCGGCGCAAAATAGCCTTGCGCGAGGTTAAAAAGCCCTGCTCCGAGAGCTTGACAGCAGCCGAGGGCATTGTACACAGGGCGGCGATCTGGTCGCGGAGTCTGTCGAAACCTATCTTAGAAGCGAATGAGGCGGGGTAGATCATTTGTAAATTATCTTTTTTAAGATTCCCGATCGAGTCGGGAATGACGTACTTAGTTAGGAGTTATGAATTACTCCTTGCTCTTCGAGCCAAATAGTGAGAAGTGAACGTAGCGTTTTGGGTTGCTCTGCATATCTGTGATCAACTCATTAAGAGACCCACTAACTGCTGCAAGGTTGTCGTATAGCATCTCGTCGCCGAGCAATTTGCCGGCTGTACCCTCCTCAGAGTTCAGAGAGCTGAGTGTCGAGTTGAGCTCGGCAAGAGTAGCGCTGAGTGAATCACCCAAGTTGATCTGACGCAATTCGCCGCTAACATGCTCGAGGTTGTCAACGATATTCTCGATACTCTCGCTCTTACCGGCCAAACTCTCCGAGAGCGATGCAATGCCCTCGATAGTTGAGTCGATCGAGGCACGCTGCGAGGTGAGTAGATCGGCGATCTGCTCTGAGATTGAGTTGAGGTTGAGGATAGCATTCTCGATATTCTCGCCACTATTCTCGAGGATCGAATTGATCGAACCAAGCGTAGTGGTTAGCTCACCGCTCACTGTGGCGATATTGTCGGCAACGCTCATAAGTTTCTCAGCCGCAACATCCATCATACCACCCTCGTTGCACGAGGCGATAGTGTCGCCCGCTTCGAGCATCTGGGGGCTATCACCGAGGAAAAGACCGATCGAGGTAGATGAGACCAACCCCGGGCTATATATCTTCGCTATGGAGTTAGCCGGGATGCGGTAGCTTCGTTTGACCGAGAGGCGCAGGGTCACCTTGGAGCTGTGCGCAGGGTCGAGGATTACTCCAGTCACCGAGCCCACCTTGACTCCTTGAATTAGAATTGAGCTGGCATTGCTGATGCCGTTAACATCGTCGTAGCAGGCATAGTAGTCCGTGCTGCGACCAAAGATATCCATACCGCTCAAAAAGCGGATTCCTGCCCACGAGGCGCAGATGATGACAATCGTGAAGAGTCCAATTTTTACTTCTCTTTTCATTCCTTAATATTTGGTTGTTTCTGTTTTTACTTCGAATACTCAACGACAAAAGCGTCAGAAAATTCTTTGCGAACCTTTTTTAGCTCCTCATTAGCTTGCTGGCGGCTTTCGAATCGCCCGATGCAATACTTGTACTTGAAGCTGCCTTGAGCCTCGAAGTACCACGCCTTATTGCGATATGATTTGAACTGTGAGTCGTTTGATTTAAGAACCTTGCCCGATGAGAGGATCTGAATTGTGTAGCCCTTCTCGCTGCCACTTGTCGCCTTGGGAGCAGACTTGGGAGCGGGCTCAGGAGCGGCGGATTTGTTGGCCTCGAGAGTACCATTGACCATCGTGACATAATCCTTGATGCCTTCGTAGATCGACTGTGCGATCTCCTCCTGCCCCTTCTTGGAGGTCATATAGGCGAACTCCGTGGGGTTAGTCATAAAGCCAATCTCGGTGAGCACCGAGGGCATATCCACCCCATAGAGCACCATGAGCAGCTGTTGGCGCTCACCGCGCAGTGAGCGACCATAGGTACCATAATTCTTCTGGATCGAGCGCGCCAACGCCTTGCTATATTCGCCATAGGTGAATTGGAGGTTCTGGATATATGCCCTAACAATGGCCGCAGTCTTTTCGTCCGACATATCGACCAGATCCTCACGGTTGTTGGCATATATCACCGCATCGCTGCGCTGCTGCTCCAGCGAGCTCTCACCCATGGTGATTGTCTCGACACCCTTGGCCGAGGCATTAGAGGCGGCATTAGCATGGATCGAGACAAACAAGTCACCCTTAGCCTCGTTGGCAAGAGCTGTGCGAGCTCGTAGATCCTCTGCGACCGTTCGACCCAATGCTTTGTCGGTTGTGCGGGTGTATACCACCTTGATTCCCTTGAGGTTCTGCTCGATTAGCTCACCCACTCTCAGACCGATCGGCAAGACTATCTCCTTCTCCATTTTGCCATGGTAGGTAGCACCCGGCGAGATCGCCCCACCATGCCCCGGGTCGACAACGATAACTCTCACCCCCTGAGCAATAAGCTCGAGTTGTGTACCGTTAACCATAATAAGGGTTAATAGTAGCGTTAATAGTGAGAAAAATTTACATGTTTTCAAGGTTGAAACAGGGGTTTATGCGTTTTTTTAACTATATTTGCCGGATGTTATAACTTCCTTGGGGGCTCAATGGAGGCACCCCGAGGAGCTTTTGCCGACTTGTCGGCAAAGGTACAATTTTTTTTTGATATTTTGGGAATAAAAAGAGTAAAATATATTATTTCGTTAGTGCTCGTAGCACTATCGGTTGAGTTGGTTTTTGGCCTGACGCGCCAAACTGCTCTCGTGCAGCAGCCCGTGGAGGTTGTGGGCGCGGATAGTTCCGTGCGTAGTAGAGTTCTGCCGGACTCCTCCGCGCGCGCTTCGCGTCCACCTGTGGCTCCACTCATTATCGACTCGATGGGCATGGTGATTCCCCCTGCCGATAGTCTCGCCATGGATAGCCTCGCCATGGATAGCCTGCCACCTCCGCCGCGCAGCAACAGCGCCGGCTTCTTGGATGATATCCTCACCGGAAAGAACACCGACTCGCTCTTCTACGATGTGCGCGAGCGTAAAGTCTATATCTACGACGAGGGCGACGTAAACTATCAAGGCAAGCAACTCCAAGCCGACTTTATGCGTATCGACATGAACACCCGCGAGGTCTACGCCTACGGAAAGTACGACACAATAAATGGCGAGCCTACCGTAGTCAAGCCAATCTTCAACGACAATGGCACCTCGTTCACCATGGACACCATCAACTACAACCTCAAAACGGGCAAAGCAAAACTATTCCAAGTAGCTACACAAGAGGGCGATGGATGGCTCATAGGTAACCACGTCAAGAAGATGCCCGACAATGCAATCAATATCTTGGGCGGTAAGTATACCACCTGCGAGAATACCGACCACCCACACTTCTATTTGGCGATGACCCAAGCTAAGATGATCCCCGGCAAGAAGGTGATCACGGGCCCGGCCTATATGGTTTTGGAGGATGTACCACTCTTCCCGCTCGTTATCCCCGAAGCATTCTTCCCCATCACCAGTGGTGCTCAGTCGGGAATCTTGATGCCGACCTATGGCGAGGATGGAACCAAGGGTTTCTTCTTGCGCGATATGGGATACTACTTCACCTTTGGCGAATATTTCGACTTGACACTGTTGGGAGGCTACTATACCTATGGTTCGTGGGAGGCTTCGGCCTCGTCGCGATACGTGAAGCGATATAAATATTCTGGAAATTTCTCGCTCGACTACGCCAGCACGGTGCTCAACGAGAAGGGCGATGATGACTACACCAAGTCCAACAACGTCAGCATAGTATGGTCGCACTCCCAAGATGCTAAGGCCAATCCCGGCTCGACATTCTCCGCCTCGGTTAACTTCAAGACCAGTGGCTATAGTAAATATTCGGCTACTACTTTGAGCGATATCCTTAGCTCGCAGACCAACTCCTCGATCTCGTACTCTAAGTCGTGGACAAACGTTTCGCTATCCTCGAGCCTTTCGCTCTCGCAGAACTCCCAGACCGAGGCGATCTCGGCGACTCTGCCAACGGTGGTTCTATCGGTGTCGAAGTTCTATCCCTTTAAGCGCAGCAATGCTATCGGCTCGTCGAAGTGGTACGAAAATATCTCGGCAACATATTCCGGTAAGATGACCAACAGTATATCGACCACCGAGTCGGAGTTCTTCACCACGCAGACACTCAAGGACATGACCAATGGTGTACAGCACTCTATCCCTGTCTCGGCATCGTTCAAGCTACTTAACTATATCGACATCTCGCCCTCGGTGAGTTATACGGAGCGCTGGTACTTCAAGGAGGAGATGCGCGAATGGAACCCCACAACCAACGAGGTGGAGTACCTCGATCCCAACTATGGTTTCTATCGCCTCTACAACTACAGCACCTCGGTGAGTGCCTCGACCACAGTCTACGGAACCTTCCAAAATAAGAAGAGTACCGGCAAGCTACAGGCCGTGCGCCACACCCTCACCCCAACCTTTGGTTTCTCCTACTCACCCGACTTTAGTGACCAGAAATATGGCTACTACGATGTGGTGCAGAGCGACTCCTTGGGAGGTTACACAACCTATTCACCCTATTCGAACAACTCCTATGGTGTGCCCAGTTCGGGTCAATCGCTCTCGATGAACTTCGGTTTGAGCCAGAGCCTCGAGATCAAGGTGGCCTCCAAGCGCGACACCTCGGGTGTGAAGAAGGTCAAGCTAATCGACAACTTTAGTGTTAGCGGCTCTTATAACTTCTTGGCCGACTCTATGCGCTTCTCGCTCAATACCGTGAAGCTCACCTCGACAATCTCGAATAACTTTGGTATCAACCTCTCGCTGGGCATCGACCCCTATAAGGTTTCGCCCGAGGGTGTTCGCTACGACGAGCTCTTCTTCCCGGGTCGCTTGACCTCGACAAGTTGGTCGTTTGGTTATACCTTCAAATCGGCGCAGAACTCTAATAGCGGCGGCGGACAGGGCGGCGGTCGAGCTATTAACGACATCAACCAAGTACCACCCGAGTTCCAGAACCCATTCTACGACCCCTACGGTACGATGGATCCCACGCTGCGACGGCAATATATGGCCGACACCTACTACGACTTCTCACTACCGTGGAACTTCGGATTTAACTATAGCATAAGTTATAGCGTAAGCTATGTAGATAATGGTACCACGGGTTATACCCCGAACATCACTCAAACGGTCGGCTTCAATGGCTCTGCGACGCTAACCGATAAGATGGGAGCCACCTTCACGGGTAGTTACGATATTGTCAATAACGCAATATCGGGAACCTCGATCTCGATGACGCGCGATCTGCACTGTTGGCAGATGTCGTTCTCGTGGTATCCGTTAGGTTACTACAAGAGTTGGAGCTTCAATATTGGCGTTAAGGCAGCTTCACTCGCCGATATTAAGTATGACAAGAGTCAGAGTATGTACGATAATATGTATTAACAATTCGAGCAACAAAGCTTGTGATAAAATGCAAACCAGAAAACTACGTCATTCCCGTGAAAACGGGAATCTTAAAACTTCTATAAGTCGACCGAAATTAAGATCCCCGCTTTCGCGAGGATGACGGGAATAGGGAAAAGCGAGGATGACGGGAATAGGGAAAAGCGAAGATGACGGGAATGGAAAAAATCTATTTTGGCCAAATTTGATTTTTATAGAGCAAACTTAAAGATAATACAATGAGTCAGTTAAGAGAGGTTACACCAGACGAAATTAAGGCACTTGCGCAGAGGAGCTGCTATGCCGAGGATTGGAGTCGAGTGCGCGTTGCCCACTGTTTCGATGTGGCACAGCTCTCGATGAGTCGCTTTGGCGGCGATGTGGAGCTGCATGCCGGCGTGCAGGTGCATAACTCAACTGTTATCAACTATCGCCTCTTGGAGGGCTCGCGCGTGGAGCGCACTGCGATTTTGGAGTGCCGCGGCCAGAGCAGCTTCGGCAATGGGGTGAGTGTGGCTTCGCTCAATGAGTGTGGCGGCCGCTCGGTCAAAATACATGAGTTGCTCACCTCGCAGGTAGCCTACATCGCGACCGTTTATCGTCATCGCCCACAGCTTATCGCTCGCATCGAGGCTATGGCAGATAGCTTCGCCGACGCTCGACGCTCAACGATGGGCAGCGTGGGGCGTGGATCGACAATCCTTGGGGCGGGAGTTATCCGCAATCTGTGGGTCGATGACTCCGTGACTATCGAGGGCTCGTCGGCTATCAGCAATGGCACGATCCTCGCGGGAGGGTACTTTGGAGCAGATGTCAAGGCGCACGACTTTATCGCTGTCGAGGGGGCGAGGGTCGATAATGGAGCACTTGTGGAGCGCTGTTTCGTGGGCGAGAATGTGATCCTCTCCAACGGCTTTACTGCGGTGGACTCACTCTTTTTTGCCTCGTCGCACTGCGAGAATGGCGAGGCGGTCTCGACCTTTGCCGGAGCTTGCACCGTGTCGCACCACAAATCCTCACTGCTCATCGCCGGCATGTTCTCGTTCTTCAACGCTGGCAGTGGAGCCAACCAGAGCAACCACCTATTTAAGTGTGGCCCAGTTCACCAAGGGGTCAACCTGCGCGGCTGCAAGTTCGGCAGCTCGGCCTATGTGATGCTTCCGGCAGTCAATGGTGCCTACACTTCGATGTTGGGTAGTCACAATTCGCACCACGACACCACCAACTTCCCATTCTCTTACCTTGTCAACAAGGAGGGGCGTTCGACACTTATTCCAGCGGCAAACATCGCCACAAGCGGATATATGCGAGACATCAAGAAATGGGTGGCACGCGACAAGCGCCGCCTAAAGCGCGATACGATCAACTTCGAGGAGCATAATCCCTATATCGCGGGAATGGTAATCGAGGCTATTAATACTACCAATTCGCTCTTGGATAAGAACCCCGATGCGCCAATCTACATCTATAACAATATGCAGATCAGCGGCAAGAACCTCAATCGAGGTTTGACGCTCTATAATAAATTTATTGCTGGCTCATTGGGAGCGATGCTCAGTTACGGTGACTCTTCGCGCGAGGGTGAAGGGCGCTGCCGTTGGGTCGACCTCGGTGGTCAGTATATCACCAAAAGAGCCTTGGAGGCTATCTTGGTGCGCATTGAGTCGGGCGTAATTAGCGAATTGCAGGACATCGACCGCGAGCTGCGCGACTTCGCCACATCGTTCGAGGCATACGCCTACGACTGGGCTCTGGGGATTCTCACAGAGCTATTAGGAGACGAGCCAAGCGCAGAGCAGATCGCCCAAACGATCGAAGCAGCGCAGAGAAGCCGAAGCGAAATCGAGGCGATGGCGGCGGCCGATATGGCTCGCGACACCTCCGAGGCGATGGAGGTGAGCTACGGCATTGACAGCGAGGAGAAGTCCGAGAGACACGCCGACTTCAATGCCGTGAGGGGGCTATAACAGTCTGGTATTGACAATTTAAAAAATAATCTTATATATGTATGTAAAGAGTATTACTCGCAAAAGTAGGACTCTCTTCGTGGTAACCATCGACCAATCGGGATCGATGGCAGGCGAAGTAACAATAGCTGCGCGCACCTTGTCCAAGGCGGAGATTGTAGCCGAGGTCACCAACGACCTTTTGGCGGAGTTGGTCGAGCGAGCTCGTCGTGGTGATGGTGTGCGCGACTACTACGATGTAGCGATCATTGGCTATTCGGGCGAGGGCGTGCGTTCACTGCTTAGTGACGATCGCCCATGGATGCCTATCACGGAGTTGGATGCCGCCTGCATCGAGGAGTGCAACGTAGATAGAGAGTGTGTAGACGAGAATGGCGAGCCTCGTATCGTCAACCACTTCACTCGTCGCTGGATTAAGGCAGTGGCAACTGGCTTGACTCCGATGTATGAGGCGCTACTTATGGCGCATGAGATCGTCGAGGCGTGGTGTGAGATGGAGGAGAATCGCGAGAGCTTTCCGCCGCAGATCTTCAATATCACCGATGGCGAATCGACCGACGGCGACTATGTCGACATCTCGGAGATCGCCTCACGGATCAAGTCGTGCACCACTCGCGATGGAGCTGCACTGCTCTACAATATTCATATTGCCTCACAGCCATACCGACCCTCGCTAATCTTTCCCTCGCCACTCGAGGTGGATCAATGGAGAGACTGCTCGGCGGCGATGCTATCACTCTATAATTCGGCAAGCGACATGCCACAACTCTTCGAGAGAGCTATAATGCGACTCAAGGGCGAGAAGAGCCTCTCCCGCTACAAAGCTATGAGCTACAATGCCTCGGTGGCCGAACTAATCACCATCCTCAACATTGGCTCAATCAGCGTAAAGAGAGCATAGCGATGGCAGCGACGATCAACAACTTTATCTCGACTCTTAGCTCACCGGCCAAGAGTCTAAAGAGCCTCGGTGCAATCACCATGCAGCGCGACCCTACGGGCAGCGTGGCAGTGAGCCGCACGACCTATTTCGCCGAAGTACGCGTGGAGTTCAACTCACGCAGCTACCTACTCTCAATGCCTCTTTGCTCGCAGGGTGCCGATATGGCTCGACGCGTGGCAATTGCTTTGCGGCAGCTACGTTCGACTATGGTGTTGGAGTATCGAGTATTGGAGGATGAGCTTTCGTATATCAGTAGCAGAGGTGTTTTGATGCATGAGGACCTGCTATTAGCAGAACTTCCCGCGGGTGCAAAGCCCCTCGCCGAGATGATCGGATCACTCGACCCCAACACCCTTTTTTCGTCAATTAACCAGATGCAGGCGGAGTTTACTCGCCTTGAGTTGGTGCACTCCAACCTTAAGGTCGATAATATCATGGTGGACAACGCTATGCGCCTCTACCCTATCCATCTACACTACGCCTCAGTAGGTGGCGACTGCTCGGAAGAGTTCGACGCCTTGCGTTGCGAGATCTGCGCAACATTGGGCATCGAGAACCCAATAGCGACCTATAGTAGCGCAATAGAGGCTCCCAAGAATGCTCTATACGGCTATCTCTCGGTGGGCAACCCCTTCGAGGGGATGTGCGTAGCGGAGAGCGATGAGGGTTACGGATATATCGGCACCTCGGGCGAGGAGATTATCGCCCCACAATACCTATGGGCAGGCGATATGCGAGAGGGTCGTGCCGAGGTGGAGACCACCACCGGAATGGGACTTATCGACGCCACAGGCAACTACATCGTAGAACCCCACTTCCAGATCGTCGAATTTGAACCACACACAACCCTAACCCGTGCCAAAAGCAAAGATGGCAAGTGGGTAACATTCAACTACAACGGCCAAATAGTAAATTAACGCCATGCGAGGATGGCACAAGGGGTTTTCTTTTTTCCATTTTCCTAACTAAGCACGTCATTCCCGTGAAAACGGGAATCTTATACAAACGCAACCAATACAAATAAATTAAGATTCCCGATCAAGTCGGGAATGACATATCAGATTTGAGTCAAAACCACAAAACCGCAAAAGAAATCCCAAATTTTGCATTCTGCATTAAATTTACTATCTTTACACAAAATTATCAAAAAATGAGCTGTAACTGTAAAAACAGACCCAATATAGGACGAGGAGTAATATTCTGCAATTGCGAATCGCAACCCACTGCAATCGCGCACGAGGAGTGCTACAAGCACCACGAGAGCGACTGGTTGGCTGCATACCCCAACAACCTACCCACCGACATTGTCGAGGTACGATTCAAGAACACGCGTCGTTCATTCTTCCAGAATGCCAATGGTTTAGACCTCAAAGTTGGCGACATAGTAGCGGTGGAATCGTCGCCGGGTCACGACATAGGCACCGTCTCGTTGATGGGCGATATGGTGGCACGCCAGATCAAACGCACGGGCTTCAACCCCTACAATGGCGAATTCAAAAAGATCTACCGCAAGGCTAAGCCCTACGATATTGAGAAGTGGCAGGAGGCTATATCACTCGAACACGAGACGATGATCGCCTCGCGCCAGATTGCTGCCGAAATGGGGCTCAATATGAAGATTGGCGATGTGGAGTACCAAGGAGACCGCATCAAGGCTATCTTCTACTACATTGCAGATGAGCGTGTTGACTTCCGCGAGCTAATCAAAGTCTTTGCCGAGAGGTTCCATATCCGCATCGAGATGAAGCAGATTGGAGCACGTCAAGAGGCGGGACAGATTGGCGGCATCGGCCCCTGTGGCAGGGAGCTTTGCTGTTCGGCTTGGATGTCGAACTTCACGAGCGTCACCACCAATGCAGCTCGCATGCAGGAGATCTCGCTCAACCCACAAAAGCTTATTGGTCAGTGCTCTAAGCTCAAGTGCTGCATGATGTACGAATACGACACCTATGCCGATGCTCGCAAGGAGTTCCCTCGTTTGCGCGAACCTTTGCAGGCGCTCGATGGCGAATACTACCTTATCAAGAACGATATCTTGGCTCGCACGATGTCGTTCAGCAGCAGTAAGGATGCTATTGTCAATATGATAACCCTACCCGTTTCGCGCGTGTGGGAGATTATCAATATCAATAAAACTGGCAAGAAAGTAGATCAACTCCAGCGCGAGGAGGATATCCCTAAACCCTCTGAGGAACCTAAGTTCTGCTCGACCGAGGATAGTATCACTCGCTTCGACTCCTCGAAGTCGCAGCGCTCAGGTCGTGGTGGTCGTGGTAGTCGCAACCGCCGCTCGGCAGATGGCAACAACAACCGCCGTCGCGAGGGAGGAGAAAGAGGTGAGAGAGGTGATAATAACCGCGAGGCCAAAGCCCCAGAACGCAAAGAGGGTCAAGGAGAACAACCCCAAGCAAAAGCTCAACCACAAGAGCGCAAGGAGGGACAAACTCAAAGCCAAAACCAAGGTCAACGTCGCAACAACAATAACCGCAATCGCAATCGCCGCCCACGCCAAGCAGGTGCTGAGGGAGGCAACAACGGTGGTGGCAACAACGGTGGCAACCAGAATAATAACAAACCCGCACCAACCCAAGGAGCCAAAAAGGAGTAGAGCCATGTCGCTGAGTCGTAGCATAATACCCCTTCTGCTGCTTCTTTTGATGGGCTGCAACAAGGATAACATCCTCTCCAAGGTGGTCGAGGTCGACCCCGAGGGGTGGCTCTCGCCTGCGGTGCTTCACTTCGAGGTCGACCAGAGTTGGTCTGGCTTCGATATGGAACTCATCATGCGCTGCGTGCAACTCACAGGTGTCGACTCCGTTGAGCTTATGGTGAGCACCACTACCCCCGATGGGGTGCTATGGAGCGAGCCCTTTACCCTCTACCCCATCTCTGATGGGCAGGATGTAGAGATCGTGGAGATACCCTACCGCACCTCGATCGAGTGGTCGCAGGAGGGTCGATACACCCTCTCAATTCAACCCTTAGAAGCCTACAAGGGTATCACGGCCGTGGGCGCCAATATCATCTTTCAGGACAAATAAACAAAATATAAATGGGAAAAGATAAACTGCGCAAATTTGCAGAGAACCTAACTTTCGACTGCTTCGTGCAGCCCGAATTCGAAGATATATACCTCAAAGATCACCCGCTCAAAGGGCATTGGGCAGAGGAGTTTTTCGGCAACGGCAAGCCAATAATTCTCGAATTGGGGTGTGGTAAAGGCGAGTACACCGTGGCTTTAGCCTCGCGCGATGAGTCGCATAACTACATCGGAATAGATATCAAAGGTGCCCGCATGTGGCGCGGAGCTAAGCAGGCTACCTCTGCCGGGATGACCAACGTGGGATTCCTGCGCACACGCATCGAATTTATCAACTCCTTCTTCGCACCGGGCGAGATCGCCGAGATCTGGATAACATTCCCCGATCCGCAGCTCAAGCGCCGACGCGCCAAGAAGCGCCTCACATCGCCCCTATTCTTGGAGCGCTACGCACAGATGCTCACTGCGGATGGCGTAATTAACCTCAAGAGCGACTCGAAACACCTCTATGGCTACACCCAAGAGGTGATTCACCACTTCTCATTGCCACTCGAGGTGGCTAACGACGACATCTACGGCTCGGGATACGCCGACCAAACCCTCTCGGTGAAGACCGCTTACGAGGATATGTTCCTCCGCCGTGGTCTGCCCATAACATACACCCGATTCGGACTGGACGGCAAGACTCAATTCCCCCACTTCGAATGGGAAGAGGACGATAAACTCAAAGAGGAGAAAGATAACGAAATCGAGCGCGCCGGGATGCCTAAGAATACCAGCTTGTAGTCTTTTTTGGGGACTGCCTCCGGCGGGCAGGGATTGCACCCCGCGGATGCGCACTTTTTCTTGGGTTTTCTCTTAAGAGGATCCGCAAGAAACCAAATCTAACTTTGGCATTACGAGAATTTGTATTACCTTTGTAATAAGCGTAAAAAAAAATTAAATTATGAAACTACTATTTATAGGTGGGCTACGACTCCCCGAGATTCTTTTTTTGGCAGTGATTATACTATTGCTTTTTGGTGGTAAGAAGATCCCCGAGCTAATGAAGGGGATTGGACAGGGTGTGCGCAGCTTCAAGGAGGGCGTGAACGACATCTCGAGCGAGGGCAAAGCCGACGACAGCACAAAGAACACAACGGCACCAACCAAGGATAAGGACGAGGAGTAGTGTCGGCAAATGAGCTAACATTCTGGGATCACCTCGACGAGCTACGCGGTGTGTTGATACGCATTGCGGTGGCTGTGGTGGTGTGTGGATGTGTGGCCTTTGGATTTAAGGATCAGCTTTTTGGGGTGATCTTTGCGGCGCAAGATAGTGATTTTGTGACCTATAGGCTCTTCGAGGCGCTCTCTTTTGGGGCGGACTCCATCGATGCTTTCTCGGTCAATTTGATCAGCACGCAGCTCACGCAGCAGTTCTCGACACACCTTTCGGTCTCGATGTGGGTCGGCTTCTTGGTGGTCTTTCCCTACATTCTTTTCGAGCTTTTTCGATTTATCTCGCCGGCACTTTACGCTACTGAGCGGCGCTATGCAGCGGGGGTCATCTGGTGGGGATATATCATGTTTGTCGTTGGTGTTGCCGTGAGTTACTTCCTGATTTTTCCGCTCACCTTTCGCTTTTTGGCCAACTATCAGGTTAGCGCAAGCGTGGAGAATATGATCGCTCTGGACTCCTACATCGGCACGTTGGTCACCCTCTGCATGATGATGGGAGTGCTCTTCGAGCTACCTATCCTCTGTTGGTTCTTTGCCAAGTTGGGCTTCCTCACGGCAGATATGATGCGCAACTATCGGCGCTATGCCATTGTAGTTTTGTTATTTATCTCGGCTCTAATCACCCCCACGGCCGATGTAATAACTATGGTTTTGGTGGCGCTACCAATCTACCTGCTCTACGAAGTTAGCATTATTATAGTTGGTCAGGCAGTCAAGGAGGCAACGACGGCCAAGCGAAAAGTAGATAAAAAATAAGATTGCTAATAATTTTAATGAAATTATTGGCGTTTCTTGAAAATATTTTGTTATCTTTGAAGTCAATTTAGAGAAAAATAAACAATTTAAATAAACATATGGCAAGTTTAAACACGCTACGAACCAAATTTGGTTATGTGCTTTCGGCAGTTATCGCCTTCGCACTTTTGGCTTTTATCTTCTCTTTGAAGAACGATATGGGCTTCACTAACAGCGACCCTAAGGTCGGAGAAATCAATTCAGAGGATGTAATGTACTCTGAGTACTACGCTGAGTATCAGTCGGTAAAAGCTCAATCGGGTGCTACCGAGTCGACAGAGCAAGAGGCAGCAGCACTCGCTAATGCAACTTGGCAGTCTATGATCAACAAGAAGCTCCTCACTCCGGGCTTCGAGCAGTTGGGACTCTCGCTGAGCGAGGCTGAGCGCATGGCGATCATCAATGGCGAGCTCTATACCCAATCGTTCGCTTCGGCTTTCACCGATCCCACGACTGGCGTCTACGATGTAGCTTACATCGCCGACTTCCTATCGCAGGCAGCGCTTTACCCCGAGGCAGAGGCTGCTTGGGTAGCTCTCAACGCACAGGCTCGCGACGAGCGCTCGGCAATGAAGTTCGGAGCCCTTGTTCGCAACGGAGTATATGTCAACAAGTTGGAGGTTGCACAAGGTGTGATGTCTGCTAACAACACTCACTCAGGTCAGTTCGTTAGCAAGAGCTATACTTCGGTGCCCGACTCACTCGTTTCGGTATCTGATGCCGAGATCAAGAAGTACTACAACTCACACAAGAACTCCTACAAGAAGAGCCCTTCGCGCTCAATTAGCTACGTTACATTCAACTTCGAGCCTACGGCGCAGGATATCGTCAATATCGAAAACACTGCACTTAACGCAAGCAAGGAGTTGGCTGCTGCTGAGGATATTAAGCAATATATTCGTGGTAACCTCAATGGTTCGATCTCGAATAACTATATGTCGACCACTCAACTTGGCGACGAGCAGGCTGCTGCCCTCGCTGCAGGTACGATGTATGGCCCGGTGAACAACAACAACGTCTGGACAATGTCGCGCGTAGTGAACTCAATGATCGTTCCCGACTCGATCGGCGCTCGCCACATCGTTCTCAACTATGATCAAGATGCTTTGGCTGACAGCCTTTTGGTAGCTCTCAGGGGTGGCGCGTCATTTGCAGATGCTGCTCTTACGCACTCTATCTATGCTCAAACAGCACAGGTTGGTGGCGAGGTTGGTGTAATGCCATTCTCATCTTTCACCGACGCATTTATCCCCGCACTCGCTACTGCTAAGCGTGGCGATATCGTCAAGGTGAACACCGGCAGCATGATCCAGCTTATCGAGGTGTATCGCGCTGACCGTGGCAAACGTCACTACCAAGTAGCGACCGTGGAGTATCCCGTAGAGGCTTCGGAGGCTACTATCGGCACCCTTCACAGCGACGCAGGTATGTTCTCGATCGCTGCGGCTGGTTCGCTCGACAAGTTCAACGCAGCTGCTACCGAGCAAGGTAGCGTGGCTCGCACAGCTTCACTCACCGCTGGTGAGCGCACAATCCGCACTATTGTTGACTCTCGCCAAATCGCTCGTTGGGCATACGGCGCTAAGGTGGGTGAGATCTCGGAGATCTTCAAGACCGACAACGGATATGTAGTGGCAATGCTCACTGCAATCGACAACGAGGAGTACCGCTCACTCGCTGAGGTATCGACCGCAATCCGCTCAACTCTACTTCGCGAGAAAAAGTTTGCAGTAGCTGCTAAGTCGCTCGCAGGTGCATCGCTCGAGGCAATCGCCGAGGCTAACGACACAGAGGTCAAGACGTTCGAGAATGTGAAGTTCTCATCGCAATATGTTCCCGGCCTTGGTATGGAGCCTAAGGTGATTGGCGCAATAACTCTTGGTGCAGTGAGCTCTCTCGAGCCTATCGAGGGTAATAACGCAGCCTACGTAGTTGTGGTCGACCCAGTAGTCACAACCGAGGATCAAACCGCAGCAATGGAGCGCGCACGTGCACAAGCTACTCAAGAGGATCGCACACAGCAATATATCTTCAACGCCCTCCAAGAGATGGCAAGCATCAAGGACTTGCGCGGCGAGTTCTTCTAAATCGCTTCGGACTGCCTTTCGAGCTGCCCTTTCAAGTTGCCCTTTTGAGCTGCTTTGGGTCTGCCTCCGGCGGGCGGGGATTGCACCCCCGCGGGTGCGTACTTCCTCTTGCGCTTTTGGGCTTATAGCTTGCAGCTATAGATTTCGGACTTAATATTTTATACTTACAAGCGTGGCTTGACGTATAAAATATTAAGTCCGAAATTCTTTTAAGCTCCAAAGGAGCTTAAAACCCAAAACCGAGGTTGACCCCACATGCGTCATTCCCGACTTTCCCCAACACGTCATTCCCGACTCGATCGGGAATCTTAATTCATTAAGCCACATTGCATTTGCATAAGATTCCCGTTTTCACGGGAATGACGTACTGAATACCAAATCCAACACGTCATTCCCGACTTAATCCCAACACGTTATTCCCGACTTAATCCCAACACGTTATTCCCAACTTAATCCCAACACGTTATTCCCAACTTTACCCCTACACGTCATTCCCGACTCGATCGGGAATCTTAATTCTATAATCGCGTTACAAAAAGCACGTCATTCCTGTGAAAACGGGAATGACGTGCTATATACTTAATCGAAACCGGACTACCTCTGCAACTCGTTGAGGGTCTAAGCACCAAAGATGCTTAGAAACCAAGAAATCCGCCCTAAAGCTTGATATCGTAAATCTGGATAATGCCCTGCAAGTGGCGTGCCGAATCGGTGATTAGCAGCGAGTTGATCTTATGCTTGGTCATTATTTTCTCGGCTGTTATTAGCTTCTCATCGGCACTGATTGTGATGGGGTTACGTGTGGCGATGTCGGCTGCCGAGATCTTAAAGAAGTCGGCTTCGCGGCTCTCCATTGCGCGGCGGATATCGCCATCGGTGATTATTCCCACTACCTCTTGAAGCTCGTCGCAGATCACAAGTTGGCCTAAGCCTCCGCGGCTCATAAGGTGGATCATATCCTTTGCTGAGCAGTGGGGGGAGGCTATGGGCAGATCACTGCTACGCATAACGTTACCTACGTTGAGTAGCAGGCGACGACCCAGACTGCCTCCGGGGTGAAGTCGTGCAAAGTCGAGGCTGGTGAACTCACGGATCTTCATCAGTGCCACGGCCAATGCGTCGCCCATCACAAGCTGTGCAGTGGTCGACGATGTCGGTGCAAGGTTCAGAATGCATGCCTCGTGATCCACCGCTATGCTTAGGTGAATATCCGAGTTCTTGGCCAATGTCGAGTTGGGGTTTCCGGTCATCGAGATCAACGTATTGCCGTTTGAGTGGATGAAGGGAACGATTTTAAGTACCTCGTCGCTCTCGCCCGAGTATGATGCTGCGAGGATCACATCCTCCTTGGAGATCATTCCCAAATCGCCATGGAATGCCTCGGCAGGGTGGAGGAAGAAGCTGGGAGTGCCGGTCGAAGCGAGTGTCGCAGCGATCTTCTTGCTGATAAGTCCCGATTTACCCATTCCTGTGAAGATCACTTTGCCTCTTGATGCGAGGATCACTTCGACAGCTTTGGTAAACTGCGAGTCGAGGTTTGATTCGAGGGCTTGGAGAGCTTCGATCTCGGTTTGGATCGTGGAGCGAGCTAAGGAGAGTGTATCTATCATATTATGTTATTTTATCAAATCACCAATTAGCGTTTTCAGATTGTCTAACTGCAACATATTCGCGGCGTCACTCATCCCTCTATCGGGATCGGGATGCACCTCAAGGAAATATCCATTGGCACCAAAAGCCTTGGCTGCCATCGCCATTGCGGGGACAAATTCGCGATTGCCGCCCGTCTTTCCTCCTGCTGCACCGGGGCGCTGCACGGAGTGGGTGCAATCCATAATCACCGTTGGAGCAATCTTGAGCATATCGGGTATATTGCGGAAGTCGACCACTAAGTTATTGTATCCGAAGCTATTGCCACGCTCAGTGAGCCACACTTCGGCAGCACCCGACTCCATCGCCTTTTGATAGGGGTAGAGCATATCTTCGCCCGAGAGGAACTGCGCTTTTTTGATATTTACGATCTTGCCGCTCTTTGCCGCTGCGATCAGCAGGTCGGTCTGGCGGCAGAGGAAAGCAGGGATCTGCAACACGTCGCACACTGCGCCGGCAGCCTCAGCTTGGTACGACTCATGAATGTCGGTGAGGATCTTAAGCCCCCAACGGCTCTTCACGTCGGCGAGCATCTGCAATCCGCGCTCCAAGCCCACACCGCGGTATGAGCCAAGTGAAGTGCGGTTAGCCTTGTCGAATGAGGCCTTGAAGATGATGTCGGTGCCCAACTCTTGGTTTATTTCGACCAACTTTGCCGCTACGGTGTCGAGTAATTCGGCCGACTCGATCACACAAGGCCCTGCGATAAATTTCATATTTTTACTCTTTTATTCCTTGTAGATACTCCTCGGCAGCCCTCAGGTCGTCGGGGGTGTCAATTCCTATTGTTTCGATATTTGTAATGCCCACACCGATCTGGTAGCCATTCTCCAACCATCGCAGCTGCTCTAACGATTCGGCAACTTCGAGTGGTGATTGTGGCAGGGCAGTCACCGCTGCAAGTGCCTCGGTGCGAAAGGCATACATGCCAATATGTTTGTAGAAAGTGTGCTGCGCGAGCCACTCCCCGCGCTCCACACCACGTAGGTAGGGCACTACCGAACGCGAGAAGTAGAGGGCGCGGCTACGCTGATCTAAAACCACCTTTGGTGAGTTGGGGTTCTCCAACTTCTCGATCCCATCGCTCGGGGCGAAGGGCTTGACAAGGGTAGCGATATCAACCTCACTTTGATCGAAGCAGTCGAGGATCGAGCAGATCTGCTCAGCAGCGATAAAGGGCTCATCCCCCTGCACGTTGACCACTACATCGGCCTCGATGGCGCACTTGGTGTAGGCCTCGTAGCAGCGGTCTGTACCGCTCTTGTGGTGCTCGGAGGTCATTATAGCGCGACCACCAAACGAAGTGACACATGTGGCAATACGCTCATCGTCGGTAGCTACAAAGACTTCGGGGATAACCTCGCTGACCTTGCGATAGACGCGCTCGATCACAGTCATCGACCCCAACTTGGCCAAAGGTTTGGCTGGGAAGCGGGTCGAGGCGTATCGTGCGGGAATGATTGCTACTACTCTCATTGTCTGCTATTTATTAAGTGCTAATTCGAGTACCTGTTCGTTGGTGCTGACATAGTGGAACGTAAGCCCCTCGAGGTAGTTCTCTTTGATCTCCATGATATCTTTGCGGTTCTCCTCGCAGAGGATTATAGTGGTGATTCCGGCGCGCTTAGCGGCCAAGATCTTCTCCTTGATACCTCCCACCGGTGTTACGCGACCGCGTAGGGTGGTCTCGCCAGTCATCGCAATGCGATCCTTCACGGTGCGCGAAGTGTAGGTCGAGACGATCGAAGTGATCATGGTGATACCTGCCGAAGGACCATCCTTGGGGATTGCTCCCTCGGGAACGTGGATATTCAAATCGGTCGACTCGAAGATGGCAGGATCGATACCAAGCGCGACGTGGTGTGCCATTACCCACTCGTGGGCGATGGTTGCCGACTCCTTCATCACTTGGCCTAAGTTACCAGTCATATTGATTTTGCCCTTGCCGGGTGTAAGTAGCGATTCGATATAGAGGATATCGCCCCCAACCTCAGTCCAAGCCAATCCCGTCACAACCCCCTTGAGTCCGGCGATGTTGTATTGCTCGCGGCTGAATTTAGGTACACCGAGGATCTTTTCGACCTCGCCGGTGTCAACTGTCTGCTCGTATCTCTCCTCGAATGCGATATTCTTGGCACGTGTACGAGCTAACTTAGCGATCTGCTTATCCAAAGCACGCACGCCCGATTCGCGGGTGTACTCCGAGATGATCTTCTCGATGCTCTTCTCGGGGATGCAAAGCTCCGCTCGATCTACTCCGTGGGCATCGCACTGCTTGGGGATAAGGTGGCACGAGGCGATCTGGATCTTCTCCTCGAGCAGATATCCCGCAATATTGATCATCTCCATACGGTCACGAAGCGCAGGGTTGATATTGGCTATATTGTTGGCCGTAGCTATGAAAAGTACCTTCGAGAGGTCATACTCCTTGTCGAGGTAATTATCGTGGAATGTGGTATTCTGCTCTGGATCTAACACCTCCAAAAGTGCACTCGAGGGGTCTCCATGGTTGCTCACGGTGATCTTATCCACCTCGTCGAGGATGATAACAGGGTTCGACGAACCGCAACGCTTGATGGTCTGAATGATGCGACCCGGCATTGCGCCGATATATGTACGACGGTGGCCACGGATCTCCGATTCGTCGTGCACACCACCCAAAGCGATACGTCCAAACTTACGCTCCAAAGCCTCGGCAACTGATTTTCCGAGCGAGGTCTTACCCACACCGGGGGCACCATAGAGACATATGATAGGCGATTTGAGATCACCCTTGAGTTTGAGTACCGCTAAGTGCTCCAAGATACGCTCCTTGACCTCCTCCAATCCGAAGTGGTCAGCATCGAGGCGAGCTCGCACCGCGTTGAGATCGAAGTTGTCGGTGGTGGTAACCTGCCACGGAAGATCCAACATAAGTTGGAGATAGTTCATTTGTACCGAATATTCGGCCACGCCGGGGTTCAATCGTTCTAACTTAGCGAGCTCCTTGTCGAAATGTTCGCTGATCTCCTCCGACCATTTCATCTTGGCTGCCGCCTCCTGCATGCGCTCGATGTCGCCATCGGTGCCCTCGCCCAATTCGTCTTGGATTGTGCGCATCTGCTGTTGGAGGTAGTAGTCGCGCTGTTGGCGGTCGATCTCCATCTTGACTTTGTTCTGGATGTCGTTCTTAAGCTCGATATATTGCTGCTCGCGAATCAAGATCTCGAGGAGCTTGCGCGTGCGTGCCAACAGACCGGGAGCCTCGAGGAGCGATTGGCGGTCGGCATCCGAGAATTCGATATTGGTACAGATAAAGTTAACTATACCGCGTTTCGAGTCGATATTCTTGATGGCGAAAGCTGCCTCCTTGGGCATCATATTCGAGATATTGATAATCTCGAGCGCAATATCGCGCACCGAGTCAACAAGGGCATCGATCTCGACACTCTCGCTCTCGATAGATGTATCGCGCAAAACCTTGACGATAGCCGTAAAGTAGGGCTCAGTGGAGATGTAGCGCTCCACCTCGATCTTCTCCAATCCGTTGAGAATCACGCTCAATGAGCCATTACCCAAGTCGAGGATTTTGATGATACGCGCAGCAGTTCCCACACGATACATATCCGATGGTAGTGGCTCATCGATCGAACCATCGCGTTGCAGAACGGCACCAAGGATACCTCCCGAGGCATTTACCTCGCGCACTAACTGCATGCTCTTGTCGCGTCCAACGGTGATCGAGGTGATCGAGCCGGGGAAAAGAACCGAGCTGCGCAGCGTGAGAATCGGAATAGAATCGGGGATTGGCACCTCCTGATAATTCTCATCGTCGCCTGTGATAATCGGGATTACTTTATGTTTGCCATCAAAGAGATCGGGTAGTGCATTAAGGTCGTCGATCTCGATTGCATCTATTTTTTTCTTTGCCATACGTCTGTTTTTCGTATAAATTAAATTTAAAAAAATGGGCTAAAAAATTGTTTATTATTAGCCAGATAGGTGGAAAGCGATATTATCACTTTCCACCTACGTTGTAACTCACTATCTACTCGACGCATTAATCGTCGGTGTCGTCGTCCGCAACATATATCTGGAAGAGAAGTGGTGCGAAAGGAAGTATCTCGGTTGATATCGACGAGGTGTCGGATGACGAGCTATAGTAGTAATCATCGTCGTCGTAGCTGTCGTAGCTATAGTAGTCGCTGCCGTAGTAGTTGTAGGAAATATAATAGCTGTAGTAATCAGCGTCACCATTGACTCCCATGCTATAGGCATATGTCGACGTGGTAACCATAGCCGCCCAGTTGCCGTAGCGCATATAGGGGATCGCATAGAACCACGCTGTAATGTAGTCATCTTCGTTATCCTCTGCGCAGTAAGATATTGCAGTACCTGAAGAATCGGATGTGTTATAAATCAAATCTTTGACCTTGCCGATATTTGTGTCGACAATAAAACCATCTAATAGGCGGCAGATATACCATATTGATGCATATTCGTCATCGCCAATTACATCTCCGTTGCTATCGTAGTCGTCATCGAAGAGCTCCTCGACGATAAGGGCAATCTTGGCATCAAGTGCCGCAATGCCATCGTAGTATGGTGATGAAGGGACAGTCGATGTGTAGGGGTTAATATAGTTAAACGCTGCTCCATCGAAGTTAAGCGAGTAATATTTGTTGATATAAACATATGGCACATACGGCGTTGCGTTTGTCCATGCATTGGGATCAAGGACTTCATCCTCGTCGCTTGTATCCTCCTCGTCATCGTCATCATCATCGTCGTCGTCATCATCAACGTCAACGTCGACATTGTTGAACGAATCAGTAGTGATAGTAAGGCCTCCATTGATCATAGCAAATGCATTAACTATTTCATTTTCGTGGGTAGTAGGTTGGTAAACGACATTTACAACCTTGATCTTACAGATAAATGGCAATGTGCTAAGTGTAAACTGGCCGCCGTAACCGCTTGATCCATCTGTACCGTCAGAGCTCGAGATTGACGAAGGTGAATAGAGAGTGAATTCAGCGCCATTGTAGAGCACAACATCATCTTGTTCTCCAATAGTGAGGTAGCTGGTGAATGCCAAGTGGGTACACTCTAAAATAAGATCGATATCATTGTCCTCGTCGTAATCGGGATTTGATAGGCGATAATATGGCACATAGTGTGTGTAGTCGGAGTAGGTGCCCTGTTGCCATGCCACCACGTCGTTGCGTGTTATGCTGACATTGCCGTAGAGATCATAGCCAGTCATGTCATACTCAACCCAGCAGAGTGAATCGCGAATAGGAATACCCGAGGTGTCGCCGACAGTCACTATGTCGATGTAGTAGCCATCATCCTGTTTGTTTTCCAAGAGTTCGGGGTAATACAGAGCCATCCAATCGTCGAAGATCTCCTGCTCGACCTCGGTATAGTCGATCGAACTTGATTCTGTACACGAGAACATCGCGAGGGTTGCGAAGAGCATTAATAGCCCTAAAAGTTTTGTTACGCTATATTTCATCATCATTTAATTTTCAATACTATCAATGGTACAAAAGAAAGCGATCGGCTCCTCGAGTGAGGAGAGCCCAATCCAACTGTCGCCATACGCCACATTAAAAGTGAGGTAGAACTCGACGCTATCGCCCTCTCGGCAACCAACTAACGCAGTTTCAATCGACTTTAGTATATCACCGCTACCTAAAACTATCTCTTTGGGCGAGAAATCCCAATATTCCACATTTAACCCCGCCTCAATGTAGGCATCCTCATAGAGAGGATCATTGGTGTAGAGCAGAGTGGAGGAGGAGGGAGCCGAGGTCGTTGTGCTGAAGTCGTAGACCCAAAAGGTGAGCAGCAGTGTGTCGCCATCCACCACCTCGCGCTGCGCGTCGCGATCGGTGTTGTAGTAGTCGCTAATGTAGCGATAGACTCTGTTACCGGTGTAGCTATAAAATTCGGGCTGATACTCCAACGATTCTGCCACATCACTCTCGGCAATAAGCGTTGGTGAGTGGTAGGTAGTCAAGAATGTTTCGATATCCTCGCACTGATCCTCGTATTCATCGTAGTCATAGTCACTACATGCTCCCACGAGCAGCAGTAGCGAAAGTAGTAATATGTTTCTAATTTTCATCATATATAACCTTGCAAAGGTAAGAAAAAGTTAGTAAAATAACGCAGCCGAGGCGCTTTTTCTTATTAAAAATGAAAATAAAAAAGAAAAAAACATTATTCTCGCTGCTTCTCCTCGTCATCCTCGCCCCCTCTCCACGTCATCCTCGCGAACGCGGGGATCTTAAATGAGCAACATTGCAGAAAGTCTAAGATTCTCAATCGAGTCGGGAATGACGATAGAGAATTGTTATTTACCTAAATAAATAACAAAGCCAATGCCAACCTACAACTGCTTAAGCGCCAAGCGTATAAGCGTCTCCACAGGCAAGTCGGGCGTATCCTTTAGTATCGCCTTGATGCTCTTCTCGCTTGCCGCCTTGGGGAATCCCAACATCATCAATGCCTCGAGCGCCTCGCCGGCCGCCTGACTCTCTTGTGCCGCTACGGGGAGCACTACACCAACATCCTCGCCGCCAATCGCACCTACTTTGCCGGTTAGCTCCACGATAATCTTCTGTGCTGTTTTTAGGCCAAGCCCCTTGACATTCTTCAACAGCACGGCATTCTCGGTGGTGATTATGCTTTGCAGCTCACGCGGGCTGTATGTCGAGAGAACCATGCGCGCGGTGTTGCCACCTACGCCCGAGACGCTGATGAGCAGCCTAAAAAGCTCGCGTTCGCTCTTGGTAGCGAAGCCGTAGAAGATCTGCGCATCCTCCCTAACCACGTAGTGGATAAAGAGTTTGGCTTGCTGCTCATGCTCGATTGTCGCATAGGTCTCAAGCGAGATGTTGATAAGGTATCCTACACCTGCCGTGTCGATAATAACTGTGGTTGGGTTGAGCTCTGCGATCTGCCCCGAGATATATTCGTACATAATAATTCTTTCAAAAAGTTTATAGTTGTACAAAAGTAAATAAATTTTTCTATCTTTGCCTCTTGGATGACAAATTTAAATTCAAAAAACAATATGAAAAAATTACTTATGATCTTCGCGGCAGCTATCGTGGCTACTGCATGTAACACTACTGCTCCTGCCACAACCTCAGCCGAGGGCGTTGCAGTCGAGGTTGCTACACAGGGCGACATCGCCTATGTTTATGGTGAGCGTGTAATCGCTCAGAGCGAGATTTTCCTTACCGAGGGCGTTGCACTTCGCACCAAGGGTGAGAATGCTCAAGCATCGTGGGCAAAGAGCGAGCAAGGTTTCCAGTATGAGGCTAACCAGCTCCAAGAGAAGTACCAAAAGGGACTTATCACAACTGCTAACGCGCAGAAGCAACAGTCCGAGATTGAGGCTCGCGTGAGAACCTTCCAAACAAATGTTCAGAAAGAGGCTCAAACCCTCGAGGAGGAGAACTACGTATTCTCGAACCGCGTTCAGGATCTCTTTGTGCGCGCCGTGCAGCAGCTCAACGCTTCCAAAGATTATAAGATGATCATCGACGCTTCGTCGGTTATCGACGCTGATCCATCGCTCGACCTTTCGGATCGCGTATTGGAGATCGTCAACGAGCTTTACGCTGCCGAGCAGAAAGCTAATAAGTAGTTTTAAAATAAAGAATTAAGCACGCTATGTGGTTTGTGCCATTTTCGCTCAGGGATTTAGTAGATATCCTTTTGGTTGCGATGATAATGTTTTGGATTTATCGCGCAACTAAGGGTACTAATGCACCATATATCCTCACCGGAATCATCGCAATTTATATGCTTTGGGTGGTCGTTAAGACCCTCAATATGGAGCTGTTATCATCTATCCTTGGGCAGATTATATCGGTGGGTGTGATAGCGATGATCGTGGTGTTCCAGCCCGAGATAAGGCGCTTCCTACAGATGATCGGAATGCGGCAGAAGAGGTTAGGGTTTATTATGAACATCTTCTCGTCGCACCAAGTGAGCTCTACAGCCAACATCGACCCCATCGTGGTTGCATGTGCCGATATGGCCGCTTCACGCACCGGAGCGCTGATCGTAATTGGTCAGCAGAGCGACCTGCGACTGATCACCGATGGAGGTGTGGCGCTCGATGCCAAGCTCTCGACGCAACTGCTCAAAAATATATTCTTTAAAAATTCGCCACTCCATGATGGAGCTGTGGTATTGGCGGGCGACCGCGTTGTAGCAGCGAAGTGTATCCTCCCAGTGACTCAGAGCGAGACACCTCAATCCTACGGCACACGCCACTTAGCTGCAATCGGAATCTCGGAGATCTCCGATGCCGTAGTCTTAGTTGTCTCTGAGGAGAGCGGCCAGATCTCTATCGCGCAAGGTGGACACCTCTACCGCAATCTCGAGACCGATCGCCTCACTCAAATATTACAAAGGTTCCTCTCTGTGAGTCGCCGCCGGGAGACAGCCGAGGAGGTGCGAGAATAGTTTTTAAGTTAGGAGTTAGGAGTTAGGAGTTAGGAGTTGCGACGAGCGATTTTTGACTCCTACTTTTTTTACACGTCATTCCCGCGCCGCCTCACGTCATTCCCCGACTCCTGCACGTCATTCCCCAACTCCTGCACGTCATTCCCAACTCCTGCACGTCATTCCCCAACTCCTGCACGTCATTCCCCAACTCCTGCACGTCATTCCCGTGAAAACGGGAATCTTAAAGACCTATTACTACAAGCATATTTAAGATTCCCGATCAAGTCGGGAATGACGATAGGTTAACTCCTAATATATCCCCGCAAACAGCTCATCGGTCGTTGCGACCGCAGTACGATCTGCCGAGAAGATATTCACGCCCAATTCGCGCGCGATATACTCCAATGCCTCCTGCCCCTTTGTGGAGTTGCCTGCACCATCGAGCGGAGGGGCAAAAGTCGCTATGCCCATCACGCCGGGCACCACTGCCATAATGCCACCTCCCACGCCCGATTTTGCGGGCAGACCTGTGCGATACATCCAATCGCCGGTGGCCTCATAAAACCCCACTGTCGACATCAGCGAGACAATATTTGGCGAAAGGTTCGGCTTAAAAACCTGCTCCCCCGAGATCGGGTTGCTGCCCGAGTAGGCTATCGTCGCTGCCGCCACAGCAAGCTGCTGTGCGCTGATCGAGAGCGAACATTGGCGTGTGTAGAGATCGAGCGAGCTCTCCGGGTCGTCGTAGATGCGCTCGTAGTTCTGGAGCAGCCACGCAATAGAGCGGTTGTTGAAATTCGTCTCCGACTCCGAGGCATAGAGCTCGTCCAAGAGCGAAACCTTGGAGCCCACCATCGCCTCGATAAATCCGCGTATCGCCTCCCACTTCGCTGTGGCATCGCCCTGCGGCTTGATCGCCGAGCAGGCTGCAATAGCTCCCGCATTGACCAACGGCGTCGAGGGATGCTCCGCCTCGAGTAAGATCGCGAGGATCGAGTTGAAGGGCATGCCCGTAGCATCCGCCCCAATCATCTCGAGGAGCTTGTCGGCACCCCATTGCTCCATCGCCAAGATGGCTGTAAAGACCTTCGAAATGGACTCTATGCCAAAGTGATAGGTGGTGTCGCCCACCTCCACCAAATGGCCATTGGTCATGCAGACAGAGATCCCAAAGAGATCGGAGGGAACGTCGCGCAGATAGGGGATGTAGTCGGCATTCTTGCCCCCAGTGTGTCCCTTGATTGAGTCGTAGGCACCCTGCACCACCTGCTCAACCTCCTTGTAAGTAATTATTCTTTGCATATTTAGATTGTTTAAATGTTGTTTTTGGTTTGGCTTCTTACTGCCTCCGGCGGGTGGGGATAGCACCCCCACGGGTGCAAACTTTTATTGCGTATTGGGCTTAGAGCTTTTAGAAATTTATTAAATGCCTTTGGCATTTAAACCCAATTCGAAGATGATACACCTCTCTTATAACTGTCGATCTTGCAAGCTGATTTTAATTCGGATTGAGTTTAAATGCCTTCAGGCATTTAAGAAATTTTGAAGTGTAATAGTTTGTGCAAATTCATTTGTGGCAAACTATTACAGTTCAAAATCTTAGAGCAAAGCTCTAAGCTCAAACCGCAGCAATTATATGCACCCGTGGGGGTGCCATCCCCACCCGCCGGAGGCAGTAAGAGAGCGGTTAATTCTCAGGAGACTCAAAGTGAAACGGTGCGAAGTGGTCATTCTGGTCTTTACTTTTCCATTCGGGCTTGCGCAGGGCGAAGATTATGAATGGGGCGGCGACCACGATGAGGCAACCGACGATCAGCACAGCGAACCATACGGCGTTGCTACCTGTCGATATCTGGCTGGGGGGTATGAAGCTAAGCACGAATGCGAGCAGCGAGCCGAAGAACCCCAAGAGCCCGAGGATCCACATCACGCCATTTCCGCGTCCGAGGCGGAATGGGCGGGCTGTTTTGGGCATCTTATATCGCAGAGCGATGGCTGCGGCAAACATCAGCATATACATCACCAAGTAGAGCAGCACGGTGAGCTGCGAGAGGATCTGGTAGAACGACTGCACGGAGGGCATCACCACAAATAGTAGCGAGAGCAGAGTCACGATGGCGCCCTGAATCAGCAGGATGTTGCGCTGCACGCCAATCTTGTTGCTACGCTGAAAGAATGGAGGTAGGTAGCCCGCCTTGCCCACCGCGAAGATACCTTTGGAGGGGCCTGCAACCCATGTGAGCACACCTGCTAACACACCGAACATCAGCGCAATGGCGAAGATGGGCGACACCCACGAGAGGTGGAAGTAGCTTAGGTAGCGATCGACGCCAATGAGCAGCGACTGCGTGAGGTTAATCTGGTCGGCAGGGATGATCACGCCCAAGGCGAATGTGCCCAAGACGAAGATAAGCACAGTGACCAGCGAGCCTAAGATAATGGCCTTGGGGTAGTTGTGCGAGGGATCCTTGACATCCATCACGTGAATTCCCATCATCTCCATTCCGGCATAAAAGAGGAAGATGCTGCTTGCAAGCACTATATTGTCGAGCTTCGAGAGGTCAGGCACGAAGCTCTGAGTCATATCGAGGTTGTTGTGGCCGCCCGAGATGAGGTAGGCAGCGCCCATGATTATAAGGAGCGCCGCAGGGATGATGGTGCCGATCATACCTCCCCACTTGCTAATCTTACCCACCCAGCTAAGTCCCTTCAGAGCAATGAAAGTGGCTATCCAGTAGATCGCAAGCACCACGCAGAGGGTGAAGATCTTGTTGGATGCCAACGCTGCATCGGTGGTCATATCGATGCCGATAAAGGCGATTGACACCGCGCCAAAGGTGAGCACCGTGGGGTACCAAATGGTTGATTCTATCCATTGCAGCCAGATAGCCAGAAAGCCGGTGCGAGCACCAAATGCCTCACCCACCCATCGAAAAACACCACCCTGTTTATCGGAAAACATCGCAGCTAACTCGGCTGCTACCAATGCCGTAGGAATCAGAAATACGATCGCCGCAAAGAGGTAGTAGAATGCCGACGAGAGTCCATAGACCGCCTCGGAGGCCAATCCGCGCAGACTCACCACCGCCGTAACATTCATTATGGCCAGAGTCATCACGCTGAGTTTAAAACCAGTAGAACTTTTTTTTATCTCCATAGTTCGTTTTATTAAGAATTTTGTTGTACCTTTGGTATGCAACTATCGTGCAAAGGGCGACAAGCCCAAAATAGTAGTATAACTTTGACTTATTCAACTATAAGAAAAGGTGATCGGATTTATTAGGAATATAAGAAAAACATTAATACCTTTGCACTACAAACAAGAAACAAACATTTAAAAATAAAACACAAACTTTTAAAATTAAGTATTATGGCAAAGACATGGCGTTGTACCGTATGCGGTCACATTCACGAAGGAAACGAGGCACCAGCAGTGTGCCCACTATGTAAAAAAGGAGCAGAATTTTTTGTTGAGGTAGTAGAGCAAGCTGCCGACGCACCATTAGTATTCGTAACAGAGCACAAGTTGGGCGACGCAGCAGGCGCAAGCGCAGAGCTTATGGAGGGTCTCAACGCACACTTCAGCGGCGAGTGCTCGGAGGTTGGCCAATATTTGGCAATGAGCCGTCAGGCAGACCGCGAGGGATATCCCGAGATCGCTGAGGCTTTCAAGCGTTACGCAATCGAGGAGGCTGAGCACGCATCGAAGTTCGCTGAGCTTTTGGGTGAGGTTGTTTGGGACACTAAGACTAACCTTATGAAGCGTATGAATGCTGAGAGCGGTGCTTGCGAGGACAAGATGCGCTTGGCTCGCTTGGCTAAAGAGCAGAACCTCGATGCAGTTCACGACACAGTTCACGAGATGGCTAAGGACGAGGCTCGTCACGGCGCTGGCTTCCAAGGACTTTACAACCGCTACTTCAAATAGTCTGCGGCTAAATTAACCCTCGGGCAATATTAAAAACGTGAGTTAGATTGATTCTAACTCACGTTTTTTTTGCATTATAGTATTGCGCCGTGGGCTCGACTAAACACGTCATCCTCGCGAATGCGGGGATCTTAAGTGAGAAGCTTACACTTTGTTTTAAGATTCCCATTTTCACTGAAATGACAGACAGTCTCTATTTTTGGGGTGCGACACGCACTTTGACAAGCTCAATTCGGGTGTGTGTAGTGCGTAGGATTTTAAATTCGTAGCCGCCAATAAGCACACTCTCGCCCGGCACGGGGATCCCCTTGTGGGTGTAGATAATATATCCGGCCAAGGTATCGTAGTCGTCCGATTCCTCGAATCCGAGGTCGTAGCGCTCGTTGAGGTACTTCACCTCGAGACGACCCGCCAAGAGGTATTCGCCATCGCTAAGTTGGCGCTCGATCATCTCGGGCTCGTCGTGCTCATCTTCAATCTCGCCGAAGATCTGCTCCAAGACATCCTCCAAAGAGATCACGCCGGCCGTACCTCCGAACTCGTCGATCACCACTGCAATATTGCGTTTGTCTTTGGTAAGAGTCTGAATAAGAAGGGTTAGCGGCATTGACTCGGGCACACAGTTGATGCTCTTAACGATCGATGCAAGATCCTCGGGTTCGCGGAAGAGCACCTTGGAGTTGACATATCCGATGATGTTGTCGATGCTGCCGCGCCACACAAACAAGCGCGAATATTTGGTCTGCGCAAAGCGCTCGGTTAGATCCTCGATCGAGGTTGATTCGATATCCACCGCCTCGATGTCGATACGCTGGGTCATGCAGTCACGCACGCGCAGATCGGCGAAATCTAAGGCATTCTGGAATAGCTTAATCTCGTTCTCGGTCTCGCCCTGCACCTCGGGTGTCGAAGCATCTATCAGGCTTGCTAAGTCCGACCTATCGAAGCTCACCACGGCACTCTCGGCACTTGTCTTGCGACCAAGGAGACGCAGAAGCAACATCGAGAGCATGGTAGTAAATTTGGCTATCGGATAGAGCAGCAGGTAGAAAAAATAGATGGGAGCTGCGAAGATCCTAAAGTAGAAATTGGGGTTGTTTTTAAAGATCGACTTGGGCAGAAACTCGCCAATAAAGATAATCATCAGAGTCGAAAGGGCTGTCTCTATCACCACCGAACCATCGGCTGCGATAGCCTCCCACCCGAAGTGAAGAGCTGCAACACGCACCAAGCGCGACATAAAGAGCGAATAGATAACAAGCGCGATGTTATTGCCCACCAGAATAGTGGTGATATATTGCCCGGGGTTGTTCGAGAAGATCTCGACGAGGTAGTCGAAAGCTCGACTCTGCTTGCGCTCGATCTCCAACTTCAACCTATTTTTGCTCACAAAAGCGATCTCCATACCCGAAAAGAATGCGGAGAGAAGCAACATTGAAAGGACAATAATAATGATATTTAACATCTTTGCTCTAAATTTTCGTTGGTCATATCGAGGCTATTCCCTCTCCAGAACCTCGTCGGGTGCCTCACGTCGGCGCCTCGCGTCGGGACTCATCATTCGCTCGTCGGGCATTCTGCGAGCTCGCTGCTCATCGCCCTCGCCCTCTAACTCTGGGGCACGCCCCGCGGGTGACATCGAGACGTTGGGTGAACGCTCGGGACGCTCCTCCTCGGGTCGAGCGATGGGTGGCTTTGCTATCTCGGCTGCCGGCTGCTCCGCTCGAGGCTCTACTCGCGGCTGCTCGGTGGAGTCGCGCTCGGTGGTCGAGGTGTCGACCAACATGCGCCCCTTCATCTTGCGGAAGCTCCACTCCTTCATATCTTCATCCGACTCAAAACCCTCGCCATTGTAGACATCGCCATTGGCGGAGTTGACGATCTTGGTATCGACGTTGGAGTAGATGCGTTTGGTCACGGAGTTCCAGAATAGCTGCTGTGTGTAGAGCTCCTTGCCATCGTGCTTGATGATGACAACATCGCCCTTGACCTCCCACAGTTTGAGGTTTGAGTAGTATATTCCATAGTTTGCCGTAAGTGTGGCGTCGACCATGGTGAGTGAATCATTGAGGTATGTGATGATATCCACCCCTCGGCGGAACTCGCGATAGGGCTCTCGCGCCAAGGTGTATCCCTCCATACGCGGTGCGGTGAAGCGATACGAGAGGCGGCCATTCTCCGAGACCACGATGGCGATATTGTCGCTCGACTCGGTCATAAGGGTCTCGCGAGAGACAGGTGCCGAGCGTTTGGTGGAACTCTCACACGATAACAGCGAGATAGCACTCCCCACAATGAGAAGTGCTACCAAGCAGTTATTTATAAGTGTTTTGCGCATTAACGCGTCGAAATTATCTATATCTTACTGTAGTCGAAACACCAGACACTACGCCGTGGTTCACGCGATAAGAGCTACCCTCACCAACCTCGTTGAAGAAGCACTCCTCTTGGGTTGGGAACGCACTACGATAGCTTGCCGCCATAGCCTTAGCTGGCTCGAGATATGCAGCCTCGTCTGATGTGAAGTTAGCGATCGCCTGTTGCATCACATCGTATGCAGCCCAGTAAACTGCCATACAAGCGAAGTCCGCGCAAGAGCCTACCGAACGAGCGTAACACTGTGCCTTAACGAATAGTGCAACACCATTGTCCGAGAGTGTACCATCGTCGGTTGCGATAGCCTCGGAAGCAACTTTGAGTGCCTCTGAGTACTCCTCAGCAGCGAATTTAACCAATGAGATACGGCTAAGAAGCTTCTCGCGCTCCTCGATATCCTCCTCAACTGCAAGCGCCTCGTAGAGGTACATCGAAGCCTTGGTATAGTCAGCATCGTTCTGGAAGATCGAAGCCAACGCCATTGCCGACTGCGATGTTGGACGCAACTGATACATCTTCTCGGCTGTAGCCACATAGAATGGAGAGCTACAACGAGCACGATCCATAAGCGACATCGCCTTAGAGTATAGGTCAATATCCTCGGGAGCAGCTGCCAAACGCTCAGCAAATAGAGCCTCCAAGTTCTCGCAACTTGCAGCACCACTCACGCCAAACGAGCCATCGAACTTCTCTTTGAATTCAAGACCTGCCTCACCCAAAGCCTCGAAGTATGGGGTTAGGCGATCGTACTCTACGAGTACCTCATCGGCCATAACCTCGTCCATCTGGTAATCGTCGCAAAGGTTTTGGAAGTAGATACATACCAAGTCGGGCTTAGTCTGAGCGCCACCCGCCTCGATTGCTGCTTTGAAAGTTACGCGAAGACCCTCACGATCTTTTGGGCGGTATGTTGCATACATACGAGCCTTGCTATCGAGGATCTGAGCAGCGCCATAAGTTGCATGGGTAGCGAAGTGCTCCAAACGAAGGTCGTGCATCAACATCAATGAGTCGATGTATGAGTTTTTCTCAGCCAAGGTGCGAGCGCGGTTGATCTTGTTACGATAAAGAAGGATACCACGCGCATAGACTGTGTGAGACGCCTTAGGTGCGTTGGTGATCAATAGATTAAGGTAGTTTGTCGCAGCATCGTAATCTTTGTTGTCGATTGCCTCCTTAAGGAACGAGCTGTTGAGCATATTCGCTTGGCGCTCCTCTGCTGTCTCGCCCCATGGTGCCCACTGTGGATCGTTGTAATCAACCTGAGCCTCAGCGCTAAATGCGAGAGCCACAAAAGCTAATGCTAAAAAAAGTTTAATTTTCTTCATGTTTGTTATTTTTAGTGATTTTATTAATGCATTCTTTCTTAATCAAACTTAGGTCGTTGGAACCAATAGTCCTCGCCAAGGAAGGTAAATCCTAAAGCAATCTTAAAATAGTTTTGGCGAATAAGTCCAGTCGACGAATCAACACCTACTAAGATCGAACTCGAACCGCGCGAACCATACTCAAGACCCACGTCAATCTTCGAGAAGCTACCTCGTTTAATCGGGAAGCTCGCACCGGCAGTCACTGCATATTGCTCGATCTCCTCTCCGTCGAATGCCTGCTGGTAGCCTCCATAGCGAAGTCCACCACGATAGGATACTCTACGGAAATAGTTACGCACATCGTTGCGGTTGGGTGTATACTGCGCACCCACCTTAAAGGTCGAGAAGTCGTTGTAGGTCACCGCAACGCCCTCGGCTGTATACTCCACAAAGTCGGCATTGCCCGACAACCAATCTTGGTAGGTGTAGTCAGCTCCCAACATCCACTTGTGGTTTTGGTAGGTTACACCCGCTGTGAGTTGACTTGGCATAACAAGCGAGATCTCCTCCTCGATCTCCTCTGCCACGATCGAGAGCAGCGAACCGCTACCCACCACATAGTGCTCATAGCGAGGCGAGATATCGCCGCCGAAGTCATACGTAGCACCAAAAGTCAAGCTGCGTTGCGAAGTGCGGATAGCAGACCACTGCACACCCAACTGCGCCTTGATGCTCGAGACAACATAGCTGGTCTCACCGATCGTCGAATAGTACACATCGTTACCTGTGACCACATATGGCGTCACTGAGAACGCGCGATAAACAGTACCCCAATAGTAGCGCGCTGCGATACCAAACGAGAGATCCTTGATAGGCTCCCAGCCCACTCCAAACTTAACCTCTGTGACGTCGCCACCACCCTCGTAGACGTAGCTAATAAGGCCGATGTCGGTGAAGTTCTCCATCGTCGAGATCACATAACCCGAGCTGCTGTAAGGGCTTACGCTGAGCGCCATACCCATACTCTCGCCCAATGGCAACTGGATCGCGATATCGTGAATATTGCCCGTAGCGTAGGAGTTGCTTACGCTCGATCCATCTACTTTTTGCGCATTGAAGTAGTTCGAAGCCTCGGCGCCATAGCTAAAGAGCACGGTGCGGTTGAAGGTCGAGCTATATGCTGCAGGGTTCAAAAGGTTCACCTCGGTAGGTGTACGCAAAGCCACACCCACGCCACCCATCGAACGAATCGAGAGGGTACCCGGAGTTGCTATCTCACCCAAGCCATACATCGAGTAGGGCGAATAGGTATTAATACTTCCATAACTCTGAGCAAAGAGAGTTGGCGTCACCATAAGCAGCATCGAAGCTACAATTAACAAAAATTTATATCTAAGCATTATAATCTAAAATTGTGGACAACCCCTTAAAGAGAATGTCCCGGTCTGCAAATATCGCATTTTTAATTTGTTTATCAAAGAAAATTGAGTCTCCACCCGAAAAAATTACAGATAATTCGCACTTTTTTTTCTTTCGCTGGCTAATATAGCCCTCAATTTCGTAACGAATCCCATTTATCGCACCACTTGCAATAGCCTCGTGGGTCGTGCAAGCGATCCGATCGGAGCACTGAGAAGGGGTGCAAAGTGGCAGTCGAGCCGTAAATTCGTGGAGCGCTCGCAAGCGTGTGGAGAGTCCCGCCGAGATGTAACCGCCCTCAAAAATGCCATCGGCCGAGATAAAGTCGATGGTAATTGCGGTGCCAAAATCGACCACCATAAGCTCCCTGCCGCCATAAGTCGCGTAGGCTCCAACAGCTGCAGCAAGCCTATCGGCACCCAACATCTCGCGCGCGTATTTCACCTCTATCGGAGTGGCAAGAGTAGCATCAAAGAGCAGGCAATGCCCCACCACCGAGCGCACAAAAGCAGCATCGTCCGAGGCTGCCGAGCGCGTCGAGCAGAGTATAGAACGCTCTATACGGTGCTGTGCCGCAACCTCCTCGAGAGGCAGATCCGCAAGCTGCTCTGTGCTATACCTCGCCACAATCTGCCCAGTATCGACCACCGCAGCTTTGACCAAGGTATTGCCAATGTCAATTGCTAAGTTCATTAAATTCTCTATTATCGGGTTAGAACGAGAGGAGCAATTTGTATGCCTCCTCAATATCTTTCACTCCTCTAACGGTCATTGCCAATCGGTTATTGTTTTGGCGCAAGACAAATTTGTCGGGGCGCTCGGTGATGGTTTTGAGCAGCGAGAGGAAAAGTTCGCTCTTGTAGTATGGCGAATTCTGCTCGCCCACGAAGCTGATGATCATGAGTCCATTCTTCACCTTGACGCGCTCCATACCCAAACGGATAGCCTCGCGGCGCAAGCGAACCACATTGAGTAGCTCCTCACTCTCACGCGGCATACGGCCAAAGCGGTCGACAAGGCGTGTGGCAAACCCCTGCAACTCCTCCTCGCCGGGCAATGAGTCGAGCTCGCGATAGAGCTTAAGTTTCTCGGCAGCGGAACCGATATAGGCATCAGGCAGCGAGGCGGGCACCTCGACCTCGATATGCGAATCCTCGATGTAGCGCAACTGCTCCACCACCTCCTGCTCCTTGGGCGATAATCCTGCCACATCTAACCCCTCTTGGCGCAGCTCCGTGATCGCCTCCTGCATAATTCGCTGGTAGGTCTCAAAGCCGATATTGGCGATAAATCCACTCTGCTCGGCTCCCAACAGGTTGCCCGCACCACGAATATCGAGATCCTGCATAGCGATATTAAAGCCCGAGCCCAAGTCCGAAAACTCCTCGATCGCACGCAACCTGTGGCGAGCATCCGAGGTGAGCATCTCCTCGGGCGGCGAGAGCAAGTAGCAGTAGGCGCGCCTATCGCTACGCCCCACGCGACCACGCAACTGGTGGAGTGCCGAGAGGCCGAAGCGGTGTGCATTGTTGATTATGATGGTGTTAGCATTGGGTACGTCGATTCCATTCTCGACGATCGTTGTGGCCAACAAAAGGTCATATTCGCCATAGATAAAGTCCATCACCACAGCCTCCAACTCCTTGGGTGGCATCTGTCCATGACCTACCGCCACTCGTACTTTGGGGCAAATTCGCTCGATCATGGCCTTGATAGCGAAGATATCATCGACTCGATTGTGCACGAAGTAGACCTGACCTCCGCGCTCGATCTCCTCTGTGATCGCCTCGGTTATAATCTCCTCTCCGAAGAGGTGCGACTCGGTGACGATTGGTTGGCGGTTAGGCGGTGGTGTGGAGATCACCGAGAGGTCGCGCGAGCCCATCAGCGAGAACTGCAAGGTGCGCGGAATGGGTGTCGCCGTGAGGGTCAATGTGTCGACACTCACGCTGATCTGAGTGAGTTTCTCCTTGGCTGCCACGCCAAATTTTTGCTCCTCGTCGATTATCAAAAGCCCTAAATCGCGGAAGTGAACTCCCTTGCCCAAGATCTTGTGAGTACCGATCAAGATATCAACCTTACCCTCCTTGAGGTCGGCCAAAATTGCGTTGACCTCGCGCGTAGATTTGGTGCGATTAAGGTACTCTATGCGGATTGGGAAGTCGCGCAAACGCGAAACAAATGAGCGATAGTGCTGCATAGCGAGGATCGTCGTAGGCACCAACACCGCCACCTGCTTACCATCGGTGGCCGCCTTAAAGGCAGCGCGGATCGCCACCTCGGTTTTGCCAAATCCCACATCACCACACACCAACCTATCCATCGGCTCGCTCGACTCCATATCGCGCTTAACGGCCTCCGAGGCTGCGTTCTGGTCGGGGGTATCCTCATACATAAACGACGCCTCCAACTCCTGCTGCAAGTAGCCATCCGCCGAGAAAGCAAAACCACTGCTCGCCTTGCGCTTAGCGTAGAATGCGATAAGTTCGCGCGAGATATCTTTGACCGCCTTTTTGGTGGTATTCTTTAGTTTCTGCCAAGCTCCGCCACCCAATTTGTAGATCTTCGGCGGCTCCCCCTCGCCACTCTTATATCGCGCAATACAGTGCAAGGAGTGGACATTGACGAAGAGCAAATCTTGGTCTTTGTAGATGAGTTTGATCACCTCGCGCTTGGTGCCATTCACGTCGATTTTGACCAATCCGCCGAACTTAGCCACGCCATGGTCGTAGTGCACCACATAGTCGCCCAATTTAAGCTCGTTGAGCTCAGCAATGGTCATCTGTTCGTCGCGCTTGATCTCATCCTTGATCTTGTAGCGCTGGTAACGGTCGAATATTTGGTGATCGGTGAAGAGTCTTATTTTTAGGTCATTATCCACAAACCCACCATGCAAAGGCAAAGGCACTGAGACCACCTCCAAACCACGATAACCCGCCTGATAGAAGATATTCTCGAGCCTCTCGACCTGAGCCAAGTTGCGCGTTGCGAAGTATGTTTTGTAGCCTCGTTCGGCAAAAGAGAGCATATCGCCGGCCAACATCTCGAAATTCTTGTTGAACTCGGGTTGTGGCTGCGTGGCAAAATTCACTTCAACCTCGGCAGAGCGCTCGGCAATATTGTCGCGCAGTGTCAGCACACAGCTGCCCGCCATATCGGCTAACAGACGATTGCGGCTGGTGACCTTGGAGTCGATCTGCGAGGGCTCCTCCATTTCGGCGAGGAGTTTATGGCGTAGGTCGTTGACCTTTTTGAGTGCGTAGGTGGGATCAGTGAACCAGTAGTTGACCCCTCCGGTGAACTCCGCAAAGCTCACTCGGCGCTCATCCTGCACACTATTTTGGTTGAAGTTGGGGAGGATCACCGCCCGCTCCACCTTATCGTAGGAGAGCTGATTGGAGATATTGAAACGTCGGATGGAGTCGACCTCATCGTCGAAAAGGTCGATACGAAAAGGGCGCGACTCGCTAAACGAAAAGACGTCGAAGATACCCCCACGCGAGGAGTATTGCCCGGGCTCATAGACAAAATTCACCTTCACAAAACCCATCGCCTCGAGCATCTCTACAAGCAGCTCGACCGAGACACTCTCGCCAACCTTAACCACGATCTGCTCGCGCTCGATCACCGCATCGTCCACCACGCTCTCGGCCAAGGCCTCGGGATAGGTGCAGACGACAGTGTAGGGCATCGTCGAGCTCTTTGCTGCTGCCGCGCCACGCAAGCGATTGAGGGTCGAGGTGCGTTGCACTACCCCATTAGCATCCTCCTTGCCATAGACGATCGAACGCTTAAAGGAGGTGGGCAGGAAAAAGATATGCTCCTCGCCTAACAGGGCGTAGAAGTCGTTGAGCAGGTAGGCCGCTGCATCGCGATCCTCCTCAACGAAGATATGTACCCCACCCACGGCACTAATTGTGGCTGCGGCATAGGACGAAAGAGCACTACTAACCAACTCCTTGAGGTGGATAGTAGTGCTATTCTTCAATGCTTTTTTGAGCTGCACCACCCCCTTAGAGGTGGCGAATTGCCCTATGATGTTCTCCTTGCTTTCCATTGAAAGAGGTGTTGACCTACTTCTTTATTAAATTCTTGCCTTTTTTGTCATAGTAAGAGACATCGAGGATGCCCATACTCTGGTCAGTGGTAACCTTGATCTCACACTTATACTTAAACGCCCAGCGACGACGAAGCGAAAGAAGCCCCTTGCAGAGGTATGCCGCTATGTAGTTGCTAACACGCAAGTTAATATATTTGGTCTTGCGGTCGATCGCCAAGAACGAGATCTGGTTCTCGATGGTCTTATCCAAGAGGATCGTTGGTTGCACCTTGCCGGTTCCTTGGCATGCGGGGCAGATATCCTCGGTGTTCTCGATTGGCACGGGACGCACTCGTTGGCGAGTGATCTGCATCAATCCGAATTTGGTGATAGGCAAGACTGTATGTTTTGCTTTGTCGGTCGACATCAACTTAACCATCTCATCGTAAAGCAGTTGTCGGTTGGGAGCTTTATGCAGGTCGATAAAGTCGACAATCACAATTCCACCCATATCGCGCAAGCGCAATTGACGTGCCACCTCTGCAGCTGCCGCCAAGTTCACGTCGAGCGCCGTCTGCTCTTGGTTATCCTCGGCATTGGTGCGGTTACCCGAATTGACGTCGATAACGTTCATCGCCTCGGTGTGCTCGATGATCAGGTAGGCGCCGCGGCGAAGCGACACATACTTGGCAAAGAGTGACTTGATCTGCTTGGAGATATCGAAATTGTCGAAGATCGGCACTGAGCCACGATAGAGCTTCACGATCTTCTCCTGCTCGGGTTGGATCATGCGGATATAGTTGCGGATGTTGGTGTACATTGCCTCGTCATCAACAACAATTTGTGAAAAAGAGCCATTGAGCGTGTCGCGAATAATGGCGTTAGCACGACCCAACTCTCCCATAATAAGGGCAGGGTTGGAGTTCTTGCGCACATTCTGGAGGATCTCGCGCCACTTCTGGAGTAGCTGCTCGATATCTTGCTCGATATCCTCATCCTTGGCCGAGATGGCCGCAGTGCGGATAATCACGCCGAAGTTCTTGGGGAGCACCGCCGCCGCAATGCGACGCAAACGCTTCTTATCTTCGGTTGAACGAATCTTTTGCGAAAGGAAAACTTTGTTGGTGAAGGGCACCAAAACCACATTGCGCCCGGCGAGCGAGATCTCCGAGGTGAGGCGTGGCCCCTTAGTCGAGATCGCCTCCTTGGTGATCTGAACCATAACCAACTGACCCGACTGGAGGTGCGAGCCAATCTTGCCGCTGCGCTCCAACGAGTCGTTGAGCTTGAGCGACTCGACCTTCACACCTCGCTTGGAGGGCTGGTGGCTCGAGACAACCTTGTTGAGACTCTCGAAATGGTTACCCAAGTCGAGATAGTGGAGAAACGCGTCGCGCTCGTGGCCGATATTGACAAAAGCCGCATTGAGCCCGGGCATGATCTTACGCACCTTGCCCAAGTAGATATCGCCTACAGCGAAGCCGGTCTGGCTCTGCTCCTTGTTGAGCTCGACCAGAACTTTATCCTCGCACAGGGCGATGGAGATCTCCGTTGGGGTTACATTTATTACTAACTCTCGATTCATAAAATCGAAATTTGATTTATGCAAAGCCTGAGCTTCGCTATTTGTGCACATCGCCAATCGCCAAGAGTGTTAAACAGATAGCTGCTGCGATGCAATAATTTGACTATTAACGTATTAAAGCTAAAGAGAAAACTCTTTAGCTTTAATACTTCGTTGACATTATAAGTGTCTGCCCACAATCGGTCACTATTTCTTCTTGTGACGATTCTTGCGCAATTGTTTTTTGCGCTTGTGGGTAGCCATCTTATGCCTTTTTCTCTTCTTACCGCTTGGCATAATTTTAATTTTTTAGTTGTTCGTATTATTTACTTTACCTTCGCAGCGAAGCTTTTAGCTGGCTTAAACGCAGGGATCTTGTGTTCTGGGATTGTGATTGTTGTGTTCTTCGAGATGTTACGAGCCACTTTCTCTGCACGTGTTTTGATAATAAAGCTACCAAATCCGCGAAGGTAAACATTGTTGTTAGCAGCCATAGAATCTTTTACAGTCTCCATAAATGCCTCTACGATAGTTTGCACTTGCAACTTCTCTACGCCTGTTGTTTTAGCGATTTCGCTAACGATATCTGCCTTTGTCATGTTTGAAAATATATAATTTAGTTTAATAATTGCCCACACTTGGGACTGCAAATATAAGGTTTATTTTGTTATATCACAACAAACTACAACTTTTTTTTATTTTTTTTTGCAACACTTTATATAATATGAAGCATTGATGACGGATTTTTTTTATATTCCACCTGTGGGCTTATCGCTTTTTCGACAAGATTTCGGATTACTTAAGATAGCGATCCAGCCACCCAAAGAACTCACGGTTCCAAACCAACGAGTTCTGAGGCTTCAACACTTGGTGACCCTCATCGGGAAACTCCACCAAACGAGCATCGAGGCCACGCATGCGAGCTGCCGTAAATGCCTGAAGCGATTGAGTATAGGGAATGCGGAAGTCATTCTCGCCGGTGATAATTAGCATCGGCGTGTCCCACTTGTCGATAAGGGTGTGGGGGGAGGCAGCGTAAGAGCGCATAGCGGTAGCGTTGTCCTTCTCCCAATATGCTCCGCCGTAGTCGTTGTTGAGGAAGAATAGTTCCTCTGTCTCGCCATACATCGACTCGAAGTTAAATATTCCGCAGTGCGAGATAAAACTCTTGAAGCGACCCTCGTGCACACCGGCCAAATAGTAGACCGAGTAGCCTCCATACGAAGCACCGACACATCCCAATCGCGATGAGTCCACCCACGCCTCCTTCGAGAGTGCGTCGATTGCCGAGAGGTAATCCTTGATATTTTGACCCGAATAGTCGCCCGAGATTTGATCCAACCACTCTTGACCAAACGAGGGGAGCCCGCGGCGGTTCGGCGCCACGACGACATAGCCCTGAGCGGCCATCAGCTGGAAGTTCCAGCGGTAGCTCCAGAATTGCGACACTACGCTCTGAGGGCCACCCTGACAATAGAGCAGTGTAGGGTACTTCTTAGCGGGGTCGAAGTTGGGAGGTAGGATCACCCATGTGAGCATCTGCTTGCCATCGGTGGTCTTGATCCAGCGCTTCTGCACCTCGCCCATTGTGATATTGTCGTATACATCTTGGTTGATCTGCGAGAATTGAGTCATCTCGCCCGTGCCTAAGTTAATGTCGTAGAGCTCCGAGGCTTGCGAGATCTTAGTAACCTCGGCGATAGCAACACCTCCGGCAATGCTCACCGCATTGATATCATGGTCGCCATGGGTCAAGACCCCAACCGTGCCATTGAGGTTGACCTTGCAGAGTTGGTGCGTAGCCTCGATCGGAGCAATAAAGTAGAGCTCACGCACGCCATCCCACACCACATTCGAGGCATTGTAGTCGAAGTTTGCAGTAAGGTCACTCATCGACTTCGAGGCGAAGTTATAGACATACAGGCGCTCCTTGTCCGACTCATTGCCCGCCCGGCGCTGCGAAATAAAGGCTACAGCCGAGTCGTCGGGAGCCCACACAGGGTATTTGTCGTAGCCCACGAAGCTGCTACGATCCCCCGTCTTGCATATATTCTCTGTCTGCTGATTATCCACATTATATATATAGATATCCGAATCGGTCGACACAGCATACTCGGCGCCGGTGAGCGGCTTGCAGGTATATGCCAATCTATCGCCCGCGTTGCTCCATGCGATCTCGCCACAATCGAAGTAGGGAGCAAGAGGGGTATCCCATGCGGCATCCTCGCCAATAATATCTACGCCATCCTTAGCTCTGCCCTTTTTGTCGAGGTCAGCAACGAAGATATGGAGATATTCGCCCTCATCCCAGTAGCTCCAGTGGCGCACCATAAGGTCGTCGTAGATTCGCGCTGTGGAGCGCTCCATCTCGGGGTAAAAATCTTTGGCCATGCGCTGCGCCACCTTTACGCTCTTAACGTAAAAGAGTTTATCGCCGCGTGGCGATACGCCAAAGCCCTCTATGTCGCCATCGATCGAGCTGATGCGCTCAATCTCGCCCCCCTCGGGTGACATCGACCATATCTGCATCGAGCCGCTACGGTTCGATAAAAAGTATATACGCGAACCATCCTCGCTCCAAGCTGGTGCCACATTGTTCGAGGCATGGGTGGTGAGCTGGGTGATCTGCTTCGAGGCAACATCCTCGATATAGATTGCCGTGACGCCACGATTCTGAGCCATATTGTAGTAGGTCACAGTGTAGAGCAACTTATCGCCCGCAGCATTGAGACTGCTCGACCCCACTCTACCCATCTTCCACATCACCTCGGGGGTAAGGATACCCGCCTTACGCTCGGCGCGCGTTAGATCGTTGTCGATCTTGAGCGGCTTAATGTCGCTGCACGAGGTCGCAAGAGTTGCTATTACCATAATAAAAAATGCTATTTTTTTCATATTTACTATTTATTTTGTATATTTGTCTAAAACCTAATTAACACCAAAGCTATGAACAAGACAATATTCTTCACATTCAGATATATAACATTTGCCTCCACACCGCTCGATAATTACGATCTCACGATCGACTCGCGCGCCGACTCAATTGCCTCAATATCGAGGGCTAAGGTAGTAAATTTTTTCGAGAAATACAACTCTATCCTCTTTTTGTGCCACGCTCCACTCGATGCCTACGAGCTCTTCTGTCAAGATTTTAAGATGGTCGAAGCGGCCGGAGGAGTGGTCGAGAACCACCGCGGCGAGCAGCTTATGATCCACCGCAATGGCCGTTGGGATCTACCCAAAGGGCACTTAGAAATAGGCGAAACCATCGAGCAGTGCGCAGTGCGCGAAGTCGAAGAGGAGACCGGGATCAAAGTCGACAAGATAGGCGACAAGATCACCGAGACCCTCCATGCCTATCCCCTACACAATAATTGGGAGATCAAAACCACGCACTGGTACTCCATGAAAAGCCACTCTGAGCAACCCAAAGGCCAACAAGAAGAGGGCATCGACCAAGTGGAATGGTGCCCCAAGCATACCGTTGCGGAGCATTTGATTGGGAGCTACCCTACGATTCAGAATGTGTTTGATGCGTTGATTCGTTAATCTTTTACGTCACTCCCGCGATTTTATGTCATTCCCGTGATTTTACGTCCAGTGATTTTACGTCATTCCTATGATTTTACGTCATTCCCGTGAAAACGGGAATCTTATGCAAACGCAACATTTCTCATTTAAGATTCCCGATCGAGTCGGGAATGACGTAGTAGGATACAATGAAATGCCTTGATGGGATACAATGGAATGACGCAGTGGGATACAATGGAATAACAAACAGCGTAATAAAACCTACGCCCCACCAGAAAAAAGCAGCGCCCAAAGCACGAATCGCACTGTGCGCCCAACGAGCATATAAATTGCCGACACAACGAAATTCACGCGGTAGAACCCCAACGCAACCGTGACAACATCGCCAACAACAGGCAGCCACGATAGCAGCGCAATAAGAGCTCCATAGCGCTGCACAACAGCACTTTGACGCTCTAACTTAGCACGCGAGACACGCAGGTAGCGTTCGATCCACTCCCAGCGGCCAAGCCAACCTATATAATATGTAGTGAGTCCACCGAGGAAATTACCTGCGGTAGCAGCAACGACAGCCCAAACTATATTACCGCCTGCCAAAATTGAGGCAACAAGCAGAGCATCGGAACTCAAGGGAACAAGTGTCGAGGCTAAAAAGGAACCCACAAAGAGCCCCCAATATCCCCATGCGCCAAGCAATTCCACTTGCTACTGCTCCTTATATGCGCGTAACGCCTTGGTGAGTTGGTCGGGACACGAAGTGCCCTTGCCGCGGCAATCTACGCCGGCAAGCTGCACGATGATCGAGTCGATCTTTTGGCCAGCTACCAAACGTGAGATACCAGTGAGGTTACCCTCGCAACCTCCATAAAACGAAACGGAGAGAAGAGTATCTCCCTCAACTTCAAGCTCCATCTGGCGGCAGCATACCCCGCTTGGGGTATATACAAATTGTGACATAGCCTACGATGTTGATTAAGCCTCTCCCACGGGAGTGAGCGACGATGGCATTGTCTCGCGTTGGTGAATCTCGATCATGCCGTGGTTGCTCTCGTAGCGAGCGATATTCTCTTGGAGTGAGTAGAGTAGGCGCTTTGCATGCTCGGGTGTGAGGATGATGCGGCTCGCCACCTTTGCCTTGGGCATTCCGGGAAGCACTGCCGCAAAATCTACGATAAACTCTGTGGTTGAGTGCGATATAATAGCGAGGTTAGCGTACTGTCCTTGTGCGACCTGCTCATCGAGTTCGATATCAATTCCGCCCTCTGCCCCTTTGATCTTTGTCATAATCTTAATTATTTTAATTACCTTTGCCGGCAAAGATAGCTATTTTTAATAATATAGAACCACTAATAGGGTGACAAGATATCGACAACTTATTAACTTTTTAACAGAAGAGCCCCCCGCAGCCTTTGCCCCACGCCGTTTTAACTCATATTCGGCGCACTTCAAGCAGCTCTTTGGCACGCGCGTTCAGAAGGTGGCAATCAATGCGGGCTTCAGTTGTCCCAATCGCGATGGCTCGGTGGGCGAAGGAGGTTGCACCTTCTGCATCAACGAGGCCTTCACCCCCTCCTACTGCACTCCCACCAAGAGCATCACGCAGCAGATCGATGAGGGGGTCGAATTCCACCTGCGCCGCTACCGCAAGGCTACCCGCTACTTAGCCTACTTCCAGTCATTTTCCAACACATACGCACCCCTCGAGCAGCTCGAACAGATCTACGGCGAAGCCTTGGCACACCCCTCGATCTCGGGAGTGATCGTCGGCACACGCCCCGACTGTGTAGATGAGGCTAAGTTGGACTACTTCGCCCACTTGGCCAAGGAGCACTATGTTGCATTGGAGTATGGAATTGAGTCGACCTACGATGCCACGCTACGCACCATCAATCGCGGCCACGATTTTGAGTGTGCACGCCGCGCTGTGGAGATGAGTGCCGAGCGAGGCATTAGCGTTGGAGCCCACTTTATCTTGGGGCTCCCCGGCGAGAGCGAGCAGATGCTTCACGCACAGATTGACACCATTAATTCGCTGCCACTTAGCACTATAAAGTTCCATCAACTACAGATATTTCGTTCCACACAGATGGCCGACGACTACGACGCTGACCCCTCGCAGTTCCACTTCTGGAAGCGCGAGGAGTATATCGACCTGTTTATTGACCTCTTAGAGCGACTTCGCCCCGACTTGGTTGTCGAACGATTCGCCTCCGAAGCACCCCCACGCTACCACTATGGCCCAAACTGGGGTCTGGTGCGCAACGAAACAATGCTCTCACTTTTCGAGAAAAGGCTCGAAGAGCGCGGCACCTATCAAGGGCGGCTCTTTGTCGGGTAATGGCTCGACGATCTTGAACTGTGTACAGGAGGCAGCCCCCAAGAAACTACAAAGGCTTATACCATCCGCTCCAATTAGGCCCGCAGTTGGTGTTATCGGCGATGGTTGCGGCGGGGGCAGATGCTGCGTCGGCGATAGCTCCGATGGGGGTTGGTGAGGTGCGCTCTATGCCCGAGATATCCTCGGTGACATACTCTGGGGCAGAGTCGTAGGTAGTTGTAGCGACCAATTTAGGGAATGTTGTACCAGCAATAGTCATTGTTGTCTCTGTGTAGTCGCACGAGCTAAGTAGTCCATCGCCCGAGATCACGCCACTTTTTCCCTCGAGGTATGAGTCGGAGAATGTGATGCCGCTTGTGTCGGTGCCGTTATCGTCGATCAGAGTCGAGGTCTGGTCGGTAACTGCTATGTGTCCAGTTATAAGAACATCGGTTGGGGGCACGGTGGTGTTCGTTCCGCTCACACCAAATGAGAAATTCTGCTTGCAGCCTATCATAGTGTTGTTGGCGATAGTCACGTCGCTCACAGGATCGTATTCGTTGAGCTCGCCATCCAAGACGCCGAGTTGGATCGAGATCGGTGCGCGAGTGTCGTCGGTGATATGACCATAGAAGTAGTTATTGTAGATCTTGTGGCCTTTGTTGATAATGCGAACGCCTCCCGCCTTGGAGATGTTATTGGCTATTAAATAGTTGTTGGAGACTGTGTTGTAGTTACCGTGGCGCAGAGTGACGCAACCCACGCACTCGAGGAATGTATTGCGATTGATGGTGTTGTCGCCCGATTTGATCGAGATGATCTCGACCTCGCCATTACACTGATAGAAGAAATTATCCTCGACCAAAGTCGAGCTGTCGGTGGTGCTGTTGGTGCTGTCGCCGATGCGGATTATCTCTTGGCCATTCTCCTCGCTGTTGTACGATATGGGGCGGTAGAAGTAGTTTTCGCGAATTGTGCAGTAGTCGGCCTTGGCATCTTTGTGCCAAACGACGATGTAGAGACCCTTGTTATCCTTGTCGCCGAAGTAGCAGCGCTGGATAGTGTTGTATTGGCCATAGACATTGACCCACACATCGTCGAAGGATTTATCTTCGGGGACACATGCGTCGAAGTGGCAGTCGCTGAGTGTGCAGTGGTAAGCCTCGTTGCTGCTGCCATTGCGGAACTCGACGATGGTACCCTTGGAGCTCGAGGTGGTCGCCACGCAGCCATTGAACGAGAGGTTGTATACATATAGGTAGTCACCGCCAAATTTGATCTGCGAGCTGCCGCTGATAAATACCTGAGATGGATCCTCGCCGCGCAAGTAGATTAGGTTACCCTCCTCGCCATCGGCATCGAACTCAAACTCGATATCGGTGTATGTTCCATTGGCCAAGACAATCTCGTCGCCCGGCACGACTTTTTTGACCGCCTCGTCGAACTCGGCCTTGGAGCTGACAGTGTAGCTATTGAGGGGTTCAGCCGGCTCAATTGACGAGCTATTATCCTCGGTGGAGTCATCCTCATCGGGGATTATATCCTCGGTTTTGTCGGCCTCGTCGGCCTCTGCGCAACTTGGTGCGAAAACGAATACGTTGAGTAGCGCCACAGTAAATAGTATGCGGCTAAGGTTTGTAAGTTTCATTATGGTAGTGGTTTTGGTTGGCTGAATTCAACCTGCAAATGCAACTGAATTCATATTAATAATTTGTTTAAATTTTTCATTTGGTGTGAGGTATCCGAGTCTTTTACGAGGACGATTATTTAGCTTGTTTTCAATCCA
>JBCQVM010000035.1:0-20287 GCA_047173105.1 Rikenellaceae bacterium
TCAAAATTCCCCCCCCCCATCCAAGCTTAACAGGCTATATATAAGCATATTACAATGGGTGCAACTGCGGAAATATTTCTGTAGTTGGGCTCTTTGTGTTTATACCCCTAACGTCTAAATTCACAATTTATAATAACCTAAACAAATTCTTATGAAAACAAACTATGAAACGCCTCAAATTGAGGTAATTGAGATTGAAGTAGAGGATGCCTTATGCCAAAGCGTCCCCGGGTATGGTAATGGTGGCACCATTTAATTTAATGTGACAATCATGAAAAACCTATTTAGATTCTTTGCGCTCGCGGCAATAGTTGCCGTAGGCGTGGTGTCGTGCCAAGAGGTCGACGGCGAGTTGAACAATCTCAGTGTGGCGGGTGACGGTACTACCATTTATGCCTCAATCCCCACATCATCTATCACCAAAATATCATTCACCGACAACGGCGACGATGGTATTGCCCTCAAGTGGGAGTTAGACGACACTTTCACTGTTACCGATGCCACCAATGCCTATACCTTTGTCTGCACCGATGCTACCACTGGTGCGTTCACCTCAACCACTGGCACTCTCACCGATGGTGTAACCTACACCGCTACCTATGGCAGCAAAGAGGGTATCTACGAGCAGGATGGCGACGAGATTAACGACCTCGACAATGCATGTTATATGTTGGGCGAGTTCACCTACTCGGAGGGTTCAGATTTAAACTTCACTTTCGAGCACCAGATGGCTGTTGTCACCTTTACGTTCGAGAGTGCCGAGTGCCCCGCCAAGCTCGTCTTTGAGAATGGCGAGGATAGTTACACGGTTAGCTACTCAACGATTGAGCCAGTGGGCACACTCTACACCTCGCACATCATGATTAACCCATGTGAGGCGAGCGAGCGCACCCTAATCTTCAGCCTCTACGACAGCAACGACACAGCCTACGACATCCGCACCACCACTACCACCAAGGCTTATGTGGCAGGTATGCGCTACACCGCTGCGGTATCGGACATAGATACATACATTGCATTTGAAGATGACTCTTTCAGAGATGCACTGCTGGCGCATGAAGGTCTTGACATCAACGGTGATGGTGCGATCTCTTATAACGAAGCCGCAGCTTACACTGGCGCGATTTCTGTGTCTGACGAATCCATCTCATCTATGGATGAGATTAAATGCTTTACAAGTATAACCACATTAACCTGTTATGGTTTATCTATTAGTTCATTAGACCTTTCGGCGAATACTGAGTTAACTTATTTGAATTGTAACTACAGTACCTCCCTTAGCTCATTAGACCTTTCAGCGAATACAGAGTTAACGAGATTGTCTTGTAGTGGCTGCACCTCCCTTAGCTCATTAGACCTTTCAGCGAATACAGAGTTAACTTATTTGCATTGTGGCAACTTAGCCTCCCTTAGCTCATTAGACCTTTCTGCTAATACAGAGTTAACTACTTTGTATTGTTACGGCTGTGCCCTTAGCTTATTGGATCTTTCAAAAAATACAGAGTTAACTTATTTGAATTGTGGTAGCTGCGCCTCCCTTAGCTCATTAGACCTTTCAAACAATACAAAGTTAACTTATTTGGGTTGTGGCTACAGCACCTCCCTTAGCTCATTAGACCTTTCAGCGAATACAGAGTTAACTACTTTGTCTTGTTACGGCTGCACCTCGTTTAGCTCATTGGACCTTTCTGCGAATACTGAGTTAACTTATTTGAGTTGTCCCGACTGCACCTCGCTTAGCTCATTGGACCTTTCAGCGAATACAGAGTTAACTACTTTGTCTTGTTACGGCTGTACCTCGCTTAGTTCATTAGACCTTTCTGCGAATACTGAGTTAACTACTTTGTCTTGTTACGGCTGTACCTCGCTTAGTTCATTAGACCTTTCTGCGAGTACAGAGTTAACTGATTTGAATTGTTACAATTGCGCTCTTGGCTCATTAGACCTTTCAGAGAATACGAAGATAACTACTTTGTATTGTTACGAAAATGCAATTACTGAGCTAACTCTTCCAGTGAGCGAGACGCTTACAGATTTGAGGTGTTACTATAACCGCTTGACAACCTTAGATGTGAGCATCTGTCCAAATGTGGGATACTATGAGGACGTTGATAAATATTATTATGCGTATGTACAAGTGGGAGGTCAAACCTCCGATGGTTCGACAGAGCAAATGATGACAATCTATGTTTCAGCAGAGCAATACAGCAATATATCTGGTACGATGACCAATTACAACTCTACTACAACAAACAAAAACGTAACGGTAGAGTCGTTAGAGGAGATTGTGGATGACACCGATACAGACACGACAACCTCTCGAACAGTTCAATATAAATCGGATCTATATATGGATGTTCGTTCACAAATTGATGGTGCTACGGCTACTTCATTCCTTGATTTAAGTGAGTTAACGGTATATCAATCATGTGTAGTGGAGTCAGAGAATCTACTCGCCTCAATTGATGTTATTCCTTACCACAAAGGGTTGACTTATATGCAACTGCGTAGCCCTTCAGCTATGTCTTCTACGCTAAAGAATTTCCAATGTGCTGAAACAGGCAATAGCGCAAGTAGTTTCGAGGGCACTGAGCTGTTCTACACCAATTATACCTACTACTATGGTTTAGATGTCGACGGCGACACCTATCCAGCTCATAAGACATTCCTTGCGGCATTCCTCGATGCCGTAAGTGCTGATGATGGAACAGCAGCAAGTTACCTCTCAACAGAATATTTCGACTCTATTGACCTTACGTTTAGTCCAAGTGACCTTACCACAGGCACCTACTATGGAATTAACATTTACGAATCAGGTACATACACCGAGTACCCGGACTTGAACTATGCGAGTCCAGAGTATCCATACATAGTGGTTTATAACATTTATGATAATAAATATGGTCTTATTAAGATTAATAGCACCGTTAATAATGGTGAGACCTACATGGTCGGAACATCATTCGATTTGTGGTACTAACCAATATCGAGAGTGAACCTATCGAGCCCGACTGCATTTGCTGGTCGGGCTCATTTTTTGGTTCGCCCAGCATGGGTGAACTCTAACGGGTGAAGCCACGAGTGTCCCTTTATGCCTGCGCTTCCGCACGTCGTCCTCGCCCTCCGCACGTCATCCTCGTGCCCTTACGTCATTCTCGCCCTCCGCACGTCATCCTCGCGAACGCGGGGATCTTATACAAACGCAAGCTGACTCATTTAAGATCCCCGCGTTCGCGAGGATGACGTGGAGGGGTAGGTCGAGGATGACGTGGAGGGGCGGACGAATTAAGATTCCCGTTTTCACGGGAATGACGTGAGGAAGCGCGGGAGTGACGTGGAGGGGCGGACGAATTAAGATTCCTGTTTTCACGGGAATGACGTGAGGAAGCGCGGGAATGACGTGAGGAAGTGCGGAAATGACGTGGAGGGGTAGGAGCGACTAATTTTTGGGAGATGTGAAAGGTTTGCTGGGGCAAAAAAAACTATTAAAAATGGAGTAGTGGGCAAAATAAAAGTCGCAATATTTTTGTTTTACAAAATTAATGGTTATCTTTGCAGCCACAATTAGTACTAATTAATACAAAAACAACGAAATGAAAAAAGGTATTCACCCAGAGAATTATCGTATGGTGGCGTTCAAAGATATGTCGAACGACCACGTGTTTTTGTGCCGGTCCGCCGTTTCGACAAAAGATACCATCGAAGTGAACGGCGAAACCTATCCCGTGTATAAGATGGAAATTTCTAACACATCTCACCCTTTCTATACTGGTAAGATGAAGTTGGTTGACACCGCAGGTCGCGTTGATAAGTTTATGAACCGTTACGCAAAACGTTACGATAAGAAAGCTGCTAAATAATTTAGCACTTTGACCCAAAAGGCTTGGATTATTCCAAGCCTTTTTTGTATCTTTGTACTCAAAGAAATCAAAAATAAAACGATATTATGGAATTTGAAGGAACAGTATTTGAGATCCTACCTGCGGCTTCGGGCACTTCGGCTCGTGGTGAGTGGCAGCGTCAGGAGGTAGTTTTCGAGATGATGGATGGCCAATATGCCCGCAAAGTGGTTGTGACATTCTTCAACAAGGAGGCTGAGGTTAAAGCATTAGTTAAGGGTCAGAGCTACACAGTCTCGATTAACCTTGAGTCGCGTGAGTACAATGGTCGTTGGTACACCAACGTCAATGGTTGGAGAGTGCAGTCGAAGCAAGCTGCGGCACCAGCAGTAGAGGCTACTACCGCTTCAATGCCACCAATGCCCTCGGCACCTATCGCCACAGAGCCATCTTATGGATCATCGGCAGCTGAGGAGGTTGATGACCTTCCATTTTAATTTACTCCATTTTCGGGAGATAATTTGGTCGACAGAGTAAGTTTTGTCGACCTTTTTTTATAAAGCAGAGTAGATGAAATACAAAATCTTAGTGCTCGACATAGATGGCACACTCACTAATAGCGCCAAGGAGATTACTCCTCGCACGCTCTCTACCTTGGAGCGTGCACAGCGCGAGGGGGTCAAAATTGTTTTGGCTTCGGGGCGCCCAACTTATGGCATTGTACCACTGGCAAAGCAGTTAGGCATGGATCGCTTTGGCGGTTATATCCTCGCATTCAACGGTGGTAAGATCATCGACGCAGCCACGATGCAGACGCTCTATGCACAGAACTTGCCTCAAGAGATCGTCCCTGAGCTCTATGCGGCGGCGAGTGAGGCGCAGGCGGTTATCTTGAGCTATCGCGGCGAGAATATCATTACCGAGCAGCCCGCGGATCAGTATGTTGCATACGAATCGCACCTGACGAAGATGCCCGCAGTGGGGGTAGATAGCTTCTGCGAGGCGATCGACTTCGACCCCGACAAGTGTCTGATTGTGGGCGAGGCGGAGCGACTGGTTCCACTCGCCGAGCAGCTCAATGAGCGCTATGCTGACACTCTGAGTGCCTACCGTTCCGAGCCATTTTTCTTGGAGGTGGTGCCCCGGGGGATCGACAAGGCACTATCGCTCGAGAGGCTTCTTGCGACACTTGGTGTGAGCAAGGCCGAGATGGTGGCAGTGGGTGATGGCTACAACGACCTCTCGATGATCCGCTTCGCAGGCTTGGGTGTAGCGATGGCCAACGCGCAGATGGAGGTCAAAGAGGCTGCCGACTACATCACTGACTCCAATGAGGAGGATGGCGTAGCGAGCTTGGTCGAGAAAGTTATATTAGTGTAGCACAATAATGAGCTTCTTTTTTTTCGTCATTCCCGTGAAAACGGGAATCTTAAATTGTAATATTAAGATTCCCGATCAAGTCGGGAATGACGATTAGGGTTCCCGATCAAGTCGGGAATGACGATTAGGGTTCCCGATCAAGTCGGGAATGGCGATTAAGATTCTCGATCAAGTCGGGAATGGCGATTAGGGTTCTATATCGAGGTGGGAATGACGATTAAGATTCCCGATCGAGTCGGGAATGACGATTAGGGTTCTCGATCGAGGTGGGAATGGCGAGATTTATTTTAAGATAAGACAAGCGCAGTAATATTATTCGCAAATTTACCATGCTAAAAGATAGAGCAAAGGGGTGAATTAATAAAAATATTGGTAACTTTGTAGCAGAGAACTATATTAATGCTACAAAGTTATGATGCGATTCACACATTTACACCGATCCCTACTTCCCCTACTGATATTTTTTGCCTGTGCCGTGCCTTTGCATGCGCAGGAGTCAACCTCGATATATGGCGTTGAGAGCATTGAGAGCGACTTCTTTGTGGAGCGTTACCAATCGAACGACCTTGTTCACTACCTCGATAATCTCAATCTGCATGTCACCTATCAGGCCGAGACTACCGGTCAGTTTAACCAGCCCGATAGATTGCTCTTCTCGGTGGATGGCAGCTCGTATAGGTGGAATCACTACTATTTGGAGGGGTTTCGTATTGATAGCCGCTACTTCTCGGGTTCGACTTTTTATACTCCCGATATGTACGACAACTCTATGAAGTTGGATTACATCGGCTCATCGCTCTATTTTGAGCCGCAGCGCAGGGGTGGCAACGCGATTTCGGCGAGCTACAATGTGGGCGGCGTGGGCGGAATTTCGCCCGGCACCGAGTGGGCGATCCACCTCTTTCACGACACTGCTACCGACCGCTCCTACAAAACTATCGAGGAGCGCAACCACATTGTCGGGGCGGGCACCTTCGCCTCATCTTTTGTGGTGGAGAAGGATGGGCGGGAGTATTACCACTCTCAGTATGTCGACTTTGGCGCACGCGATATTGTAGACTTCGACAATACGGGAATCAGCGGCAGCTATACCGAGAGCTATTTCTCGGCGCAGGCGATGGGTGATTTGTCGTGGCGCTTGGGCTCGCTCTTCGACTCCACGCACTACCTTGCGAATTACTCTCAACGCTCGAATCTCAATTCGGAATTCTACTATGGTGAGGCCGAGACTGCCGCCTATAGCGGTTACAGCGCTTCGCTCTACGGTCGCGGCAAGCGTGGTGAGGCGAGCTACACATCGGGCGTCACCTTTGCGCAACACAATACGCGTCACGAGGATATCAACTTCTCGCGTAACCTCTACGATCAAGATGGCGAGGCTTTTGAGCCCTATGCTCCCGATGGCAATAACTTCGAGTTGTCGCACTCTCTGTTTTTTGAGAGGCCACTCAATGAGTGGCTTACCCTCAGCTTCGATGGATTTAATTCGCTGCTCTATGCCGCTCCAACCACTACATCGTTCGAGAATAGTATCTATATTCAGGGTATCACCGATACCTTCCCCACGCCGCTCTACACCTACTGCTGGAGTGCTTCGAACTATGCGAGTGGGCTCTTAGAGAATAGCCTTAAACTTAGTGCTGTGCGCCATCCCTCGCAGAGTGTAACGCTACGTGCCGACCTTGCCACAACTCTCGATGCAATGCTTTTGGGTGGTGGCAAGAGTAAGGTGAGCCCCAACGTAGAGCTACAGGTGGGAGTGGCTTATGAGCCTAATGATTGGTTCTCTACGGAGGTTACTGTGGCTCGCCGTCGCGTGAGCTACTCGATTGAGGATCTGCAATATTTCTCGGATGACTACCTCAATGGCGATATCTACTATGCGGGCAGTGGCGACTATTTCACCTCGACCGGAGGCTCGCTCCACACGTTGGATAGTGCGGCGCAGCAACCCGCCTATTGGGTCTTTGACTTTCCGGTGAACTTCACCTTTGGGCGCCATCGCATTTCGCTATTGCAATCGGCTCGCAAGTATGTTCATAATTGGGTTACCTCGTATGATGCTTCGTATGACGAGTATGGATATTATGTCACTGACGAAAATTCGGGGCTCGATATCTTCTACCTCAATAGCGGCGCCACGCCATCGTACGTCGTGGGTGAGTATGCCGAGGGGAGTATGGGCAGCTCGTTTTTGACCGACACACCATTCTACTTTAGCTCGAATGTGCAGTATAGCTACACGACGCCAAAATTTTTCTTTAGCTTCGCGTGGCAGTCATATATGCAGTCGGGATTTTCGACTTTGGGCAATGGCCCTCTGCACAATAACTTAGGGGTGCTCTCGGAGAGTAGCGCCAACCCAAATACTTGGCTTAACACCGGCAATGCCGAGAGCGATTATAAGGCTGTCGGGCGCCTCGATCAGGAGCGTGCCTATATCCTACGTGGCTTTGCATCCTACAATTTTAGCGAGAAGTTAGCTTTGGCGGTGAACCTCAAATTCAAGGATGGACAGCCATTCTCGTTCTTCGAGTCCTCGATCTCGACCGATAGTGCCGGCAATGAGCAGGTGGCGATCTATCCCTCTACCACGCGCGGAATTAATACCGTGGATGGTGACTTCGGCACACGTGAGGATGCATTCTTCAATATCGACGTGCGTGTAACTTACCGCACCATGCTTGCCCGTCGCCTCTGCGAGATGCAGTTAGGCATCTACAATATCTACGACTTCGGCACGGAGCTCACCGAGTATACCTTCGATCAGGATCTCGACCGCACGCGCTACGCTATGTCGCTTAATATTCCTCGTGGACTCACATTCTCGATCAAATACCATCTTTAGACCATGAAATCACTCAAATACACACTCTTACTATTGTTGCTGCTTATCAGCTCGGCTACCTCAGCTCAAGTCGATATCGTCAAACCCGACCTGAGCGTCTCGACCAAGATCGCTCCCGATTACTTCGGGCCCAATGCCTTGCCGATTCCCGATATGTCGGATGGTACTACCTCGAGTGATGTCATCCTCGATTTCGGTGCCGATTACTTCGATGGTCACTATGGCGATAAGACCTACGACCTCTACTTCAAGTTGGTGGTGCCGTTATACTCCGACCGCATAAACCTCACGGTGTGGATGCAGTCTATAGTCGAATGGTATGAGATGAGCGAGGAGAGCCACGAACATAGCCGCCTGCCCGACGACATAGCCTACACGGGCTACGAGACGGGCGACGCCTATATCACAACCGACATTCACTTGGTGGAGCAGACCGATTCTCGACCCGATGTGACGCTGCGCGTGGGACTCAAGACAGCCTTGGGGTATGGATTTTTCAAGGCTCGATACTTCGACAACCCGGGTTACTTTTTCGATAGCTCTGTGGCAAAGTCATATGCGTTGGGTGGTGATCTCTTCGAGGAGATCCGCTTGGTGGGAAGCCTCGGCTTCCTCTGTTGGCAGACCGACAATGGGCGCCAGAACGATGCTGTGATGTATGGAGTGCAGGCAAAAGTGCGCACAAAGTACCTATCCCTAACTCAGAGCTTCGGCGGGTATACCGGATGGGAGGCCGATGGCGATTGCCCAATGAGCCTCAAGACTGAACTGCGCACAACCTTTGGGCGCTACCAGCCATACCTCTACTACCAATATGGCCTGCGTGATTATCCATTCACGCAGTATCGAATTGGTGTTAGTTATCGGTTTTAGGGGTTAAATCCATAATTTTGGCGGGCAAAATATATATAAGCCGTCATTCCCGTGAAAATGGGAATGACGGCTTATTATGATTAGTTTCAGCGAAAGCAGCAGCGATGTGTGGTTTTTAAGAGCTCTGTTTCTTAGAGCCCAGAGGAGAACTCCATGACGCGGTGATAGGCGGCATCGAGGCTCTCCATCGAGATTTTGCCCGAGGCGATTCCTTGCTCGATGATTGAGATAAATTTATCAACTACGTCGTACTGTTCGCGACGAATGTTTCCGCCCACAATAAAGAGATCAACGCCAGCATTAAGCGCGAGGGTCACAGCATGCTCGAATCCGTAGTGGTCGGTGATGGCGCGCATCTGCATGTCGTCTGTCACCACCACCCCTTGCCATCCTAACTGCTCGCGTAGGATGCCATTGATCGTGGCACGTGAGAGGGTTGCGGGGTAGTCGGCATCGATGTTGGAGTTGTAGAGGTGACTCACCATCACAGCATCGCAGAGCCCTAAGTCGATCAGGGTGGAGTAGGGCGCAAGCTCGCGCTGTTGCCATGTGGCTGTGATGTCGGTGAGCCCGAAGTGGCTATCGGCCAATGAGCTGCCATGACCGGGGAAGTGCTTGAGCGCGGTGCGCACATCAGCCTTGCGATGCTCTTCGACGTAGATCGAGGCGCAGTGAGCTACGCGCTGCTCGTCGGGCGAGAAGGAGCGGGCGAAGTGTCCGATCACCGGGCACGAGGGGTTGATGTCGACATCCACACAGGGGGCGAAATTGAGGTTCACACCGATCGAAGCTACCTCTGAGGCGATCGTCGAGGCGATCTCTCGTAGCTGCTCATCGTCGGTGGCGCTACCCGCAGTGCGGTGTGAGGCCATTGGCTCGAAGCCGCTCGAGGTTTTGAGGCGATTCACAAAACCACCCTCCTGATCTATCGAGACGATAAGGGGCTCGCGGCGCAGCGCTTTGAGATCGGAGATAAGAGTGGTGACCTGCTCACGTGATGAGACATTCGAACCAAAGAGGATCACTCCCGCCACCCCCTTGTCGGCTATCGAGGGGATTATCGGGTTCTCCTCTGTGAGGCGCTGACCCTCGATGCCGACTATGAGTAGCTTGGCTGCTTTCTCGGCCACCGTTGGCTCCTTATAAGGAGCGCACCCCTGCACTACGAAGAGTAGCAGCAGGGGTGCGATAAAATTGAGTTTCATACTCCCTCGGGATTAATGAACGATATCCATCTCCTCGAGCAACCAACCCGCCTCAGCGAATTTGTCGAGCACAAGAAGCAAGTATCGAACATCAACCGAGATTGTGCGTTGCAACTCGGGCTCGAAAGCTACGTCTCCCGACATCGCCTCCCAGTTGCCGTCGAATGCCAAACCGATGAGCTCACCACGACCATTCATGATTGGCGAACCTGAGTTGCCACCAGTGATATCGAGGTTCGAGAGGAATCCTACGGGCATATTGCCATCCTTGTCGGCGTATGCGCCGTAATCCTCGGTGTAGTAGATCTCCTTGAGGCGATCTGGTACGGTGAACTCAACGGGGTTTGATGGATCCTCTTTCTCGATTACACCCTTGAGTGTTGTCTGGTGCTCGTAGAGAACGCCATCGGCAGGAGAGTAGGGTAGCACCTGACCATAGGTAAGGCGGATAGTGAAGTTGGCATCCGATGCCCAAGCCTTCTCGGGGCTCTGCATCATAAGACCAGCTACATATAGGCGGTGTCCCTCGGCGATCTTCTCGCGGCTTGCGTTGCGAACCTCAGCGAGCTGGTTGATCTTAGCCACTACAGATTTGAAGAATATTACTGCTGGGTCGGCAGCCAACACCTCGCGGTCGTAAGCTGCTGCGAACTCTGTAGCGCTCTGCTCGGTTGCAAAAACTGAGTTGTCGTAGAGGTAGTCTACATAAGCCTCGATGTCGCCACCGAACTCTGTGTCGATAACTTCGGCGTAGATCGATGGTAGATCCTCGACATTCTCCTTGACCATCTGCAACATGCGTTTAGCAACTTTGCGGTCGGTTGACTCATTGTAGTCCTTGTAGAAGCTTGCAAAGGCTTGCTCGAATTCGCTTGCCTTAACCTTTTTCTTGTCATCGGCAATGCGCGAAGCTGAGTTTGCTACCGAGCTGATCTCCACTGCGCGGTAGATCGCCTCGATGAGGTACTCATAGGTCGAGCCAGCTGCCCATCCCTCTTCAACGCCACTTTGGATAAGCCCAAGGGCATCCATATAGCGCTCTTGAGGCAAGGTGCCTTTCTCTGCCCATGCTTGGTAGTCAGCCTCTTGCGCCTGTTTTTGGCTCTTTACGTCGAGCTTCTTTAGGCCACGCGACATACCGATCGCATTCTTCCAGTAGTTTGATGAGCCGGCATACTTCGATGCGTATTGGATACGCACCTTGTCGCTTGCCAACATATCCTCCATGAGGAGCTTCTGACGCTCGCCACGGATCGAGATGCGTTGTGGGTTGGTCACCTCCAACATATAGTCGATCTCGTAAGAGGTCATAAAGCGCTGAGTAGAACCGGGGAAGCCCATGATCATTGCGAAGTCGCCCACCTCGGTGCCCGCAGTCGAGATTTTGAGGTAGTCATCGGTAGAGTAGGGTACATTCTCGGGTGAGTATGCCGCAGGGCGGTTGTCTTTGCCTGCGTATACGCGGAAGATCGAGAAGTCGCCTGTGTGGCGTGGCCACATCCAGTTGTCGGTCTCGCCACCAAATTTACCGATCGAGGTTGGAGGGGTACCCACCAAGCGGATATCGGTATACTCCTCCATAACGAAAAGGAAGTATTGGTTGCCACCGAAGAATGGAGTTACGTCGACGAGCATACCTTTGTTCTTCTTCTGGTACTCTTTTTTGAGGGTTTCGATACCTTTCTCGACCATCTTGTTACGCTCCTGCTCGCTGGCAATCGAAGGGATTGTCGAGAGAAGTTTTGGAGTGATGTCGATGATCTGACGAATGAACTTAACCGAGAGACCAGCTGCGGGTAGCTCCTCTTCGTTGCTCATAGCCCAGTAGCCATCCTTGAGGTAGTCGGCACCAACCGACGAAAGAGCTTGGATCGAACCATAGCCACAGTGGTGGTTGGTGAATAGTAGTCCATTAGGCGAAACAATCTCGCCAGTACATCCGCCACCGAAGATCACGATAGCATCTTTGAGCGAACCCTCGTCTACCGAGTAGATATCTTGTGCATTGAGCTCGAGACCCATCTTCTGCATCTCTTCGATATTCATTTTTTTGAGGTAGGGCAGAAGCCACATTCCCTCGTCAGCAGCTGCTGCAAATGAGACGGCTGCAGCACATAGAGTTAAAAATAGTTTTTTCATTGATATTTATTAAAGTGTGTTTTTTGTTTTTTTTATCTCGTCATTCCCGCGAAGGCGGGAATCTTAATTTTGTTGTCTTGCCTGCGATTTAAGATTCCCGTTTTCACGGGAATGACGTGAGGGCTTTCACGGGAATGACGTGAGAGGCTTTCGCGGGAATGACGTGAGGTTCTTTCCTTTTGTTTTCCTTCTCTTTTTGTTATGCCTCGACCCCAAACTTAAAGACAATCTTCTGGCAGAATGGCTCGCCTGAGGCCAACTCTACGCTTGGGAATGAGGGGGTGTTAATAGCATTTGGATGGATCTGACACTCGAGAGCAACACCCTCGTAGTCGGCAAATGGCTTGCCCGACTTGGTGGTAGGAGAGCCTCCCGAGAGCCAGTTGCCGGTGTAGACCATAAGGCCGGGAGCCGACGAAAGAACTGTCATCGTGCGGCCGCTTGCCTTGTCACGAAGAACTGCGTTTTCGGCCAAGATCGACTTCTGGTAACCATCAACCACGAAGAAGTGGTCTAAGCCACGGAAGAGGGTCGAGTTATTGAAGTCATTCTCCACAGCATCGCCCAAGCGCTTGAACTCTCTAAAGTCCATTGGGGTACCTGCCATCTCTAACTCCTCGCCCGTTGGGATCTGGTAGGGGTTCATCTCCAAAACCTTGGTTGCATTGAGCTTAAGCTCGTGCTCCAAGACCGAGGTTGAACCTGTGCCCGCAAGGTTGAAGTAGGCGTGGTTAGTGAGGTTAACCACAGTGGTAGCGTCGGACACTGCACGGTAGGTTACCTCCAACGAGTACTCCTCGTCGAAGTCGAAGATCGCCTCGACATCTAAGTTGCCGGGGTAGCTCTGGTCGCCATCCTGAGAGTGTAGCGACATCACTACACGGTTGGTCTCCACACGAGATTCCCATATTCTAACACCGAATCCTTTTAGGCCGCCGTGAAGGTGGTTTACACCATTGTTGATCGCTAAATTGTACTCCTTGCCCTCGATGGTCATTTTGCCGCCTGCAATGCGGTTTGCAACGCGACCAATCGAGCGACCTACGGCGCCACAGTCACGCGACATATTCTCGAAATCGGGGTAACCCAATGCTATATCCTCGATCTTGCCGCAGCGATCGGGGACTCTCACTGCAAGGATTGTTGCTCCGAGGTTACACACCTCTACTTCGCTTCCATTCTCGGCGCGCATTGTGTATGCGATAATTGCTTCGCCCTCTTCGGTCATGCCGTAGACTCTTTGTTCGATGTTAATCATTGTTTATTCAGTTTTTAGGTTGTTTAGAATATAGTCGATTCGTTTGATGCACTCCTCGCGACCGATAAATGCAGTAACGTCGTACATGCCGGGGCCCTTACCTGCACCAACCAACGCCAAGCGCAAGGTGTTCATAACCTGCCCCATGCCATAGCCCTGCTCGGTGATCCATGCGTGGACGATCGCCTCGGTGTTCTCGAGTGAGAAATCCTCGATGCCCGCTAATACCTCTTTGAGCTCTGAGAGGATGCGTGGGTTGTCGCCCTTCCAATACTTCTTGGTTTGCTTAGCCTCGAACTCGGTGGGAGCCACGAAGAAGTAGGAGGTGAGATCCCAAAGGTCGGTGGTGAATGTTGCGCGTTCTTTCATGATTCCTGCGGCGCGACCTGCAACCGCGTCGCTTACCTCGATGCCGTGAGAGCGAAGGATGGGCTGGTAGAGCTCGGCGAGTTGCTCGTCGCTCTTGCGGTGCATATATTGTGCGTTGAACCACTGCGCTTTCTCGGGCTGGAAGCGTGCGCCAGACTTCGAAACTCTATCGAGTGAGAAGCTCTCGACAAGCTCGTCGAGCGAGAATAGCTCCTGCTCGGTGCCGGGGTTCCATCCCAATAGTGCAAGCATATTGATAAATGCCTCGGCGAAGTAGCCATCCTCGCGGTAGCCCTTAGCGGTGTCGCCATTGGGTGCCTGCCAAAATAGAGGGAATACTGGGAAACCCATCTTGTCGCCATCGCGCTTCGAGAGCTTGCCGCCACCCGTAGGCTTGAGCAGTAGCGGAAGGTGAGCAAAGGCGGGCTTTGACTCCTCCCATCCAAATGCCTTGTATAGCAGGTAGTGGAGCGGGAGCGATGGCAACCACTCCTCGCCGCGGATTACGTGTGAGATGCGCATTAGTTTGTCGTCCACGATATTCGCGAGGTGATATGTCGGTAGTGCATCGACCGACTTGTAGAGTACCTTATCGTCGAGCGTTGAGGTGTTGACAACCACATGGCCACGGATCAAATCGTCCATCTCGACCAACTCATCCACCGGTGTTTTGAAGCGGATCACCCACTTGTCACCTCGTGCTTTACGTTGCTCGACCTCCTCGGCCGATAGGCTCAGTGATGTGGGCAGCTGCTCGCGCACGGTGTAGTTGTAGGCAAATGCAGTTCCTGCCGCCTCGGCCTCCTTGCGCTTAGCGTCGAGCTGGTCGGCAGTGTCGAATGCGTAGTATGCCCAACCTGATTCTACAAGCTGTAGGGCATACTTGAGATATATTTCGCGACGCTCACTCTGGCGATATGGTGCATCTGCACCGCCTACGCCCACGCCCTCGTCGATCTCGATACCGCACCACTTGAGCGACTCGATGATATACTCCTCGGCACCCTCCACAAAGCGTTGAGAGTCGGTATCCTCGATTCGGAGGATCATCTTACCGCCATTGCGACGCGCAAAGAGGTAGTTGTAAAGAGCAGTGCGAACACCGCCGATATGGAGAGGCCCTGTGGGGCTTGGTGCAAAACGCACTCTAACTTCTTGATTCATAGCTGTTATACGTTAAATAAAAAGTGCATAATGTCGCCATCCTGCACAACATACTCCTTACCCTCGATGCTCAACTTGCCACTGTCACGGCATGCTTTCTCGGAGCCAAGCTCCACGTAGTCATCGTACTTCATAACCTCGGCACGGATAAATCCACGCTCGAAATCCGAGTGGATTACGCCGGCTGCCTGAGGTGCTTTCATCCCCTTGGTATATGTCCACGCGTGAGTCTCCTGCACACCTGTGGTGAAGTAGGTCTCGAGCTCCAAGAGTGCGTAGGCAGCCTTGATTAGGCGCGCTACCCCCGACTCGGTTAGTCCAACATCCTCGAGGAACATTTGGCGCTCTTCGTAGCTCTCCAATTCGGCAATGTCGGCCTCGGTCGCAGCCGCTACAATAAGCATTTGTGCATGCTCCTCGGCGATAGCCTTGGCTACTGCCTCGGTGTGCTCGTTGCCATTCACGGCGCCCTTCTCGTCGACGTTGCATAGGTAGAGGACAGGTTTGTTGGTGAGCAGGTTCATCTCCTCGGCTACCTTTAGATCCTCCTTGTCGAGCTCGAGGGTGCGGGCGCTCTTGCCCTGCTCTAAGAGCGACTTATATTGGAGGAGTAGTTCGTGCTGACGCTTAGCTGCTTTGTCGCCCGAAGCGGCTTGCTTCTGGCACTTGCTGATACGGCTCTCGACAGTCTCGAGATCCTTTAGCTGGAGCTCGGTGTCGATCACCTCTTTGTCGCGCACGGGGTTCACCGAACCATCGACGTGGGTGATGTTGCCATTCTCGAAACAGCGCAGCACATGGATAATAGCGTTTGTGTTGCGGATATTCGCAAGGAACTTGTTGCCTAAGCCCTCGCCCTTGGAGGCACCCTTCACCAGACCAGCGATATCGACGATCTCGATAGTGGTAGGGATAATCTTCTTGGGGTTATCAATATTTGCGAGCGCCACCAAACGCTCGTCAGGCACGGTTATAACACCCACATTGGGTTCGATCGTGCAGAAAGGAAAGTTTGCCGCCTGCGCCTTAGCGTTGGAGAGGCAGTTGAAAAGTGTCGATTTGCCGACGTTGGGCAGACCAACAATACCACATTGTAGAGCCATCTATTTAATTCTATCTAAAATTTCAAAAAAAAAGTTTCAGCTGCAAAGATAATTATTTTCCTTGAAAATACACCCCTCTCGCAGCTAAATTGTATATATATGTATAGGGTAGCCGAAATCGGCATCGACAACGAGCCCCCATCACGCCAGCAAAAGGCAAGGTTAGATAACACCAAAAATAAAATATTATAATTTTTTTGCTCCAAAATTTTGCAAATTCATTTTTTACCCATATATTTGCACCCGCAATGCCTCTTTAGCTCAGCTGGTAGAGCACGACACTCTTAATGTTGGGGTCCAGGGTTCGAGCCCCTGAGGGGGTACAATGCAAATCGCTAACTCATTGATTTTTCAATGGTTAGCGATTTTTTTTTTAGATTTGTTCCCGGATTGGATCATAAGATCGTAGGGGCTAAGGTCGGGTCACCAGATTTGGATTTTTTTACTTGCTTGTAGAGGTTGCCGATAAAGGTTCTGCGAGCTAAGTGTGTCGATGCTATTTCGTACAGCACTTGGTTTTTCCTTTTGTGGTTGGGTTGATTATGGTTGTCATTCGCTTCAAACCTGCTGCTTTGAAGATTCTCTTGATGCACCAGTAGTGTTTGTGTAACAATAATTTTATGTATGGCAAAGGAGGCAAAGTTGATTTGTATATAAGGGTCGATTAGTTGTTTTCATGCGTTTGCCCTGCAAAAGCGCAGGTTGTCTCTTTTGTTAAGATTCCCGTTTTCACGGGAATGACGTGCGAATTTCACGGGGATGACGTGTGAGTTCCACGGGACGTGTGAATTTCATGGAATGACGTGCGAGTGCCCGTTGCTCTCCTACAACCGATAACAGAGGCTTATCCCAGCTCGATAAGGCAACCACTCCGCCGTAATATTAAAATCGCCCACACGCACTCCATCGGCACTATACCCCTCATGGCGCGAGTGCTGCCATCCGGCGGCGAGGCTCGCTTCGAGATTCAATCGCTCGGTGAGTGGATACTTATATCCGGCTGTGAAGCCGATGATGATTCCATGTCCCATGTCGTAGCTATCGACAGCGTGGTCGTTAGCCACCAAAGGAACAATATTTTTGTTCATACGATATTGATTCACGGTAAACTCTGTACCATAGAAAAAACCCATTCGCGACCCCTGCTCATCGCTATAGCGACGAAAGCCCCACGTATTCATCGAGAACATAAAGGGGTAACCAGTGCCCATAAAACTCTCCTCGGCATACGCCCCCACGTAGTCCCACGTAATGGAGTTGCGCGAACCGATAGGCAGCTCGAGCGATGGGTTAACGATCGACACAGCAAGCGAAGCAACGTTCAATTTCAACTCGGTACTCTGAGCTCTAACAGCAGTACCAAAAGAGAGCAAAGTGGCAATCACAACGGCCACGCGTAATATTTTTCGACTCATACATCCTAACTTTAAGGTTGTGCAAAGATAAAAAAATATTGGCGAAATAGATTAAATCCAATATATTTTATTAATTTTGCGCTACAAAAATTGCATATGATCAAAACCCGAATATTAGTGAGTAGCGAATATCAACATTTAGAAAAATTTGTTGAGGCGCTTCCGCGCATATTCGAAAGTGAGGGTACGACAATATGGCGCAAGCGCAATGAAGTAAAGGTTTTCGAGGTCGAGGGAGTGCGAATCAACGTCAAACGCTACTGCATCCCCCCCTTCTTCTTCAATCGCATCGTCTACCTACTCTTCCGCCGCCCCAAGGCTGTGCGAGCTTATGAGTTTGCCACCCTCCTACTCTCCAAGGAGATCGACACCCCCGCCCCTATCGCCTACTCCGTGGCGCGCAAAGGGCTGCTGATGTGGTACAGCTACTTCGTGAGCCTACACCTCGACGATATCACTTCGGTGGGCGAGCTCTGCGAAAAGGGGCTCGATGAGCCTTGCCGAGATATACTCACAAGCTTAGGTCGCTACACCGCCTCGCTCCACGACAAGGGGATCTACCACAAGGACTACTCCTCGGTAAATATCCTCTATCACCCACTTGCCGAGCAACCTCAATTCTGCTTGGTCGACATCAACCGCATGCGCTTCGGCGAGGTGACCATGGAGCAGGGCTGCACCAACCTCGAACGCTTAAACTGCACCGAGGAGATGCTCACGATCGTAGCACAATCATACGCTACGGCGCGCGGGTTCAATCCCGACGAGTGCGTCCAAATAGCACTCAAAGCCCAAGCAGCCTACGCCACCAAGCAGCGCCGCAAACACCGGTAGAAGCCATTATGCATAAAATAACGTGAGGTAGATAATTATCCAAGTCACAACTTCCTATCGAATATAAAGCTCTGTTTCTCTACTGGGATTGCAACTGATCCGATATTTTATATCGGAATCATCATCAACACTACGCTCCATACTGCACTGCTAAAACTCACGGTTACAACCACAGAGCCTTCAAAATAACGCTATTTGCCTTATCAACAACCGATGTGTCGAGCGATGCTAAATATATCTGTGTCGTTGTCTCACTATCGTGTCCCATACCCTCCGAAATAACTGAGATTGGAATGTTCTTTGCTCGTGCCGCAGATGCCCACGAATGGCGTGCAACATACATCGTGAGCGGCACAGTCAACTTTATACGTTCAGCTATCTTTTTGAGGTTGTTATTCACTTTGCATAGTTTACTCTTATAACGATTGTGCTCATTTGGCGCACCTACGATCTCATGCATAACGGGAAGCAGATAGATCGAATCCTCTATGTAGTAGCGGTTCACAATCGCCTGCATACACGCCTCCCATTTAATGTGGAGTAACTGTCCCGTTTTGCGCCGGCGATAGCTCAAAATGCCATTCTTTATATCGCTCTTGCGCAGGTGTACCATATCAACAAACGACATTCCACGGGTGTAAAAGCTCAACATAAATAGATCTCGTGCAGATGCCATCGTAGGTGTTGCCCCCAAATCAAGCTCTTTAATGCGCTTAATCTCTTTTAAGGGCAACGCTCTCTTCATCGTCTTTTCAATGCCGGTGTATACCCTTTTAAATGGGTGCTGTTGCTCGGTAATGCCTTTGTCTACCGCTTTGTTATAGACTGCTCGTAGTATCCGCATATAAAACGAACTGCTATTCATAGAGATCTTTTCGCTCTTTAAAAATGCCTCATATTCCTCCATTAGCTCCGAGGTGAGGTTGTCAAAAATCAAATCCTCACCCCCTCGAAACCTGAAAAAACTATTAAATGTAGCTGAATAGTTGTAAGAAGTGCCACCCCTGCCAAGCTCCTTCAATCGCTTTATCTGCCCTCTGAAGTAGTTGAAAAGGTCTGCCCTTTGGGCTGCCTATGGTATTCTAATATCAGATCATCACAATGGTTCATACGTCCTCGACCCTCCAAAACCTTGGCCAACTGATAGAGCCTACGAATATCGAAGCCGATCTTGTCATTTATGAGCTTAAGCTGCACCGCTCGCTCAGGGTCGCTCTCGTCTATAATTGCAAAACTACTCCTATTATTCCACTCGTGTGGGTGAACCGAGTAGTCGGTCTTTATCTGACGCACCACTCGAGAGTGAATAATTTGATAGAAAATTGTACCCTCCCTACCCTCAACTGTCGAGGATCTAAACTTAACTTTTACACTTGCCATTTTTTACAACAAAAGTACTATATTCTAAATACTCATCGCCCTCGTAGTCAAAATGCAATAAAAGAGATTTTCAAATTGGCAGGTGTCACACGTTTAGTAATTGTGCCCTCTACACAGAGCATAATCGTAAGAGCCCTGAGCTTTTTGCAGGGCAAACGCACGAAAAACTCTCTTACTGCGCTTACGCCGCGCGGGTTCAATCCCGACGAGTGCACCCAAATAGCACCCAAATAGCACTCAAAGCCCAAACAGCCTACGCCACCAAGCAGCGCCGCAAACACCGGTAGAAGCCATTATGCAAGTCACAACTTCCTATCGAATATAAAGCTTTGTTTCTCTACTGGGATTGCAACTGAAAGGTCAAAGGTCAAAGGTCAAAGGTCAAAGGAAAAAGGAAAGAAAGACAAAAGGCGAAGGGCGAAAGTTAAAGGTCGAAAGGTCGAAAGGTCGAAAGTTAAAGGTTCCTGAATTCAACTTGTA
>JBCQVM010000036.1:0-20128 GCA_047173105.1 Rikenellaceae bacterium
TGACGGAGGATTGTTCGATGCTGTAATGAACCGCAAGCCACATCTGTTTGAACTAACCCTAACTCAGCTCAAGAGACTGAAACTAAGAGCTGAGAACAAGACAAAATCGTACCGCCCACTAATAAAATGGTTGTACGAGGAGTATCAAATAACACTAAAAATTATACGATAATGAGAGATTTAATGACCTTTATGCCCAAACGAGATTCACAAGAGGGGGCAACGATAATGACCTTAGAGCAGTTGTATATGCTTATAACATCAAATGGAGATATAAGAACCAAGTGCCTAAATATTAAGAGAATGGAGGGAAACCCTGATGAGCAGAATCGACTGAAGAGATTCTTGCCCATTGTCCTTGCTAATGGGGTATTCTCACAGCGCAACTATGGTGGGTTGGAGGAGTATAGCCGATATATAATTATGGATTATGACTATGAGCTACCTAAGGAGCAGGCGGAGCGGGATAGAGATTTGGAGATGTTTAGGGCGGACAGATATGCAAGGCTGGTCTTCCTATCTCCAAGGGGCGGCATCAAAATATTGGTAGAGCATAACAATACCGACTCAGCCCACCACGCAGAGCTATATGGAGCGATAGGAAGATATTATAACCTTCCTCGATTTGATGCCTGCTGCAAGGATATTCCACGATGTCACCATATAAGTTATGACCCAAATGCTTTGATGAATTTAGATTCTGAAGTCTTTGACTTTACCCCAACCCAAAGGGCGGAGAGTATGCCAATGCGTAACAATTCTACCACAACAATAGGGTCAATGGATAGTGCTAAAATCAAGAAGAAGTACGGCATAACAACCGCCCCCGCAACCCCTCTAAAAGATGCTCAAATCTATGAGGTAATCAAGGAGGTATATGAGTGGTCAAAAAAGAGTTTCCCGATAGCCGTTGGAGAGCGTAATTCAAATCTCTTCAAGTTTGCTTGTGTACTTCACGATAAGGGTGTACCACATAGTGCTGCATTGCAATACCTTGTTACAATGTTCGTCACCAACAGCTTCACTGGGGCTGAGATTGAGAAGATTGTTTGGAGTGCTTATCGGTATTAGTTTGCAGAGAGTCATTGCAGTTTCAACGCTGTGATGACTCCCTATATTTTTTGACATATATAGGTACGATAACTGCCGCTAAATAAAATTAGCACTTTTTATCGTTTTTGCATTTTTTATTCGGCAATTTGTATTATCTTTGCATATCGACTTAAAAACAAATGAGTTATGGAGCAATTATTTGAACTACATAGGGCTACGCTAAAGGCAGTTAGCACAGATTTTGTACGCTATCTTCACTCTGCAGTGGAGTGGGAGGCACGTATGGTAGCAATAGTTGGAGCACGAGGAGTGGGCAAAACTACTATGCTTCTGCAACACATAAAGCTCCATGAACCAGAAGAGGATACTCTTTTTGTCTATGCTGACGACCTCTACTTTAGTGACCATCGGTTATACGATACGGCAGCTACATTTTATAAAAATGGTGGCAAGAGGTTATATATAGATGAGGTTCACAAGTACGAGAACTGGTCGCAGGAGCTGAAGATGATATACGACCACTTCCCAAATTTGAAAGTTGTCTTTACTGGCTCTTCAATCCTTGATATATATAGGGGTAGTGCTGATTTGAGTCGCAGAGTTTTGATTTATCATTTGGCAGGACTTTCGTTTAGGGAGTATCTCAATCTGTCTCAGGGGTTGTCTCTTCCTGCCTATTCGCTTGATGACATACTTAAAAACAGGGTTAAGTTAGATGAGATCGAACATCCACTTATTCACTTCAAGGAGTATCTTCGTCGGGGCTACTACCCATTCTTCAGGGAGTTAGGATATGAGCAGAGATTGCGCCAAACATTGAATCTTATGTTGGAAGTTGATATTCCGTTCTATGCTAATATGAATATATCCTCAACCAAGAAGCTACGCCAACTTCTATACATTATCTCTCAGAGTGTACCCTTCAAGCCGAACTTTACCAAGATAGCAACGATGATGGATATTCACCGCAACAAGGTGACAGATTTTATATACTACCTTGAAAAGGCTGGGTTAGTTGGGCAGCTCCGCGACCAAACGAAGGGAATTAGAGCGCTGGGAAAGGTGGAGAAGATATATTTAGGTAACACTAATCTTATATATCTGCTTTCGGAGGGGGCACCCGACATTGGTAACATCCGTGAGAGTTTCTTCTTCTCTCAGATGAGTGTTATGAATGATGTTATTTCGTCAAAGGTTTCAGATTTTACCATCGGAGATGACACCTTTGAAGTGGGTGGGAAAGGCAAAGGACAACGACAGATAGAGAGCGTGGAGAGTGGCTATGTTGTCAAGGATGATATTGAGTCGGGCTACGGAAATGTAGTACCGCTGTGGGCTTTCGGATTTAACTATTAATGCGCCCAGAACCATTAATACGGTGTTGTTGTTAGATTCCCCCTGCCTGAACCTGACAACGCAGGGGTGTTTGCTTAATCTTCAGTTTGTGGTTCAGTGAAGTACTCTTCTACTTTTGCTTAACTCATTTTTTCTTGAGACTTTTAATGTAGTCAGCTGCCTCAGCTTTAATCTCGTTGATTGTCTTGGCTCGATCCTTTCGAATCCAACTGTCAATCTCTGATTTTAGAAAGAGTAATCTCTTTTTGGGCTTGTGGAATGGAATGCTTTTTTTGTTTACCCATCCATATACAGTCTGCTCTTTAGGATGTGTTGGCAAATAGTCACATAACTCTACTACATTGAACCATCGATCCGTCTCCTCTTTCTCTACATTTTGGTTGTTTAACAATAAATTCTCTAATTTCTCAACTTTTTCTATCAAGTACCCTATCATTTCAGGTAGCTTATCAAATGAATATTTTGAGTCTGACACTTAGTGTTTATAATCTCTGTTTTGTGTTAAAATTTGAGTTTAATAATTTAATTTTTTTCGCTTCTACTCTTATCTCTAATTTAGGCTATCATCATAGGCGGCTATATTGTAATGGTTAATACTATACGAACTACTATCTTACTCAAACAAAGGTATAAATTATTTGCAACAAATCATAATATATATTCTTTTTCTTAATTTTACACAGAACTTCCGACTACACAGAAAAAAAGAGGATGACAAAATTGCAATTATCAGTATCCGTATTTGTACCATTGATTTATAATACACTGACAATCAGATATGTTTACTTTCGAGGAGGTAAAATAACCGCCACGAACAACGACACTAAAACAAGCAAAGAAAGAGGTGTAACACAGTGTGTTACGCCTCTTTTGCTTTTGTGGTGGGGCTATTGTCGACCACACGTTGCGAGTTCGATAATTATCGAACTCACGTTAAATTAAGATTCCCGTGTTCGCGAGGATGATGTAGAAGGCTTTAAGATTACCGTTTTCACGGGAATAACGGCTTGCATATTTTAGACTCTGTAAATTTCTTGCTTGATAATGTGACACCCACAAGAGCTCCGATTTATCCCATTTTTCTTGATCCCGACACTCTATCGGAGGTTAAAAATAAAAGAGCCAAAAAACTTGGCTCTTTTACATTTTTCGCCTACGAGGGTCGAATGGCTTAATTTCGATCTGTCGAGGCGACACAAACAAATAAAATTCACATTAATAGAAATGGCGTTTTCTACTGATACAAAGGTAAGGCATAAAAACAAAGAGTACAATCACAACAAATAGGTAAAAAAATATTTGCTCCTACCTACAAATTGCGACTGTTATTCGAATAACTATTATTATCTTTGCAAACAAAAACGCTATGGCTCTAAATTTCACCGGAATAATCGTCGCTGTTGTGACCTTTCTAATCATTGGACTCTTTCACCCGATCGTCATCAAATCGGAGTACTATTGGGGAGTTAAGTGTTGGTGGTGGTTTATGGTGGCCGGCATTATCTGCCTTGGTGCATCGCTTATGCTCTCCGACCTTATTGTCTCGATGATCTTGGGAGTGTTGGGCATAACCTTCTTTTGGTCGATCATCGAGCTATACGACCAACGCGAAAGGGTGCGCAAGGGGTGGTTTCCCGAGAATCCAAATCGTAAAAAATAATACCTTCAGATACTTACAAACTCAAAACTATGAAGAATCTAAAACAATTTATGGCGACCGCAGTGCTCGCACTTCTACTCGCCTCGTGCGGCAGTGGCACCTCGGGCAGCGGCTCATCAGCAGACAAAGCGCTCAAGGATCCGGCGGCCAAATACATCTTCTACTTTATCGGCGATGGTATGACCGCAGCGCAGGTTCAGTTGGCCGATGCAGCACTAACCTCGAGCGCCTTTCGTGAAAACTATGCAGCTCAAACGGGCGTCGAGGCTAACAACGATGGCCTCTACATTCGCACATTAAGCGAGGCGGGATTAGCAACCTCATCGGCGGCGAATCGCTATATCACCGATTCGGCGGCGGCCGGCACTGCTCTTGCAACTGGCTCCAAGACCGACGTGGGTATGATCTCCAAAGATCCACAAGGCAACGACCTCACATCGGTTGCCGAAAAAGCCAAAGCCAAAGGAATGAAGGTGGGAATCGTATCGAGCGTAAGTATCGACCACGCTACCCCCGCATGCTTCTACGCCCACACAATGAGTCGCAGCGAATACTCCGAAATCTCGGATCAGCTACTCACCTCGGGCTTCGACTACTTCGCAGGAGGCTCGCCAAGGTGGACATCCAAGGCTCGCACGCAGGGCACCGACCCCGCTACGGCCTACGCTGACTACTGCAAGGCGGCCGAGGAGCAGGGCTACATAATCAGCTCCACACGCGAGCAGTTCGACCAGATCGGTGCCGGCACCCCACACAAAGTTATCGCAACACTCGATATGTTGGCACGCGAGCAATATAGCGGCGATGGCTCGGCACTACCCTACACCATCGACCTCGCCAAACAGACGAGCGTCGACAACAAGATCACTCTTGCCGACTTCACACGCAAAGGAATCGAGCTTTTGGAGAACAAAGATGGTTTCTTTATGATGGTCGAGGGAGGCAAAATCGACTGGGCATGCCACGCAAACGATGCCGCCACATGTGCCTACGAGGTTGTTGCGTTCGACGAGGCAATAGGCGTAGCTTTGGAGTTCGCTGCCAAGCACCCTCGCCAAACCCTTATCGTAGTTACGGGAGACCACGACTGCGGCGGTCTTGCCTTGGGCTTTGCGGGCACAGGCTATGAGTCGGCATTCGACGTTATTGGCAACTCCAAAAGTTCGTACCACCTCTTCACCGAGGCTTCGAACGCCAAGATCGCAGCGGGCGAATCATTCGAGGCGCTGCTCAAATTCGCATGCGAGCAGTTCGGCTTCACCAACGATGTCAAGGGCGAGGAGTCGAAGAGCGTCGTTCGTGCAAATGAGCTCTCCGACCTCGAGGTGAAACTGCTCAAGGAGGGCTACGCAAAGAGCCGTGCGATGATCGACAACGCCACACACTCCGACGAGGATATCTACTTCGCAAAATATGGCGGCTACGATCCATTCACCACTACCTGCACCCACTTGCTCAACATCAAGTCGGGCATCGACTTTACGAGTTATAGCCACACGGCCGTACCTGTGATGGTCTTTGCCGAAGGCGCTAACAGCCATATTTTCAGCGGATATTACGACAATACCGATATCCCTAAGAAGATCATGCAGGCAGCTAAGTTGTAATGAAAAAGCGCAGTGAGCTATACTTCGTAATTATCGTGGCAGTGGCAGTGGTGGCGATGCTACTACTGCCTACGGGCTACGAGAATAGGGAGCTCACGCAGAATATACTTTACGAAAAGGGGCGAGTTACAGAGGTTGACAACAGCGAGCTAAGCGAGATCTCGATCGTGAGATTAGGCGAGCAACGACTCCAAGTTGATCTACTCTCGGGCAAACTCAAGGGCTCGAGGCTCGAGGCCAAGAACCACCTTCTGGGCGATAAACGCCGCGACAAAATATTCGAGCAGGACGACAAAATATTGACCATGGTGCGACTCAACCCCGACACGGGTGAGATCATCGAGGCTCGCGCCGAGGAGCACTATCGCCAAGATTTGGAGTTGCTACTGTTGGTGATATTTGTGGTGGCACTGACGATCTTCGCAGGACGCAGTGGCGCTAAGGCTGCCCTGTCGTTTATCTTTACTGCTCTGTCGTTCTGGAAGTTACTTATACCTGCGCTACTCGCTGGTCACTCTCCACTGATGGTCTCAATTGGGGTGGTGCTGGTCACCACCTCGGTGATAATCCTACTTGTAGGAGGGATTAGTCGCAAAGGATTCGTGGCTCTTGCGGGGGCTGCTTCGGGCGTGGTTATCACTGCTCTATTGGCGCTACTCTTTGGTCACCTCTTCAAGATCCCGGGCACCGTGCAGGAGTACTCCGATGCGCTCCTCTATGCGGGCTATGCCCACCTAAACTTCTCCGAGATGCTTCTCTCGTGCATCTTTATCTCCTCGGCTGGCGCCGTGATGGATATCGCAATGGATATCGCCGCCTCTCAAGCCGAGCTCCGCGAGACTGCACCCGACCTCTCACGCAAAAAGCTAATCCGCTCGGGGCTCAACATTGCCGCTCCAGTTGTCGGCAGCATGACCACAACCCTACTTTTCGCCTACTCGGGGAGTTTTATGTTCGCCCTAATGGCTTTTATGGCGCAGGGAGTACCCCTCGAGAGTATCATCAATCGCGGATATATCGCCTCTGAGATCTTGCTTACAATGGTCGGCAGCTTCGGCTTGGTGTTGGTCGCTCCCGTTACCGCCTTGATTGGAGGATATATTTTTCGGGGTAGCTCTAAAAGATAAAATTCAACTTAACCATATAATTGGTGCCCGGCATGGGGTAACACTGCACCACCTCATATTGCTGATTCATAAGGTTGTTCACCTCGGCTGTGACACGCATAGTACAACGTCGCAGGGCGAAGCTTCGCGCAAGCGACAAGTCACTTGTATACCACGGTTGAGCATAATTCTCAGGGATATTTGCCGACATCTCGTATCGCTCACCGGTATAGATAAAGCTGTAGTTAAGCTGCCAAGCCTCATACTCTGCGCCGAGGATTAGCGAACCGCTATGCCACGGGATATATGGGATCTGGTCGCCATAATAGTCACTGGTGGGATCGGTGAAGTCCTGCGCCCTCTGGTAGGTATAATTCAGGCGAGTAGAGAGCGACACTTCGCCCGCTGCCCACTTCGCATCGGCCACGAAATCGACTCCTCGGATCTCGACATAGCCCAAGTTCACCATCGTCCAGCGAAACTGGTTGGAGGTGGGCATCGCAATAATCTTATTCTCGACCTGATTGAAGTAGCCATCAACCTGCAATTCGAGGCTTCGCAGCAACTTCTGAGAGGGCTCAACAAGATAGGTAGCACCTATATTATATTGGGTGGTATATTCGGGATCGAGGTCGACATTACCTATATAAGTATAGTATAGGTCGTTGAGTGTCGGCATACGGAACACACTCTTGTAGAAGGCTCTAAGCGACAGATTCTCGACTGCGGCGGGGCGAAATGAGAGCACTGCCGTAGGGGTAAGTTCATTGAAATCCTCGGAGGTAGCACCCTCAGCTGTTTTATCTCGAGCAAAGGTATAGAGTAAGCTCCCTTGAAATTTCAGAGAGCCACAGTCAATCGAGGTGGAGAGCGAATTAAGCGAGGTGTAGCGCTCGGGGTAGACGAAGTTTGTGAGGTCGGAATCGAGCGTATTATACTGCAAATCAGCAGCAAAGGCAACATTAAGCCACTGAGTAATGGTAAAGAGATTAGCTGCCGAGCCGTACCACTCCTGCTGCCAATAGCTATTGTCGGTATACATCGTCGAGGCATCGAGCGTCGGATCGGAGAGGTATCTTAAGTAGTCGTTGGCATATTTTGCATTGAGCTTCAAGCTATATCGCGAGCTAAAGGAGCTACGCAGTGAGCCCTGCACGAAGATATTGCGATCCCACTGACGGTCGGCATTCTTGAATACCCCCGGCTCCTCACGCACCACCGCCCCGGGATATCCTCGCTCCGAATCGTAGTAATAGGCTTTTGCCTGCCACTCGCCATGGTTGAGCGATCCAAAGAGCGAAGCCTCGCCACGAACGTAACGCACATCGCCATTCTCACGCATCGCGGTGGTGTCGTAGCCATCGGCCTTGGAGTAGGTAAAGGGATACTCACCCGAGGTGTAGAGATACTCGCCACTAAGAGCCGCACGCAGCTTATCGGAGATCTTCTGCTCCCACAATAGCGAGGGGTTGATGGTCTCGAAGGAGCCCGCCTTGAGTCCGAGGTTAAGGTTATAATCTTTTGACTCTTCGAATGTTGGGCGACGCGATGTGAGATAGATAGCACTTGCCGAGGCAAAATCCTTAGCCGCCTGAAAAATCGCGCTTTTTTGGCCGTTATACATTGTGACTGCCTCCATATTATCGAGCGAGAAGCGCCCCAAGTCAACCACCCCATTTTGGGCATTGCTAAGCTCCACGCCATCGTAAAAGACCCCTACGTGGTGACTTCCCATGCTGCGAATATTGACCGTCTTAAGTCCACCCACGCCGCCATAGTCCTTGATCTGAACCCCCGAGAAATAGCGCACGGCATCGGCCACCGAATGGGCGCTAAGCTTCTGCAATTCATCGCCCGTAAGGATCTGCACGGGGATCGCCTCGCGATTAGCGCTGCGCGTCGAGACCACCACCTCGTCGATATGGAGACTATCGGCTACCTCCTCGCGACCCTGACCATAGAGGCCATAGCTGCACATAACAAGGAGGAAAAGGAGTCTAAATCTCATCAAAAAGTTTTAAAAAATACGCCACAAAGATAGTTAATTTCTACTTAAATACATATCTTTGCGCTACAATTTAAGAGCAATGAGACAATATATATATATAATCCTTTTAGCCCTCACGGCAGCCTGTCGCACCGAAGAGGAGATAGTCCCCTCGACCAACACCCAAGTTACCGAAGCTGACCCAAATGTGGGCGAGCTAAAGGGCTTATTCCTGCTCAACGAGGGCAACATGGGCAGCAACAAAGCCACGATCGACTACTTCGATTACGCCTCGGGAAACTACTCCAAGAATATTTATGCCGAGCGCAACCCTACGGTCGTTAAAGAGTTAGGTGACGTGGGCAACGATATCCAGATCTACGAAGATCGCCTCTACGCCGTTATCAACTGCTCGAATTTAGTCGAGGTGATGGATGTCGCCACAGCTGCACACATCGGCTCGGTCACCATCCCCAATTGCCGCAATATAGTTTTTAGTGGCCCCTACGCCTATGTTAGTTCCTACGCCGGGGCTGTCGAGCTAAGCTCCTATTCGCAATTGGGTTATGTAGCGAAAATCGACCTCTCGACACTCGAGATCATCGGAGAGTGTGGCGTGGGCTACCAGCCTGAACAGATGGCCATTGTCGATAGCAAGCTCTATGTCGCCAACTCGGGTGGATATATGTATCCCGACTACGATACCACCCTCTCGGTGATCGATCTCGAGACGTTCGTTGAGAGTCACAAAATCGAGGTGGCGATTAACTTGGTGGGTGTTGTGGCCGACGATCGAGGCTACCTTTGGGTCTCGTCACGCGGTGACTACTACGACACCCCCTCGGCAACCTATGTAGTTGATAGTTCGTCCGACGAGGTTGTAGATATGCTCGACGTCGCCAACAGTAGCATGGCTCTAAGCGGAGATTACCTCTACATCTGTGGCGCCGATTTCAGCTACACCGCCACCGACACATCCACCTCATTCACGATCATCGACACCCAAAGTCGCACGATTATCGACACAGCTTTCATCAAAGACAACACACAGGATGATATCACACTACCCTACTGTGTGGCGGTTAACCCCGAGAGTGGCGAGATCTTTATCACCGATGCCAAGGACTACGTCACCCCGGGTAGGCTACACTGCTACTCGGCCAATGGCGAGCTCCAATGGAGCGCCACGACAGGAGACATCCCTGCACACATAGTATTTACGACCACAGCTTTAGAGTCAATATAGAGCGCAGAAAAATGACAAACACAACCAAAATAACACTCCTCGCAACTCTGATACTCTCGGCATGCAACACAAAAAGTGATGCCGAGCAGGGTACTACAACCTCAACCCCATACATCACTCGCATCCTCGACTTTTGCCCCGCACCGGGTCAATACACAAATACCATCCCCGAATATGAGGAGGGTGACACCCAGTCAGATATGAATCAGAAGGTGCTCGACAGGATCGGCAACAACAACCTCTCGATGATATCGCTCGGCGGCTATGGTGGTTACGTGGTGGTGGGATTTGATCACACCATCGAGAATGTCGATGGGTGCTGCGATTTCAGGGTCTTGGGCAATGCCTACTACTCCGAGGCTACGGACGACTCACCGGCGGGAGGTAGCTGTGAGGCGGGGATAATCATGGTCTCGCGCGACACCAATGGCAATGGCATAGCCGATGACCAATGGTACGAGATCGCGGGCAGCTCGCACGACACCCCCACGCAGGAGCCTTGGTACGAAGCAGCGACAGAGGCAGGCGCCGACACAGCATTCTACGAGGACTACCAAATAACATACCTTAGCCCCTCGAGCGAGGAGGTGACCTCCGAATATATCTACTGGAGCGACAACAAGGGCGGAAGTGGCTACATCCCCAAGAATCAATACCATACACAAAGCTACTTCCCCGCATGGATCGACTCCGAGAGCCTCACATTCAGCGGTAGCCGCCTCCCTCAGAATGGCATTGCCGATAGCGGCTCCACGAGCTTCGTGCTCTATAAATTCAACTATGGATATGCCGACAACGCCACAAATGATAGCGATGAATCGGCAATAGATATCAGCTGGGCACGCGACGAGGATGGCAATCCCGCAGCTCTCGATGGCGTCGATTTCATCAAAATTTTCACCGCTACCAACCAAATTAATGGCTGGTTGGGTGAGTGCTCGACCGAGATAACCGGAGTCGAGGATCTGCACCTTTTGGGGGTAGAGATCGCCACTTGGTAATAAAAAGATTAACCTACTAACTTAACATACAACTTATGAAACTTTCAAACATTCTTACAATTGCAGTTGCGCTCTGCGTCACCACATTCGCCATGGCTCAAGAGAGCGCCGAGCTACTATCCACTGGATATGTATTCACCGAGGGCCCCGTATGGTGCGAGGATAGTAACATCCTATTATTTAGCGACATCCGTGGCGATGCTATCCACCAATGGAGTGCCGAGGCGGGTGCTTCACTCTTTCACAGCCCATCACAATTCACCAATGGCAACACCTACGATGGCGAGAATTTCTACATCTGTCGATACACCACTCGTGATATTGCCAAGATGGACAAGAGCGGCAACGCTATCTCGATTGTCGACAACTTCGAGGGCAAGCGATTTAATAGCCCCAACGATATCATTGTAAGCAAATTAGGCAGTTTATACTTTGTCGATCCAGAGTTTGGACTAAAGGACAAAACTCAAAAGGAGATCCCATTCCATGGATTATACCACATTGCTCGAGATAGCAACAAAGCGGAGGCAGTCGACAGCACCCTTCTAAAACCTAATGGAGTTGCTCTATCACCCGACCAGAGAATATTATATCTTTGTGAGACTCAAGATAATATACTATACACATACCAGTTAGACGAGAATGGCGCAGCAAGCAACAGAGAGCTCTTTTGCAACGTCTCGGGCGAAGGAAGCCTCGATGGTTTGGCATGTCACGGTAGCGGATATCTCTTTGTCGCACTTGGCAAGGGAGGTATTGCGGTGATCTCACCTGAGGGTGTCGAGGTCGATAGAATCACCTTCTCGCATGGCGAGAGCACACGCAACTGCTGTTTTGATGGCGAGGATAATATGTATATCACCGCCGGCAAATCGCTCTATAAATATGTATACGACTTTAGCCGAATAGGGTTATAAGGCACTATTTATCTACCTCACGTCACTCCCGTGAAACGGGAATCTCACCACAATTACACGTCATTCGAGGGAGGAATCTCACCACAATTACACGTCCTTCGAAGGGATGAATCTCACCACAATTACACGTCCTTCGAAGGGATGAATCTCACCACAATTACACGTCATTCCCGTGAAAACGGGAATCTTATACAAGCGCAATGCTATGAATAAATTAAGATTCCCGATCGAACCGGGAATGACGCGCTTATATTACGCTTTTGAGTGAGGCTTCGCCCTATGCTATTCAAAAGTCGAGGCAACCTCGAGAGAATCCACTACGGGCGCCTCGTAGCTAAAGAGGTCGCGCTGTGGCCATCTCTTGACTTTAGATAGCGAGCGGGAGATATTCGATGAGATATGGTTGCTCAAATAGGGGCCAATCCAAGCTGAGCTATTTGTGACAAACACCCATGTGTAGCCATCTTTCTGCCTCTTAATAAGTGCACTTGTACCCGCCATCGAGCCACTTCGCATCCATACGCCACCACTCACCGACGACCAACCAATAGGCTTTGTTTGGCCATCCTGACCACTCATAAGATAGATCGACTCCTCGCTGAGCTGATCCTCCTTGGCACCATCACCATTGATCGAGGAGACAAAGCGCAGAAGCTCGCTCGGAGAGGCAACCCATCCGCCGGCCGAGCCTAATAGGGTAACGTTATTTCCACCATTACTCTTCATCGTCATAATGCCACTGCCATCGTATGCCTCAACATCTTCCGCCTCCTTTACTTCGTAATAGTCGACCTCGTTGGAGGCTCTATTGGCGCTAAAATTGTGGCCAAGAAAGATATCATAACACCCCGCGGGAGCCAACACCTCATTGCGCACATAGCTCTGGTAATCTACTCCCGAGACCTGCTCGATGACCTTTCCTAAGATGATGTAGCCCAAATTTGAGTAGTCGTATCGATCGCCCGGGGTATATCGCACGCGGCAGGTAGTGGCATATCGCACCATATCGTCGACCGAGAGTGGCAGATCGACACCCAATGCGCGCGCCACACTATAGTTCGAGAATGCAGGGTCACCAATAGGTGTCGTAATGCCCGAGGTGTGGCGCAAAAGGTGCTCCACGGTGATCTGCTCCATGCGACTACTATTTAGATCGAGGAACATCGAATCATTGAGAATACCATGGGCTCCAAAGACCTTATCGGAGAGCGAGAGTTGTCCCGCCTCGAGGAGCTTCATCACAGCTGTGGCGGTAATTAGTTTAGAGACCGAAGCGATACGAAAGACATGTGTAGCGTTGCTCTGCACTGTATCGCGAGCCATGCCATAACCCTTGGCATAAAGCAGGCTATCGTTGCGCATAAGTGCGAACGAGGCACCCTTAAGCTCCCATCGGCGCATAAAGGCACTGATCTCCTTGTCGAATGTGGCGGTATAGTCAAAACTACTCATACTATTATCTAACAGCAAATTGATTGCCACCGGCTCGATCTGATCGGCAGAGGTAGTGACGCTCGTTGCCACCCTAACACAAAGACGCCACGAGAGTACAAGCAGCGCAACTACCATCGCGATAGTGAGTAAAAATATAAGTATTCTGCCCGCAGAGGCTCTATAATATTTATGCATTACGATCAAGTAAGATAATCCGACACAAAGATAATAAAAATAATGCACAAAAAAAGGAAGCGTAAAAAATTACACCTCCTTAAAATATTGATTAGCTATATTAACGTGAGGTAGATAATTATCGAACTCACGTTATATTAATAATTACTCTTCTTCTGCTCGAAGTATGCCTGTTTGTGCGCACATGCAGGGCATAGCTCGGGAGCCTCCTCGCCGGTGTGAACATAGCCACAGTTGCGGCATTGCCACTCGATTGGCTCCTCGCGAGTAAATACAGTACCATCCACGACGCGAGCCAAAAGCTTGCGGTAACGCTCCTCGTGCATCGCCTCCACTTCGGCTACTGCGCGGAATACTGTTGCGATCTCGGGGAATCCCTCCTCGTCGGCTATGCGTGCAAACTCTGGGTAGAGCTCTGCCCACTCCTCATTCTCACCCTCGGCTGCTGCACGAAGATTTTCGGATGTAGTCGAAATAATGCCAGCAGGGAAAGTTGCAGTGATCTCGACCATGCCACCCTCCAAGAATTTGAAGAAACGCTTAGCGTGCTCCTTCTCCTGCTCGGCAGTCTCGGTGAAGATCGAAGCGATCTGCTCGTATCCCTCTTTCTTAGCTATGCTTGCGTAGAATGTGTAGCGGTTGCGTGCCTGTGACTCACCTGCAAATGATTTAAGTAGATTCTGTTCTGTTTGTGTACCTTTCATATTTGTGTAGTTTTATGTGTTTGTTGTTAATACAAAGGTAGTCTATTTTTTGTTACATGCACCATATTTTCGATATTTATTTTTTATGCCGCTATAAGCGTAACTTATGCAGTATTGATTGCATATATACGGGATGTGGGTTTATTCCATTGCGCTGTTGGTTTTGTGTAGAGAGCCCAATCCGTCATTCTCGTAAAAACGGGAATCTGAATAACCCCCATACGAAAAATAAGATTCCCGATCGAGTCGGGAATGACGTTTTTAATTGTTTTAACGTGAGGATCACAGCGCAAAAAAACAAAACACACACAAATTTCGCACTTTCAAAAAAAATAATAGCACAAAAAATTGCACACCTAACAAAAAAAGATTATATTTGCCTATTAATCAGAATTAACATGAAGAGGTTGCTTAATATACTACCGCGTTATTTCGTCTTACCATTCTTTATCATTGGTGGTGTAATCGCTGGGCTTGGCGCCTATACGATCTATGTTTCGCGTGTGCACACCTATGCCACCGACGATGCGAGCGCGTGTATCAACTGCCATATTATGTCACCCTACTACCAATCGTGGCAACATAGTTCGCATGCTCCTTGGACGTCGTGCAACGACTGCCATGTGCCCCACGACAGCGAACTACGCAAGTATGCCTTCAAGGCGATGGATGGCCTCTACCACTCGGCGGTATTTACCCTCAGAGCCGAGCCACAGGTGATCCGCCCTCGCACGGCAAGTAGCAATGTAATCATGGCCAACTGCATCCGCTGCCACACACAGCTCAACACTGAGTTTGTCGACACTGGCATGCTCACATTCTCGGACACCGAGCGAGGTGAGGGCAAAGCATGCTGGGATTGCCACCGTCATGTACCCCACACCACCGTTAGCAACACCGCGTCGGCACCCAATGTGATAGCACCTATGCCCGCTTCACCCGTTCCGGCATGGCTCAAAAACAGAATGAATAACAGCAAAAACTAATAGATATGTTGAAGAAGTTAGCAGAATTAATCGCACGCAAGCCCCAAATTGGATGGGCTATTTTCGCAGTTGTAATGGTCGGAGTCTTTGTCCTCGGACTGCTTGCCGCCTCTGTCACCGAGCGTCGTGCCGAGATCGCAACGCTTTATGCCAATAAGGTCGTAGAGATTTCAGGCATCGAATCTCGCAACGAGGTGTGGGGGCTCAACTACCCTCGCGAGTACAACACATGGCGCAAGACCAAGGAGATGGATTTCAGCAGCAAGCACTTGGGCAACACCCCCGAGGATGTGCTCGAGAGCCGCCCCGAGATGGTTGTGCTATGGGCTGGCTACGCATTCTCACGCGACTATTCGGCACCTCGTGGCCATATGCACGCTATCGAGGATATGCGTGCTACACTTCGCGTGGGCTCGCCCGACGAGACTCACCCCAACCTTCAACCCTCGACATGTTGGACTTGTAAGAGCCCCGATGTACCTCGCATGATGGAGGAGTTAGGAATTGCCGAGTTCTACAAAGCTGCATGGAGCGATAATGGTGCCGAGGTAGTTAATCCTATCGGTTGCGCCGATTGCCACGACCCGGCTACAATGCAACTTGCGATCACTCGCCCGGCTCTCGTCGAAGCATACGAGCGCCAAGGACGCGACATAGCCGATGCCACTCCACAAGAGATGCGTTCGTTGGTATGTGCTCAGTGTCACGTTGAGTACTACTTCAAGGGCGATGGCAAGTACCTCACATTCCCTTGGGATGAGGGTATGAGCGTCGAGCAGATGGAGGAGTACTACGACAATAGCAGCTATAGTGACTGGACTCACGCATTGAGCCGCACGCCAATGCTCAAGGCTCAGCACCCCGACTACGAGCTATTCGTGGGCGGTCCTCACGGACAACGTGGTTTGAGCTGCGCCGACTGCCATATGCCATATCGCTCGGAGGGTGGTATTAAATACTCAGACCACCAAGTTATGAGCCCTCTCAAGAATGTAGAATCGACATGCCTCACCTGCCACCGCGATAGCAAGGAGCAGCTTATGGCATACGTATATGAGTATCAAGACAAGGCGCTCGAGATCCGCGACAGAGTCGAGGTAGAGCTCTCAACGGCTCACATCCTCGCCAAGATGGCATGGGACAATGGAGCTAAGGAGGCAGCAATGGCCGAGGCTTTGCAATATATCCGTCAGGCGCAGTGGCGTTGGGATTTCGCCGTAGCGTCGCACGGTGGTTCATTCCATGCACCAGTAGAGACGCAGCGTATTTTAGCTCATAGCCTTGATCGCAGTATGCAGGCACAGCTCGAGCTCCAGAAGGTGCTATACTCACTCGGTGTCAAGGATGTTAAAATGCCCGATATTTCGACCAAGGCTAAGGCTCAAGAGTTTATCGGATTGGATATGAAAAAGCTGCGCGGGGAGAAAGATGCATGGCTCGAGACAACTCCTCCCGCATGGCTCGAGGAGGCCACAGCCAAAGAGAAGATAATCACAAAGGCCTAAAAGCAAGACAGATAGATGACCGAACAGACAAGTCGTAGGTTTTGGCAAACTCCATGGGGATATGGCGAATCAAGCGCCATAGTGGCAGGGATTGCACTCGTGGGTGTGATGCTACAACTCTCGATCGGCTCATTTGATTTCTTTTTGTTAGCTAATCCGATAAATAAAATTATCGGGTTAGCTTTCATTTTATTCGCCACACTGATGGGGGTGTTGTGCCCCAAGAGTCGCGCAGCTCGATTCATGACAAGCATTCCGCTGAGCGTCGCGCTTATCGTCGCAATCTTGGCGCTAACAATTATCATGGGTCTCACGCCACAGGTTGCCGCAGGTGCAGATAGCCGCATGGCGCTCGGATTTGATTCGATGACCACCAATTGGAGCTTCGTGCTACTCTACGGCTGTGTGCTACTCACCTTGGGCGCCACTATCGCCTGCCGCTTGCGCCGCTTTAGAGTTGGTCGCGACATTCCTTTTATCGTGCAGCACGTCGGCCTTTGGCTTCTGTTGGCCGCCTCGGGATTGGGCTATGCCGATATGGAGCGCTATGTGATGTATGTGCAAGAGGGTGAGACGCAATGGAGGGTCTACAACGACGAGGGAGCAGTCAAGGAGCTACCTATAGCCATCAAACTCAACGACTTCGACATGGAGGTATACCCACCTCGCTTGGTGATCATCGACCGCGAAACAGGCGAGGTGCAACCAATAACCAAACCTCAATACTACCAGATCGACCCCGACCAAAGCGAGGGTCAATTAGCCGAATGGAGCATCACAATCCACGAATATATCCACGAGGCAGTGCGCAGCAGCGATAGCACCTACCGCCACGTGCCGATGCCCGGAGCAACACCAGCCATCTGGATCACAGCCGACAATGGCAAGCAGAGCCTGAGCGGATGGGTGAGTGGCTCGAATGCCTTGCAGGGGTATATAACCCTCCCGCTAAGCGACGAGCATAGCATCGTGATGACTCCCGCCGACCCACGCCGTTACCTCTCCGATGTGGAGGTCTACACGCAGCAGGGCTCTGCAGTGCAGGCGCGCATCGAGGTCAACTCTCCGCTTTGGTTAGACAACTGGACGATCTACCAATATGGGTACGACAACGCCGCAGGCGACCTCTCGAGTTATAGCAGCTTCGAATTGGTCTACGACCCTTGGGTGAGCGCAGTATATATAGGTATAATTTTAATAATGATAGGCTCTCTTGCGATGATCCGCCAAGGCCGCCGACGTAGGTAGCTTAAGGAGATAGCTCGAGGAGGTAGCTCGAGGAGGTAGAAAGCCTCACGTCATCCTCGCGAAAGCGGGGATCTTAAATTCTTTGTCTGCCTCAGTTTGTATAAGATTCCCGTTTTCACGGGAATGACGGGGAAGGAGAGGAATGACGGGGAAGGAGAGGAATGACCAGAAGAAGAGAAGCGACCAGAAGAAGAGAAGTGACCAGAAGAAGAGAAGTGACAGGGAAGGACAGGGAGGAGAGAAATAATTGGAATGACCAGACATAAAAAGGGAAAAGAAAAGAAGACTATGACATGGAATGAATTTATATGGTTTGCACTTCCCGCAGCTGCCTTATGGATAGCTGCGGGCTCGTTGGTATACTCTCACAAGAGACTCTCCAACGTGTTGATGTGTTGCGGAATTGCGCTGTTCGCTGCCTTTATCGCTCTCTTCTGGATCCATTTGGAGCGACCACCGATGCGCACCATGGGCGAGACTCGATTGTGGTATTCACTCTTCCTCTCATCGGTGGGTTACCTCTCTTTTCGTCGTTGGCGCTACCCTTGGATACTCTCCTTTAGTTCGCTTGTGGCTACTGTCTTTGTGGTGATCAACCTTCTCAAGCCCGAGATCCACTCCAAGAGCCTTATGCCAGCGTTGCAAAGCGGGTGGTTTGTGCCACATGTGACCTCCTATATTATCTCTTATGCTATGCTTGGCGCTGCTACAATCGGCTCACTTATAATGCTGTATCGCCGAAAAGTCGACGAGGAGATCTTCGATTTCATCGACAATATGATCCACGTAGGCTTTGGCTTCTTGATGCTTGGAATGTTAATGGGGGCGATGTGGGCAAAGGATGCTTGGGGTCACTATTGGTCGTGGGATCCTAAGGAGACGTGGGCATTTATCACCGCTGCGGCCTACTTGGCCTATATTCATGTGCGACTATATGGCGGGGCAAAATACCACAAATTCGCACTCTGGTTGGTACCAGTGGCATTTATACTTTTGATGTTCACATGGTTGGGTGTGTCGTCGCTGCCGGCAGCTATGGGCAGCGTGCATGTCTATTAATTGATAGGTGCCCTTTGATTTATTGTAAGCAAAAGCCAAAATTCAATATTTTGGCTCTCCGTGCAAAAAGATCGTTTTTAAATTCATTTAATATATTTTTGAGCGCAACCACTCTAATTCTCTGCAAAATGGAGATAAACACCTAAATTTAATAAAATTCACCCTATTTTATAATATTTTTACGTTTTTATTTGGCAACTTACAAATTATAAGCTATATTTGTGAAATTGGCAATTAAGCCTATTTTTAGTCCCGATAACAACAAGTAGATATTTCTTTAAAATAAGAGTGTATGCAGTACAATAAGAGGTTAGAAAAACAGGGGTTGTACGATCCCAAATTCGAACACGACGCATGTGGCGTAGGTCTATTGGCTAATATCCGCGGCGTAAAGTCTCACGAGATTATAGAAAAAGGACTCCAAGTTTTGGAGCATATGGTGCACCGCGGTGCTGAGGGCGCAGACCCCGCAACGGGCGATGGTGCCGGTATCATGTTGCAGATACCCCACGAATTTATCCTGCTTCAAGGTATCACAGTTCCCGAAAAGGGGCGCTATGGTACGGGGCTTATCTTCCTGCCAAAGGATCCTATCGACCAACAAAAGGCACTCGACATCATTGACTTAGCACTCCTCGAAGATGGTCTCTCGCTACTCGCATTGCGCAACGTGCCGGTCAACAGTTCTCTTTTGGGTGTTGGATCAGGTGCCGCTGAGCCCGATATCAAGCAGCTATTCGTGGTGGAGCAGCGCACAAGCGAGCTCACACTCGATGCGCGCATCTACTGCCTACGCAAAAAGATCGAGCAGCGTTTTGCACAGTCGGATATCGTCGACAAAGTTTCGTGCTATATCGTGAGCCTCTCGACTCGCATAATTATATACAAAGGTATGCTCTCATCGTTGCAGCTACGCCACTACTTCCCCGATTTGGTGAACCCATATTTCACCTCGGGCATGGCGCTTGTGCACTCACGATTCAGCACCAACACATTCCCTACATGGTCACTCGCACAACCATTCCGCCTACTTGGTCACAATGGCAACAACTCTGCGATGTTGC
>JBCQVM010000006.1:0-69532 GCA_047173105.1 Rikenellaceae bacterium
GCCCTCAAATGGGCAACCGCCCACCACAGGAAGCAGGTCAAGGTCGTCCAGAAGGTGGTCGTCCCGAAGGTGGTCGTCCCGAGGGTGGTCGTCCTGAAGGAGATCGTCCCGAGGGTGGTCGTCCCGAAGGTCAGGGCAATCATCAGCAACCCAGCCAAAATGCCGAGCCAAATTGGGTGGATGTTCATGGCGCTGGTTCGCAACGCAGCGATCCTAAGTCGGGCGATCCATCAATCTATGCCGACGGCCACGGGCCTCAAGGCGATGTTGTTAGAACATACAACTACGTTCGTCTGGTTCGCGATTTGTAGTTTAGTTTGCGGAGGTGGAAAGGTGTCGAGCAGAGTATAGTATACCCGGATTGGGGTGGTGCTACATAGAGTGTCGTGGAGATGTGGTTGTGAGTTTGCAGCTGAGTCGCGGCGCAGAAACCTTGTGCTGTGGAGAGCGAACCCCCTTTACCGATGGAATCTTTGCGCAGGTGGTGGAGTACCTTGCCGGTGAGCGCCTAGAGTTCGATGCTCCGCTCGACATGGGCCACCTAACTCCATTCCAACAAAAGGTCTTAAGGGCTTTGCAGCGGATCCCCTACGGCGAGGTGTGCAGCTACAAGCAGATCGCCGAAGCGATAGGCAGCCCCAAGGCAGCCCGAGCAGTGGGCGGCGCGTGCAATCGCAACCCCATCCATCTTATCATCCCCTGTCACCGCATAGTCGGCACCAATGGCTCGCTCACGGGCTATGCCGCCGGGGTGGAGATTAAAGAGCAATTGTTAGAAATAGAGGCTTTATAAACTCAAAAATCAACCCTTGTCGTCGCAGCGTAAGTTAGCTGTGGTGACAAGGGTTTATTATTTCTCCATAATCTGAATGCGAGTGCCATCCACATTGAAATAATCCATGTAGAGTTTATTGTTGTTGTTTGTCGAGATCTCAGTTGGCCCTGTGCACCCCTCGGGGAGCGTGCGGCAGCTCAACAGCTCTCGGACAGCATAGATATCGTCGACTTCCAAACAGAGGTAATTTAGGTTGCACTCCTCTTGCCATGATAGCTCTTTATCGGTGACCATCAGTTCGATATACTCGTCACCCTCGGGCAGCTGGAGGTAGACCGACGCCACTTGATTAGAGGGTGATCCCCCTGAGCGCCATACCTCCTCAAAGCCCAAGACATCGACATAGAACGATAGTGCTTTGTCCAGATCGGGGCAGACGAATCCCACGTGGCCAAGGCGTGAGGAGATACGATCCTCGGGCAGGTATAGCCCCTTAGCCTTAGAGGTCATCGAGTCGGGTTCGTACTCTACGATCTCGCAGATGGTGCCGTTGGGGTCTGTCACAAAGTAGTTTGAGTTGCCTGTGCGCCCCTTTGGGGTTGTTTCGGGCACCTCGAAGCCCTGCGATTGGAGATATCGTCGCATACCCTCGGCATCTTCGGTCACCACCGAGAAGTGATACATGCGGTTGTCGGTGGGGCTGCGCTCGGGAAAGATCTCGACATACTGCATCTCATTGATTTTGATAAATGCGAAACGATAGCCGCCCTCCTCGTAGTTGGGCATAAGAACCGGCTCCTCGAAGCCAAAGTAATCTTTGAATAGGTCGCGCGTACCATCGAAATCCTTTGTGAAGTAGCCTCCGTGAGCCAGTGCGGTTATTTTAGGTCGAGGAAGGTTGAACTGCCCCTGTGCCTCGATTGCTCCGCCGAATATGCAGCATAGAGCAAGTACTACGGTTAATTTTTTCATCGTTTCCCTAAATTTTATTTGGTAAATAGAGCGTAGTCGCCCATCCATGAGAATGTTTGACCATCCTCGGTTGTGACACTATTTGCTCTATCTTCGATTAGCTCAGAGTCCTCATTTTGGACACAGAGAGTATACTCCACTCCCGATTTCATCGTGACTCTCACCACCGAGTGCTGTGAGTTGTCCACAAGGGTTTCGATGCTCTGCACGTTGCTTTGGTAGCCTTCGGTCACCTCCAAATGGATGTCGTAGAGACCGTGCGACTCGATGGTCGAGACGAACGTGTGATCCTTGGCCTGCTCACGGAGTACGATCGCTTGGGCGTGTAGCAAGTTCTCGTCGGGGTCGTTTGCGCCGGTTCGAACTTGGTAGAATTTGGTGTTGTCGCTCACTATCGAGTTTACGCTATAAAAGCGGTTGTCGTTGTACCAAGTAAAGGTTGCAAGGCTCTCCGCAGTGCTCATCGCACCCTCGCCCTCGACCCAGAGGTGCTGGTAGCCATACTCCTCGCCAAATGGGTGGAGCGAGCTGACGTTGCGTTTGAGGTTGATATTCTGGTCGATAAGCTGCTCACGATAGTAGAATGGCATGTCGTAGGTATGCTCGTCGGTGGAGTTTACGCGGAAGATGTCGATGATAAGCGGGTTCGATGGGGTCTCGATCATCGCCATGGTGCGGTTCATCTTCACCCCGGGCGTAGCGTCTGTGTCGTGAGCCGAGACGATCTGAACACCCTTTTTGTCCCCCTCGCAGCTGTCGCCAAAGAAGTTGATTGTGGGCGCGTGAAGCATCGAGAGGTCGTAGTCGCTACCGAAGTGGCTTGTTTGGTCGACAATAACTGTGTTGTGAGCAATGCTCTGGCGAGAGTAGGAGTAGTTCTCGGCGGTATATTGACCACCATTCTTAGGCTCGATATTCAGGAAGCGCGAAGCTGCGAAGTCGGGCAGGATCTCGTGGCCATTATCCATCACCGAGAAGCAGAGCTTGTCGTATTGGCCATGCGAAAGACCATGCGAAGTGGCCTTGAATAGGAGTGTCATATCGTGCTCCTCGCTCTTGGATCGAAGAATAGCCAAGCCTCCTCGGGTGCCATCCGAGCCATCGCGATAGAGCTCCGAGCGATATACATATGGCTCAGCCTCACCCGCAGCCACAGCACGAGCGGTGAGCAGACCAGCGTCGGATACGATATATGTATTCTGGTCGGCAGCGATCGAGAGGATCTCTTTGCGCGTTGGGTCGGCTTGGTAGATTGCGTCGACAGCATTTACGATCTCTTGCGAGTCGAGCGTCTTATCCATCGCGTCGTTATACTTGAGCAGTGTGCGGTGATATGCCTGTTGAAGCAACACATCGACACTCTTTTTGAGTGTGGCATTGCGATAGTTATAGATATCCAACTGAGGCATATTGTGGTCGAGAGCCTGCGCAAAAACCACAAATGGCCAAATTGCATAGCGGTGGTAGAATGCCCCCTCGGTGAAATACCCATCGGGCGAAAAGAGATAGTCCAACTGGGCGAGGAAACCACCATTGCCATCTTTCTCGGAGCCATAGAGAGCCTTCTGAACCAAATCTTCATCATCCATAATAAATCCCATCATGCCCACTGCCGCCGTAGCCCATGTACCATGGTTGTGCATGCGGTTAAAGCCATAGACATGCGTAGGCGAGCTTGCGCTGAGGAACTCTATCACGGGATAGAACAACATCTTTTGGAGGTAGGTGTGATCCTCGGCCGAGAGATATTCATATACGCAGTCGTATGCCCCTGCTGTGTGAACCAGCCATACATACTCATTGAGCGATTGCCAAAATAGGCGCCCCTTGCAGTTCGACTTTGGGTCGGGGTGAGGGGGTAGGGTGGTATAGATCGCAGCATACTGGTAGAGCATATCTTTGACATACTTGGCATACTCCTCCTTGTCGGTGAGCTGATACATAATGCCGCAGTGGTACATATTATAATAGTTGGTCTTGTGCTGCTCGTGGGTATATCCGCCGCCCCCATCAACAGGGATTGGCACGACGATAGGCTCGCTCAAGGCTCTATTTGCCCAATTCTCGACATACTCTATCGAGGCATCGAATGCGGGGAGTGTCCCTCGTGCAGCTTTGATCTGCTCGGCACCGTTGTCGGTCAAAAGAAGTCGTGGTCGCCCCGTCTCGTAGCCTTTGGCCTCGAGTGCGACGGGAGCAGATAATAGCACTACAAGGGTAGCAGCTATTGTGAGTTTGAAATTTGCTTTCATGGTTAGTGTAAGTTGGTTTGGGTTAATGCCCGTGTCGGTGTAATAAAGTTTTAGATAACAAATATATAAAAAATATTTGTTATTACCTATGTTTTGCTTTAGTTTTCGCTGGCTTTGTACTTTGAGCAGAGATGGGGTCGCCGAATAATTCTGTTGGGAAATTTGGGCTGAGCTGTCATTCCCGTGAAAATGGGAATCTTAAAAGCTAAGCCTTTCACTTTAAGATTCCCGCGTTCGCGGGAATGACGAGGGGGAGAGCGGGAACGTGAGTGAGGGAGAGATAGCGAGAATGACGAGGGGGAGAGAGCGGGAATGTGAGTGAGTGAGAGCGGGAATGACGAGGGGTGATCCCATACATATACAACAAACGAGCTTATGAAAAGCAAATTTCATAAGCTCGTTAAATTATAGAGATCCTATCTCTAAGTCCCAAAAGGGAGCGCAAATTACTCGGCGATACCTAACTCAGCTTTAACAACAGCTGTTAGATCCTCGACAGTAGCGGGATCGTAGTATGCCAAAGAGGCTACAGCAAGGTCGTAGACTACGGCGTAAGCGCCAGCCTCGGATACTGCTTTAACTGCAGCTTGAGCCTTTGCGATGATTGGCTGGAGAAGCTCGTTTTGTTTAGCTTGCATCTCTTGCATTGCGTTTTGCTCGAACTCTTGCATGCGAGTTTGGAGATCTTGCATATCTTTCTCCTTAAGGCTACGCATAGAGTCTGTGATGGTTGTAGCTGTGTTTTGGTAGTCAACATACTTGTTGTTGAGCTCAACTTGCATAGTCTCGAGAGTACCAAGGAGGTCAAGGCGGAAAGCCTCTAATTTCTCTTGCATCTCGGTTGTCTCGGGCATTGCCACGATGATCTCTTGCATGTTGATGCGGCCCATTTTCTGGGCGAAAATAGATGTTGTGCAGAGTGTAAGCGCAACAACTAAAAATAGTCTCATTACTTTTTTCATAGGGTTAAATTGCTTATTTTTGATATTTGTTTCTTATTTAAGTGTCGCGATCACCTCCTCGGTGCGATTCACCGACGCCGAGAAGTAGAGGATAGTAGAGTTCGATGCCAAATCGAGCACCATGTCGAAGCCGTTAGCCTTAGCGTAGCTCTCGATTGCCTCGAATACTCGCTTCTGGATTGGGGCGATCAGCTCGAGGCGGCGCGCCATAAGTGTGCCCTCGGTCGAGAAGATTGACTCCTGTAGCTCGTTTGCCTCCTCCTCTTTTTTGAGGATTTCGCTCTCACGTGCTGTGCGTTGCGCTGCGGTGAGTGAGTTGCGCTGTGCGACGTAGGTGTTGTAGAGAACTTCGACTGCGGCGAACTGTGCGTCGATGCTCTTCTGGTAACCCTCGCTTAGGGTCTCTAACTCCGATAGGGCATTGTTGTATGCGGGGATTGACTTGAAAACTTGCTCCGAGTCAACTACCATATAATTTTGAGCTGCGAGGCTCGCTACTGAGGCTAAGATTGCCACGAATAAAATTATTACTCTTTTCATAATTGCACTTTAGTTTAGTTAAACTGAGGTAAAGATAACTATTTTGTTTCAATTATACTGCCATTTCTTTAAAAAAGTTTTGCGAAGTGCGATTTATGTTAGAACTGCTGACCCAAAACGAAGTGGAATTGGCTACCGCTGGCGCTTGTCTCGCCCACGGCTGGATCAAATCCATAACCCCAGTCGATACCCAACATACCCACAACCTGAAGGTTGAGTCGCACACCGACACCCGCCGAGCGCTTGATGTTGAATGGCGAGAAGTCCTCCCACGAGCTAAATCCGCTACCTCCCTCGAGGAAGCCCAAGACGTAGATCTGCGAAGCGGGCTTAAGGATAACTGGGTAGCGTAGCTCCACGGTATACTTATTGTAGCCAAGCGAGTAGCTCGAAGTAGGGTCGAGAGCTCCATCCTCGTAACCGCGCAATCCGATCACGTCGATTCCATAGACGCTATAGCCCGACATACCATCACCACCCACCTCGAAACGTTGGAATGGCGAAACTTTATCCTCGTTGTAGTAACCCAAGTAACCCATATCGGCACTGGTCATCAAGACTAACTTGTCGTTCGAATCGAGCGTCTGGTACCAATCAGCACTCAATGTCCAACGGTGGTATTCGATCCAACGGTAGCGATCTTGGTCGCTGAGGTTCTCATCCGAGTAGTCCAAGCCATCAAAGAGCGAGAAGGGAGGGGTGAGCTCCATCGAAGCTGTGAAGTTCGAACCGCGACGTGGGTAGATCTGCTGATCGACCGAGTTACGACCTATCGCAACTTTGATCGATGCCATATTTGCGTTACCATCCGACATCACGAACGAGGTGCCCCAATCCAAGAGTGAGTAGTTCTCGTAGCTAAGCTCCGAGTATAGCGTGAAGTAGGGGTCTGGCCACGTTAGGCGCTTACCCAATCCCACTGCGATACCTGTTGTGCGGAAGTATGCCGTAGGTGTCTGGTAGGAGTAGTAGGCGTTATTCTGATCTGAATAGTAGAACGTAGTGGTGAATGAGTTTGGTTTGCGACCGCCTAACCATGGATCGGTGAAGCTGAGCGAAGCTGCCTTGTAGTAAGTACCATTGGTCTGCGCCGAGAGTGCGATAGTCTGGTTCTTACCCATTGGGTAGGGGCGCCACGACTCCTTCTTGAAGAAGTTGTCGGTCGAGATATTGTTGAGCGAGATACCCGCCGAGCCGACGAATGTTCCCGAGCCCCAACCTCCGGCGAGATTAATCTGGTTGCTCGACTGCTCCTCGAGGATAAAGCCGATGTTGACCTCCGACGATGAAACCGGGCGGATATCGGGTGTGATATTCTCGGGGTTGAACTGACCCATATAGTTGAGTAGCTGAATAGTACGTACCAATAGCGAGCGGTTGTAGAGCTCACCTGGGTGGGTGTAGATCTCGCGACGCACGATCTCGTCGTCGACGGTGATATTACCGGCAATGGTGACATCGTTGATAGTGAATGGACGACCCTCGAAGATCTTAACTTCGATATCAATCGAGTCGCGGCCGATGATTGTCTCAGCGGGCTCGATCGCCGACATCAAGTAACCCTCGTTCTGGTAGAGGGTACTAATCGACATCTCGTCGGGGTTAGCCTCCATACCGATACCCAATCGCTTCTCCATAGATCTGCGATCGTAAGTATCGCCGCTAAAGACGCCGAACATCATCTCTAACTGCTCGGTGGTATAGATCGAGTTGCCGATCCACGAGACATTGCGGATATAGTATTTGTTACCCTCCGAGACCTTGATACGGATTCCGATGCGCTCGGAGTTGATATCATAGATCGTATCGCTGACGATAGTAGCGTTGCGGTAGCCGTGTGAGTTGTAGAAGTCGATCAAATAATCCTTGTCGGCCTCGAACTCATCCTCCTTTAGCTTGGTGCCATTGAATATGTTCCAGCTCTTTTGGTGAGTCTTTTTGAAGGTGCGGCGTAGGCGCTTGTCGTCGAAAACCTCGTTGCCCTCGAAGACAATCTCTTGGATCTTGACCTTATCTTTGCGATCGATCTGGAATGTGACGTTAACCATCGACTGGCGAATGCGGTCATTCTCGATAAGCACATCGACCTCGGTATTGAGGAAGCCCTTCTCGGCGAAGTACTCTTTGATGAGCTTGGTGTTTTTGTCGATCACATAGTCCGATAGCTCAGTGTTGCGGCGCAACTTGAGGGTCTCGGTAAGATCCTTCTGCTTGGCATTGCTCACACCGCTGAAACGCCAGTTCAAGACGCGGGGGCGCTCCTTGAGCATAATGTCGATCTCGACCTCTTCGCCATCGATTGTAGCTCCCATCTGCACATCTGCATAGAGGCGCTGGTTCCAGAGGTTCTGGATCGCTGTGGATATAGATTGGCTTGGAAGGGTGATCGAATCACCCTCGATTAGGCCGATCGAGGAGCGTAACACATTGGGGTCGATAGTCTCCACACCATGCACATTGACTTTGCGAATAAGATATCGCTGCGGGGTGGAGCTCAGAATGGCGCTGTTGGTATATAGATCAACGGCACTTACAGCCACCGTATCGGCAGCCTCCTTTGGCTCCTCGCTGCTCACTTGTGCAAAAGTTTGGGTTGCGCACATTACAGCTCCTGCTGCCAAAATTAACTTCAAAAAATTCATCTATTTCTGTTTTTCATTATTTAACTCTACCAAAACGTCTATCTCTCGCAGCATATACCTCCAATGCCTTTGCATACTCCGCCTTGTCGAAATCAGGCCAAAGGGTCTGCGGGAAATAGTACTCCGCATATGAGGCTTGCCACAACAAGAAGTTGCTGATGCGACACTCTCCACTGGTGCGGACAATCAAATCGGGGTCAGGCACCCCAGCCGTATCGAGCGACGAGGTGATCGTCTGCTCGGTGATATCCTCTGCGTTGAGCTCTCCTGCCTCAACGCGAAGTGCAATTGATCGCACTGCGCGGCGGATCTCATCACGCGAGGAGTAGTTAAGCGCCAACTGCATAAGCAGCCTTTCGCCATGCATCGTATCTGCCTCGATCTTGTCGAGCGAGGTGCGCACCTCATTCGAGAATCGCTCCTTGTCGCCAATCACGCGAACCTTGACACCCTGCTCCACAAGCTCGGGGGTTTCCACTGCGAAACATTTGCAAAAAAGTTCCATCAAGGCATCGACCTCCTCGGATGGACGACCCCAGTTCTCGGTCGAGAAGGCATAGAGGGTGATATACCTAACACCGAAATCGACCGATGCTTTGATCACCGTGCGAACCGACTCAACTCCCTGAATATGACCTTCGAAGCGCTCTTTGCCCTGCTGTGTAGCCCACCGCCCATTACCATCCATGATGAATGCTACATGCTCGGGGACTCTATTATTTTTATTCATAAGGTGCAAACTTACGTAAAAAAATCGAATTATTTATTATAATAGGTGTAAATTAATGGGGTGAGCACCCTTATTTTTTACCGTCTCGGCGATCTACTCCCCACATCATCTTTTCTCTTAACGTCTCATAAAAAGATATATTGCTTGCAGTGGCCAATAAAAACTCAATTTCGCTTAGTGAGATCTCGATTTGAGCTGCCTGCCCAATGGGATAGGTGCGATTGTCGAGCGAGATTGCAGCGTCGCCCTGACGACACAATATAGATAGCGATATGCGCGCTGAGTTGGGTACCACCAATGGGCGCATCGAGAGGTTGTGAGGAGCCAAAGGCGAGATCACGAAACATGCACAATTGGGGGCTACGATGGGGCCTCCGGCACTCAACGAGTAGGCGGTAGAACCTGTTGGTGTAGAGATTATTAGACCATCGCCATAGTATGTGGCAACGGGGTTGTTGTCGACCTTGGTCTCCACCGAGATCATCGTGGCGCCCAAGCGCTGCACCGAAAACTCATTGGCGGCGTAAAATCGCTCGCCTTCTGCCATAAAATCACCCTCGATCGAGAGCATCGCTCGCTGCTCGATGGTGAGCGATGATGTGGCTATTTCGTCGAAAATTTGCTCGATATCGTCGCCCGAGCCGCTGGCCAAAAAACCTAAGCGCCCGGAGTTGATACCAACCACGGCGACTCTCTGAGAGCCCAAACGATGCAAACCCTCGAGGATCGTTCCATCACCCCCATAACAGAGCATCACCGACTCCTCGGGCATTGTGCCAACGCTGTCGCCATATATATGATTGGGCGAGATCTCCAAACCGATATGTCGTTTGATGATTGGTGCAAACTCCTGATTTACACAGTAATGGAAGCCGTGGCGGGTAATGGCGGCAAATATTCGCTCGATCTCATCGGTGCGATGCTGAACTCTATCTCGAGAAAAAAGGGCAATTTTCATCTATATTTCACTTTTTTTCTGTAACTTTACAACGCAAATATAGTAATAAATTATGACTAAATTAAGTGTTAACATAAATAAGATTGCATTGGTGCGCAATTCGCGTGGCGGAAATATGCCCAATCTGAGGCTTGTGGCATTGGATATAGAGCGCTTTGGTGCTGACGGAATTACCATCCATCCACGCCCCGATGCCCGCCATATCCGCTATTCGGATGCCTTCGAGCTCAAGGGTTCGATCGCAACCGAGCTTAATATCGAGGGTAACCCCACCGACGACTTTATGGCAATGGCACTCGAGGTGCGCCCCGCGCAGCTTACTTTGGTGCCCGATGCTCCCGATGCACTCACCTCCTCGGCGGGGTGGAATACTATTGCTCACCGCGAGCGCCTTACTGCAATCTGCTCGGCGGCGCGTGCTGCGGGCATTCGCTCGTCGATCTTTGTGGATCCCGACCCCGAAATGGTACGTGGTGCGGCTGCGTGTGGTGCGGATCGTGTGGAGCTCTATACCGAGGGTTATGCAGCGGGTTATGCAGCGGACAGAGAGGCTGCGATAGCGCCCTATGTAGCTGCTGCTGAGGCTGCACGCGAGTGTGGCTTGGGGCTTAATGCCGGCCACGATTTGAGCTTAGATAATCTCGCCTATTTTGTGGAGCGTATAGGGTGGGTCGACGAGGTTTCGATCGGTCACGCCTTGGTTTGCGATGCTCTCTACTTGGGGTTAGAGAATGTCGTGGGGCTCTACCAGCAACGATTAATTTCGACAAAATAGATGGCAATAGATAGTTCACATCCGCTCTCGCGGCCACTCTTTGCGCGTATCTCGCGCATTGTCGATGCGATGGGCGTTGAGGCCTATGCTGTTGGTGGCTATGTACGCGACTACTACCTGCACCGCCCCTCCAACGATATCGACATCGTGGTGGTGGGCAGCGGGGTCGATGTTGCCGAGGCACTTGCCGCGGAGCTCAAAACCAACGTCTCGATCTTTCGCCGCTTTGGCACCGCGATGCTCCATGCCGATGGTGTGGAGGTCGAATTTGTGGGTGCTCGCAAAGAGTCCTATACTCCCGATTCGCGTAAGCCGCAGGTCGAGCAGGGCACCTTGGACGACGACCAGCGCCGCCGAGACTTCACCATCAACGCCATGGCGTGGAGCCTCAATGGCGATAGCTTCGGCGAATTGGTCGATCCCTTTGATGGCATCTGCGACTTGGAGGATTGCATCATCTGCACCCCTTGTGATCCCGATGTAACCTTCTCGGACGACCCCCTAAGAATGATGCGTGGGGTGCGTTTCGCCACGCAGTTGGGCTTCGATATCGACCCGGAAACCTTCGAGGCGATCGAGCGCAATGCTCACCGCATAGAGATCATCTCGCAGGAGCGTATACTCATAGAGCTCAATAAGATACTCCTCTCGCCACGCCCCTCGATGGGCTTCGAGCTGCTTAAACAATGTGGTCTACTCAAGTTGATTTTGCCCGAGATCGATGCGCTGTCGGGAGTCGACAAAGTGGGTAAGCATGCACACAAAGATAACTTTGTGCACACTCTGGCTGTGTTGGACAACGTAGCGCAGAACTCCACCGACCTCTACCTGCGTTGGGCGGCGCTGCTCCACGATGTAGCCAAGCCACGCACCAAGGCCTACGACCCGAAGGTTGGCTGGACATTCCATGGCCACGAGACCTTGGGTTCGAAGATGGTTCCCAAGATTTTCCGCCGACTCACCCTGCCGCTTGGCGAGCCGATGAAGTTTGTTCAGAAGTTGGTGTTCCTGCATTTGCGCCCCATTATCCTCTCCGAGGATGCTGTGACTGATTCGGCCGTCAGACGACTTCTCTTCGAGGCGGGCGACGATGTGGAGGCGCTGATGACCCTCTGTCGGGCAGATATCACCTCGGGCATCGAGTCGAAAGTTAAGCGGTATATGGCCAATTTCGAGATGGTGGAGCGCAAGATGCGTGACTTGGAGCAGAGAGATCGCGTGCGTAACTTCCAACCCCCAATCGGTGGTGACCTAATCATGAAGACCTATAACATAGAGCCCTGCTCGGCTATAGGTCAGATCAAAGAGATAATAAAAAATGCAATCCTCGATGGCCAGATCCCCAACGAATATGATGCAGCCTATGCATTGATGGAGAAGTTGGCCGCTGAGCGAGGTTTTACAAAGGATAAATAGAAATAAATGGAATCAATTAGAGAGCTATTAAAGATCGGTAAAGGCCCTTCAAGTAGCCATACAATGGGGCCCAAGCGTGCTGCCGAGCAGTTCGCTGCGCGTAATACTACTGCAACAGCCTTTAGAGTAACACTATACGGATCGCTTGCTGCAACGGGCAAGGGTCACATGACTAACGTTGCGATCCTCGAGGTGTTGGAGCCCGTTGCTCCCACCGAGATCGTCTGGAAGCCCGAAGTGGTGCTCGACTTTCACCCCAATGGGATGTTCTTCGAGGCGCTCAATGGTGGGGAGGTTGTCGATAGCTGGCAGGTCTTTAGCGTCGGAGGAGGCACCATAGCCTCTTCGGCCGACGAGGTTAAGAGCCACAACATCTACCCGCTACACACGATGGCGGAGATAATCGAGTGGTGCGACCACGAGGGTGCAACCTTTTGGGAGTATGTCGAAAAGTACGAGGGCAAAGAGATATGGGAGTACCTCCGCACAATTTGGGAGGCTATGAAGCGATCGATCGACAATGGCTTGGAGACCGAGGGTGTGTTGCCCGGAGGTTTGGGCGTTCGTCGCAAGGCAGTTAGTTACTACATCAAATCCAAGAGCTATAATGGAGCTCTCAATTCGCGCGGTCAGCTCTACGCCTACGCTCTGGCTGTCTCGGAGGAGAATGCTGCGGGAGGCGATATCGTCACCGCGCCAACGTGTGGTTCGTGTGGAATTCTACCTGCGGTGCTCTACCACCTCTACATAGGCAAGGAGTTCCGCGAGATCCGTATTCTGCAAGCTCTGGCGACTGCCGCACTGTTTGGAAATGTCGCTAAGTCGAATGCCTCGATTTCGGGCGCCGAAGTGGGGTGTCAAGGCGAGGTGGGTGTGGCATGTGCTATGGCTGCTGCCGCTTCGTGTCAGCTCTTTGGGGGCACCCTTTCGCAGATTGAGTATGCTGCCGAGATGGCTCTCGAACACCATTTAGGGTTGACGTGTGATCCGGTGTGCGGATTGGTGCAAGTGCCTTGTATCGAGCGCAATGCAATCGCTGCGGCGCGTGCACTTGATTCGAATATCTACGCCACATTCTCCGATGGTAAACACATGGTCAGCTACGACAGGGTGGTCGAGGTGATGAAGGTGACCGGTCAAGATCTACCGAGCCTCTATCGCGAAACCTCGGTGGGCGGATTAGCCAAGGATGGCGACATAAGGCGCAAGAAAAAATAAGTATAAATACTATTTTTGCGCATCTGACACCAAAAAACTTAGGTGGTGGTTATGACTTTTTGCAAAAAAAGTTATAACTTTGTATGTTGCGCTGCAACAAACGCGAAAACAATTTAATAATAAATAATACAATGGTAGATATTTTTGCACGCCTCGAGAAAAACGTAGGCGGTCCTATTGGACAGTACATGGGTGCGGCTCATGGATATTTCGCTTTCCCTAAGTTGGAAGGTGAGTTGGGCCCTCACATGATGTTCCGTGGCCAGATGATGCTCAACTGGTCGCTTAACAACTATCTCGGTTTGGCTAACCACCCCGAGGTTCGCGAGGCTGACGCTAAGGGTGCGGCAGTTTTCGGAATGGCAGCCCCAATGGGAGCTCGTATGATGAGTGGTCAGACTAAGTACCACGAGCAGTTGGAGTGCGAGCTTGCTGAGTTCGTTGGCAAGGAGGACTCTTTCCTTCTTAACTTCGGCTACCAAGGTATGATCTCGATTATCGACTGTTTGCTTACAGCGCGCGACGTTGTTGTCTACGACGCTGAGGCTCACGCATGTATCATCGATGGTTTGCGTATGCACAAGGGTAAGCGCTTCGTGTATGGTCACAACGACCTCGACTCACTCAAACTGCAACTCAAACACGCCACAGAGCTCGCCGACGAGCAGCGCGGTGGTGTATTGGTAATCACTGAGGGTGTATTCGGAATGAAGGGTGACCTTGGTTTCCTCGACAAGATCGTTGCACTCAAGGGTGAGTTCGACTTCCGTCTACTTGTGGATGACGCTCACGGATTCGGTACTATGGGCGAGAATGGTCGCGGTACTGCCGAGCACTACGGCGTGATCGACCAAGTGGATGTTCTCTTCAACACCTTCGCTAAGTCGATGGCTGGTATCGGAGCATTCGTTGCGGGCCCAAAGTGGCTTATCAACTTCTTCCGCTACAATATGCGTTCACAGCTCTACGCTAAATCGCTCCCAATGCCTATGGTTATCGGAGCCCTTAAGCGCCTCGAGCTTATCAAGGCTCACCCCGAGTACCTTACTAAGCTTTGGGAGGTTACCAACGCTTTGCAAGGTGCACTCAAGGAGAATGGCTTCGAGATCGGAGTAACTGAGTCTCCTGTGACCCCCGTATATATGAAGGGTGGCGTGAATGAGGCTACTAACTTGGTGGTTGACCTTCGTGAGAACCACAACCTATTCTGCTCGATCGTGGTATACCCAGTGATCCCTAAGGGTGAGATTATCCTTCGTGTGATCCCAACTGCGGTACACACTATCGACGATGTTAACTACACTATCGAAGCATTTAAGTCTGTTCGTCAGAAGTTGGAGGATGGTATCTATGCTGCCATGCCGATACCTGTGATGGGCGAAGGTATTTAATAATGAAGCCCGGCTAATTTAGTCGGGCTTTATTTTTAATTTAAGAAATTATTGAAAAAAATATATACCACCATGCGACACCTAATCGACCCAACTGACCTTTCGCTCGACGAGACTCTACAGATCATCGCCACCGCCGAGGATATCATCGCCAACCGCCCAAAGTACAGCACGGCGTGCCACGGCAAGAAGTTAGCAACCCTATTCTACGAGCCCAGCACACGTACCCGCCTGAGCTTCAACGCCGCAATGTTGGAGTTGGGAGGCACCGTTCTTGGCTTCGACGATGCAGCCTCATCTTCGGTGTCGAAGGGTGAGACCGTTGCCGACACCACTCGTGTGTTGGAGTGCTTTGCCGATATCATCGCCATGCGCCACTTCAAGGAGGGTGCTCCATTGGTGGCGTCGCAATATGTGAAGATTCCGGTGATTAACGCTGGCGATGGTAGCCATGCGCACCCCACACAGACGCTCACCGACCTTTTGACCATCAAGCGCGAATTAGGTCGCCTCGATGGGCTCACGATCGGCTTCTGCGGCGACTTGAAGTATGGCCGCACTGTGCATTCGCTTATCAAAGCGTTGGCGCGTCTTGCCGATATCAACGTCGTTTTGATCGCCCCCGAGGAGCTTAAGTTGCCCGCATACGTCTATAAGGAGGTCGCAGGATCACCCATTAGCTTTGTTGAGGCTGCAACCCTCGAGGAGGCTATGCCCACCCTCGATGTGCTATACATGACCCGTGTGCAGGGCGAACGCTTTGCCGATAAAGCTGAGTATGAGCGCCTTAAGGATAGCTTTATCCTCTCGCCCGAGAAACTCGCAGAGGCTAAGGAGAGCATGATCATCCTCCATCCGCTGCCACGTGTAAATGAGATCACCCGCTCGGTTGATGCCGATCCGCGTGCTGCATATTTCCGCCAAGTGGAGAATGGCAAGTTTGTTCGTATGGCGCTTATCTACAGCCTATTGAAGTGGAATGAGGGTCTTATGCCCGCAACCACACCCCACTACGCTGCCGATCTGGAGCAGGTAGGCCATATCTGCAAAAATCCCGCTTGCATCACCGCAACCGAGGATGTAGATCGCCTCTCGAAACGTGCCGCCGATGGTGCTGTGCACTGTGCATATTGCGATAAGTAGGGTAAGAATGACGTGGAGGTGTGAATGACGCGGAGGTAACCTATCTGGAGAAAGGTTATTTTGCAAATATTTGCGCCATTATTTGCATTTCAAATGAATCTTTGTATCTTTGTCGAATATGAGATTTAGAATAGGACACGGATACGATGTGCATGCTCTCGCCGAGGGGCTGCCATTAATTATAGGTGGGGTCGAGGTGCCACACTCCAAAGGGTGCGTGGCACATTCGGATGGCGATGTGGCGATCCATGCTATTTGCGACGCTCTGTTGGGCGCGGCGGCATTGGGCGATATTGGCCTCCATTTTCCCGATACCTCGGCCGATTTTGCGGGGGTAGATTCTAAGTTGCTTTTGGCGCAAGTAGTTGAAATGTTGCTCGCTAAGGGCTATGCAATCGGTAACATCGACTGTACTATTAGCATGCAGCGCCCCAAGTTGCGCCCCTATATCGACTTGATGCGTCGAGCTATCGCCACTGCGGCAGGCATAAGTGTCGAGGATGTCTCAGTCAAAGCTACCACAACCGAGAAGTTGGGCTTCGAGGGGCGAGAGCAAGGTGTTTCGACCTCGGCCGTGGCGTTAATCTACCAAATTTAATCACTTCTGATATGAAAAAAGTTCTCTCCTTTTCGCTCTTTTTGTTGGTGGGTCTGGTGGCCTCACAGCTCCTGCCGGATTTTATGGGAGAGAGTTTTACTGCGATCAAGAGCTACGCGCTGACCCCGCTGCTCTATATCTGTTTGGCCTTTATCATGATCAACGTTGGGCGTGAGTTCGAAGTCGACAAAGCGCATTGGCGCTCCTACACCCAAGACTATTTTATCGCTATGGCCACCGCTGCACTACCGTGGTTGCTCGTGGCTCTATACTACGTTTTTGTGTTGCTCCCGCCGCACCTCTGGGGCAGTGGTGCTATTTGGCGTGAAACCTTATTGCTCAGCCGTTTTGCTGCTCCTACATCGGCCGGAATCCTCTTTGCGATGCTTGCAACGCTCAATTTGAAGTCGAGCTGGATCTATAAGAAAATTCAGGTCTTGGCAATCTTCGACGACCTCGACACCATCATACTTATGATCCCGCTACAGATTATGATGATCGGCATGCAGTGGCAGCTTTTTGTGGTGGTCTTTATCGTTGTGGTGCTCTTGGCTCTGGGGTGGCGCAAACTCGACTGTTACAACGTTAGGCAGGATTGGAAAGCTATCCTCTTCTACGCCGTGGTGGTCTTTGGTATCACCCATGCACTCTACCACGTCTCTGAGTCGCTGATCCCCGGCGAGCATAATGGAATACATATCGAGGTGCTACTACCCGCATTCGTGGTGGGTATGATCATCAAGCATAACCCCGTGCACTCTCTTAGCGAGGAGCGCGTCGAGAACTCCATCTCCTACCTCTTTATGCTCTTGGTGGGTCTTAGTATGCCGCTTGTCGTAGGTGCTCATGCGCATAGCCATCCCGAGACTGAGTCGGTGATCTCGCTTGCGGTGCCTACCATGCATTGGCATGTGATCGCTTTGCACGTGCTCAGCGTAACCTTGCTCTCCAACATCGGAAAGCTTATGCCGCTCTTCTTCTATCGCGATCGTCGCCTCAGTGAGCGCCTTGCTGTCTCTGTGGGTATGTTCACCCGCGGTGAGGTCGGTGCCGGTGTGATCTTTATCGCAATTAGCTATGGACTTGGCGGTACCGCCCTTATTGTCTCTGCGCTTACTTTGGTGCTTAATCTTGTGTTGACTGGTGTTTTTGTGGTGTGGGTCAAGGTTTTAGCTCAACGCTCTTATTTGAAAAAAGACGCCTAATACGCCATTTTTGGCACATCCTTGCACTTTTTAATCCAACCATTTCCGTCATTCCCGTGAAAACGGGAATCTTAATCTGCGTTTGCATAAGATTCCCGTTTTCACGGGAATGACGTGGAGTGGGGGGAATGACGTGGAGTGGGGCGTAATGACGTGTAAGTGGGGTGGAATGACGCGTAGTGGGCGGGAATGACGTGTAAGTGGGTAAGCGTAACTCCTAACTCCTAACTCCCCAGCTGATACTTTGGGCGGCGACGTAGGCGGTGCTCCATGCGGCTTGGAGGTTGAAGCCTCCGGTGATTGCGTCGAGGTCGACCATCTCGCCTGCGACGTAGAAGTTGGGGCAGTCGCGCGACTCCATTGTTGCGGGGTTGATGCAGCCTACAGCCACGCCTCCGCAGGTGACGAACTCTTCCTTGTGTGCTCCACGCCCATCGACGCTATATTCGTCGGCGGTGAGGGTTGCTACAATGCGGTTGATTCCCTTGGAGCCAAGCTCCACAAAACGTCGCTCCTCGGAGATGTCAGCACGGTGGAGCAGGTGAGCCCATGTGCGCGAAGTGAGCGCAAAGGGTGCTGCCGAGCCAACTAACTTCTTGCTGTGTTCTGATATATGTTTGAGCAGCGTCGAGAGCACCTCCTCCTGCGAGGCTCCGCCCACCCAGTTGATCATTACCTGTGCCTTGTAGTTGCACTCATGGAGTCTGCGAGCGGCATACGACGAGAGCTTAAGTGCTGCCGGGCCACTTACGCCCCAATGGGTCACAAGTAGTGCTCCGGAGCCCGAAAGTCGGCTGCCCTTAAGTCCGATCACGGCATTCTCGACCACCGTGCCGCTAAGCTCAGTGATGGGATTGTGAGGGATATTGAGGCTAAAGAGCGAGGGGACTGGCTCCACAAAGCGAATAGGGATCTGCGAGTAGAGCTCACGATCCTCTCCCTTGGGTGCTCCTCCCGTGGTGGCGATGATTGCGTCGCATGCGAAGATATCGCCGCCCTCGGTCTCCACCTCGAAGCCCTCACCTGCGCGAACCACTCTTTGAGCCTTGCGGCGGCACTTGATCTCCACGCCGCGCTCCTTTGCTTCGCGCATAAGCGTATCGACGATCTGTGCCGAATCCTGCGAGGCGGGAAAGACGCAGTGGTCTGCTTGAGTCACAAGCTCCACGCCGCACTCCTCGAACCACTGGTAGGTGTCGATGTGGCTAAATCGCTTAAGGCATGTGCGCATAACCTTCTCGCCGCGAGGATAGATCTTCACCAAAGGTAGATTGGCGGCAAACGAGTTGGTAAGGTTGCAGCGACCTCCGCCCGACACTCTCACCTTGGCCAAGGGGGTGGAGGCTGCTTCGAGGATAGTCACCTCGATTTCGGCATTAAACATCTTAAGGTTTATTGCTGCGAAGAAACCTGCTGCACCACCTCCTATAATTACTACTTTCATCTTTGTTCTCTTTATTATTTGGTACAAAGGTAGGTAAAATTAATTTTCACAACTCAACTTTTTGTATTATCTTTGCTCATATAAAACGAAAAGAGTTATGATAGTATACAAATTTCGCATGCTAAGCGACGAGAACGACCACTTCGTTCGCGACTATGAGATTCCCGCAACATCTACGCTGTTAGATTTTCACAACTTTATCATCGAGAGCTTGGAGTATGAGCCCTGCATCTCCTCATTCTTTACGGCGGATGCACGCTGGGAAAAGACAGGCGAGTTCACCACGGTCGATATGGGATTTGTGCCCGACGAGGGTGGTGAGGATGTTATCATCCCGCAGCCGATGGTGAGTGCTGTTTTGTGCGAAATACTACACTATATGCACGATCGATTGATCTACAACTTCGATCTCTTTGCCTCGCGCGCCTACTTCCTCGAGCTTGTCGAGGCCAAGGAGGTGAGCCATCCCGAGCTATATCCTCGCGAGAGCTTTGCCCATGCTACAGCCCCCGATCAGTATGATCCCGACTCCTCGGTTGACGATGGTTCGATCTTCGACGAGATGATGGGCGACTTCGACGATTTCGATGGTGATGATGCGTACGACGATGGCTATTAGAGAACTTATAGTGGTGGTGGGCGCAACGGGCTCGGGCAAAACCTCGCTTAGCGTGGAGCTTGCCCGCCATTTTGGGGCACCTATCATCTCGACCGATTCACGTCAATTATACCGCAATATGGCCATCGGCACAGCGCAGCCAACCCCCGAGGAGCTTGCCGCCGCTGAGCACCACTTTATAGCCTGCCGCGACATTGACGAGGAGTTCAACTGCGGGGCTTACGAGCAGGAGGCTCTGCAACTCCTCGAGCAGCTTTTCCAAACGCATGAGCGAGTTATTGCCGTTGGCGGTTCGGGACTATATATCAAGGCTTTGTGTGAGGGGCTTGACGCCCTGCCCGAGGTTAGCGACCAATTGCGTGGCCAGCTGCGCGAGCGCCTGCGAGTCGAGGGACTTGCTCCGCTTCTCGAGGAGCTACGTGAGGCTGACCCTGCTTTTTACGAGGTGGTCGATCGGCACAATCCATCGCGCGTTCTGCGTGCATTGGAGCTCTGCATGGCCAGTGGTCGCCCCTACTCCGAGCTGCGTGTGGGCGAGCATAAGCAGCGTGATTTTGAGATCCGCAAGGTGGGTATTGATATGGATCGCCCCACGCTCTACGAGCGTATAGATTGCCGCGTGGATATGATGATCGACGAGGGGTTGGAGGCCGAGGCGCGTGCGCTATATCCCTATCGTGCACTCAACTCCTTGCAGACTGTAGGCTATCGCGAGCTCTTTGACTATTTCGATGGTTCGATTACCCGTGATAACGCCATAGAGCTTATCAAACGCAACTCGCGACGTTATGCCAAGCGGCAGATGACATGGTTCCGCCGCGATGCACAGATATGTTGGTTTCCTTCGCCGGATCCTCTGCCGGTCGTTGAATACCTTGAGAAACTTAAGGGGGAATAATCATATTATAATAATACGTCATTCCCGTTTTCACGGGAATGACGTATAACTTCGATAAGATTCCCGATCGAGTCGGGAATGACGCACTTGGTTAGCAGTCGGGAATGACGTATAACTTCGATAAGATTCCCGATCGAGTCGGGAATGACGCACTTGGTTAGCAGCCGGGAATGACGTCGAGTGGGTGAAAGACCTATCTTGGCGTGATTAGCATTATGCTACTTTGCGAAAGTAAGCAGAAAATTCTTAAAGCCCTCGAAGTCGCTGCCGATCTCAATACTCTGCTTTGTGCCCTGCATAAATGCCTTGAGCGGTGCGGGGATCTCGACCTTAGTTTGGGTGATCTGCTCTACGCGCTCCAAGAATTTGGCGGGGTGGGCAGTCTCTAAGAATACTCCACATTCACCCTCTGCAAGCTGCTCCTCGAGAGCACGGAAGCCACAGGCGCCGTGTGGATCGAGTAGGTAGCCGCTCCTGTTGAGGCACTCGCGCATCGTCTCGGCGATCTGCTCGTCGGTGTAGCTGCATCCCGAGATCTCGGCAGTGATGGCCTTGTGCGAGCCGTAGAGCTCCACCACGCGGGCGAAGTTGCTTGGGTCGCCAACATCCATCGCGTTGGCATAGGTCGTAACAGATGGGCGTGGGGTGTAGACTCCACTCTTGAGATATTCGAAGAAGATGTCGTTGCGGTTGTTGGCGGCGATAAAGCGTTTGATGGGCAGACCCATGCGCTTGGCGATAAGTCCGGCTGTGATATTTCCGAAGTTGCCACTGGGCACACTTACCACTAACTCTTTTTCGCGCCCCATCGCTTTGAGTTGTGCATAGGCGTTGAAGTAGTAGAATGCTTGGGGTAGGAAGCGTGCAACGTTAATCGAGTTGGCGCTGGTGAGGGTCAGCTGCTCATTGAGCTGCTTATCCACAAATGCCGCCTTGACCAATGCTTGACAATCGTCAAAGGTGCCATCGACCTCCAATGCGGTGATATTGCGCCCAAGGGTTGTGAATTGACACTCTTGGATTGCGCTCACCTTGCCTTTGGGGTAGAGCACATATACATGAATGCCATCGACACCCAAGAATCCATTTGCTACGGCGCTACCAGTGTCGCCCGATGTTGCCACCAATACATTGACCCTCTTATCTTTTGCCTCACGTGAGATAAAGTAGCTAAGTAGGCGTGCCATAAAACATCCACCTACATCCTTAAATGCCAAAGTGGGCCCATGGAACAACTCCAACGAGTAGATCGAGCGGGTCACCTCCACCACGGGGGTCTCGAACGAAAGGGTCGAATAGACTATCTCTCGTAGGCTTTCGGCCTCGACATCCTCGCCAAAGAATGCCTCTGCCACGCGGCAAGCGATCTCTTGGAACGAAAGAGTCTCGATAGTCTCGAAGAACTCAGCGGGTAACTTCTTGATGCTTTCGGGCATATAAAGACCCTTGTCGGGTGCAATGCCCTTTACAACAGCTTCGCTCAGGGAGGCTGTCGGTGCTTGTTTATTAGTGCTATAATAACGCATATATTTTACTTTTCAGTTAGTAGTGCTTTGATAAACTCCTCGCCGTGCAGTGTGCCATAGTAGCCGTTGGCTGCCGCTCGCTCGCCGTATGTGGTGACGCTATCACCCTGCGCCGTGGGTTTGTAGATCACAAACGGAACAGCCTCGCGAGTGTGGGTGCGTAGGGCGCAAGGGGTGGGGTGGTCGGGTAGTAGAGCTACCGCGACAGGTTCGTCCCATGTGGCGATCTGAGCCATGATGGGCGCCACGACCCTCTGGCTCATATACTCCACTGTGCGGATCTTGAGTTGAGCGTCGCCCTCGTGTCCCGCCTCGTCGCTTGCCTCGACATGGAGGTATACGAAGTCGTCGTGGCGAAGTGCCTCGAGTGCTGCGGCAACCTTGCCCTCGTAGTTGGTGTCGTAGAGCCCCGTTGCCCCCTCGACCTCGATCACTTTGAGCCCGGCATAGACCCCGATGCCGCGAATAAGATCCACTGCCGAGATCACCGAGCCACTGCCCACTCCATACTTCTGTTGGAGGGTCTGCATCTGTGGCTTATAGCCCGGCGACCAGAACCACACTGAGTTGGCGGGGTCGAGTCCCTCGGCGATGCGCTTGAGGTTTATGGGGTGCTGCTTGAGGAAGGTTTGGGAGCGGAGAATGATATCGTTGAGTAGCTTGGCTGTGCTTTCGCCCTCGGGGGCAGTTGCCGCAATCATCACCTCGCTAAAGTGCGTTCCCGGCACATCGTGTGGCGGAGTGCAGAGCAAGGCTTTGTTGCCGCCCCTTAATTTAAGGAGGTGGCGGTAGCTGATGCCGGCAAAGAAGCGGATCTGCTCGTCCCCAATTTCGGCAGCGAGATCCTCGATAAGAGTGCGTGCCTCCTCGGTAGAGATATGCCCCGCTGAGTGGTTCTTGATGCGCCCATCATCGTGGAGCGTGATAAGGTTGCAGCGCATAGCCATCTCCCCATCCTCGATTTCGATACCCATGCTCGCCGCCTCGAGCGAGCCGCGACCCTCGAATACGACGTCGAGATCGTAGCCTAAGACCGCTAAGTTAGCCACCTCGCTACCCGGCTGGTAGGCGTCGGGCACGGTGTAGAGAAGTCCCGAACGACCCATAGTCGCCAAGCGATCCAAAGCGGGTGAGTTGGCTGCCTCGATGGTGCTCTTGCCTCCAAGTTCCTCGATGGGCAATCCTGCCATTCCATCGGCTAAAATAACTATATATTTCATCTTGAATCCTCCATTTTATCTAATGTTTGCAATGCTGATTACATCCGAGAATACTCCTGCCGCGGTTACTGCCGCTCCTGCGCCATAGCCCTTGATGACCATCGGTAGCTCGTTGTAGCGCTCCGTGGTGAGTAGCACCGAGTTGTTGCTGCCCTCCAATTCGTAGAATGGATGTTTGGCGTCGACCGCCTGCAATCCTACAACGCCCTTGCCATCACTTAGCGAAGCGACGAAACGAAGTCTGCGACCCGCTGCCGCTGCCTCGCTGCGCATCTTTTCGAATGGTGCGTCCAATTGTGGCATATTCTCGATAAACTTCTCGAGGGAGCCCTCGAAGAACTCCTCGGGGATAAATAGGTTGCACTCCACATCCTCCTTTTCGATCTTGTAACCCGCTTCGCGCGAAAGGATCACAAGCTTGCGCACAACATCCGAACCATTGAGATCCAATCGAGGATCAGGTTCGCTGTAGCCAGCCTCCTTGGCCATCATAATCGCCTTGGATAGTGGCACCTGCTCGCTCACGGTGTTCGATAGGAAGTTGAGGGTGCCCGATACTACCGCTTCGATATGGGTGATCCTGTCGCCGCTATTAATCAGCGAGTTGACTGTGTTGATAATGGGGAGCCCTGCGCCCACATTGGTCTCGATAAGGAACTTCACACCGCGACGACGCGCAGTCTCTTTGAGCTCCATGTAACTCTCGTAGCTGCTCGAAGCTGCGATCTTGTTTGCTGCAACTACCGAGACATTGTTGTCGAGTAGACGTTTGTAGATCGAGGCGATCTGCTCGTTGGCCGTGCAGTCGACAAAGACCGAGTTGGCTACGTTGAGCTCTAAAATCTCTTTTACGATCTGCTCGGCATTGGCCTCCAAACAGGAGGTTGCCAACGACTCTTTGTAGGTCGAGAGGTCAATGCCGCGACGATCGACAACTCCACGGCGTGAGTTGAATAATCCCACTACATTGAGTTTGAGTGACTTATCCGAGAGTAGAGTAGGTTGCTGCGTGCGGATCTGCTCCAATAGGTTTCCGCCTACAAGACCCACGCCTGCGATAAAGAGGTTGATCACTTGGTTTTCGGAGAGGAAGAACGAGTCGTGGATCACGTTGAGCGCCTTGCGGAGCTGCTTGAGTTTGATTACGAACGAAATATTGGTCTCCGAGGCGCCTTGTGCACAGGCTATAACGTTGATACCGCTGCGCCCCAAGGTGTTGAATAGCTGTCCTGCGATGCCGGGTGTGTGTTTCATGTTGTCGCCCACGATAGCCACTGTGGCCAAATCATTCTCGATGCTCATAGGCTCCATCTCCCCGAGTTCGATCTCGTGGGCAAACTCTGCGTCGAGGAGCGTGGCAGCTTGCTCGGCGTCGGCGTTGCGAACTCCGATCGAGGTGTTGTTCTCCGATGAGGCTTGCGAGACCAAAAATACGCTCACGCCGCCCTTGGCCAAAGCCTTGAAGATGCGATAGTTGACACCGATGACGTCGACCATGCCCAGACCCTTGACTGTGATCAGACTGGTGTCGTTGATCGAGGAGATACCCTTGATTGGCTTGCCCTCGGCGTGCTTTGTGTCTCGCGTGATAAGGGTTCCGGGAGCCTCGATATTGAATGTGTTTTTAACTACGATGGGGATATTTTTGTAGTAAACCGGGTAGATCGTTGGGGGGTAGATCACCTTGGCGCCGCAGTTGCAGAGCTCCATCGCCTCGACAAACGAGAGTTGATCTATGACATAGGTGTTGCTAATGATGCGAGGATCGGCCGACATAAAGCCGTCGACATCTGTCCAGATCTCCAAGATATCGGCCTCGAGAGCTGCCGCAAGGATTGCCGCAGTGTAGTCCGAGCCACCTCGCCCCAAGGTTGTTACCACGCCACTCTTGGCATCCGAAGCGATAAAGCCGGGCAAGAGACTCACACGCGTACGACTCTCGAAACGCTCCTTGATAAGGGTGTTGGTGAGGGCGAAGTTGACGATATGTTTGCCCAATTGTGGGCGTGTCTTGATAAGTTCGCGTGAGTCGATCAGAGTTACATCCTCCAAGATGTAGGAGATGATCTTCGAGGAGAGGCGTTCACCGTAGCTCACGATGGTGTCCATGGTCTTTTCCGAGAGGTCGCGAATAAGGTGGATTCCCTTGTATATGTTGGTAAGATCCTCGAATAGAGGGCGCAAGCGCTCCTCTAACTCCGTGCGATGCTCCTTGGCTATGAGCCCCTCGATGATGGTTGTGTGTCGCTCGACGATCTCGCTAAAGGTCTCGAGATATCCTCTGTCGCCCGCCTGCGCACTCTTTGCCGCGGCGATCAATAGGTCGGTTACTCCACCCACCGCCGAGACTACTACTACCATCTCCTCGGTCGAGCTATTTACTATGCTCTGCACATTGCGTAGGCTCTCTACCGATCCTACCGATGTGCCACCAAATTTCAATACTCTCATATATAATGTTCTTAACTATTTCGATTCAAAAAGCTATAATCCACAAATATAAGAAAAAATTATGAATTATGAATTATGAATTATGAATTATGAATTATGAATTATGAATTATGAATTATGAATTATGAATTATGAATTATGAATTATGAATTATGAATTATGAATTAATCCCGTACCTGCCCCGCACCCCGAATAATATACTTATATGTGGTAAGCTCCTCGAGCGCCATGGGGCCTCGAGCGTGTAGCTTCTGGGTGCTGATGCCAATTTCGGCTCCAAGGCCAAACTGCGCTCCATCGGTGAATGCCGTCGAGACATTGATGTAGAGGCATGCTGCGTCGACGAGCTTGCAGTACTCCTCGCCTCGCTGTTCGCATTCGGTTACGATCGCCTCGCTGTGGTGGGAGGTGTGGCGTGTGACATGCTCCACTGCATCCTCGAAGCTCTGCACGCAGCGTACCGAGAGCTTGTAGTCGAGGAACTCTCGGCCAAAGTGTGATTGGTCGGCATGCTCCAAAAGCTCTTGAGGGTAGCTCCCCTTCAATGCCGCGAAGCTATCCTCGTCGGCATAGATTACAACACCCTTTGCGGCCAATGGGGTAGCTATCGTGGGCAGATCGCACAACCTTTGGTGGTGGATCACCAAGCTGTCCAAGGCGTTACAGACACTCACGCGGCGTGTTTTGGCATTGTCGACTATCGCCACCGCCTTTTGCAGGTCGGCATATTTGTCGACGTAAGTGTGGCAAACTCCAGCACCCGTTTCGATTACTGGCACTCGCGAGTTGTCGCGCACATATTCGATCAGCGAGCGTCCGCCACGAGGAATGATCAGGTCGACCATCCCCACCGCCGAAAGCAACTCTGCGGTAGCCTCTCTCGAGGTGGGTAGCAGGGTCACCGCACATGGGTCGATCCCCTCGGCAGCGAGTGTGGAGCGGATAATCTCGACGATGGTCGCATTGGAGTTGGCGGCATCGCTACCACCCTTTAGGATGCATACATTCGAGCTCTTCAAACAGAGTGCAAAGACATCGAAGCTGACATTGGGGCGCGCCTCATAGATCACTCCGATCACCCCGAATGGCACCCGCACCTTCTCGATGCGCATGGCGTTGGGGCGCACCACTTCGCTTATGCGCTCACCCACGGGCGATGTGAGCGAAGCTACGTTGAGCATATCGGCTGCGATTGCGGCGATGCGCTCCTCGGTGAGCAGCAGCCTGTCGTAGAGTGGGCTCTCTTTGTCTAAGAGTGCTAAATCTTGTGCGTTTGCCTCTAAGATCTCACCCATTCGTTCCATGGCGCTCCTCGCTAAGCTCCTTAGCGTGCTATCTATCTTATCTTGCGAGAGTAACGCCAAGCTGCGTGAGGCGAGGCGTGCACTGCGGAATTGATTGGTTAACTTCATATCTATTGCTCCTCCTCTATATAAAGGTAATCGTAATGGATGATGGGCTTGGCTCCTCTCACCCCTATATTTGTGCGTACCTCATCGCTATCGGCCGAGGTGCGGCCTACACCAATTGTCGTGCCGCTCTGTGAGGCGATCTTAACGACGTCACCCCTCTCGAAGTCACCCTCGACACTTACTACACCCACGGCCAAAAGGCTGGTGGCAGCGGGCGAAAGCAGTGCTTTGTGGGCGTTGTCGTCGATCGAGATAACCCCCTTGGCGAAGCCATCGCTGTGAGCTATCCATCGCTTGATGCTCGATGCTGATCGCGTGGAGGGGATAAAGCGTGTCGAGACGGTATCTTTGTCGTGCAGTAGCAGATCGAGTAGGATCTCCTCGCGCAGGCCATTGGCCACGATAACTTCGACCCCCTCGTCGGCCACCTTGCGTGCAATGCGACTCTTGGTCAGCATCCCACCGCGGCCAAATTGCGACTTGGAGCCCACGACATATTGCGAGATATCGCCCGCGCACTCCTCCACGCGGCGGATCACCCTCGAGCTCTCGAGCGAAGGGTCGCCATCGTAGAGTCCATCGACATTGCTGAGGATCACCAAGGCATCGGCACCCATCATAGTGGCGACCAGCCCCGAGAGTTCGTCGTTGTCGGTGAACATTAGTTCGGTAACCGAGATCGTGTCGTTCTCGTTGACAATCGGTATTACTGAACTCTCGAGCATCGTGCGCATGCAGTGTTGTTGGTTGAGGTAGTGGTTGCGCGACGAAAAGGCCTCCTTGGTGGTTAGTACCTGACCGCATACCACACCATGGTCGCGGAATAGGTTGTAGTATTTATTTATCAGCTTCACCTGCCCAATTGCGGAAAATAGCTGACGCTCCGAGACTGCATCGAGGCGCCTGCCACCAGTCGAGATCTCCGATCGTCCCGAGGCCACTGCGCCCGACGAAACCACGATAACCTCGACCCCTGCACGTTGCAGTTCGACCACTTGGTCGACCAACGACGAGAGGCGTGTGGTGTCGAGCGTGCCCCGAGCGTGGGTAAGCACATTGCTGCCCACTTTGATAACTACTCTTTTATATTTTTTCTTCATTAGTGACTCTCTTTAATTGCACATATCGCCGCCCTTGAGAAGCCCTCGCGCTCCATTGCTTCGAGCCCTCTGAATGTTAATCCCCCTTTGGTTGTCACCTTGTCGATCTCGGCTTGGGGCTGCGACGAGTTGGTGCGAAGCATCTCTAAGGCGCCATGCATCGTCTCGATGGTGACCCTAAGCGAGGTCTCGGGATCGATTCCTACTGACTCTCCTCCGCGCTTTGCAGCATCGATATAGCGCAGCGCAAAAGCTATTCCACACGAGGCGAGCGAGGTGAATGCGCTCATCATCGGCTCCTCGATAACGTAGGTCGAACCCAATGCCTCGAAGAGCTCCACCACGCGTTGCAATCCCTTGTGGTCGGCGCCCGACGAGCTAATTGCCGAGACACCACTTCCGATCGAGATAGCTGTGTTGGGGATCACCCGATAGAGTGGCAGTGTGCCGCGCGTGGTACACTCCAACATCACGGATAGCTGCTCGAAACTCACTCCCGCCACAACCGAGATGATCGATTGGCGTGTGCGGTCGAGCTCGCCAGAGATCTGGGCGAGAACCTCTTGCGCGAACCATGGTTTGACGGCTATGATCACGAGGTCTGCCCCCACGATAGCTTTTGGATTGTAATCTTCGAGGGTTATATCGCTGGTGAGTGAGCCAAAAAGAGGTCGCATCTTGGCACTAAGGTGCGAGATTGTAACCTCGGAGCAGCTAACAACCCCTTGTTTGATAGCTCCAAGGGCTATTGCTCCTCCCATATTGCCGCCGCCTATTACAGTTATCTTCATGTGTGTAAAATTATAATATCTGCAAATTTATAAAAATTTTTTTAATCGCCGCAATCTTTGCCAAAATTAATCATATTTTAGTGATTATTTGTAGTATAGAGTGCGTTGTTTGTTTTATGTAGCTGTTAATTAATGTGTTAGTATTGTTTATGGTTCTTTGCTGTCATTGCAAGAACTTAAAGTCAATACTGGTTTTTAATAATATTTTAGAGAGTTTATGATATTATTTACAAAAAAAGTTATAACTTTGCGATAATGGGGTGTTCTCCTGAAGTGGCAGATTATTTAATAATTTGCAGTTTTAGGTGGTGATTTATTACAGATTGTTATGTGTGACAGCATAAAGAGTGTAATTCGAAAGTTATTATGCGCCCTAAAACTAATTATGAACCTAATTTTTGTAGCATATGTGTGGATTTGTAGGACTCTTCGATATTAAAGCAAGTGGCGAGGAGCAGCGTACTAAAGTACTAAAAATGTCAAAGACAATTCGTCACCGCGGGCCCGACTGGTCGGGAATCTTCTGCGGCGATAAAGCTGTGATTGCCCATGAGCGACTCTCGATTGTCGATCCTCAGTCGGGCGGGCAGCCCCTATATAGCGCCGATGGAAGCTTGGTGCTTGCCGTAAATGGCGAGATATACAACCACGCCGAGATCCGCGCGGAGCTCGCCGGCGAATATGATTTCCAGACCGGTTCCGATTGCGAGGTGATCTTGCCACTATACCAAAAAATGGGGGTTGACCTCCTCGAGAAGATCAACGGAATATTTGCATTCGCGCTCTACGACACCACCTCGGGCGACTACTTGGTGGCGCGCGACCCAATCGGGGTGATCCCATTATATATAGGTTGGGATAGCGACGAGCAGTTCTACGTAGCCTCGGAGCTCAAGGCGCTCGAGGGTGTCTGTTCCACAATCAAACCATTTCTGCCGGGTCACTACTACTCGAGCCGCGAGGCGAAGATGATCCGCTACTACAACCGCGACTGGATGGAGTACGACGCAGTAAAGGATAACGGTGCCGATGTCGAGCAGCTTCGAGCAGCGCTCAAAGCCTCGGTGAAGCGTCAATTGATGTCGGATGTTCCCTATGGCGTGCTGCTCTCGGGAGGCTTGGATTCGTCGATAATCTCGGCTGTGGCAAAGGAGTATTCGGCACATCGCGTTGAGTCGGGTGGCGAGGATAGCGCTTGGTGGCCTCAGCTCCACTCATTTGCTGTGGGGCTAAAGGGAGCTCCCGATTTGGCTGCTGCGCGCAAAGTTGCCGACCATATCAATACCGTTCACCACGAGGTGCACTACACTGTGCAGGAGGGGTTGGACGCAATCCGCGATGTGATCTACTTTCTCGAGACATACGATGTCACCACGGTTCGCGCTTCGACGCCCATGTATCTTTTGGCGCGCGTGATTAAGTCGATGGGTATCAAGATGGTACTCTCGGGTGAGGGTGCCGACGAGATCTTCGGTGGCTACCTCTATTTCCACAAAGCACCCAACGCGCAAGAGTTCCACGAGGAGACAATTCGCAAGATCGACAAGCTCCACCTCTACGACTGCCTGCGTGCCAACAAGGCGCTCTCAGCATGGGGAGTGGAGGGGCGTGTACCATTCCTCGACAAGGAATTTATGGATGTGGCAATGCGTATCAACCCCGAGGCGAAGATGGCTAAGGATGGTCGCATGGAGAAGTGGATTTTGCGCAAAGCATTCGAAGATATGTTGCCCGAAGAGGTGGCATGGCGCCAAAAGGAGCAGTTCTCCGATGGCGTAGGATATAGTTGGATCGACACCCTCAAGCAGGTGGCAATCGACGCTGTGTCGGATCGCGAGATGGAGCACGCCGCAGAGCGCTTCCCAATTAACCCGCCACAAAACAAGGAGGAGTACTACTATCGCACAATATTCGAGGAGCACTTCGGTTCGCAGACCGCTGCACAATGTGTGCCCTCAGTCCCCTCAGTGGCATGTAGCACCCCCACAGCTTTGGCTTGGGATGCTTCATTCCAGAACCTGAACGACCCCTCGGGGCGTGCTGTGTTGGGGGTTCATAATACGGATCTTCAAAGTTAGATTGCTTTTTTACTGCCTCCGGCGGGCGGGGATTGCACCCCCGCGGGTGCGTATTATGTTACGTGTTTGGCTTAGAGATTTTATCTCTAAAATTTTAGGCATTTAAACCAAGCTCGAGTTCGAACCCATTAACGTCATTCCCGACTTGATCGGGAATCTTAATTTGTTCTGTTGCGTTTGCATAAGATTCCCGTTTTCACGGGAATGACGTGGAGGGGCGGGAATGACGTGGAGGGGCGGGAATGACGTGTAAGGACGGGAATGACGTGAGTTAGGAGTTTTTCTTAGCTCCTTATTCTTTGTTTAACTAAATTTAGTTACCTTAGCGCCCAGAAAAATATTAACTATGAAGATTACAAAAAATAGCTGGGCATATTATGCCTTGGCATTCCTTGCGACATTCTTGTGGGGTTCGGCCTTTGCGGGGGCTAAAATTGGTTTTGTGTATATGCCGCCGATGATGCTTTCGGGTATCCGATTCACTTTGGCGGGGCTTCTACTTGCGCCGATGATCCTTATAACGAAGTTGGATTGGAGGGCTCAGTGGCGGGCGCATTGGCGCTTTATGTTGCTCTTTGGTTTTATACAGAGCTTCCTGCAGTATGGTATCTTCTATATGGGACTCAGTTTGGTTCCGGGGGCTGTTTCGGCAATTATTATCGGAACGGGGCCTCTCTTTGTGGCGGTTATGGCGCACCTTACGCTGCGCAATGATCGACTCAATTGGCGCACTATTGTCGCGATTGTGTTGGGTCTGTGTGGTGTGGTTTCGATCTCGCTCACTGGCGAGAAGATCTCGACGAGTGGCTATTTCTATTGGGGTGTGGCGCTGTTGCTCATTAGCAATATGATTGGGTCGTATACCAATATTATGGTATTTAAGCGTGGCGGAGCCCTCTCGTCGATGATGCTCACGATGGTCTCTAACTTCTCGGGCGGCTTGATGCTGTTTCTCTTTTCGCTCTTTGTGGAGCCCACCGAGGCGCTGTGTAGTGCGCTGCCTTTGGAGTTTTATTTGGCTATCATTTGGCTCGCTATTATCCCTGCAGCGGGATTCTCAATATGGTACTATCTCTTGGCGCTACCGGGTGTGAAGGTCTCCGAACTTAATATCTTTAAGTTCGTTATCCCCATTGTGGGTGTGGTGCTCAGCTGGTGGTTATTGCCGAGTGAATATCCTACTTGGGGTACCGTAATTGGCATTGTGATAATCTCGGCGGCAGTAATCACGCTACAGATCCCTGCGATCCGTAGCGCAATCAAAAACCGTTAAAATTCTATAGCAGTCGTCTGATCTCAGCCTCGGTGTTAGCATGTAGACACATGATAAATTCGTCGAGGTAGTCGCGCATGCTACCCGCTAATGCGGTGTGGTAGAATGGATTCATCACCGTTGTGCGGAATACGAATAGCCCGTGGCAGCGATACTCCTCAGCACTTATCTCCAACATCTCGAATGTGGGTTGCAGCGATTCGTAGCTGTATATATTGTCGTAGAAATTGGACTTGGTGGCGAAGTAGTCGTATGCCGAATTTGTGCGTAGCTTCTCGGTGCTGTTGCGTGTCATGCGTTGGTATATTCCTTCGCATAGGGCATTGGACTGCTCGAGCGAAATGGAGTTGTCGAGGATCCACTCTTTGCTTGTCTCGCACCACTTTACGATGCGAATAACGTAGCATAGTAGGTTGCTGTCGGGGTTATGGAGCGGGATTATGGTGAAGTGGCGCGAGCTTGGGGTTACGCCATCAACCTTATATTTGCTCGACGATTTGAGGGTGTATTCATCAAATTTAGATATGTGGTTGCGCATCAGAGTGTGCAGAATAATTGTGCTTTGTAGGGTTGAGAGCAATATGCGCCCATGCCCCTCGAGTGTGAGTGGGATCGACTTATGCGCCAAGTAGCATGAGGCTGCCGCAGCACTCGACTTAGAGCCTTCGAGGATGAAATTACCAACATTGTCGATTATTGGTGCTGCATTATAATCGATGTTGACTGTCTGGTTAAAGAGGTAGTGGGCATCTTGACGAATATGTTCTGTGACAATCGAATTGCGGAATGAGACGACACCCGCCGCATATGGGATATATCCCTGCTTGTGGGGGTCGATCGTAACGGAGTCGGCCTCGGGGTAGCTTAGAAGTGATTGGTACACTTCGGGGTCGCTCTCCCATAGATGCTCGTTATTATCGTATGACGATGAGTCGTTTATCCTTTGGCAGCAGATCTGAGCTCTTTGTTCGAGGCTAAGGTCGGATGGGATCTCATAACCATTAAAGAGCGTGCGCAGGTAGCCGCCCCACGCTGCGTCGAGGTGGATCCAGAACGATCGGTTCTCCTCGCGATTCAACCTATCGCGCAGATGGACAATGCGGTGTAGCGGGTCGATTGCCCCCTCCTCGGTGGTTCCCGAGACGGAGATTACCGCCGCGACATATTGGTTGTCGGAGAGCTCGCTGATAGCCTTCTCTAATTTGTCGACATTGATTCTAAATGAGGCATCTACATCGATTGTGCGAACTGCAGCCTCGCCATAACCCAAGATATTGGCCGCCTTTTTGATGCTGTAGTGGCTCGAGGGCGAGACGAAGATCACGGGCTCGACATTGAGCGAGTGTAGGATCTTGTATAGCCCCTGCTTGATTACGTTGAATTTGCTCACCTCGATATGGTCGGTGATCATTGTGTAGGCAATCTCGGCGCTGTAGCCATGCTGCTCGACCATAAATTTGAGTAGGTTGCGGTTGATTTGGGTAGCCTCGTCGGTCGTTAGCGCCAAGAGGGTGTGCGTGGGACACTCCACGATAGGGCATAGCTCGCCATTGGGGGTCTGGATCTTGAAGTTTAGGGCGTTTATTTCGCAGAACTCCTTGACCATAAAGGGTATAAACTTGATGGTGCGAGCAACCCACAGTGCCTCGATATTGGCCACTGTACCCCCCGAGGTGATGTGCGACCACGAGCGGAGGGGGTCATAGCCGATCATCTGAGCAATCATGCGTCCCGCCTCCAACTCCATCGGAACGGCCACGGGAGAGCTCTCATTGTCGACATTGTTGGAGTTGTAGAGCAGGCCGGCAAAGTATCCCAATACGCTTGGCAAGCTCTGTTCGGAGATCATGTGAGCCAAGTAGCGAGGCGAAAAGACCGGGTTGTTGACCTTGAAGTCGGCTAACATCCTGTCGAGCTCATCGCTCATCGAGTCGATCCATGGCTCATTCTCGCGAATATTCGAACGCGAGATGATTGCGCTATCGGTGGGGTAGTAGTTCTTGCGCCAGTGGATGTGGTCGCGTAGGATGTAGATAATAAACTTCTCCCACGTCTCTTGATATTCGGCCTTTGGCCCCAAGAACCATGCGCTGTTATCGGCTCTGTTGGTAATGCTCATTTCGGTTTAGCTTTTAAATTTAAGCTAAGTTAGCGATTTTAAATTAGATTTGAAATTTTTTTGCTGAAATTAGTTTAAATTTTTAGTTTTCTTGCGTTGTGGGTTTAAGCGCTCGTCATTTCTGTAGAGGCAGGAACCTCACCTAAATTAGGTAAATGAATATTCCCGATCGAGTCGGGAATGACGTGGAGGAGGGGATGTAGGGTGGTGGAGCAGGAGTGCGACGTAGTCGGGTGCGTAATAAAAAACAGCAAGCCACATCTTTTCGTACCTTTGGTCTGAAACCCACTGCAAAAGTTTTCTGCTTTTTCCTTTTTTTTCGTATCTTTGCACTTTAGAAATAAAATGTAGAGATGAAGAGAATACGTAACTTTTGTATTATAGCACATATTGACCACGGTAAGAGTACCTTGGCGGATCGCCTTTTGGAAAAGACTAACACGCTGAACCAGCGCGAAATGCAGTCGCAGGTGCTTGATGATATGGATCTCGAACGCGAGAAGGGTATCACCATCAAGAGCCACGCTATACAGATGGAGTACACGGCGCGCTCGGGTGAGCAGTATACCCTTAATTTGATCGACACCCCCGGCCACGTTGACTTCTCGTATGAGGTGTCGCGTGCAATTGCCTCGTGTGAGGGTGCTTTGTTGGTGGTCGATGCGACGCAGGGAATTCAGGCTCAGACCATCTCGAATCTCTACTTGGCGGTGGGCAATGACTTGGAGATCATCCCTGTGCTCAATAAGATCGACGTGGAATCAGCTATGATCGACGAGGTGAAGGATCAGATCATTGATCTGATCGGTTGTAAGGATGAAGATATATTGCTCGCTTCGGGCAAAACTGGTATGGGCGTGGAGGATGTCTTGGAGGCTATCATCGAGCGCATTCCCGAGCCTAAGGGCGACGACGAGGCTCCGCTTCAGGCGCTTATCTTCGACTCGGTATTTAATCCTTTCCGTGGCGTAATTGCCTATTATAGAGTCTTTAATGGTGTGATCCGCAAGGGCGACCACGTTAAATTTTTCAATACCGATTGTGACTACGACGCCGACGAGATCGGTGTGCTCAAGCTCAAGATGTCACCCAAAAATGAGGTGCGCTCGGGCGATGTGGGCTACATCTGCTCGGGAATCAAGAACTCCAAGGATGTCAAGGTGGGTGATACCATCACCTCGATGAGCAACCCTTGCAAGGAGTCGATCGGTGGTTTCGAGGATGTAAAACCGATGGTCTTTGCGGGAGTATATCCCGTTGAGGCTGACCAATATGAAGATTTGCGCGCCTCGCTTGATAAGCTCCAACTCAATGACGCTTCGCTCACTTTCGAGCCGGAGAGCTCCTTGGCGCTTGGCTTTGGGTTCCGTTGTGGATTCCTTGGGCTGTTGCATATGGAGATCATCCAAGAGCGCCTCTATCGTGAGTTCGATATGGATGTAATCACCACTGTCCCCAACGTTTCGTATACCATCACCTCAACTACGGGCGAGGTGACCGAGGTGCACAACCCATCGGGGCTACCCGAGGTAACCAAGATTGCCAAGATCGAGGAGCCATATATCAAGGCGCAGGTTATCACCAAATCGGAGTTCTTGGGCAATGTGATGAAGCTCTGTATCGACAAGCGCGGAACGCTTACTAATCAGACCTTTATCACGCAGGATCGTGTGGAGGTTAACTTCGAGATGCCACTCTCGGAGATCGTCTTTGACTTCTATGACAAACTTAAGAGTGTCTCGAAGGGCTACGCCTCGTTTGATTACCACCGTACTGGTTATCAGGCAAGTAAGCTCGCAAAGCTCGATATTTTGCTTAATGGTGAGCCGGTCGATGCCCTCTCGTCGTTGATCTATGCCGACAACGCCTACGACTTCGGTCGCAAGATGTGCGAGAAGCTTAAGGAATTGATCCCACGCCAACAGTTCGACATCGCAATCCAAGCGGCGATCGGTGCCAAGATCATTGCTCGCGAAACGGTCAAAGCAGTTCGTAAGGATGTGACTGCCAAATGTTATGGTGGTGATATCTCGCGTAAGCGCAAGCTCCTCGAGAAGCAGAAAGCCGGTAAGAAACGCATGCGTCAGATCGGTTCAGTCCAAGTGCCTCAGACGGCATTCTTGGCGGTGCTGAAGATGGATTAGAATCTGCTTCTCTCTCCACTGGAAATTTGGATTGATAAAAAATGGCCGAGCAATCAGGAAAGATTGCTCGGCCAGATTGTATATAAGGCTCTACCCGTTAGAAGTAGAACATCATGTAGAGTTTAGCGCCCATATTAGAGGTTCCAAAAGTTGTTGTAGTACTCTTTGGTGCTGTAAGTTCGGTGTGATACTCAACTGCGCCTGTGTTGTAGTTATAGCCCACAGTTTTTAGATATTGGTCGGGGCTAATTGAGCGTAAGCAATACATGCTAACTGAGCCACCTAATGCGATCTGCGAAGAGAGCATATACTCAACTCCGAAGTCGACACCGACACCGTAGTGCTTGTTGAATGAGTCGCTATACTCCTCTGCTAAGTATGTCGCAGTGAAGTAATCGACGCTATAACTACTCGAAGCCATAAATGACGAATTTACGAAGCTTGACGATGGCGACTGGTTGATCTCGCTAAGTTCATTACCCATATCGTAAGAGACAAAGGTTTTCGACTGAGCATACAAGAGATTAGCACCAACGATACCTGCTAAACGACGTTTACCAATTCGGTATTCTCCACCCAAAGAGAGGGCAACTACGCTCGAGCTTGTGGTCTTAGTATCGATAACCTTAGCCTCAGAGAGAGGATTTGATACAAGCGCTAAAAAGTCGTTGGTGTAGGTATTCGATACATCATTGCTCGAGGTAAAGCCAAGGTTGGCTTTAATGGCGATCTCGTTGGTTAGCATATACTTAGCCAAGATCGAGACATTGGGGCTAAGAATAGATGTCGTAGAGGTGTCGTCGTAATAGTTCTCAGTCCATGCGCTGCCGCCAATCTCGGATATGGTATTGTCTGTATTGGCATTGGCTACGTTACCCGCAAAGTTAATAATTGGCATCAGGTCGATACCAAATGCTATATCACCCTGCTTGGGCTGACTCACCGTTATGCTCTTGCTCTCTTGAGCATGCACCATTAAGGTGCAGCTCGCCAGAAGCATAGAGATTAATATTTTCCTAATATTCATAGTAATCGCGTTTTAAATTACTTAATATTCAAACTGCTCCAGTCATAGATACTCCACCAAGATGGACTTGAAGTAGGGGTAAAGTATACTTTAGCAGAGTCATTATCTGTATAAGAGACAGTGAGCGATGTTGTGTTGCTTGTGTCGTATACAAAAGCATTGGTGGTGAGAGTCGCAGTAGAGCTCCATGTACCATCCACATAGGTCTTAACGGGATATACTCCGTCGTCAACCGCAAGCTTGTCGTATGCAACAAACTCATACTCAGCAGTATCCTCAATCGTTACTACCATATTGCCGACATTAGCATTGCCTGAAGTCTCAGCAATAGGGATGCTAAGTGAGATAGTACCTGCACCTGTTGTAGTGTAGTAGCTTTTAGTCGTACCAGCTACGTTCATCGAAACCGTAACATTCTCGTATGCGAACTTGCTCCATGCTGCGGTGGCAGTGCTATTGGTGTAGCTAACCGAAGTTTGGTAGATGTCGAGGCTCATTTTAAGATTATTAGCAGAAGCATCAACCATAGGGGTCTCCCAGCCACTAAGCGATGCGAAGTAGTTACTCTTACCATACCAATCGACGATAGCCTGCTCGGCAGTGGTCAATGAAGTAAGATCTGGTGCAAAGAGATAGTAGAACGTTGGAAGAGTAGTAGAACCTGCCACTTGAGCATCCACCTGCTTCATAGAGCTATCATAATATATTGTGCTATTATGGTAGTATCCTCCTGTGAGAGTAAATGTCGAACCATCGATATTAGAGTAGTGTGTGAAGCTATCGGTTGTTGGGTTCACTTCACCATTATCGAGATATCGTACGGCCGCTTCAACCATCACCTCAGAAGATTGTTTGCTAACTTGCTCAGTAGGTAGATATTGAGTGTAGCTATATGAGCCATCTGCATCTGTAAGAATGCGGTAAGTTCTCGATCCGTCGGTCTCGCTACCATAAGCATCGGTGATATACATCTCGAATATGCCAGTATGCTCAACGTAAGCGCCCGTGCGGTAGCTATTCTGAACTGGGAACATCACCTTACCACCAGTGTAGGTGATCTCGGTATCGGTTGACTTCTTAATGCGGAGTCCTGCGAGGTAGTTAGTAGTACCGATTACTGAGTTCATAAAGTAAGTTGTACCAAGCTCATTCCAAGCTGTGCCGGGGATATTCTCAACGGTTGTCCATGTATAATTGCTTGACTCGCTCTTAGCGGTAAGCGATGTGTAGTTAACATACTTACCAGTGCCAGTTACAGAGGCGATAGTTACATTGTTATCCTTACCATCAGAATTCGCTTTAAGAATTGGAAGAGTTGCCGAGAAGCTACCCGAAGCATCTACCGGAACAGACACAGGAGTTGTTACGCCATATGGATTTGTGTAAGTAAGGTTAACAACAGTATTGCTCGCTGCAACATACTCAGCCGCGAGATACGAAGTCTCGACACCCAACAGAATACTACCAGTGTAGGTAATAGTAGTTTGAAGGTCGCTATCGGTAAGCACCTGATAACCAACCAAATCATCGTGGTATGCGCCCAAGCCATTAGAGGTGGTATAGTCCGAATCAGTTGTGTCGGCAGTGAACTTAAAGTAGTTGATACCTGCATTGTAGCTATCAGACTTCTGGTTAACAGCAGTAGCGCCCGAAGCATAAGTACCATCAATAAGGAAAGTGGTGCTCTTAGGAGTTGCGCCAACGATGTCGGTTACATACTGCTCGGGATATTGAGCGTAGTTAACGAAATCCTTAACCTCAACTGCTTCGGTAAGATCTACAGCGATTGTTGGATCCTCACCAAGTGAATTCCACTCGTTAGCGAAGTATGCCGCTGCGGTGTACTCACCATTAGCATCGGTAACAACGGTAACAGTCTGGCTATCGTAAGTAACATTGACAAGTGCACCAGCGGCAGCAGCCTCGTATGTACCAACCATATACGACTCCTCCTTAGCGAACATTAGCTTACCTGTAACCTCCTCAGAGTATCTCTTGTCGGGGTTAACATACCAACCCATAAGATCAGAGTGCTTAGCATCGCTATTTTTGTAGTAAACTACGCCACGATCAGTCCACTCAGCATCTGTATCGCGTAGGTTTGTATAATATGAGTAGTTCGTAGATTTGCTAACCACCTCGCTCTTACCGATCGCGGTGTACTTGGTGTAGTCGAACTCGTTAGATATGATGCCATGAGAGATAGTTGGGGTTGCGGTGTAGCTCTTGCCTGCCTCCTGAACTGGGATCTCGAGTGAGTATTTACCATCTGCATCTACTGGAACGACGAATGATCTACTTGTGCTGTAGATATTGTCACTCGAAATACCTACAGTTACATTAACCAACTTATCGGTCAAAGGAGTGTAGGTACCAACACCATAGCTCTCCTCAACTGCCATCTGAACCTCACCTGTGATAGTCTCAACTGCGTCGTAGTCAACGCCTGCGGTTGATGCAGCAGCTCTAACCGCCACTGAAGTCCATCCTGCGAGGTTAGCGCTCCAATTCTCTTGTGCGCTGCCTGTGTTCTTGGTGCTTGCAGTAGGATCGAATGTGAGGTAGCGATCTCCCGCCTCGTACCACTCTGCACCGACCTTATTGATGGTGTATGAGGTAGTATATGAGTTCGTCTCATCGGCATAGAGATTCACCGCAACGCCGGGAGCCTTGTAGTGAACGAAGTAGTTTGTCTCGTTCGACTTGTAGGTTACTCCACTAACTGTGTAATCAATATTAGTCGAGAAGACAGGAGCCTCAAGCGTGAAGCTACCATCGTTAGCTACAGGAACAGCGAACTCTTTAAACTCAACCGTACCAGCATAATAAATAGAGATAACTGCGATACCATCGTCAGGAGTTTGATATGCACCAACTCCAAAGGCAGTCTCGTATGGCAACGAGATGCTACCAGTAACGGTTTGGCTCTCGTCGAAGTCTTGGATAACCACCCATCCCGCCAAGTTATTTGAGTATGTGCTCGAAGTTACAGCGCTATCCTCGACAAACTTATAATAATAGGTATACTTATCGTTCCACGATGCAGATTTATCCTCGATTGTTGCATAGAGGCTGCTGTACTCACCATAGGTCAACTTAGTGTCACCTGTATACTTATAGTTCACGAAGTTATTCTCCTCAGAGTCAACAAGAGCAACAGTGTAGGCGTACTCACCATTCTCCTTTTCGATTGGAGCTGTGATAGAGATCGTGCCATCTGCCGCAACAGGCGCTACATATTTAACACCACCCACAGTGATCGAAGCCAAACGACCCTCGGCCGCAACGTAGCTACCAACAGCGTAGCTATCCTCCTTGGCGATCATCACCTTAGACGAGATATCTTTGGTGTACTCATAGTTGTTTGTGTTGAGACTCCAGCCTGCAAGATTAGCAAATTTAGAGCTCCAATCAGAGGAAGAGATCTGATTTGCATTCGATGGAGTGAAAGTGTAATATTGGCTACCCATAGTGTACCATGAAGAACCTGTAGGAGTGATTGTTCCTTGCAAAGTGTAGCTACCCTCGATAGAGGCTACCTCGGCAGTTGCCGATGAGTAGTGACTAAAGTCAAGAATGCTCGCAGGAGAGTAAGATACAGAAGCCGAAGGAACGATTCCATCCTTGATGCCAACTACAGCCGAATAGGTACCCGAAGCATCTGTAACAACTTGATAAGTCTCAGACGAACCACTATTATTAACTGTAACCGATACCATCTCGTTAGCCACAGCAGCATACTCGCCGACGCCATAAGCTGTCTCGACAGCTTTGTAGATCGAACCACTTACAGTCGCGGTATTGTCGTATGAGTTAATCATCCAACCCGCAAGAGCCGAGGTGTAGTTATCTCCAAGCTCGGTTGCAGCACTACCCGTAGCTGTATAGGTGAAGTAGATATTTCCTAAATTATACCACTTGTCGCCTGTGGTTGTCTTAGTACCCTTCTGCGAGAAGTATCCATTGTAAGTAGACTTGGTAACACCTACTGCCGAGTAGTGAACGAATGGCTCATTCTCGGTCTCGTAGCTTAGCGAGCTGCTCTCGCGGTAGAGCGAAACGTTAGTCGCCGAGCCATAAACCAAGGTCTGGTCAGCAACTGGCATCTCGAATGAGAAAGCACCGCTTGAGCTGGTCGGAGCAACGAAATTAACGTTGTTTAGAGAGACGCTTACAGTAGTTATACCTGTACTATATGTACCCACACCGTAGGAGGTCTCGCGGCCAAGATATACATTACCAGTAACTGTAACAGTGTAGTCGTAGCCCTCGAATGCTTTATTAACTGCCTGCCATCCTGCAAGCTCGTTGGTGTAGCTGTCGGTGGTTACTGAATCAAGCGTACCATCGCTACCCGTAAGGTTGTTGTAGTCGTCAGAACCATCTACCGAACCGGGAACAAAGAAGAGGTAAGTTGTACCCAAGTCGCAAACCTCGCTATCGGTAAGATTTGTGAAAGACTCCGCATTCGAGAAATCGTTGCTGATCTTCTCAGCATAGCTACCTGTGAGGGTGATAGCCGAAGAAGAAGATGATGGATAGTGGCTAAATGTGCTCTCGGTCTCCAACATCACAACCGAATTGAGGATAAATCCATCGCGGCGCGTGATAAGAGGAATAGTGAGCTCGAAGTCACCATTATTGTCAGTTGTCGCACCAAATGTGAGCGTCTCCGAGTTGTCGTCGGTGTCGACACCAAGGATCTCAACCTCGATCTCAATACTCTTGTTAGCTGCAGCAGTGAAGTCTCCGATGCGGTAAGAGCTCTCGACCGCTAACTGGATATTACCCTGAATAGTTGCAGTGTCAGAGTACTGTGTCAAGTCCAAAGGAGTACTATCGTACTTAATAACCTCGCTCATGATGTAGGTTTGGTCTGGAACCAAAGCTATCTTAGAGAGCGATGATGGTGTGGTGAACTGACACAAAACAGACTCATAAACAGCAGCTCCATTGCTAACTCCAAGATAGGTGCTGTAGTTAGCGGTGAAATCCTCGAGAGTAACTGTAACGTAAGCACCTACATAGGGAATGGGTACATCGATAGAGAAACATCCGAGTGAGTCAACAACAGTCTCTACAACGTTATCTCCCTCAGCATTTTCATCGCCATACGACGACAATGCAGTAGCTACATAGACCTTGCGGCCAGTAGCGGGAGTGTTCTGAATGATAGAGTAGTCATCTGAGTCGGGATCAGCTCCGGTGTCGTACACTACAGTACCCTGTAGAGTTGCGACGCAGTTTAGATCACTAATACTAAACTCCGTTTGTGAATCCTCTTGACACGAAGTCATAAAGATTGCTGCCAAAAACAGCAAAAGAGTAAAATTTTTTAGTCTCATAGATTTAAAAAATTAGTTAAAATTAAAATAAGTTATAACTGCGTAAACCAGAATTTAGCACCGTAGTCTATAGAATCGGCCTTAGAGGATAAGGTGGGGCTGATTATAAACTGTTACAAATTGAAACATGAATAAATTTGCACTAATTTCCACTGCAAATATAATCATTATGTGATAATTAACCTAAATATTGACCTTAAAGTTGCATTAAATTTTAATGCGTAATTTATAATGCATAATTCATAATTACGTCATTCTCGCCTCCTCTCTTCGTCATTCTCGCCTCCTCTCTTCGTCATTCCCGCGAACGCGGGAATCTTAAACCATTTGTATATTAAAAATACGTGAACTACATCTTGGGGAGGCATGCACTACTGCGCTTAATACAATAATAGCGACCTATTACAGGTCGCTATCATTATCAATTCCTTTCAATTACTTGCGTCATGCAGTGCGCTGCGCCATAACCTTTTACGAGGTTTTCGAGGTCGATCCACTCTACTTTGACACCATTGTCGGATAGCTGCTGCACGAATGTGTCGCTTTGGCCATCCACGGCCATAATCTTGCGGGGAGCTACCGTGAGGAAGTTGCCTGCCATTCGATCTTGGTCGTCGGCCTCGATCTGGATTAGAGTCACCCCCAACTCCTCCTGAAGAAGCGAGGTGAATTCGACGTCGCTTGTGACCATCGAATAGCTGCCCGAAGTAGATTTGAGGTAGATATCGGCGGTGACATAGCAGTCGCTCTCAGTGTCGGCATTCATTCTCTCGGCCGAGATTGTCGCCAAGTCGGTGTCGATGATATTGAAGTAGGTATCTAAGTGCATTTCAGCTTGGTAGAAGCGACGATCCTTGACTACCACCACCGAATCTGTGCCAAAAACATCGTTTGCCAAAAGGTCGTCGATCGCCGTTTGTGTGGTGCGCATGCCGCAGCCAATAAAACTTCGGCCAAATCCTATGAGGTAGTCGCCTCCCTCGAGGTAGGCACCCTCGCCACTCACTTCGTATATCGGTTCGATACCCAACTTCTGGAGCCCAAATTTAACCACCTCACACTCATTTTGGCGTTGTGTGGAGTTCATTCGGCAGAGCACAACTCCTTTGGCGGTGGTGATGCTTTGGTCGCGCATGTAGAATAGGTTCATGAGCGGATTGTATTGGTATGTAGCCGAGATACCAGTGTTGTATTCAGTCTCATAGAGGGTGATGGTGGGCTGCTGGATTATCACGTCGATAAGCTCCTCGACGCTGAGTGAGTTGATCACCTCGCGTTTGTATAGCGCCTCGGACTCTTGCATCTCCTCCGAAAGGGCATCGCAGTTGTATTCGAGGATCGAGAAGGCAAATTCGCGAAGCTCTTGCATCTCGGTGCACTGCGAGCCATCGGCACAGCCGTAGGCCAACAGATCGCGTAGTAGGACTACCTCGGCACCACTATCTTCGAGCTGCTCGACATAAGCGCTATGCTCCGCGGCGGCAGCCTCGAGGCTGAAGTAGACGTCGAAAAGGGCAGCTTGAGGGTGGAGCATACCTAACGAGAGCTCCGAGCCGGGGGCATGCATTAGGATTGTGCGGGCGGTGCTGTATTCGGAACTTTGGCCAATCTGGGTGATTTGGGGCAGTGACCCATCGCTGCTCGATGGGGTATCTGATTCCGGGGTTGCGCATGCCACAAAGAGTAGTGCGGAGGCTATCAGTGAGAGTTGTTTCATAAATGTTAATTGAGTTGTAATTAAAGCACTAAATTAAATATAATTTTTTGTTCTGCCAAATCTTTTTTTGCGAAAAAGATCTACGATAATAATTTATTATTAAAAAAATTTCATATCTTTGTAGCATTAACGCTTCGAGCAGGCCGATGGGTCGCGGAGCGCAAGGAGAGATTTTTACAAACTAAACAAAATAGATTAAGTTATGTTCGCAATTGATTCTTACGATTTTAGTGGCAAGCGTGCCATTATTCGTGTTGACTTTAATGTCCCCTTGGATGCAGAAGGTAATGTAACCGACGATACTCGTATTCGTGCTGCAATCCCAACTATCAAGAAAGTTTTGGCTGGCGGTGGTTCGGCTATCCTTATGTCGCACTTGGGTCGCCCAAAGAAGAATGAGGATATGAAGTTCTCGCTCTCGCAGATCGTATCGGCTATCGAGGCTCGTTTGGGCGTCGAGGTGAAGTTTGCTGGTGACTGCATCGGTGAGAAGGCTGCTTCGATGGCTGCAGAGTTGAAGGCTGGTGAGGTTATGCTTCTCGAGAACCTTCGCTTCTATGCCGAGGAGGAGGGTAAGCCTCGTGGCTTGGTTTCTGATGCTTCTGCCGAAGATAAGGCTGAGGCTAAGAAAGCTGTTAAGGCTTCGCAAAAGGGCTTCGTGGAGCGTTTGGCTTCGTACGCTGATTGCTATATCAACGACGCTTTCGGAACTGCTCACCGTGCCCACGCTTCCACCGCTCTTATCGCTTCGTACTTCCCCGCTGACAAGATGTTCGGCTACGTTATGGAGAACGAGCTCAAGGCGATCACCTCGATGATGGAGGAGCCACAACGTCCATTCTGCGCTATCGTAGGTGGTTCGAAAGTTTCCTCTAAGATCACCATCATCGAGAAGTTGATGGAGAAAGTAGACTCGATCGTTATTGGTGGCGGTATGACCTACACCTTTGCAGCTGCTCAAGGTGGTAAGGTAGGTGACTCGATTTGCGAGCCCGATATGTTCCCAACAGCACTTGAGATCATCGCTAAGGCAGAGAAGATGGGCGTGGAGCTCGTTATGTCTCCTGATGCTCTTATCGCCGATGCTTTCTCGGCTGACGCTAACACTGGTGTAGCTCCTGCGAATGATATCCCCGAGAAGTGGGAGGGTGTCGATATCGCCGATGGCGGCAAGGAGGCATTCCGCAACCATATCCTTGGCTGCAAGACTATCCTTTGGAATGGCCCAGTAGGTGTGTTCGAGATCGAGAAGTTCGCTACAGGCTCACGCGCTGTGGCTGACGCTATCGCTGAGGCTACCTCTAATGGTGCTTACTCGCTTATTGGTGGTGGCGACTCGGTTGCTTGTATCAACAAGTTTGGCTTGGCCGATCAAGTGTCGTACGTTTCGACTGGTGGCGGTGCGCTGCTTGAGTATATGGAGGGTAAGGTTTTGCCGGGCGTTGCTGCTATCTTGGAGTAGGGCTTACTTAATATGACTTTTGGGGCAAAGAGGATTTCTCTTTGTCCCTTTTTTTTACGTCATTCCCGTGAAAACGGGAATCTTAATTTATATTTGTATTGCGTTTGTATAAGATCCCCGCATTCGCGAGGATGACGTGAGATAGGCGAGGATAATTCACAATTTCCATTTTACGTCATTCCCGTGAAAACGGGAATCTTAATTTATATTTGTATTGCGTTTGTATAAGATCCCCGCATTCGCGAGGATGACGTGGAGGGGCAGCCAACGATGTAGAGGAGTTGGGGATGACGTGTAGAGGAGTTGAGAACGACGTGGGAGTGGGGTGAGCTTAAAGCCACGAGCGGAGGTAGTCCGGCAGGTTGGCTATGGCGCCCACAAGGCGGCTGGGCTGCTTTAGGCGGTGGCGGGTGGTGACGTTGTAGAGCCTTAGTAGGAGGTGCTTGCGGGGGATGGTGAGCTCGGGGAGGTATTCGCGGGGGTTGGCGCCGCGTAGCAGGATCCACTTCTTGATGTTGAGAGAGCCTAAGAGTACTGCGCGCTGTAGCTCGGCGGCCTCGGGCAGGGATTGCACAAAGTTACTTACTATCGCTTCGGCGGCTGTGTAGTTGCGGATTTGGCGCTCGCCGATGTTGTTCATGTATGAGCCTGCATTCTCGATACGATACAGATATAGGTACTTCTCGAGGGTTGATAGCGCGCGGGCGTGGTAGAGGAGTTGGGGTAGCAGGGAGTAGTCCTCGCCGAAGTCGACGTGGGGTGTGAAGCGCAGATTGTTTTGCTCGAAAAGGGAGCGGCGGATAACCATTCCGCGCAGGTGGTTGGGGACGATATGGCTCTGAGCGACAACGGCTTGGAGATGTTTAAGCTCTCCGCGAAGCCATCGCGTGGGGGTGGGGTAGCGGCGTCCCGAGGCATCGACACTCATGCACCATGCGTTGCAGATGTCGGCATCGGTTGCTTGTGCCCTTACGACCAACTCTTCGACGATTTGGGGCTCGACCCAGTCGTCGGCATCGACAAAGAGGATGTAATCACCCGAGGCAGCATCGAGTGCTGTGTTGCGGGCGATGGCCACTCCGCCATTCTCCGCCATCTCCACGATCTTGGTTTGTGCGGCGCGCTGTGGGAACTCGAGCGAGGCCATTCGTAGCTCCTCGAGTGAACGATCACGCGAGGCATCATCCACGAAGATAAATTCGCAGTGGGGGTAGCTCTGTGAGAATAGCGAGCGGGCGCACTTGCGGATATATTGCTCGGCACCATAGATGGGTACTAAAATCGAAACATGTATCATAATCGTCAGTCTATTAAAAGATTACAGCCTCTAATCTCGCTGCGCTCAACTCGTCCCTCGAGGCTGAAGGAGCCATCGGGCAACAGGCGACCCACATCTTGGGTCTCGATAAACGCGCAGGAGTAGCGCGAAGCTAAGTCAATAATATTTATCCCGCCACGTCCCGAGCCCTCGACCCATGCAAAGGGGTCGCTCAGTTCGCGCAGGGTTATGCCCATCCACTTCGGGGTGCGGAAGGAGTTTCCGCCGCAGGAGTAGGCTTGGGAGGTTAGCTCCGCCATTCCATACTCGGAGTGGATCTTATCGACTCCAAACCCCTCGCAGAGGCGCTTGTGCAGCTCCTCCTTGCTAAGCTCTTCGCGACGACCTTTCATTCCGCCGGTCTCCATCACCACCGTATTTTTGAGCTTCGGGGCATAGGTCTCGACCAAGTCCAAGAGGGCGTAGCTCACCCCCAACAGTAGCTTGGGGTGGGGGTCGGCAGCCATATTTTGCAGAAGTCGCTCGTGGTCGTGCAGGTAGAAGCCTCCACCCGCCGAGAGCTCTATCATCTTGTCGACCATATAGATCAGCGAGGAGCCCTCACGCTCGAGGTAGGAGGGGAGCAGACCATAAATGCTCAACCCCTCGAGCGAGCCATAGAAGCGCTCGAAGCCATGGACGAAAGCAGCCTCATAGAGCCCCAAATCGGCCATTAGATGGCGCGAGGGAATCGACCCAGTAGTGGCGCTCGAGGTGAAGATCTTTTGTGGTTCACTCTGGGCGCAGTAGAGGTCGCAGCTCTTGAAGAACTCGATAGGCATGTAGCGCAAGTCGCTGAGTGACAGTACCGAATGGGGGTTGCAGCCGATCAGCGAGAGGTACTCCCCAAAGGGTGCACACCGCTCGGCTTGGAAGCGGAAAAGCTCCAATGCCTCGTGCTCGAACTCCTCGGCTGAGTTTATATTCCAGAAATCGGGTCTCATCAAAATCTTGGATTAGCGCGATGCAACATGCCCGCCAGTTACACCACCCGTATGCTTTGCCCAATCGCCCTTGGCACGCAGGATCTGCTCCAAGATGTCGCGCACGCAGCCATATCCGCCCTTAAACTCAGATACGTAGCGCGCAACCTCGATCACCTCCATCGCAGCATCGGCGGGAGCCACCGGGATTCCTACGAACTTCATGCAATCCAAGTCAGGGATGTCGTCGCCCATATATACCGCGTGGGCGGGGTTGACTCCGCTCTTGGCACAGAAGTCGTTGATGGCCGCGATCTTATCCATGCAGTCGATGTAGATGTATTTGATACCCAACATCTTAAGGCGGTTCTCCAAGCTCTTGCCTCGACCTCCCGAGATAACGCAGATTTGGTATCCCTCTTTGATTGCATAGGCCAATGCGTAGCCATCCTTGGCGTTGTATTTGCGAATGAAGTCACCATCGGGCATCGGAATGATTCCACCATCGGTTAGGACTCCATCTACGTCTAAAATTATAGCCTCACAAAGTGCTATATCCTCTTTAAAGTTTGCCATATATAATTGCTAATTTGTTGATACATTGATTGTAGCGGCTCATTGTTGCTGAGCATTGCTATATGTTTTTCGATTGTCTGCACATCGCCTCTCGCAGCGGGCCCCGTCTGCACATCGCGAGGTGAGGCGGCATCGAGAGCCTTGGCGCAGCACTCCTCGACGAGGGGCTTGAGAACAGCGAACTCCAAACCCGATTGGCTCACCAACTCCTCGCCAGCTATGAACATCGCATTGACGAAGTTGCAGACGTAAACCGCCGAGAGATGCAACCTGCGCCGCTCCTCACTGCCCATCTCCGTGACGTTGCTCGATAGAAGTTCGGCCAATTCGCGCACCTCGCTAAGTGTCTCTGCATCGCACCCCTCCACGAAGATTGGGATCACCGAGAAGTCGACTCTGCGAGCGCGAGTAAAGGTCTGCATGGGGTAGAATACTGCACGGCGCAAATCACTGTTGATCACCTCGATAGGGCTACTGCCGGCTGTGTGTGCTACCACTGCACCTGCCGCAAAGTGTAGCGTATGGCTGAGCTCTCCGATGGCCGGATCGCTCACCGCTAAGAGGTAGACGTCGGCCTTAGCCAAGGGCTCTTCAAAGGTCGAGGTGGCAGCTCCGGTGAGTGCATGGAGCTGGGTAGCGCGCTCAGCACTGCGCACGTAGATCTGTGCCAGCTCCACTCCATCGGTGTTAGCGATGGCGATTGCCACCGACTCTGCGAGGTTTCCCCCGCCAACTATCACTACTCTTTTGGTCGCTACTCTTTTCATCTTAGAAATATTGCTATTGTCATTCTTGACCTTTATTCGTTATTTTCACGTCATCCTCGCGAACGCGGGGATCTTAATTCGTTTGTCACGTTGTGTTTGTATAAGATTCCCGCTTTCGCGGGAATGACGTGGAGGGGGAATGACGTGAGGGGGGTATTCGTCACTACTCTTTTGGTTGCTACTCTTTTCATCTTAGAAATATTGCTATTGAGCGACCCGCGATGCGAGTGAATGCTATGCGGCACTCTCCGCCCTCTTTAATCTTTAGTTGTGCTGTGATCTGCTTTACAGGCAGCGGGAAATCGCGCTTAAGGATCTCCACGCTGCGTCCTGCTAACTCTCGCTTGAGCTGCTTGGGCGAGAAGTCGACGATGCGTTCGATCTCGAACGAGCGCACAAGTGGCGAGGTGGGTGGGTGGGTACAAAAGCCAAAGCCGTTGTTGCTCCACATATCTACTTCGCCACCAAGCACGTGTGCTGTCAGCCGGCTCTTTTGGAGCGCCACATCGGGGATCACCAAGTAGCGATATCTCTCCTCCTCAAACACGCTCGAAAGGAATGATTGTCGAACCTCGCCTCGAGCTACGCTCACCGAACCACGCCCTACGGCAGTGGCTACTAATTCATCGTTATTGGAGCGCGAAACAAGCACCTCCTTGCACTCATCGCCTACGGAGACCACCTCCACACGAGCGGGCGAAAAGAGTCTAAAGGCCTCATCAACATCGAATAGCGGGGAGTTCTTGATCATAAAACGACCACCCGAGACCCGCTCCATATCACCCATCAGCGCAAGGATATTGGGCGAACACTCCTCGAGGCGCACCAGCTTGGCGCCACTCTCGCTGCGCCTGTCTGGGTCGGCATAGATCCAGTCGAACTGCTCACTACATGTGGCTAAATACTCCTCGGCTGAGGCGCAGATAACCTCTATATTATCCACTCCCATTCGGCGGAAGTTCTCGCGAGCCACCTTTGCCAAGAGCTCACTACGTTCGATGGCGACCACCCTTTGGAAGCTACGTGCGAAGTGCAGAGAGTCGACCCCAAGGCCGCAGGTGAGATCCAATAGAGATCCTCCCGAGAGCTGCTTGAGCTCGGCCACATGCTCGCTCGAGGCCTGCTCGAAGCTCAGAGGGGGGAGGATGCAACGCGCAGCGAAGTAGTGGGGGAGCTTGGCGGCGGCACGCTTCAGGTACTTGACTTGCGTTGCGACGAGCGATGCATGCGCGATGCGTTTGTCGAGCGCTATGGCCTCAGCCTTGCGGTCGATGTTGGCCTCGATGGCCTCGAGTAGCTCCTTGCTACATAGTTTCTCTAACTCTTCGTCTCTCATTTCGAAGACAAATATACCGAATTTTATCGAGATGGGCGAATATTAAAAAAGTTTTTCATACTTTTGCACCACATATTTAATTAGAAAACTATGTCATACAACTTACTTAAAGGCAAAAAAGGCCTTATCTTTGGAGCTCTCAACGAGCACTCAATTGCGTGGAAAGTAGCACAAAAGGCAGTTGAGGAGGGTGCGGAAATCGTACTTACCAATACAGCAGTTTCGATCCGCATGGGTACTATCAACGAGTTGGCCGCTCAGACCGGTGCAATCGTAGTGGCGGCCGATGCTACCAACGTAGAAGATTTAGAGAATCTTATCGACAAGACCATGGAGCACTTCGGCGGTAAATTCGACTTTATACTCCACTCAATCGGTATGTCACCTAACGTTCGCAAGGGTCGCACCTACGACGATTTGGACTACGATTTCCTCTCTAAGACTCTTGATATCTCGGCGGTGTCGTTCCACAAAGCGATCCAAGTGGCGCGCAAAAAGGATGCTCTCAACGACTGGGGTTCGATCGTGGCTTTGAGCTATATCGCCGCACAGCGCACCCTCTATGGATATAACGATATGGCCGATGCAAAGGCTCTCTTGGAGTCTATCGCACGCAGCTTCGGATATATCTACGGACGCGAGAAGAACGTGCGTATCAACACTGTATCGCAATCACCAACCCCCACCACGGCCGGTAGCGGTGTCTTGGGTCTGGATGACTTGATGGAGTTCTCGGGCAATATGTCGCCATTGGGCAACGCCTCGGCTGAGGATTGTGCTGCCTATGTGATCACACTATTCTCGGATCTTACGCGCAAGGTGACCATGCAGAATTTATTCCACGATGGCGGTTTCTCGTCGATCGGTATGACTCACCGCGCGATGAAGACCTACGAAAAGGGTCTGCGCTTCGACGATGTGCACTCAAACCAATATCCTTTCGGGGAGGGTGAGGAGTAGTTCGTTTTTATTGAAATTACTCTCTTAATTACGCTGCTGGCTTTGTGCTTGCAGCTACAAGATTTCAGGACTTAATTTTATACATACAAGCAGAGCTTGATGTGTAAAATTAAGTCCTTTCTTTCTAACCTCTTACGTCATTCCCGACTTGATCGGGAATCTTATGTAATTGAATTATGTTAAATAAGGCTACTAATTAGCTCGTCGATGGCTGCGGCGATCGAGTGTGGATCGTAACCACATTCGGCATAGAGCTCGCGCTGTGTGGCGTGCTCCACAAAGTGGTCGGGGATGCCGAGTCGCTTGATGCGGGGTGAGTAGCTGTTGTCGAGCATAAATGCTGTGATCGCCTCGCCAACGCCACCTCTCTTCACTCCATCCTCGATGGTGATTATTGCGTGGTATTTGGCGCCTACTTCGTGCAGTAGGGTGGTGTCGAGTGGCTTTGCATAGCGCATGTCGTAGTGTGCTACGTGTGTGGCATGTGGGCTATTTTCGAGTGCTTCGCTCACGAGCGAAGCTGTGGTGCCGACGCTCAGGATAGCTATCTTGTCTCCCTCCTTGAGCTTCTGTCCAACGCCAAGCGGAAGTTGCTCGAAAGGTTTGTTGCGCCACTCTACACCCTCGCCCTCGCCACGAGGGTAACGGATCATATAGGGGGCGTTATGCTGCACGGCGCTATACATCAAGTTGCGCAGCTCCAATTCGTTGCGAGGTGCTGCGACGACCAAGTTGGGCACCGAGCTAAAGCATGCCATATCGAATACGCCATGGTGTGTGGCACCATCTTCGCCCACCACGCCACCGCGATCCAAGCACATCACAACGGGTAGCGACTGGATCGCCACATCGTGGATAACATTGTCGAAAGCACGCTGCATAAATGTAGAGTAGATATTGCAGAACGGGATCATGCCCGCCGCCGCTGCACCTGCCGAGTAGGTTACAGCGTGCCCCTCGGCGATACCCACGTCGAAGCAGCGCTCAGGCATAACCTTTTGTAGGCGATCCATCGAGCAACCTGAGAGCATCGCAGGGGTGACTCCAATGATTCTATCGTCGGCCTTAGCCAACTCCACCAAGCTCTCGCCAAAGACATCTTGGTAGCGATCGGCACCCCCTTTGGGGCGTAGTCGTTCGCCCGTTGCAGGGTTATATTGCCCGGGTGCATGCCAACTGCGCATATCGCATTCGGCCGGGGTGTAGCCCTTGCCTTTGGTAGTGCGCACGTGCAGTAACTTGGCGCCTTCGATCGAGCGCATGGAGCGTAGCACGCGGATAAGTTTATTGATATCGTGCCCATCGACGGGGCCAAAATAGCGGAAATTAAGACTCTCGAAGAGGTTGCTATTGCGTAGCAATCCCTGTTTTACAGCTGAGCCAGCTATCTGGCAGAGTCGCAGCAGCTTAGGGGTTCGCGCGAGAACCTGCCACAACCACTGCTTGAAGCGGTTGTAGCGGCGCGAAGTGGCTATCCTGAGCAGGTAGCTTTTTAGTGCTCCGGTAGCTTGGTCGATTGCCATATCGTTGTCGTTGAGGATCACCAAAAGGTCGGTATCCTTGCTTGCGCCAGCGTTGTTGAGCCCCTCGAAGGCTAAGCCTCCGGTCATCGAGCCATCGCCGATGATTGCCACCACCTTATGATCCTTGCCTTGCAGCTCGGCAGCCTTAGCCATTCCGAATGCCGCCGAGATCGAGATCGAGGCGTGACCACCACCAAAGGCATCGTATGGGCTCTCGGTCATGCGTGGGAAGCCACTGATGCCGCCTTGCATTCGCTTGGTGCGAAACTCCTCGCGACGGGCGGTGATAATTTTGTGGGGGTAGGTTTGGTGTCCGACATCCCAGATAAGTTTATCGTTGGGGGTGTCATAGAGATAATGGAGTGCTACGGTCAATTCGACAACGCCCAATCCCGAGGCTAAGTGGCCGGGGTTGACAGCACATTGGTCAATAATATATTGACGTAATTCGCTCGCGTAGAGCGCTAACTGTTTGGGTGTTAGCTGCTTTAAGTCGGCTGGCGAATCTATTGAATTTAATATTGTATACTCCATAGTTATTAATTGCACCACAAATATATAAAAAATATGCTATAGTTTTGCAAAAAAATCGTTATCTTCGCCAACATAAAACAAAATCTAAATTATGAAGTACAATAGAATACTCCTCAAACTCAGTGGGGAATCGCTCCAAGGCAGCCAAAAATATGGCATTTCGACCGATATGCTTCAATCCTATGCCGAGCAGATTAAGGCTGTCGCAGCCTCAGGCATCGAGATTGGAATAGTTATTGGTGGTGGTAATATATTCCGCGGTCTTAGTGGCTCGAAGCGTGGCTTCGATAGAGTCAAAGGCGACCAGATGGGTATGTTGGCTACAATTATCAACTCCTTGGCACTCCAATCCTCGCTCGAGGCAAATGGCGTTAAGTGCAAGGTGCTAACCTCGATCCGCATGGAGCCTATCGGAGAGTACTTCTCCAAGGCAAAAGCTATCGAATATATGCAGGCGGGATATGTGGTGATCATCGGCGGAGGCACCTCCAACCCCTATTTCTCGACCGACACTGCTTCGGCATTGCGTGGAATCGAGATCGAGGCCGATGTGATGTTCAAGGGCACTCGCGTTGATGGAGTCTACTCGGCTGATCCCGAGAAAGATCCTGAGGCAGTGAAGTTCGACAAGATCACCTTCGACGAGATTTACGAGCGTCAACTCAAGATCATGGATCTCACGGCCTTCACCCTTTGTCGCGAGAATAACCTCAATATTATTGTTTTCGACATGGATACACCGGGCAACTTAGAGCGTATTGTAAGTGGCGAAAACATAGGAACATTAGTAACAAATTAAGATTTTTTTGGCTATGAAAAAAGGCAATCAACGACTTATACTACTTCTCGCACTCCTTGTTGTGGTGTGCGCTGCGATCTATGTGCTACCCTCCACCGAGGCGGCAGCTACTGCTTCGAGTACAATTGTTGAGGTTGACCACCAAGCGCCCGACTTTACTGTCGAGATGACCAATGGCGAGAGTGTGACACTCAGCTCTTTGCGAGGAGAGGTGGTATTGCTCAACTTCTGGGCTACGTGGTGTCCTCCATGTCGCGAGGAGCTAAAGCATGTCGAGAAGCAGATCATCGAGCCTTTTGCCTCACGTGGTTTGGTATTTTTGCCTATCTCGAGAGGTGAATCCAGAGAGACTGTCGAGCAGTTCTTGAATGTTAATGGCTACTCATTTGCTGCGGGGCTCGATCCAGATAAACAGATCTATAGCGCCTACGCTAAGGATTATATTCCTCGAAACTACCTTATTAATCGCCACGGTGTGGTTGTCGAGGCTACTGTAGGTTACGACGCCAAGGAGTTTGAGGCGCTCACACAACTAATCGAAATGACACTCAACGCACGATAAAAAAACTATAAAATATAAATAACATGGACACTAACACAATTCTTAACGACCTTACGGCTCGCATTCAAAAAACCTTTGACCACTTCGAGGAGGAGCTTCTTAATATCCGCGCAGGTAAAGCCTCGCCTAATGTCTTGAACAACGTTATGGTAGAGTACTACGGCTCGCAAACCCCAATCTCGGGTGTGGCGAGCGTCACTGTGCCCGATGCTAAGACTATCATCATCCAACCTTGGGACAAAAATATGATTCGCCCCGTGGAGAAGGCTATCATCGATTCGAATATTGGACTCACCCCATCGAACAATGGCGAGCAGATCCGCCTTTCGTTGCCTCCCGTTACCGAGGAGCGTCGTAAGGAGCTCGTGAAGCAGGTTCGAGGTGAGGGCGAGACAGCTCGCATCAGCTTCCGCAACTCTCGCCGCGATGCTGTTGAGACATTCAAGAAGTCTCAAAAAGAGGGTATGCCCGAGGATGAGGCGAAGGATGGCGAGACACGCTGCCAAAAGATCCTCGAGAAGTATAGCAAGTTAGTCGACGCTTCGATCGAGAAGAAAGAGGCTGAGATCATGACAGTATAAATATCCGCGAGAATGGATCGTAAATTAGAGGCTCTCGAGAGATTGCTTGGCGTGATGGATCGTCTGCGCGCCGAGTGTCCTTGGGATCGCGAGCAGACCTTCGAGTCGTTGCGTAACAACACTATTGAAGAGACTTTCGAACTTATCGATGCTATCGCCTCGGGCGATATGGCCAGTATCAAGGAGGAGTTGGGCGACATTCTTTTGCATGTTGTTTTCTACTCCAAGTTGGGCGAGGAGCAAGAGTCATTCGATTTTGGCGATGTTGCCAATGATCTCTGCGATAAGCTGATATATCGTCACCCTCACGTCTATAGCGACATCCATGCTGCAACCCCCGAGGAGGTTAGCCGCAATTGGGAAGCACTCAAGCTGCGCAAGAAGAACCGCAAGCGAGGCACTTTGGGCGGAGTTCCCCGCTCACTCCCCGCGATGGTCAAGGCCTTTAGGGTAGGCGAGAAGGCGGCTTCGAGAGGTTTCGATTGGCAGGCACGCGAAGATGTGTGGGCTAAGGTTCGCGAGGAGATTGCCGAGGTGCAGGTCGAGATCGAGAACCGCGACAAGGATAAATTGGAGGGCGAATTTGGCGACCTTTTCTTCGCGTTGGTTAATGCCTCGCGCCTCTATGGGATCGACCCCGAGGCGGCATTGGAGCGCACCAATCGCAAGTTTATCTCGCGCTTCAACTCCATGGAGCAACAGGCCGAGGAGGCGGGACAAGATTTCTCGCAACTGAGCTTGGAGCAGATGGAGGAGATGTGGCAAAATGCAAAAAAAAGCGAATAGAAGATGGCACTTATAAAAGAGTTAAGAGGTTTTACACCTCAGATTGGCGAGGATGTTTTCTTGGCCGAAACGGCAGTTGTGATTGGTGACGTGACTATCGGGGCTAATTGCTCGATATGGTACAACGCTGTGTTGCGTGGTGATGTCAACAAAATCACCATCGGCGAGGGTACCAATATTCAAGATGGAGTGGTTATCCACACCCTCTACACCGGTTCCAAGACCCCCTCGCAGACCCACATTGGGCGCAATGTTTCGGTGGGTCACAACGCTATAATCCATGGCGGAGTGATCGAAGATGAGTGTTTGATAGGCATGGGAGCCACAATCCTCGACAACGCCACGGTGGGCACGGGTTGCATTGTGGCGGCAGGAGCTTTGGTGTTGGCAGGAGCTAAGTTGGAGCCCAACTCGCTCTACGCTGGAGTACCCGCTAAGAAGATCCGCGATATTGCACCCGAGCAGCGTGAGGAGGTTATACTTCGTACGGCACGAGACTACAACCTATACGCCTCTTGGTACGTTTAATTCATCTCTATAAATCAAACTTTGGCTGAATGGGGGGGGTACCTTCCTTGCTTGCGCTTCCATTCTCCTTGCACGTGAACGGAACAGGAATGACGTGAAGCGACATAAAACCTCACCGCAAAATAGAGCAAAAACAACCGGTAAACTAACAGTACAATGAAGAGGTCAGCAAAAATAGTAATCGATATAATGATTGCCATAGCTATTAGCTTGGTGGTTAACTTTTCGCACCTGTTGTTAATCTTTGTCGATGTTGAGTCGCAATCTTCGCCACCTCACCACCAGAATATCGACTCGCGCAGTATGCAGATCGAGGGAGTGTTCGTTAAGAGTGCGGAGGGGCACGGTTACATCATCCACAATGACGATGACAGCGTATACGTCTCGATGGGGCGCACAAATAGTTATGGCTTGATTGATGGCGATAGTGTGGTTGCGATACGTGCTATTGGGGCTGAGACGCGCTACGATCTTGCGCAGAATATTATTTTGCGCAATGGTAATGTTGTGGCGCCATACTCCTCCTCGACACCGCAGCGGATCAGCGATCTGGTCTCACAACTGCTCTACTATTTTGCACTTTCGCTCGTTGTAATATTGGTGGGAACCTCCCTTTGGCGCCGTAATTCGCGCAGCGCAACCATGAGGCGACTGCTGCTTGCACTGCTGCTTGCTATCCTTCTCTACTTCTTGGCGCCGCTGGTTTCACCTCGTCAGCGTGGACAGTTTATCTTCAACCTGCTGCTGCTCAATCGCCCGATTATCGACCTTATGGTAACTCTCAAATGGTCATTTGCGGTGATCGTGTCGCTGCTCTATAGCCAGATCTTTGTCTTGATCTCGCAGCGCCAGAATATCATATTGGAGAATGAGCGACTGCGAAGCGAGAGCATCAATGCGCAGTACAATATGTTGATGAGCCAGATCAACCCCCATGTGCTATTCAACTCGCTCAATTCGCTCTCGATGTTGGTGCGTGACCACGACGTGCAACGATCGCTCACCTATATCGACCAGCTCTCATACACCTTCCGCTATATCCTCCAGAACCGCGAGAGCACGCTGACCACGCTTCGTGATGAGATGCTATTTGTCGAGGCCTATATATATATGTTTAAGATCCGCTATGCCGACAAGCTATTTTTCGATATAGATATCCCCGAGCAATATATGAACTACCAGATCCCGGCACTCTCACTTCAGCCGCTTTTGGACAACGCCGTAAAGCACAATACCATCATCAGTAGTCGGCCATTCCATGTCTCGATTACCGTGGGGCAGGCCGCGCTTGTTGTCTCCAATCATAAATACCCCAAATTAGAGGCTGAGGAGTCCACCGGAGTTGGTTTGGAGAACCTTAGCCGTCGATGGGAACTTATCGCCAAAGAGCCAATCGAGGTGTTGCAGGACGATGAGAACTTCACGGTGAAGCTACCTTTAATCAAACCCGCAACGCACCAATGAGAGCGCTAATTGTCGAGGACGAGAGTGCGGCAGTACTCAACTTGCAATCGATCTTGCGCTCGCTTGATCCGCCAATCGAGGTGGTGGCGCTCACCGAGAGCGTCGTGGAGAGCGTGGAGTTTCTGCGCGAGCCCCCTGTGCCTATTGACTTGATCTTTATGGATATACACTTGGCCGATGGCGATGCATTCAAAATCTTCGATCGCATCGAGGTTGCTGTGCCTATCATCTTCACTACCGCCTATTACCAATATGCCATCCAAGCATTCAAAGTAAATAGCATCGACTATATACTAAAGCCCATCAAGAGCAGCGAGGTGGAGCGCGCAATCAATAAACTACGAGGTCTAACAGCCTTGGAGCGAGACGAATATAACAACAGCGTCAAGGCCGTAGTGGTGAGCTCGAAGCAGCCTGCTCGCAACTTCCTTGTCCACGTTAAGGATCGTATCATCCCCCTCTCCACAGAGTCGCTTGCCTTTATCTACACCTCGCAGGAGAGGGTTGCAGCCTACGACCTCGCAGGTCAAAGCTATCCGCTCGACAAGAGCCTCGAGACGATCTTTTCGTCGCTCGATCCTTCCGACTTCTTCCGTGCAAATCGCCAATTTATCATTGCTCGCCGTGCGGTGTGCGATGTGTCGGTGTGGTTCGGTAGCCGCCTTTCGCTCAACCTAACCTGCCCAACCCCCGAGAAGATTATCATCCCTAAGGCTCGCACAGCAGAGTTTAAGGAGTGGCTTCGCAGATAGAATTAGGGATTATCCCCTCTTTGTCATCCCGGATTCGCGAGGATGACGAAAACTCTTTTGTTTTCACTATTCACCATTCGCAACTCACCAGCCCCATTGGTCGTTTCACCCTCCAATTTGGACGTTTCACCGGCGAAGTGCAGCGTAATTGGATTAATGATAGTATCTTTGTTTCAAAGAAATAAACCAAATAAAATTAATAGTTATGAAAAAGTTAATCATGCTTTCACTCGCTGCGATCTTCTCGCTCAGCGCAACAATGGTAATGGCACAACCACCACAAGGGGGCAATCAGCCATCAGCTAAGGAGCAAGTTGAGACCCTACAAAAGGAGCTCGATTTGTCGAAAGAGCAGAGCGCAGATATTCTTAAAATGTATGAGAATCGTACAATGCCCGAGCGTGGCAGCCGAGAGGCAATGGAGAAGATGATGGAAGAGGAGAAAGAGTCAATGAAGAAGATCCTAACCGAGAAGCAGTACACTGCTTGGGAGAAGCTCATGGAGAAGCAACGCCCTCAGGGACCTCCTCAACATTAGGATTTAAGCAAATTTAGTCAATTATTCATGTTTGAAGTGTGTCGGGCGCAGTGATGCGCGCGACACACAATTTTAAATTTTAAGATATTTAAATGAAGAAATTTTTTCTTTTAGCAGCAATGCTCTTTGCCTCGAGTGCGCTTTTTGCGCAGACCAGTACGGTGAAGGGTAATTTGGTGGATAGCTATACAGCCGAGGGTGTAATCGGAGCTATCGTAGAGCTCGAACCACTTGGTTCAACTAAGCAACCAACATTGACAACATCGGGATATGATGGTGCATTTACTTTTAACTCAATGAGTTATGGTAAATATCGTCTTACAGCCACATATATGGGCTACCACGACTACACCGACACTATCGAGGTCAACTCACCACGCCTAATCCTCGATAAGCTCCGCATCAAGGAGGCTTCGACCGAGATCGATGCGGTGGTCAAGGAGGTTCAAGCGATGCGCACTTCGCAACGTGGTGATACATTGAGCTATAGTGCATCGGCATATAAGGTGGCAAATGATGCCGATGTCGAGGGACTCCTCAAGAAGATGCCCGGTATCACGATCAGCGACGATGGCGAGGTAACAGCTCAAGGCGAGACCATCCAGAAGATCTTTGTCGATGGACGTGAGTTCTTCGGTAGCGACGTCACAACGGCTATCAGCTCATTGCCTGCCGAGTTGGTGGAGAGTATCGAAGTATATGACAAACTTAGCGACAATGCTGAGCTCTCGGGAATGGACGATGGTGATGGTTACAAGGCTATTAATATCGTAACAAAGTCTAATATGCGCGAAGGATTCTTCGGCAAGATGTACGCAGGTGGTGGCTATCAGCCCGTAGTTGATGGCGATACCGATCACGGCAAGTATTTAGTGGGTGGTAACGTAAACTACTTCACTGGTAAACACCGCTTCACGGTGCTTGCACTATTCAACAATATCAATCAGCAGAACTTCTCATTCGATGATATCTTGGGTGTAAGTGACTCAAGTAGTGGTGCTTCGGAGTACATGGTTCGCCCTCAATCAGGTGTGGCAACAGTCAACGCTTTGGGTCTTAACTACTCGGGAGCATTTGGCTCGGGTGACAAAGTTAAAGTCGAGGGTAGTTACTTCTACAACGGTACTCAGACCGAGAATGTCAAGACGATAAGCAAATGGTATGAGAGCCCTCTCTCGATCGACACACTAACCTCGGAGACAGTATCATCGACGCCCAACCACAACCACCGTATCACAGGTCGCTTGGAGTGGAAGATCACTCCAACACAACAACTTACAGTGCGTCAAAACGTAAGCTTCCAATACAACGACGCTGAGTCTACTACCACTGGTGCGATGTGGGGAGAGTCGGGCTATAGCCTACTTGATAGCTACAGCTTGGCCGACAAGGGTGGTTATAGCTCTTCGACAAGTGTTTCGTATGCAACGCGCTTGGGTAAGCCGGGTCGTACCCTATCGGTCAATGGTTCGCTTTCGCTCAGAAGACAAGATAACATCACCTATAGCTATTCGAATGGTGCCGCAGGTTATACCGATGGCACAGTATACGCTATCGATACCGCAGCTCTTATGTTGCAAGATCCATCGTTGTTGCGCGATCTATACTACACGGCAGTATTTAACCCTACCGAGACAGTAACTGTGTCGGGTAATGTAACCTACGCCGAGCCTATTGGTACTGGTACTCAGCTGACATTCAAATATGCATACTCCAACAAGGAGCAGGATACCGAGAAGAATACCTACGCAACAGATGAGTCGTACAACTACGATGCAGCTACAGATTGGCAGTCTGCCTCTTCGAACCACTACGAGACTACCTATATCACTCACCAAGTGGGGCCCGGTATCTACTATTCGGATGGTAAGAGCAAGATCACCGCTAACGTAAATTATCAACTCTCTGAGCTCACGGGCGATGTAGTATTAGCAGGTAGCGACACCTCGAGTGAGTCTATTGAGCACTATTTCAACAATATCACCTATACAGCATCAGGTCAGCTATATTTTAACCCAACTAACTCGTTGCGACTAAGAGTCTACAGCAAGACTTCGGAGCCATGGGTGGGTCGTTTGGTCGATGCTTATAGCCTCTCAGATGTGCAATACATCTCACACGGTAACCCCAACTTGGTACCATCGTACAACACAACTGTTAGAATGCACTACATTCGTTCTAATATCGAGAAGGGTTCTACCTTTATGATCATGGGAGGTTTGGATAACCAACAGGATTACATCGGTGAGCATGTTGTTTACTATCCCGACACATTTGAGGTGGATGGTGTTAGCTACTCACCTATCGAGTACTCTACCTATGTCAACCTCGACGAATATTGGTCATACATGGCTATGATGGAGTATGGTTTCCCTATCTCACCTATCAAGTGTAACTTCAATATCCGCGGTACAGCTAAATATACACTTACTCCAAGTATGTTCGGTGGTACAATCAACTCCGATACAGGACTTATTGACGGTGGCGAGCTCAATAACAATGAGAGCATGACCTACGGTCTCACCACAGTTTTGGGTAGTAATATCTCGGAGAATGTAGACTTTACACTCTCGTGGAATGGCGAGTATAGCGAAACAACCAACTCGGCCTCTACAACCGATGATGCTAATACCTACCTTAGCCAAACAGCTTCGGCTTCGATGAAGTTTGTCTTGCCGTTTGGATTCACCTTTACAGGTGCTGCAACCTATAAAGAGTATGTGGGAATCACTAACGACTACCAAGAGTCATACCTGCTCTGCAACACTTTCTTCGGTAAGAAGATCTTTGCAAACAAACGCGGTGAGCTCAACTTTGGTGTCAACGATATTTTCGACCAGAATACTTCGTTCACTCGTTCGGTAGGTACGGGTTACACCCAAAACACCTACAATAGCGTTATTGGTCGCTACTACTCTGTGCAACTTGTATATAACCTCCGCTCGTTCGGTAACCAAAAGGGTGAAGGTGATGGCGAACGTCGTGGCCCCGGCGCTGGTGGCCCTCCAAGTGGTGGTGGCCGTGGTATGGGTGGCCCTCCAAGTGGTGGTGGCCGTGGTATGGGTGGCCCTCCGATGATGTAGTCGGTTTAAGTCTATCCGATTTCTTTAGAAATAAGAGAGCGACTAATAGGTATTTTACTTGTTAGTCGCTCTCTTTATTTTTTTCTTATTTACCATATTGTAATAAAATGGGATCAATCCCGCCTACTCAGTAGAGAAGCAAAATTTATAAAACCCCTCACGTCATCCTCGCGAAAGCGGGGATCTTATGCAAGTGCAATGTGACTTATTTAAGATTCCCGCTTTCGCGGGAATGACGGTGAATGACGGTGAATGACGGTGAATGACGGTGAATGACGGGTAGTGACGGTGAGTATCAGGAAAGGTCGGGAATGACGATATATATTTTCTATCTCACGTTATTTACCATATTGTCGCAAGAAAAATGGTACAAAACATGCAGTTATAAAGTGAAAATAAAATCTTTTACAGCTATGATAAAAACCTTTTTCTCCACACTTTTTCTCTCGCTTTTTTGCTCCTGCTCTGCGCAGACAATCGATCGCACAACAGTCTCGAACTTTGATTTAGAGAGCTACTTAGGTCAGTGGCACGAGATCGCACGTTTCGATAGCCGTTTCGAGCGCAATTTAGTGGACGTTACGGCACACTATTCGCTCAACGAGGATGGTACCATCAAGGTGGTAAATCGCGGCTACAACACCCGTAAGGAGCGCTGGGGCGAGAGCGAGGGGCGTGCACTTACCACGCAACAGATCGGTCAGCTGCGCGTCTCATTCTTTCCGTTGATATACTCGGATTACAATATTTTGGTCTTGGGCGAGGATTATCAGTGGGCGCTTGTGGGCTCCTCGTCGCCCGACTATTTGTGGATCCTTTCGCGAAGTGCCGAAATGAATCCCTCGACCCTTAGCCACATTATTGCAGAGGCCGAGAGTCGAGGGTATGATACTTCTAAATTGCTGATCTTGTGATCTTCCCAGCGGTGCTTAAACCACCTCGACCTTGGCCGCGGCAGCTTTGACTGCATCGCGCAGAGCGTCGAGATCGCTACCATTTGGGGCGTATCCCACCACCACACCCATGCGGCGATTAACGCGGGTTGAGGGCTTGTTGAAGATGCGAAGCTGCATGTTCTCATGCTCCAAGACATGCTCCAATCCGCTGTACTCTGGCTGCTCTGCCGAGCTCGACGAAGCGAGGATCACCGCCGAAGCTCCGATGCGCTCCTCTGTGATCTGCGAGATTGGGAGCCCGAGTGCTGCGCGCATGTGCAACTCAAATTCGTTGAGGTTCTGTGTGCCGGCAAGTGTCACCATTCCGGTGTCGTGAGGACGTGGCGAGAGCTCCGAGAAGTAGACGCCATTCTTGTCGCTAAGGAAGAATTCGACACCCCAAAGCCCTGCGCCACCCAAAGCTGCAGTCACTTTGGCTGCCATATCTTGTGCCTCGGCGAGGTGCTTCTCCGAGATAGGTGCGGGCTGGAAGCTCTCGCGATAGTCGCCACCCTTTTGCACGTGGCCAATAGGCGCGCAGAATAGGGTAGCGCCCCTCTCTTGGGTCACCGTGAGTAGCGTAATCTCGCTATCGAACTCGATAAACTCCTCGATGATAAGCTCCTTGATATCGCCGCGGCTACCGTTGCACCCATACTCCCACGCCGCCTCGATCTGCTCGGCGCACTTCACCATCGACTGCCCCTTGCCCGACGAGGACATTAGCGGCTTGACGATGCATGGGAATCCTATCTTCTCCGAAGCCGCCTTGAGCTCCTCGAGGGTGGTAGCATAGAAATATTTGGCAGTTTTGATACCCAACTCCTGCGCTGCTAAGTCGCGAATCGCCTTGCGGTTCATTGTGAAGTTCACCGCTTTGGCCGATGGCACAACCCTCACGCCGCTCGCCTCGATCTCGAATAGCTTCTCGGTGCGGATTGCCTCGATCTCGCAGATGATCACATCGGGCTTGTGGCGACCGACAACCTCCAATAGAGCCTCTCCATCGAGCATGTCGAACACTTCGAACTCATCGGCAACCTGCATTGCGGGTGCTTTGGGGTACGAATCACAAGCGATTATGTGCTGACCGATGCGCTGTGCGGCGATCACAAACTCCTTGCCAAGCTCTCCCGAACCTAACAATAATATCTTTTTCTGCTTCATAGAGTTATATTTTTTTGATTTTCTTTTTGCAAAGGTAACACTTTTTTCGCTTTTTTTCGTAATTTTGTCACTCATTAAAGCAGATTATGATTAATAGTAGCGACAGATCTTCGATCATCAAACTCCTCAAATGCGAGGTGATCCCCGCCATCGGATGCACCGAGCCAATCGCCGTAGCCTTTGCCGTAGCACGCGCCACGGAACTCGTCGGCTGCGAGCCACAACAGCTTGTAGTTGAGCTCAGTGCCAACGTCCTTAAGAACGCCATGGGTGTGGGGATACCCTCCACTGGCATGACTGGCCTACCTATTGCCATCGCTTTGGGTGCCACTGTGGGGCGAGCCGACTTAGGGTTGGAGGTTCTGCGCGAAGTTACCCCCGAGGCGGTGGAGTACGCCAAGGGGTTGATCGCGGCGGGTAGCATCTCGATCTCGCTGTGCGAGGATGCCCCCGACAAGCTCTATATCAAGGTCTGCGCTTCGGGTGGAGACCACTCGGCGCAGGTCGTAATCGCTACTGGCCACACAAATATTATCTTCGAATCGCTCGATGGAGAGACCCTCCTCGATCGTGCAGTGGCAGCCTGTGATCAGGCCTCCGAAGCCACCGTGGAGCTCACCATGCGCCGTGTCTACGACTTCGCGATGGAGAGTCCTCTCGAGGAGCTCGACTTCATCCTCGACTCCAAGCACCTCAACCTTGCAGCAGCCCAGACAGCCTTGGACGGCATCTTTGGCCACAACGTAGGGCGCATGATGCAGTGCGACAAAACTGGAAGCCTCTTTGGGCAGACCACATTCACCAAGATACTCTCCTACACCTCGGCAGCGTGCGACGCACGTATGGCCGGCGCAATGATCCCCGTGATGAGCAACTCGGGCAGTGGAAACCAAGGTATCGCCGCAACCCTCCCCGTAGTAGTCTACGCCGAGGAGCATGGTGCCACCGAGGAGCAACTTATCCGCGCTCTCACCCTGAGCCACCTCACAGTGATCTACCTCAAAGAGCGCTTGGGACGCCTCTCGGCAATGTGCGGCTGTGTCGTTGCGGCGACCGGCTCGAGCTGTGGTGTGACCTACCTTATGGGCGGCACATACACTCAAATCACCTATGCAGTGAAGAATATGATCGCTAACCTCACCGGAATAATCTGCGATGGAGCCAAGCCAAGCTGCTCGCTAAAGATCTCGAGCGGCGTCTCCACCGCAATCATCTCGGCGGCAATGGCTCTCGAAAATCGCTGCGTAAGTAGTGTCGAGGGAATCATCGACGACGACATCGAACAGTGTGTCGACAACCTCACTACTATTGGTTCGGATGCGATGCAGATTACCGATCAATATGTCCTCAACATAATGACCTCGAAGTCAGAATCGAAGTCGCCTAACGCGCCACTTTCGGCGCTTCCTTGCGCTTTCTAATCCTCACGCACGTTTAGTGCGCTGCGGTTAAAAAATGCTCACGAGCCGACGCAGCAAGCGAATGGCAATCAAGTTTACTTGATTGCTGAGCTGCAAGGAGGAAGACGAAGTCAAGCCCCAAAATTGACCCATTGTTCGACTTCTTTGGGCGTGGGGAATTTTTCTGCTCTGCCTTATTCCACCCACTCCGTCATTCCCGCGCAGGCGGGAATCTTGACTCCACTCCGTCATTCCCGCGCAGGCGGGAATCTTAAGTCTTGTCACCCTGCGTTTGTATAAGATTCCCGCCTACGCGGGAATGACGTGTGGGGGGCGGGAATGACGTGAGGGGGCGAGAATGACGTGAGGGGGAGGGAATCTTAACATTCGACACATCAATCTGTTCTTGGTTCGAACTGAATGTCACCGTTATCATCATAATAATATAGATAGTAATAGTAGTTGGTTCTACCATCAAATGCATTGCTGCCTACTGAGAGTGTAACATCTGTAGATTCGTGGTAAAAGTATACGTTTAGGTTGCCACAATCCTCGAATGCAGAACTCCCAATAGTGATTGTTCCCGAGGAGTAGAAGTAGATATTTTCCAGATCGCTTGAGGCCTTAAACGCATCCACCGCGATCGATGTAAGTGTTGCAGGGAAAATGATGGTAGTTATTGCATAACCATCTTTCATATCCTTAAAATCATTAATACCAATGGTAGAGATCGATGTAGCGCTCATATCCAATACTTCGATAGTTTTCCATGATTTGATAAGGTTATCATACACACTACTTCCCAACGAAGTGATAGTCGATGGCAGCACCAAGGTTGTAATCTGACTCCACGATTTGAGTGTAGTAGAATAGTCATCAAGCTCGGTTCCATTACCGCTATTTTTTAGATCCGTAATATCAGCATTACTAAGATCCAATCCGGTAACCACGTAGCCACCATCATCTGTCTTAATGGCAAGAATTCTGGCCATCAAATCCGAGCTGATCTCACCCTCAATTATAAAGTAGGTATACTCACCATCGGACTCTCCGAGAGTATTTGTGATGTATGTAATAATATCATCATCAGAAATGAGAGTGTTGCCATCCTCATCGGTGACAACAATAACATTACCCTCGGTAGCGCTCGTACCCTTAATGCAAGTATAGCTATAAATCATGCCGGCCTCCCATGTGGTGGCGGGGATGGTGTGGGTGGCATCGGCGGTGGAGTTATCGCTAAATGAGATTGTTACGGTTAGGTCTGATGTTAGCGTTTGTGGGATCGCCATTAGGTATTCGCCCGCTGTGAGGGATATGTCGAATGAGACTTCTTCGCCTGCGGTTGAGTCGAAACCCCATGTGATCGTGCTCGACTCGAGCGACACGGAGCCGGCGGTTATCATCGACCCCGAGAGGGTCATCCCCTCGACGTTGCTATAATCATCATCGAGGGTTATCGAGATCGCGGCGAGGGCATGGTAGAATGTGAGGTTTACCATGCCTCCCGCGGGGCGGAGTATATCGGTGCAGCTCGCGAGCAGTAGGTCGTAGTCGTCGGTCATGTCATACTCAATCGAGAAGCTTGTGCCATCGTCAGCTGCGGTGATCCCCGCTGCCGAGGAGTAGTAGGGCGCATAGCCATAGAACGAGAAGCGGTCGCTCGATCCCTCATAGCTCCATGTGGGGGCGTCGGAGCAGCTCCAATCTCCCGAAGCATCTTTGGAGAAGAGGGCGTTTGCCATTATCTCGGGCGTGTCGGCCGTGGTGCAGTAGCCATAGAGTCCCACCTCTGAGAGGTTAGCGGTATAGTACAACCCCGCGCGCGAAGTGATCTGCTCGGCCGCAATCGCAAAGCACATCTCAGCCGAAGCGCCATCAGCCACCTCGCCCCCCTCGAAACTCTCGGAGCAACCGCCCAACAGCAGCGCCGCTAATATGTAAATAACCTTTTTCATAACCTTAAAAAATTGTAAATTAACATCTCTTCCGTCATTCCCGCGTCCTTCCGTCATTCCCGCGCAGGCGGGAATCTTAACTCATAAACCTCACCACCCACGTTTGCTTAAGATCCCCGCATTCGCGAGGATGACGTGTGGGGTCATTGCCTCTCTTTCGTCATTCCCCTTTAAGATCCCCGCATTCGCGAGGATGACGTGTGGGGTCATTGCCTCTCTTTTGTCATTCCCTTTTAAGATCCCCGCATTCGCGAGGATGACGTGTGGGGTCATTGCCTCTCTTTCGTCATTCCCGACTCGATCGGGAATCTTAATTCATAAACCTTGCCACCTCACGTTTGCATAAGATTCCCGCCTCCGCGGGAATGACGTGTGGCCTCCGCGGGAATGACGTGTGGCCTCCGCAGGAATGACATGTGGCCTCCGCGGGAATGACGTGTGGCCTCCGCAGGAATGACATGTGGGGGCGCGGGGATGACGCGTGGGGGCGCGGGGATGACGCGTGGGGGCGTCTCGGCGATGGTGTTGGCATTGCTCGCGAAGGTGTTATCTGCCTTTGTTGCGCCCTGCTCGAAGTGCAGCTCGGCAGAGTGTTCGATTCTTTAGGCAGCAACCCGCAGGTTGACAACTAAAAGAGGTAGTATGAGTAGAAGTCTTTTCATTAATTGTAGCACAAAATACGCTTTTTCTCTTATGAAAGAATCTTATCGTATTTATGCTGGAATTACCTATCCCAGATGCAGACAAAGTTAAGCAACAAATTATTAACTTTGCATTATGGGAAGAAAACATTATGACAAGGCATTTAAAGAGAATGCCGTTAAGCTAAGCAAGCAGCG
>JBCQVM010000037.1:0-18722 GCA_047173105.1 Rikenellaceae bacterium
GTGGGGGGTTTCACTGAAATGACGTGGGGGGTTTCACTGAAATGACGTGGGGGGGGTCACGGAAATGACGTGGAGGATGTAAAAAATAGAGTGGCTAACAAGTATTTCTACTTATTAGCCACTCTATTTTATGTTAGATTGTGGTTACTCCCAAAGATTGGATGTAACATAGTAAGTTGTGCCGTTCCACTTAACCCCCCATACGCAGCGAGGGTTGTAGTAGCCATTGATATCGATATCTTCTGCAAGTGTGTATGATTCGCCAGCTGCGAGAGTTATCGATGTGAAATCTTTGGTGTAGTGATCAATATCAAGTAGGTTCTCAACATATGTCTGAATAGAGAACGATACGATCTCGCAAGATTGAGTGCTACTATTTTTGATCGAAGGCGATGATAGAGTTGCAGTTAGGATACTATTGCTATATTCCTCTTTCTCAAGCTTCTCGTAGCTCAAGGTGATAAATTCGGTGATGTCGACAACGTCAACTGTGCAAGTAACCTCAATATCGCTATCCTCGCTTGTAGCGGTAATAGTTGTCTGACCGATCGTAAGAGCCTCGATTGTTGCAACATTCTCGCCGCTCTCGCAGTCTACCGTTGCAACCTCAGGCGATGAGCTATCCCACGACGCTTTGGTGTATGCATCGCTACCGGTGAGGTATGTAAGGGTTAGGTTGTCGATTGTCACGCCGGGTAGAGTCTTGATAGAGGTTGAAGATAGGCTAAGTCCATTGAGGGCAACCTTAACATAGCATGACGAAGTAAGTGGTTCATCGCTATCTCCATAGGTGTAGGTAGCTGTGATATATGCCTCACCATCCTTAACAGCGGTCATAGTACCTTCGCTCACAGTGACAATGCTCTCATCAGAGCTCTCCCACGAAAGAGTCTTGTAGGTTGCATCAGTTGGGGTGTAGGTGATAGTGAGTGGTCTCTTATTGCCAATCACGAAGCTATTGTAGTTATTCTCTACCGTGAAGCTCTCTAAGGGGATGATATCTACATTAACTACACACTCAGCATAAGAACCTGAGCTAAGCGATACTGTAATGGTAGTCTCTCCTGTCTCACTCACGCCTGTGATAATTGCCGAGCCAACCGAAGTGTCAGCATCCTCGTCATCATCATCAGCCTCTACTCCCTCAACGGTTGCCACTGAGGTCGATGAAGATGTCCAAGTAACAGCGGTTTCGGTAGAGTAAGAAGGTGTTATGTAGTAGCTGATCTCATACTCCTCACCAACATCCACAGTCAACTCATTGATGAGTAGGAAGATCTCGGGCGAAACCACAACCTCGCATGCTGCGGTATGTCCACTTGTGGTGGTAGCGATGATATTTACTGTACCCAAGCTTTCGGCAGTAACCACACCCTCCTCAGAGACAGTTGCAATTGCACTATCGCTCGAATACCATGTGATATTTGCATCTTTCAAGTCGCTTGATAAAACTAAGTCGGTACTTTGTCCGATATGTATAGATGTCGATTTGATCTCAAACCAGATCTGGTTTGTGACTTCGAGTTCATTCTCAGTGCAAGAGAATAGTGTAGTAACAGATAATAATAGGATAAATAGTCTAAAACACCTTTTCATAAATAACTTATTTAAATTTAACAAATACATACTCTTTAACATAGCCACTGACTCCAAAATAAATCAGCGTAGTGTGTGTCGTCAAACATAGCGACAACTACACATCATGCCACAAAGGTAATAAAATAATATAAAACCAACACAATAATAGTGAATAAATTACTATCTTTGCGCCTTAATTAAATGAAATGTAATGATTACAGTATCTAATATTGAACTTCAATTTGGCAAGCGAGTCCTATTTAAGGATGTTAATTTCAAATTTACGGCAGGCAACTGCTACGGTGTGATTGGCGCCAATGGTGCCGGCAAGTCGACCTTTCTGAAGATCTTGAGCGGCGAGATCGACTGCACTAAGGGTAGTGTCACCTTTGGCCCCAACGAGCGTCTATCGGTGCTGAAGCAGGATCACAACGAGTATGACCACTGCACCGTGCTTAACACCGTGCTAATGGGGCACTCCGTGTTGTGGGATATCACCCAACAAAAGGAGGTGCTTTACGCCAAGGAGGATTTCTCGGAGGCCGATGGCGAGAAGGCTGCCGAGTTGGAGATGATCTTCGCAGAGCTCGACGGATGGAATGCCGAAAATGAGGCGCAGACGCTGCTCAGCGGCCTTGGTGTCAAGGAGGATAAGCACTACACGTTGATGGGTGAGCTCAATGGTAAGGAGAAGGTATTGGTGCTTTTGGCACAGGCACTCTTCGGAAAGCCTGACAACTTGCTCCTCGATGAGCCTACCAACGACTTGGATGTCAACACGGTGATGTGGCTCGAGAACTATTTGGCAAACTACGACGCAACGGTGCTCGTAGTATCGCACGACCGCCACTTCCTCGATGCTGTGAGCACCCATATTCTCGATATCGACTACAACGAAATAAACCTCTTCTCGGGCAACTACAACTTCTGGTATCAGTCGAGCCAACTTGCTCAACGTCAGCAAGCTCAGCAGAATAAAAAGGCCGAAGAGAAGAAGAAGGAGTTGCAGGAGTTTATCCAACGCTTCTCGGCTAATGTCGCTAAGTCGAAGCAGGCTACATCGCGCAAGAAGATGCTCGAGAAGCTTAATATCGAGGAGATTAAACCCTCGTTGCGCAAGTATCCGGGTATCATCTTTACCATGCAGCGCGAGCCGGGCACCAATATCTTGGAGGTGACCGAGCTTAGCAAGAGCATCGGTGGCGAGATGCTATTCTCGGATGTTAACTTCACAATCAATAAGGGCGATAAGGTTACCTTTATTTCGCGCGAGCCACGTATCATCACCGCCCTTTTGGAGATTATCTCGGGCAATGACACCCCCGATTCGGGCGAGGCTAAGTGGGGCGTGACGATCCGCAACAGCTACCTGCCGCTCAACAACCACTCTTTCTTCGAGAGCAAGATCTCGATTATCGACTGGTTGGCACAGTACTCATCCGACACCATGGAGGTCTACCTGCGTGGCTACCTCGGTAAGATGCTCTTCGCACGCGAGGATGTCTATAAATCAGTCAACGTGCTCTCGGGAGGCGAGAAGATCCGCTGTATGATCGCCAAGATGATGGTCGAGGAGCCCAATGCCTTGGTGCTCGACTCACCTACCAACCACCTCGACATGGAGTCGATCCAAGCATTCAACAACTCCCTGATGAGCTACAAGGGTATCGTGTTGATGACCTCGCACGACCATGAGTTTATTAACACCGTCTCTAATCGTATCATCGAAATCGGCCCTAAGGGCATGATCGACAAGTATACCGAGTACGACGAGTATATTAGTAATGAGCAGGTTAAAGTCGCTTTGGAGAAGATTTATTAGTTTCTTAGCACCTGCGTTGGCTGCTTACTGCCCGCTTTGGTTGCTTACTGCCTACGGCGGGCGGGGATAAGCACCCCCGCGGGTGCATGCTTTTTATTGCAGATTTTGGGCTTTCTTTAGCTCGTCATTCCCGACTTGATCGGGAATCTTGATTTACATATATTATTGCGTTTGTATAAGATTCCCGTTTTCACGGGAATGACGTATAGATGTGTGAATGACGTATTAAGTATTAATTCTTGAGGAACCTCAGTTTTGGGTCAAACACCTTGCAGTGTTTGACCCAAAACTGAGTTAGATCAGGCTCTCTTTAGCTCGTCATTCCCGACTTGATCGGGAATCTTAATTTACATATATTATTGCGTTTGTATAAGATTCCCGTTTTCACGGGAATGACGTATAGATGTGTGAATGACGTATTAAGTATTAATTCTTGAGGAACCTCAGTTTTGGGTCAAACACCTTGCAGTGTTTGACCCAAAACTGAGTTAGATCAGGCTCTCTTTAGCTCGTCATTCCCGACTTGATCGGGAATCTTAATTTACATATATTATTGCGTTTGTATAAGATTCCCGTTTTCACGGGAATGACGTATAGATGTGTGAATGACGTATTAAGTATTAATTCTTGAGGAACCTCGGTTTTGGGTCAAACACCGCAGGGGTTTGAGAATTTAAAAGAGTCTCTAATTTTTCTGTTCAAGCTTGCTTGGGGCAGAAAAATTAGAGACTCTTTTAAACTTTGAGCAAAGCGAAAAGCCCAAAACCGCAATATAAACCGCAATAAAAACCGCAATAAAAACCGCAATAAAATAAGTGCACCCGCGGGGGTGCTATCCCCGCCCGCCGGAGGCAGTAAGCAAGCGCCTAAAGTAGTCGGTTTCCCTTGAGCTCAAGTAGGCGGTCGATGTTCTTAGTCGAGAGTTTGATTTGCGATATGCGGGATTTGAATGTGCTTAGTCGGTGGAGGTCGGTACCGATGACGTTATATAGCCCTTGCTCAAGCAGATACATGGTGTTCTTGGTCACTTGGGGGCCGTAGATGTCGGAGAATGAAAGCAGGTTAAGTTGGAATGCGTAATCCTTTTCTTGTAGCTTGTGATAATCTTTATTCTCCATATATAGGTACCTTTCGGGATGGGCGATCACTGGCTTGCAGCCCGAGCAGCACACCTCGAATAGTAGCTCATCGACATTGTTGGGGGCTGAGAAGTAGGAAGTCTCCACGAGGATGCTATTCCCCTCGAGCATGCGGGCACCCTCGGCGAAGCGTGCTGGGAAGTTGGTATCCAACATATATTCGGAGGCTAACGAAAGTTTGATATCGCCTTTATATGCCTCGCATATAGTTTGATATGTGCTAAGTACATCGTTGCTACCCTCGTTAATTCCCGCCATCACGTGGGGTGTTAGGATAACCTCGGCGACCTTGAGTTGCTCGAAATATTCGAGTACTGTGAGAGACTCATCGAGGCTCTTCACGCCATCGTCGACTGCGGGTAGGATGTGGCTATGATAATCCTTAAACCCCTCGAAGAGAGGGGTTTTAAGGAGTTCATGTTTACGTGAGAAGAATAACATTTCTTGTCTAAAATTATTTTTAGATTCCTAAGAATCTGCGATACCATGGCACCTTGTCAGCCTCAGACTCGCCGTAGCCATATCCGTAACCATATCCATAACCGTATCCATAACCGTATCCATATCCACGGCCACTTGTAGAGGTATCTACACCATTGAGTAGAACGCTCATATTAGGCAACTTGCCTTGGTTGTATAGCTCCTGTACATCGGGTAGGAAGCGCTTGTCGAACTTGCCTGCACGAATAATATAGATTGATTGGTCACAAAGGCGAGCACAGATCGCAGCATCAACCACCATACCGAATGGAGGATTGTCGATGATTACGTAGTCGTATCTCTGCTTCAACTCATCGATTAAGTCTGCCAAAGCTTTACTCTTAAGCAACTCAGCTGGGTTTGGAGGAAGTGCTCCCGACGATATAAAGTCGAATTTTGCCTCAGAGGTGAATGGGCGGATGATCTTATCGACCGAGTCAATCTTACCAGTGAGGTATTGCGACAATCCCGGAGCATTGGTGCCGATACCACACTCCTTACTTAGGGTACCCTTGCGGATATCAATATCGACAAGGACAACTTTTACTCCACCAATCGACATGCTCATAGCCATATTGGTCGAGATAAAACTCTTGCCCGAGCCGGGGTTGAGCGAGGTGAGCTGAAGCACACGTCCGACGCCACTACCCTCTACCGACATCAAGTCAATATTGTCGCGGACGATCTTAAAGGCCTCACTTACTGCATTGCGGCTACCCTCGCCCACTGCCAAACCATTTTTAAGAGTTCCCTTCTCGAAAGGAATATCGCCCAAGAATGGCACTGTGAGTACATCTTTGACATCTTTTCTGTTTTGGATAGTTGTGCTAAAGATGCTGATGACATAGATGATTCCCGCAGGAATTATTAGTCCGAGGATAAATGCAAAGAGAACGATCATCTTCTTGTTTGGAGCGACCGGACGCATAGTGCCCTCAGCCGAATCGACGATGCGGCAGTTGCTCTCGGTGATCGAGCGCTGCAATTCGCTCTCCTCTTGTTTGTTCAAAAGATAGAGGTATAGCTGCTCTTTGATAAGCTGTTGGCGGCTCACGCTTGCGATATAGTTCTGCTGAGATGGGATATCCTTGATACGATTCAAACTCTCGTCCTCGCGGCGATTGAGATTGGCAACCTGAATCTCGAGACCCTTGATAAGGTTGTCGACCGAAAGCAGGATCGACGAGCGCATGCGGGTCAATATATTCTGGTAGTCAACTACGATTGGGTTGTTGGCGCTACTATTGAGCATAAGCTTGTTGCGCTTGTTCATGTAGTTGTTATACTCGGAGATCTGCACCTGAAGTCCAGACTCGCGGAGTCCGATGTTGACTGGAAGAAGCTCCGAGATATTTGTCTCATCAAGCAGGTACTCTTTCATGTAGAGAGCCATGCTGAGCTCGTTGATTACGCTGACGCTCTCTTGATCCATGCGAGTGCGATCCTGAAGGTAGATGCTGCCCTCCGATGCGACATCGGTGAGGTTGTTGTCGCGCTTGAAGTTCTCGATTTCGGCATCTACTGCGGTAAGCTCGGCCTCGATAATTACGAGTCGATCCTCGATAAATTTCGTGGTGTTGGTCAAGATTACGTTCTTGTCGTTGATAGCATCGTCGCTATAGACCTGAATAAGAGTGTTGATCACATCCTCAGCGCGCTGGATGTTTGTGTCGTTAATCGATAGCGTTACGAGCGAAGCGAACTTGTCGATAAGGTTAACACTCAACGCGCGGCTATATGTACGGCCAGTCTCTTGTGGAGAGCTGCGCATCACAAAAATAGGGATGCCGATCACCTTCTCGTTCATAAAGAGTGTAGGGGTGATGGAGAATGTGCCATACTCAGTGACTACCGGCTCTCCGATGTTAACTACTCTATCCTCGAGGATAATATCGCTCTTGGCAGGATACTGCGCAAAGATAGTGAGCTTAGATATCTCGGCCTGTGAGGGGCTCAAGAACTTGATCACGAAACCTATATATTGCGATGGTAGGATATCGGTGAACTGCACCTTGATTGGGCTCTCGTTGTAGAGGTCGCGCATGCGGAGCTTCTCACGGATTTGGTATGTGATCTCCAAATCGAGACGATCGACAACCTCGTACATAATGCGGTTACTCTCCAGAAGTCCCATCTCGTTGTAGACTGATCCGCTGCCACCCATGCTAAAGATCTCTTGGAATGCAGCAGCCTCGCTAACGCTACCGCCACGGCGATCATCCTCTACGATGACAGTTGCCACACGCGAGTAGATGTTGGGCTGCATCTTGACGAACAAGACGCCAAGCGCTACAAATATAATTACAGAGAGGCCAAACCAGAAGCGATTCTGGAAGCAGACCATCACTAAATCTTTGATGTTAATCTCGTCGTGTGCAATGTTGTCTACCGACTCAGATGAGTATCTATTTTCGTTATTCATATCTTTTTTTATTACAAAGCTATTACAGAATTAATGCTACAAGTGTCAAAAGTACCGAAAGCACCGAGGCGTAGGTTCCCAACGTTCTATTGGAGTTGATCTCGCTCTGTCCTGCTCGCACCTTATTTGGCTCGACGTAAACCACGTCGTTTTGTTGTAGGTAGTAGAATGGAGAGTTCAAGATGTCGATGCTACGAAGGTCAACCTCGGAGATAAAACGAACGCCATCCTCCTCGCGGATCACCTTGACATTGTCACGTCTACCATAGATCGACATATCGCCCGCCATACTCAATGCGTCGAAGATAGTGATGCGGTCGCTACTTAGCGAGAAGCTACCCGGTTTGCTGACCTCACCGATGACCGAAACTTGGTAGTTTTGGTATTGGATCGTAACCACAGGGTCGTTGATAAGTCCGCGCGAGATAAGCTCGTTTTTGATATATGCAGCCAACTCCGAACGAGTCATACCCACTACATGTAGCATGCCCAACTCAGGGAAGTCAATATAGCCATCGGGGGTAACTAAATATGGTAAACAAGTATTTTGCCCCGTAACCCTCGTGCCAGTTTGGTAGTTAACCATGGGTAGGTTGAACATCTGCGCCAACTCGGCATCGCGGCTGTTAACCATGATCGCGATAAGGTCATCTGGTTTGATCTTAACCTCGTAGGGGACATCAATAACTTTTGAGTAATCCTCGATGGGCCCCTGAAGATAGGAGATCTCCTTCTGCGAAGCGCAGCTCGAAATTAGAAGCATAAATGTGGCAAGGAACCACAATCTTGTTTTAGATACCATATTTATATAAATTTTCATGTTCAACAAACCCTTAGAAACCACCAAATAGCAGTTATAACTCACACTGCTACAAGGGTGTATCCCTAATAATATTTTTGGAATACGGCTCTAAGTGCCACAATCCAAGGGCAAAGATAATAAAAATTCGAATAATGTCAAACTTTTATTTAGTTTATACTCACTATTTTTCGCGCAAAATTCTACTCGACATTCTCACTTTGAGCAAACGTGAGATAATAAAGCTGCTCTATTTTGCGCTTTTGCTCACTCTCCAAAACGGTGTATCCTCCCCCTTTTGTACTCACAACGCTATAATTTAGCATTTATTATTAAAGCTGAACTGTGTGTAGAGTGCAGATAAATGGGTGAATTAGATCGTTTTGCGCACCTATTCGTCGCAAAGTTCAAAAAAATATTTAATAATAATTTGTAGAATAATTTGCAGAATCAAAAATAAGCACTATCTTTGCATCCGAATTCAACGTCTAATGTTGCTTTTCATCGGGGTGTAGCGCAGTCCGGTTAGCGTATCTGCTTTGGGAGCAGAGGGTCCCAGGTTCGAATCCTGGTACCCCGACAAAGAAAACAGGCTGATAGTCAATCGACTATCAGCCTGTTTTCCGTTTGCTGGCAAGCTTTGTATAGAGCTTAACCACTTTCACGTCATTCCCGCCACTTTCACGTCATTCCCGTGAAAACGGGAATCTTAACTCCCTTGCATTTGTATAAGATCCCCGCGTTCGCGAGGATGACGAGGAGGTGATGAGGATGACGTATGAGGTGAGGATGACGTAGTGGTGAGGATGACGTAGTGGTTTTAATAGTTTGTTTCTCTACCGGAAATTTGGATTGAGCCATAATAGCCGCACAAATAGTTTTAACCCCATCCACGTCATTCCCGCCACTTTCACGTCATTTTGCACCCCTTCCATGTCATTCCCGCCCCTTTCACGTCATTCCCGTGAAAACGGGAATCTTAATTTTAGTCACATAGCGCGTGCAAGATTCCCGATCAAGTCGGGAATGACGTTATATATGCGGCTTTACAGAACAAACAATCCAAGGTGGGAATGGCAAACGCAAAAAAGAGATTGTAGCAAAAGCCACAATCTCTTTTTATCGAGGTATGTAATTCGAATTACATCTTCTTACCAACGTTTGTTTTAGTTGCTGAAACCTTAGCGCTGGTAGCCTTAGTTGCGCGTGGTGCGCGTGGCTTAGCAGCTGCCTTTGGCTTAGCCTCTACAACTGTTGCATCCTCTACTGCGTCGGTTGACTTAGCAGCAGCTGGCTTGCGTGAGCGGCGAGTCTTTGGTTTAGCCTCAGCAGAAGCTGCTGGTGCAGTACCCAAAGTGTAAGCGTCGTTGAAGTCAACGAACTCGATGATACACATCTCAGCAGCATCTCCCAAACGGAAGCCGGTGCGAAGAATACGTGTATAACCGCCGGGACGCTCTGCAATTTTAGGAGCAATAGTGCGGAACAACTCTGTAACAGCCTCTTTTTGCTTGAGGTAAGAGAACACCATACGACGCTGGTGTGTTACGTCCTCTTTTGACTTAGTTACCAATGGCTCGATGTACATTTGTACAGCCTTAGCCTTAGCGACAGTAGTCTCGATACGCTTGTGCATAATAAGCGATGATGCCATATTTGCCAACATTGCTTTGCGGTGACCCGCTTGTCTGCCAAGGTGGTTGAATTTTTTATTATGTCTCATTTAATTAATCTTTATCAAGTTTGTAGATTGATACATCCATACCGAATTTGAGGTTGAGTGAGTCGAGTAACTCATCGAGCTCGGTGAGCGACTTCTTACCGAAGTTACGGAACTTAAGCAAGTCGTTGCGGTTGAGCTTCACAAGGTCACCAACGCTCTCAACATCAGCTGCACGAAGACAGTTCAATGCACGAACACTCAAATCTTGGTCTGAAAGCTTAGTCTTGAGTAGTTGACGCATGTGAAGTACATCCTCATCGAACTCCTCAGCGGCGCTGCTATCCTCCATATTCACTGTGATCTTCTCATCTGAGAACAACATAAAGTGTTGGATTAGGATCTTAGCTGCCTCTTTGAGAGCCTCCTTAGGGTGAATCGAACCGTCTGTTGTGATTTCAAGATTCAACTTCTCGTAGTCAGTTCTCTGCTCCACACGGTAGTCCTCGATCGAATACTTCACATTCTTGATTGGAGTGTGAATAGAGTCGATCGGAAGGGTACCAAATTCGCAGTCAGCTGGGGCATTCTCCTCTGATGGAATATAGCCACGACCCTTACCAATGGTGATAGTAAGTTGCATCTTAGTGCCTGCTGCGAGGTGGCAGATTACCAAATCAGGGTTCAATACCTCGAACGATGAGAGGAAGTTTGAAATATAGCCTGCTGTAAGCTCCGTTACTCCAACCACTGGGATTGAAACCTGCTCTGCCTCCTCATTGTCGACAGTGCGGATAAAACGAACTTGTTTAAGGGCGAGGATGATATCAATCATTCCCTCCATTACACCAGGTACAGCGGCAAATTCGTGATCAACGCCTCCAACCTTGACGGTAGTGATTGCGTAACCTTCGAGCGAAGAGAGCAAGATACGACGGAGTGCGTTACCAATAGTCATACCGAATCCGGGCTCCAACGGGCGGAACTCGAACTTTCCGAATGAGGGAGTAGACTCGAGCATGATTACCTTCTCAGGTCTCTGAAATGCTAATATTGCCATAATTAATTGTGTGTTGTGTGATTACTACTTAGAGTACAACTCTACGATAAGTTGCTCCTTGATGTTCTCTGGAATCTCCTCACGCTCTGGTCGTTGCAAGAACTTACCAGACATAGTTACTTGATCCCACTCGAGCCATGCGTAACGGCTCTTAGAAGCACCCGAAAGCGAAGAGGTGATAACCTCCAAACTCTTAGACTTCTCGCGAACTGATACTACCTCACCTACCTTGAGTGAATATGATGGAATGTTCAAAACACTTCCATTCACACAAATGTGACGGTGTGATACCAACTGACGAGCTGCTGCACGTGTAGGCGCGATACCCAAACGATAAACAACATTGTCCAAACGGCACTCTAATAACTTCAACAAGTTCTCACCTGTGATACCACCCATACGGCCAGCTGCATCGTAAGTACGAGCAAACTGCTTCTCCAAGAGTCCGTAGGTAGCTTTTGCTTTTTGCTTCTCGCTAAGCTGCTCTCCATACTCAGAGACTTTCTTGCGCTTGCGAGCTAAACCATGCTGTCCGGGAGGGTAGTTTCTCTTCTCAAGAACTTTGTCTGCTCCGAAGATCGCCTCGCCAAACTTTCTGGCAATTTTTGATTTAGGTCCTATATATCTTCCCATTGTTTTACTTCTTTAATCGTTTAATTGATCTGCTTTTCTTAACCGCTAGGTGATTATACACGACGACGGTTTGGTGCGCGACAACCGTTGTGTGGCATTGGTGTTACGTCGATAATCTCCATAACCTCGATACCAGCACCGTGGATTGTACGAACTGCTGACTCACGACCAGCGCCGGGGCCCTTCACGTAAACCTTAACCTTGCGTAAACCCATATCATAAGCAACCTTTGCGCAATCGGCAGATGCAGTCTGAGCAGCATATGGAGTGTTCTTCTTAGAACCACGGAAACCCATTTTACCTGCTGAAGACCAGCTGATTACATCACCAACCTCGTTGGTAATTGTAATGATAACATTGTTAAATGTAGAGTGCACGTATACCATACCTGCTGCTCCAACCTTAACAACTTTCTTCTTAACTGTTCCAGTTTTCTTTGCCATAACTCTATCCTATTACTTAGTTGCCTTTTTCTTGTTAGCGACTGTCTTTTTACGACCTTTACGCGTACGAGCGTTGTTCTTAGTACCCTGTCCACGAACAGGAAGACCCAAACGGTGACGGATTCCACGGTAGCAACCGATATCCATCAAGCGCTTAATGTTTAGTTGTACAACTGAACGACACTCTCCCTCGACCTTAAGGCCCATTGAAGCGATAGCTGAACGAATTGCAGCAATCTGATCGTCATTCCAGTCATCTGTTTTGAGGTCATAGCTAATGCCTGCCTCGTCGAGAATAGCTTGAGCTGTGCTGCGACCGATACCATAGATATAGGTCAAAGCGATCTCGCCTCTCTTGTTTTTTGGTAAATCTACACCGACTATACGTGCCATAAATTTTCTTCTTTAATTAAACAGTTTAATGGTGGTCAATTAACCTTGACGCATTTTAAACTTAGGATTCTTTTTGCAGATCACGTAAAGTTTTCCTTTACGGCGAACGATCTTGCAATCCTCACTTCTTTTCTTAATTGATGCTTTTACTTTCATTGTGTGTGTTAAGCAATCTATGGTTCAACTCAACTCTCGCGCCACTATGATGACCCGACACTTGAACCTTCCCGTTGGTTATTTGTACCTAAATGAGATTCTACCCTTACTCAAATCGTAAGGTGTCATCTCTACCTTTACTTTATCTCCTGTCAAGATTTTAATGTAGTGCATTCTCATCTTTCCTGAGATGTGGGCGGTGATAACGTGTCCATTATCTAATTCAACTCGAAACATAGCGTTGCTAAGTGCCTCGATAATTGTTCCGTCCCTTTCAATAGCAGTCTGTTTTGCCATGGAGTCTTACTTTTTTTGTTCGTATTCGATTATACTATAATCCGTCAAAATATCTGGGCCATCTTTACCTACTGCCACTGCAAATTCGTAGTGTGCCGAAGGTTTGCGATCTCTTGTACGTACGGTCCAACCGTCTCGCTCAAAAACTACCGCCTTTGTACCCATGTTAATCATCGGTTCGATGCAGATTACCATTCCTGCCTTAAGCAGTGGACCTCTACCTCTTGCGCCAAAGTTGGGAACCCCTGGTGATTCGTGCATTTGCCGACCACAACCGTGTCCCTCTAACTCTCGCACCACGCCATAACCAAAGCTCTCAGCGTACTCTTGTACTGCTGCCGATATATCGCCTACACGATTACCAGCTTTGGCTTGAGCCGTACCTTTATAAAGAGCCTCTTTGGTAACTTCCATAAGTTGCTTAACTTCCTTCGCAACCTCTCCTACGGCAAATGTATATGCCGAGTCACCAACAAACCCCTTTAGAAACGTACCACAATCTACCGATACTATGTCGCCCTCTTTGAGAACGCATTTATCTGTCGGGATACCATGAACCACATTCTCGTTGACCGAAACGCACAACGATGCTGGGAATCCTTGGTAACCGAGGAAAGCTGGAACTGCTCCGTGATCGCGAATAAACTCTTCAGCTATACGATCCAACTCTTTAGTTGTGACACCCTCTCTGATGTGGCGACCCACTTCAGCCAAGGTTTTACTAACCAAGATATTGTTCTCACGGAGCAGCTCGATCTCCTCCTCTGTTTTTAAGTATATCATTCCTGACTCAGATAAAACTTTAAATTAACGACCTTGAATACGTCCAGTCTTCATGAGACCATCATAGTGACGCATCAACAGGTAGCTTTCTATCTGCTTGAGAGTATCAAGAACTACACCCACCATAATCAACAACGATGTACCACCATAGAAGTAGCCAAAAGTTTGTTGAATACCCAATAGGTTGATGGCCAAAGCTGGCATAATTGCCACGATTGCCAAGAATACTGAGCCTGGAAGTGTGATTCTCGTCATAACAGCGTCGATATAACTAACTGTGCTCTTACCTGGTTTAACACCTGGGATAAAACCACCGTTACGTTTCATATCGTCAGCCATCATTTGAGGGTTAACAATGATCGCAGTGTAGAAGTAGGTGAATAGAATCACCAACACTGCTAGAGTAATGTTATATGCAAATCCTGTCATATTGCTGTATGCCGAAGCAAAACCTGGAGCAATATTAACGAAAAGCATAGGGATAAACATCAATGCTTGTGCAAAGATGATAGGCATTACATTTGCCGCATTCATCTTTAGGGGAATATATTGGCGAACGCCACCATATTGCTTATTGCCAATGATACGCTTAGCGTACTGTACAGGAATCTTGCGTACAGCTTGAACCACAGCTATTGTTGCCATAAAGATCAAAGCTAGGATTGCTAGCTCGATGATAATCATGATAACACTACCATCAGAGGTTTGGAAACGAGCTGTGATCTCACCCAAAAGAGCTTGTGGGAGACGAGCTACGATACCAATCATGATGATTAGCGATACTCCGTTACCAATACCCTTATCTGTAATTTTCTCGCCCAACCACATTACGAACATGGTACCCGCAGTAAGGATTGCTGTAGCATACGCTGTGAATCCGAATGAGTTACCATAAACGAAAGCATCTGGCACTTGGTGGTATAGATTTGCAATATAGGTAGGACCTTGCAAAATCAAAACACCAATTGTGAGGAAACGAGTCCATTGGTTCATCTTACGACGACCGCTTTCACCCTCTTTTTGAATCTTTTGGAAATAAGGGATCATCATACCCAAAAGTTGGATAATGATCGACGCTGTGATGTAAGGCATCACACCAAGACCAAAGATTGCAGCGTTACCAAATGCTCCACCCGAGAATACGTTGAGTAGGCCTAAAAGACCATTACCTTCTAATTGATCCGCAAGAGCTGAGCCCGCACCAAGAAGTGTTGGGTTGATACCAGGGATCACTACGAAGCTACCCAAGCGATAGACAAGTAGAAGAAGCAATGTGTAGATAACACGATTGCGAAGCTCCTCGATCTTGTACATATTTTGGATAGTCTCGACTACCTTTTTGTTGGTCGCCAAAAGTGCAACAACAATTGCAAAGAGGACGGCAACAATAATATAAGTATTCATAATATTTGGGTTTTAGCGTAACCTTACAACTTCTCTACTTGTCCTCCCGCAGCTACGATTGCAGACTCAGCACTTCCTGAAAAAGCGTGAGCCTTAACAGTCATTGCTTTAGTTACTGCACCGTTACCCAAGATTTTAACTCTATCCTTTGATTGAACGAAACCTGCTGAGATAAGCACATCAAGAGTAATCTCTGTTGCGCCTGTCTTTGTAGAAAGCTCCTCAAGAGTTGATAGGTTGATAGCCTTGTACTCTACACGGTTAAGATTTTTAAAACCAAATTTTGGAAGGCGACGTTGAAGTGGCATCTGACCTCCCTCGAAGCCTAGCTTACGAGAGTAACCAGAACGCGACTGAGCTCCCTTGTGACCACGAGTAGATGTACCACCGTGACCAGAACCTGCACCACGACCAATACGTTTTTGGTGGTGGGTTGAACCCTTAGCGGGTTTTAGATTATTGAGTTCCATTGTTTACTTTTTTCTTAAACGTTATAAACTATTTTACCTCTTCTACCTTTACAAGGTGTTGAACCTTAAGGATCATACCTTTGATAATTGCAGAATCATCGTGCTCAACTGAAGCGTTGATTTTACGAAGACCCAATGCGTCGAGGTTCGCACGTTGACGCTCAGTAGCGCCGCAACGGCTCTTTAATTGTGTAATTTTCAATCTTGCCATAGTACTTCTTAAAATTAACCGTTAAACACTTGTTTCATAGAGATACCACGAACTTGCGCTACGCTATAAGCATCACGCAACTCACAAAGAGCTCCAACTGTAGCCTTCACCAAGTTGTGAGGGTTAGATGAACCTTTACTCTTCGCCAAGACGTTCTTCACACCTACTGACTCCAATACGGCACGCATCGCACCACCTGCGATAATACCAGTACCAGGAGCAGCTGGACGAATCATCACCTCAGAACCGCTGTAACGCATCTCTTGTTTGTGAGGAATTGTTCCGTTGATAATAGGTATTTTAACGAGGTTTTTCTTTGCATCCTCAATACCTTTAGAGATTGCTGTGGTTACCTCTGAGGCTTTACCCAAACCATAACCTACGACACCGTTCTCATTTCCTACTACGACAATCGCCGAGAAGGTAAATGTACGACCACCCTTTGTTACCTTTGTAACACGTTGGATGCTTACGAGTTTGTCTTTCAACTCAAGGTCGCTTGTACGTACTTTCTGTATGTTGCTATTTGACATAATCTCTTAGAATTTAAGACCGCCTTCACGTGCGGCATCCGCTAATGTTTGAACTCTACCGTGATAAAGGTAACCATTACGGTCGAATGCTACTGTCGAAATACCTTTTGCGATAGCACGCTCTGCAGCGAGCTTACCAACAACGGCAGCAACCTCTATTTTATTTTTACCAGCAGTTTGCTCGGCAACCTCTACAGAAGAGGCAGCTGCCAAAGTAACACCTGCTTGGTCATCGATAAACTGTACGTAGATTTGTTTGTTACTACGGAATACAGTCATTCGAGGCATCTGTGCAGTACCGTTCACGATTTTACGGATACGCATCTTGATTCTCGATCTTCTTTCTACCTTACTTAATGACATAATCTGACCTTATTTACTATTTAGCACCTGCTGACTTACCTGCCTTACGACGGATTTGCTCGCCAACAAACTTAATACCCTTACCCTTATATGGCTCAGGCTTACGCAATGAGCGGATCTTCGCTGCAACTTGACCTACAAGTTGCTTGTCGATGCTCGTGAGTGTGAGGATAGGATTACCCTTCTTCTCTGTTACTGCTACCGCCTTAACCTCGGCTGGAAGCATTACGTGGATGTCGTGTGAGTAACCAAGACTCAACTCCAACATTTGTCCCTTAGTCTCTGCTTTGAAACCTACACCGACCAACTCTTGTTTGATCTCGAAACCTTTCGATACACCAATAACCATGTTATTGATAAGCGAACGATATAGACCGTGAAGTGAACGGTGACGTGGTTGATTTGTAGGACGGCTCAAAAGTACTGCTGGAATATCCTTCTCAGTATCTTTCTCTTTGTAAGAGCCAACTTCTACTGTGATATCTGAATCAACTTTCTGAGTCAGTGCACCAAGAGGCCCTTTAACGCTTACCACGTTACCAGCCAAAACCTCTACGGTTACGCCAGCGGGCAAGTTTACAGGTGATTTACCAATTCTTGACATAAAATTTCTGTTTAATCAATTAATAGATGTAGCAAAGAACCTCACCACCTACTCTCTCACGACGTGCCGCAGCATCAGTCATGATACCCTTAGATGTTGAAACAATCGCAATACCCAAACCATTAAGTACACGAGGTAGCTCATCTACCGAAGAGTACTGACGCAAACCGGGACGGCTCACGCGCTTAAGGTTCTTGATTGCGTTGGTCTTGGTCTGTGCATTCCACTTCAACGCGATCTTAATGATAGGGAAACCCTTCTCATTAGTGTCGAATTTGTAAGCTAAGATGTAACCCTGATCGTAAAGGATCTTGGTGATCTCTTGCTTAATTTTTGAACCAGGAGCTTCAACCACCTTGTGGTTGGCTTTCACTGCGTTTCTAATTCTCGTTAGAAAATCCGCTATTGGATCTGTCATAATGAATTAAAAGTTAAAAATTAATAATTAGTTAATACATTGAACGTCAGGGGTATATGCATACCTCTCCCGCCAATGACCTCTGCACCACCCTTTCATTACGGGTGCAAAAGTGGGCAAATATAGTGATAATTTCTCAATTATCAGCATTTTAGGGTAAATTTCTTCAAATTATTTTTCTCTCGTTGCTGCGAGCTCCTTGCGTTATGGGCTGTGAGCTCCTTGCGTTATGGTCATCATCCTCCCCACAAACTTCACGTCATCCTCGCGAATGCGGGGATCTTATGCAAATGCGAGTGGAGTTAGGATTCCAGTTTTCTCGGGAATAACGGCTAAAAATTATTTTCCGCCGGAATTAAACGTTGATCCACAAAAATCAAAGAACCCTTACAAGCAAAAAAATGTTAGCCATCATTAGCTAACATCGCACACCACTCCCCGAGGGGATGACTCACAAGCAGAAAATAGCGCTCCGCGATCATGCGATGAGAGCACCCAGACCCTGCCTAAGGTCAGTGGCAAACTGCGCCCGAGGGCAACAGAAATATAAGGAGAGACCTCTTCAATGAGCGGGCGTTAGCCTCCCTCCCACCATACGGGCACTATAGATTGGCGAAGAGTCGAGACTCGCACCATGTAGGCACCCTCAAGGTTTAACCTGAAAAATAATTTAAAGAATGGGGCGGAAGGCAGAACCAACCACCCCATTAGTTTTTTCTACAGTTCGCGAGGTCAAAAACCCACGAACCGAGAAGTTTTATTTAGAAGAATGAGTCTTGGGGCTTCACGAGGATTTTTAACCACAGCGCACATAGGTGCTTGAGGATTAAAATCGCAGTGAAGTGCCGAGAATCGCCTTATAAATCAAACTTCGCCTACCAGCTTGCTTTAGTCACACCGGGAATGAGACCATTCGATGCCATCTCGCGGAACTGAATACGGCTGATACCGAACAAACGCATATAACCTTTTGGACGACCAGTAAGCTTACAACGGTTGTGTTGACGGATAGGATTGGAGTTGCGTGGCAACTTCGAAAGGGCGATCCACGCCT
>JBCQVM010000077.1:0-3337 GCA_047173105.1 Rikenellaceae bacterium
TTTTTCGATCTCGTCATTCCCGCCTCTCCTCCTCGTCATTCCCGCCTCTCCTCCTCGTCATTCCCGCCTCTCCTCCTCGTCATTCCCGTGAAAACGGGAATCTTAAAAACTGAGCACCTCTCACTTAAAGATCCCCGCATTCGCGAGGATGACGTAATATATGGCACAATGGACAAATGTTTCTTAAAGTTTCATTTCCCCATCGAGAATAACACCTAACCACCGAGGAAATATCTAATCATAAAGAAGATTGGAACATTGAAGCAACCGAAATTGCCCAATGTTCCAATCTTTTATACATCACCCCATCGGGGCAATAAAGTAGAGTCTACTCCTCGTCGGTGTCGGTATAAGCCTTGAGCAACTTATCCTGAACGTCGGATGGCACCTGCTCATACGAAGCGAACTTCATGGAGTAGGTCGCAGCGCCCGACGAAAGTGACGAAAGCGAAGTCGAGTAGCGGTAGAGCTCTGCCAACGGCACACGTGCGAGGAGACGATCGAAGCCCTTGTCGGACTCCATTCCCATAATCATCGCACGGCGGTTCTGCAAATCGCTCATCACGGCACCCATATATTCGTTTGGTGTAAGCACCTCCACATCGTAGATTGGCTCCATGATCTTGGGGCCGGCATTACGGAATGCCTCCTTGAAAGCGTTGCGTGCCGCCAACTTAAACGAGATCTCGTTTGAGTCCACCGGGTGCATCTTACCATCGTAGATCACCACGCGGATGTCACGAGCGTAGGAACCTGTGAGTGGGCCCTCGTCCATCTTCTCCATGATTCCCTTCAGGATTGCAGGCATAAAACGAGCGTCGATAGCTCCACCAACAATCGCCGTGTAGAACAAGAGTTTACCACCCCATGGGAGGTCTTGCTCCTCACGTCCCTTGACATTCACGGTGATCTCCTTGCCACCCACCTTATATGTCTTTGGATCGGGCATTCCCTCGTAATATGGCTCGACGATCATATGCACCTCGCCAAATTGACCTGCACCACCCGATTGCTTCTTGTGGCGGTAGTCCGCTTGGGCGATCTTGGTGATTGTCTCACGATATGGGATGCGTGGTGCAATATATTCGAATGTGATCTTGGCGTCGCGCTCCAACTTCATCTTGAGGATATTAAGGTGGTGCTCACCCTGACCCTGAACCACAGTCTGCTTAAGCTCCTTAGAGTAGTCGATAACCAAGGTTGGATCCTCGAACTTAGCCTCGTTGAGGTAACGTCCCAACTTCTCCTCATCGCCCTCACCAGCCTTGATTGCAGCGCGGTAGCGAGGCTCGGGGAAACTGATCGGGTCGATCGAAATGCTCTCCGATGGAGCACAAAGTGTGTCGTTGGTTTGAGTCGACTTAAGCTTGATTGTGCAGCCGATATCGCCCGCCGAAAGCTCGGTGACCTTCACGCGGTTCTTGCCCGCAACGGCGAAGAGCTGGGAGATCTTCTCCTTGTTACCCGTGCGTGGATTGATGAGCTCCATGCCCTCGGTGATGCATCCGCGAATCACACGCATGTAGCTGATCTCGCCGATATGTTGCTCCAATTGACTCTTGAAGATAAATGCCACGGGACTCTGCGAAGCGTCTGCCTCGATCTCCTCGCCCTCGGTCGATAGGAAGTTGGGCGCTGCGATTGGGCCCGGAGCCACATTGATAATAAACTCCATAAGGCGCTTAGTGCCAATATCTTTCTTGCCACTCGTAACGAAGATTGGCATAAGGGCACGTGCCGCCAAACCATACTTCAATCCCAAGCGAATATCATCTTGAGTGAGGGTTCCTTTGTCGAAATACATCTCCATTAGTGCCTCGTCGTTCTCGGCTGCGATCTCCACTAACTCCTTGTTGAGCTCCATGGCGCGCTCCATCTCCTCGGCGGGGATATCAAGCTCCTCGCGGTTGCCGTTGTTGTCGGTGAAACGATACATCTTCATCATCAGCACATCGACAAATGAGTCGAATGCAGCACCCTGATTGATAGGATATTGAACGATTACAGGCTTGATTCCAGCAGCCGATTTGATACTATCGATTGCCGCATCATAATTAGCTTTGTCGCAGTCCAATTGGCTGATTACGCCAATCACAGGCTTCTTGAGTAGACGAGCATAACGAGCCTGAATCTCGGATCCTACCTCCCAGCCGCTCTGCGCATTGAAGAGGAATACACCAATATCCGCAACTTTGAATGCCGAGAAGAGGCTTCCGCAGAAATCGTCGGAGCCGGGGCAGTCAATAATATTGAGCTTACGATCCATAAACTCGGTGAAGAGGAGAGTGGAATAGATCGAACGCTTGTAGTCGTGTTCGATATCCGTGTTGTCGGAAAGCGTGTTGCACGCCTCAACGCTACCCCTGCGATCAATTACCTTTCCCTCAAAGGCCATTGCTTCGGCAAGGGTAGTTTTCCCGGTGCCGGGAGCTCCAATAAGGACGATGTCCTTAATCTCTTTAGTTGCATAATTTTTCATATCTGCTCAGTTTTAGGTTAAACTTTAGGTATCAGTTTCTAAAATTAAGCAAATATTTTTAAACTACCAAATGATTTGGCGAAAATTGTATTAATTGGACTTTAATTAATAATTTTTAATGTGGTTAAACTTGTGGGCGCGGATCACTCTCATTCGTTTTCCACCCTCTACTTCATTCGCGCCTCCTCCCCTCTACATCATTCGCGCCCATCCACGTTCCCGCCTCCTTCACGTCATTCCCGTCTCCTCCCCTCTACGTCATTCCCGTGAAAACGGGAATCTTAACGCCTTGGCGTTTGTATAAGATCCCCGCATTCGCGAGGATGACGTACAGTGGATGAGGATGACGCATGTGATAAGGATGACGTAGTGTAGTGGTTTTAAGAAGCTGTTTCTCCACCGGAAATTTCACCTGACCCGAAATTATACTTGATCCGGAATAGTCCAAAACACAAAAAGAAAAAGGTTAAACAGCTGTCAACCAACTATCTAACCTTTTGTGCCCAGGACGAGACTCGAACTCACACGAACCAATGTTCACTACCCCCTCAAAGTAGCGTGTCTACCAATTTCACCACCTGGGCTGCTTTATTTTAGCGACTGCAAATATAGGGGCTTTTTTTGAAATTACCAAATTTTTAGTTGTTTCTTTTTAAAAAGTATGGGAAACAGTGTGTAAATCGTTCATTCCTACCCCTTTGTCATTCCAACTATCAAGCCTATTCAGGCTAATAATGTCTGAATTCAACCTGCAAATGCAACTGAATTGAGGTCAAGAAACTATAGGGACATAAGAAAAGGCGAAACAAATCGGAGCCAGGCTCAAATTTATTCCGCCTAAGCGATAAAATTTTCTTA
>JBCQVM010000038.1:0-18563 GCA_047173105.1 Rikenellaceae bacterium
ATGACGAAAAATCGAGTCGGGGATGACGAAAAATCGAGTCGGGGATGACGAAAAATCGAGTCGGGGATGACGAAAAATCGAGTCGGGAATGACGTAGCTGGAATTAAAAAAATCTCTTATTTCCTGCTCAAGGTAACTTGGCGCAGAAGATAAGAGATTTCTATATTTAAAGTGAAAGCTAAAGCCTAAAGCTCTACCAGCGATTTGCCGGTCATATCCTCGGGCTGAGTCAATCCCATAAGCGAGATGATAGTTGGAGCGACATCGGCAAGGATACCATTGCTCACGCTCTTCACACGATCCGATACCACGACGATAGGCACTGGATTGAGCGAGTGAGCTGTATTAGCCGAGCCATCGGCGTTGACTGCGTTGTCGGCATTACCGTGGTCGGCGATCATAATCACCTCGTAGCCGTTAGCCTTAGCAGTCTCGACAACTGCCTCAACGCACTCGTCTACGGCCTTGATAGCGCGCTCTATAGCCGAATAGATACCAGTGTGACCCACCATATCGCCATTAGCGAAGTTAAGGCAGATAAAGTCAAACTTCTCTGTTCCAAGAGCCTCTACCAACTTATCTTTAACCTCATAAGCACTCATCTCGGGCTGTAAGTCGTAGGTCGCAACCTTTGGCGACGACACCAAGATACGCTCCTCGCCCTCGAACTCAGCCTCGCGACCGCCATTGAGGAAGAAGGTAACGTGAGCATACTTCTCAGTCTCGGCAATACGTAGCTGCGAAAGGCCTTGCGATGCAACGAACTCACCAAGTGTGTTGGCAACGTTGTCCTTGTCGAAGATGATGTGTAAGCCCTCGAACTTAGCGTCATATGGGGTCATACAACAATAGTATAGCGGAAGTGTAGACATTCCCTCGGCGGGCATATCCTCTTGTGTGAGAACCACTGTAAGCTCCTTAGCACGGTCGTTACGATAGTTGAAGAAGATCACTACGTCGCCCTCGGCGATGCGACCTACCGCCTCGCCATTCTCGTTGGCGCGATATACGGGGTTGATAAACTCGTCGGTTACATTGGCATCGTACGACGCTTGCATCGAAGCGACCATATCGGTCGAGGGCTCACCTACGCCACCCACCAAGAGGTCGTAGGCTTTCTTAACACGATCCCAACGCTTGTCGCGATCCATCGCGTAGTAGCGACCAATGATCGATGCAACTACGCCAGTCGATGATGCTGTGTGAGCCTCCAAAGCCTCGATAAAGCCCTTTCCGCTACGTGGATCGGTGTCGCGACCATCCATAAAGCAGTGGATAAAGGTGTTGTCGATGCCGTAGTGTGCCGAAACGTCGCACAACTTAAAGAGGTGATCCAGCGAAGAGTGAACGCCACCATTCGACACAAGACCCATAAAGTGAACGCTTTTGCCATTGCTCTTAGCATACTCAAATGCCTTTACGATCTCTGTGTTCTGCATGATGGAGTTGTCGGCACAAGCGCGGTTGATCTTAACGAGGTCTTGGTAAACCACGCGACCTGCGCCAATATTGAGGTGACCCACCTCCGAGTTACCCATCTGTCCCTCGGGCAGACCAACGTTCTCACCATCGGTGCGAAGCTCAGCATTGGGATATGCCGCAGTCATGCTCTCGATATACTTTGGGTGCATTTGGTAGATTACATCTGCTTTGTCCCCCTTACCCTTGCCCCATCCATCGAGGATCATGAGTAGTACTTTTTTGTTTTCCATTCGAAAAATATATTATTTAGATTTAGTTTACAACTTCTCTTTGATTAGCTCAACCGCCTTGTTCACTGCTGCCTGCAAGCCATCCATATTCTTACCTCCCGCCGTAGCGAAGAATGGCTGACCTCCGCCGCCACCTTGCATCTCTTTGGCTGCCTCGCGGATGATTTGACCCGCGTTGATGCCCTTAGCTACTATGTCGTCGCCCAACATAATGGTGAGCATAGGTTTCTCTGTAGCGTTAGATCCTGCAACGTAGATCACATTCTTTGCTTGTGAACGCAAATTGTAAGCCACATCTTTTTGGAACTCGCCTGCACGCGCTGTAACGCCGCTAATTAGGATTACTCCATCCCTCTCGGGGGTGTTAGCCAATAACTTAGCTGCCCACTGCTCGGTCTGCTCCTTGCGCATTGCCTCGACCTCCTTGGAGAGTGTGTCGTTGTTCTCGACGAGCTTTTTGACCGCCTGCAATACTTGGTTGTTGTTGACCGACTCCGAAATGCTCTTGATCATATCCTCGGCCATATAGATAATCTTCTCGGCATTCTCGCCCGAAGTAGCCTCGATACGACGAACGCCCGCCGATATAGCTCCCTCCGAAGTGATCTTAAATAGACCAATATTTCCGGTTGCCGAAGCGTGAGTACCACCACACAACTCCACTGAGTCGCCAAAGCGGATTACACGAACCTTGTCGCCATACTTCTCACCAAAGAGCATCATTGCGCCACTTGCGGCTGCCTCCTCTTGGCTCGCCTCACGGTTCTCCTCCAAAGGAGAGTTGCGGCGGATAGCCTCGTTGACCTTAATCTCGACTGCACGCAACTCCTCGGGTGAGAGCTTCTGGAAGTGGGAGAAGTCGAAACGAAGTGAGTCGGGCGAAACCAGCGAACCCTTCTGCTCGACGTGAGTACCCAATACCTCGCGCAAAGCGTGGTGCAAGAGGTGAGTTGCCGTGTGGTTATTAGCGGCATTCTGACGCTTCTGCTCACACACTTGTGCTGTGAAAGTCGCCTCCAAATTCTCGGGGAGCTTCGCTACGATATGCACCGTTTGGCCATTCTCTTTCTCGCTCGAGACCACCTCGATCTTCTCTCCATCACACTCGATATATCCTGTGTCGCCAATCTGACCGCCCGAATTACCATAGAATGGTGTGCGGTCGAATACCAATTGGTAGACTGTTTTATTCTTGGTTGTTACACGACGATAGCGTGCAATCTTAACATCACACGCGAGGGTGTCGTAGCCCACAAATTCGCTCTGACGGATTGTTAAAAGCTCCTGCCAGTCGTCGGCATCCACCGCTGCTGCGTTGCGTGAACGAGCCTTCTGCGCTGCCAACTCCTGCTCGAATGCCGCTAAGTCAACCTCCACGCCCTGCTCCTTTGCGATAAGCTCGGTGAGGTCGATTGGGAATCCGTAGGTGTCGTAGAGCAAGAATGCATCCTTACCCGAGATGGTGCCACCGCACGCTGCGATAACTCCATCGAGCAGTGTGATACCGGTAGCCAACGTGCGAAGGAAAGATGCCTCCTCCTCCTCGATAACCTTCTCGATTAGACCCTGCTGCGCCTTGAGCTCGGGGAACTGAGCGCCCATCTGAGCAACTAAGCCCGCCACCAAGCGACACATAAATGGCTCGGCAAACGAAAGATAAGTATATCCATAACGCACCGCACGGCGCAAGATACGACGAATGACATATCCCGCCTTGACGTTCGATGGAAGCTGGCCATCGGCGATGGAGAATGCAATAGCACGCAGGTGGTCAGCGATAACACGCATTGCCACATCGGCCTTAAGCTCCTCGCCATACACCTTGCCCGACATCTCGGCCAAGTTCTTGATCGTTGGTTGGAATACGTCGGTATCGTAGTTTGACTTCTTGTCTTGGAGAATCATACAGAGACGCTCGAAGCCCATACCTGTGTCGACATGCTTAGCGGGAAGCGACTCCAACGAGCCATTAGCCTTGCGGTTGAACTGCATAAATACAAGGTTCCAGATCTCGATCACCAAGCAGTGACCCATATTGACCATATCTTTGCCGGGGATCTTTGCCACATCCTCCGCATCGCGCAAGTCGTAGTGAAGCTCGCTACAAGGGCCGCAAGGGCCAGTCTCGCCCATCTCCCAGAAGTTGTCGTGTTTGTTGCCTTTGATGATATGATCCTCAGCCAAGTACTGCTTCCACATATCGTAAGCCTCTTGGTCGAATGGTACACCATCCTCCTCGCTGCCCTCATATACTGTAGCATACATGCGATCCTTGTCCAGACCATATACGCCGGTCAAAAGCTCCCACGCCCAGTCTATAGCCTCGCGCTTGAAGTAATCGCCGAACGACCAGTTGCCTAACATCTCGAACATAGTGTGGTGGTAGGTGTCGTGACCCACCTCCTCGAGGTCGTTGTGCTTACCCGATACACGCAAACACTTCTGAGTGTCGGCCGCACGAGCCCACTTGCGGGGGGCATTACCCAAGAAGATATCCTTGAATTGGTTCATACCAGCATTGGTAAACATTAGCGTTGGGTCGCCCTTGACCACCATTGGTGCCGAGGGGACAATCGCATGCTCTTTGCTTGCAAAAAAGTCAAGAAAGAGGGCTCTTACTTTGTTCGATTCCATAAAATATTTTAATTTCGTTTCTTTTGTTTCGCTTATAGGTTGCAAAATTAGACAATTTAAGCTAAATTTGCATAATAAATAGGAGAGTTTTTTTAATAATGGAGCAAAATAATCAAAATATAGAGCAGCAAAGCACAATAGAGAGGGTGAAACACAGCTCTTTACGCATGCGTGCGTTTTATTCGTTGCGCCGAATTTTGGTGGGCTTTATCCTAATTTCGTTTGTCAACGGCATCTTCTCCTATCTTTTTTATACTCCCAAGGTTCACAGTATCAACAAAAGGAATAGTGCACTAACCACAAAATATAATCTTCTGAGCAACCGTATCATGGCTGCCGAGAGCCGATTGGAGGAGATCGCCCACCGCGACAACTTCGTCTACCGCTCACTTTTTGGTGTCGACTCCCTGCCCATGAGTCTCTCCGATGTCACCTATCCCGAGTCGAAGTATGCCGCACTCCAAGGTGACTACTACTCCCCCGCGATGACCTCCTCGTGGAAGAAGATGGATCGCTTGGCGCGCAACCTCTACTCCAACTCGCTCTCTTTCGACCAGCTGCAAGTACTCGCACAGAACAAAGAGGATATGTCGGCAGCACTCCCCGCAATCTGGCCAATCGACCGCACGGAGCTAAACTCGATCAGCCACTTCGGAATGCGCAACCATCCCATATATAATAAGAGGATTATGCACAAGGGTATCGACTTAGGTAGCAAATTAGGCACCCCCGTCTTTGCCACCGGCGATGGGGTGGTCGAGAAGAGTAGCACAGGATTGCGATATAGTGGCTATGGGCAAGAGGTGCTAATCAACCACGAATATAGCTACAAGACCCGCTATGCACACCTTAGCAAGCGCTATGTGCAGCGAGGCGACAGCGTTAAGCGTGGTCAGATCATCGGTGAGGTTGGCTCGACTGGTGGCTCGACTGGTGCACACCTCCACTACGAGGTTATATATAAAGGTACAGCCGTGAACCCAATCAACTACTTCGATCGTAATATGAGCAACGAGGAGTATATGCGACTGATGGAGGATATGAAGCTCGTTGAGTACGAAATTATTGATAGTTTAGAGCATGAGTAGCAAGAGTAGATATCAGAAGTTGAAGGCTCGCAAGCGTCAGCAGAATAACTTCGCCAAGTTGGTTATACACTCCTTGGCGTGGATTGGTGCGGCGATACTCTACTATGCGGGCTTCTCGCTCTTCTTCGACACCCCACACGAATATTATCTCAAACGCTCCTCGGAGCGCTACGAAGCCGAATATAATCGACTCGTCGAGCGCTACGATTCGCTCGAGATGATCCTTGGCAATATCGAGGTTCGCGACAAGGAGATCTTCCGCACGATGTTCGAATCAGATCCTTATGACTTTGATTCGGCATACAACCAGAGTCGCTTGGAGGAGTATGAGTTGATCTTCACCAAATCCAATAAGGAGCTCGAAGCAACCCTCAGCTCCAAGCTTTCGCACGTCGAGGAGCGCATAATAGAGTTAGAGCGCACAACGCAGACGATGCATGCCAATGGGGCAACATTAGGCGCCTCGGCACGCAATATCCCCGCGATACAACCTATCGCCAATAAGCAACTCACACTGCTCACAGCCTCCTACGGCATGCGCATGCACCCATTCTACAAGACGCTCAAGTCGCACCAAGGAGTCGACTACACCGTCCCCGAGGGTACTCGCATCTTCGCCACAGCCGATGGCACCGTGAAAAACATCACCACAAACTCCACATCGGGCAAGGAGATCACGCTCGACCACGGCAACGGATATACCACAACGTATAGCCATATCAGCGGCACGAAGGTGGCCAAAGGGCGCAAAGTTAAACGTGGAGACATCATAGCCCTCTCGGGTAATACAGGACTCTCGATCACTCCACACCTCCACTACGAGGTGAGCTACAATGGCATGAGGGTCGATCCTATTCACTACTTCTTTATGGAGCTTTCGCCCGAGGAGTATCAGCGCATTATTAAAATCGCCCAGTCGGGTATGCAATCATTTGATTAAACCAAACCACAGAAAATAGACAAACATTAAAGAATTAAACTATGGAGATTAAATTACTACTTATCGACTTTGACGGCACACTTGTAGATACACGCCAAGCAAACTATCGTGCATATAGAGATGTGATGAAAGAGGTGAATTTTGAGCTTGATGAGGAGCTATACCTCAACAACTATTTCGGTATACGCTGCGGCGAGTTTATGCGTCAATTAGGCTTTACCGACTCCTACGAGATCGACCGCATGCGTCGTCGTAAGATCGAGATATACCCCAACCACTTCGACACCGTAAAGCTCAATGAGCCCCTTTGGGACTTCGCCCAATCGTTTAGAGCTCAGGGTGGTAAGGTATGGATTGTGTCGACAGGCCAGACCGTGAATATCCAGAACGTGATGGATCACCTCTCGCTCAACGACAAGGTCGATGGGCTAATCACTGGTGCCGATGTCAAGAATAGTAAGCCCTCGGCTGAATGTTATCTCAAGGTGATGAACCGCGAGGGCGTAGCGCCATCGCAATCGCTTATCTTCGAGGACTCATCGGTGGGAATCCAAGCAGCAATCGAGAGTGGTGCACATTATATTAAGGTGACACTTTAGGAGTTAACCCCATTACGTCATTCCCGTGAAAACGGGAATCTTTTACAAACGAAGTTGCTGTAAATTAAGATTCCCGATCAAGTCGGGAATGACGTATGAAAAGTCGGGAATGACGTATGAAAAGTCGGGAATGATGTATAAAAAGTCGGGAATGACGTATGAAAAGTCGGGAATGATGTATAAAAAGTCGGGAATGGCGTATAAAAAATTAAGAGTTAGGAGTTAACCCCATTACGTCATTCCCGTGAAAACGGGAATCTTTTACAAACGAAGTTGCTGTAAATTAAGATTTCCGATCAAGTCGGGAATGACGTATGAAAAGTCGGGAATGACGTATAAAAAATTAAGAGTTAGGAGTTAACCCCATTACGTCATTCCCGTGAAAACGGGAATCTTTTACAAACGAAGTTGCTGTAAATTAAGATTCCCGATCAAGTCGGGAATGACGTATGAAAAGTCGGGAATGACGTATAAAAAGTCGGGAATGACGTATAAAAAGTCGGGAATGACGTATAAGAAATTAAGAGTTAAAAATTGCTCGTCGCAACTCCTAACTCCTAATTCCTAACTCTGAATAGCCTAACTCCTAACTCTGAATAGCCAACTCCTAATAACCCAACTCCTTAAATCCTTCGGTTGGAATCATCACTTCGTAGGTGGTTCCGCCGATGTTTTTGTATTCGTAGCTACGGATCCATGGGTTCAATATACGCAGCTGGCGGTAGTTAGTGCCATGCTCGGCTGCTAACTTCGACCAATCTATATCGGGGCTATTAACCTCGATAATCTTATAGTTCTTAAAGGGTTGCAACTTATCCTCCTCGCGTAGTTCGAAGTTGTAGGCTGCCGGGTCGGACGAGACCAACTTAAGGGCGACCATGCGAGGAACGTAGCGCATAGCCTCCTCGGGGAGATATAGATCCCAATAGTTGTCGACTCCCTGAATTGTCAAGCGGCGAAGCACACCCGAGCGCCCTGCATTGTAGGATGCTGCGGCAAGAGTCCAACTTCCGAAGAGCTCGTAGGCTGCGAGCAGGTAGCGACATGCGGCACGTGTCGACTGTTCGATATGGAACCGCAAGTCGGTATTCTCGCCCGTCTCCAAGCCGTAGTCGCCTGCCGCAGAGCTCAGAAATTGCCACAGTCCGGCTGCACGAGCGTGTGAGGTGGCATTGGGATTGAGGCCACTCTCGGCCATGGCCAGATATTTGAAATCCTCCGGCACGCCATACTCCGCCAAGATTGGTTCGATCACCGGGAAATAGCGAGACATAGCTCTGAGAGTCAACATAGTGGTGGTATGCATGCAGGTGGTGGTAAGCACCTCTCGCTCGATTGCCTCTCGCACGTAGGGCAAGTGAACTGGTACCTCCTCACCTGCGAAGCTCATCTTATTGGGCATCTTATATATCTGCACACTGCTCGTCGACGAGGGTACAACATCCTGCTTGGCGTAGAGCAAAAGAGGTAGTTGAAGCGTTATAATGATGATAATAATAATAATTTTTTTCATAGCATTAATAATGGTTGTAAATCTGCTACTTCAACCCTTGAGAAGAGCGCATAGACTAATGTAAAATATTGAGGCAACTTACCCGCACTCCACTGAAGCTCAATGCCAAGTAGCTCCGAGGCGCTTTGCCCTACATCGAATCCCATCGCTTCGAGCGAGGGGCGCATCTGATAGGGTTTGACACATGGCTGGCCATCAGGACGAGTGCACTCACCCTTAGCGCAGCGGCGGCAGCTCCCCGCAAAGAGAGCTCGAGAGCCCTCGATGGAGCTCTCTAACGCCAAGAGGCGATCATCCAACTCAGACCTCACGGGGTCAAGGATCTCGGCGGTAGCCTCTCGTAACTGCTCGGGGGTCATCTCCACATCGCACCTCGAGGGGTCGACCCAAATTTTGGTTGCGAAGAGATTGGCGTGGGTATACTCCGCAAATGATGTTTCTTGCTCATAGGGAGGACACGCCCACGTTTTGCCAAATGCATTACACTCTCGACAGAAGCCCATAAAGTGCTCCACATCGCGATAGCGCTCAATATAATCACTCATGGCAATACTCACGCCAAACTCTTCTATTCTGCTCATCGAGAATATTAAAGGTACAAGAACTCAAAAAGTGGAGACTCCTGCTCGGCACGGTGCTCATTGTAATATGCCTTATATCGCTGCTCGTTGCTATACTCCGAAGCACGGTAAAGGAGTCGTGCGAAGTTCTCGCGAGCCTTGTCCCAACCATGAATCTGTTGGTATGGGAAAGTCGACTGATCAACCGAACGAGGCAACATCCACTCGATAGCGCGCTCGATAGCACGATCGGCTGCGGGATATAGTTCGATACCTAATTGTTGAGCCATATCGCAAATGTCGATCATGTGTTCGATATTGTAGCGAGTATAGAAGTAAGCGGTAGCACGTGCGAGCTCAGCAGGCATGCGGCCATCCTCCTCGATCTGGGTCATCAAACGGCGCTCTGGGAAGGCATTAATCACGCCCAAAGCGATATCGTCACGACCGCCATACATCGCATAGCGAATAACCTGCATATCGTAAGCCACAGCGTGGTTGTTGTCGCCATTACCCTCGGCGATACCATTCTCCGAGGTTAGCATCCACTCCGAGAATTCGGCGAACCACATCTGGATACCCTCCTGCAAATCACGTGGCAAAGCACCGCGACGCTCCATAAGCGACACTGCATCGAGCATCGAGACAAACGAAAGGCCATCGAGCACGCCCGACTTAACACCCTTATCGCCGTTATGCCCCTTGCGGATCTGTGCATAGCTCAAGTTGGGATTCATGCGGGTCTGGGGGTCGACGAACCATGTGCGTAGGCGCGAGATAGCTTTGTCGGCATACTTCTGCTCGCCCGAGATATAGTAGACAAGCGAGAGAGTGTTGATCGAGGATGAGAACTCGCTCAAACGCGAACGGTCGTAGCTCCTAAGTTCGGGGTTAGAGACACCATCGTGGCGCACGTATGGCAAGCCATCGGCGGTGTCGGGGTTAGGCCACCAGTAGCGCGAGAGCGACATATAGTCGTGCATATCGCCACTTACGGGAGCTGCAACCTTGAGCATTACACTTGGGTTCTGCTCGACTGTCAACAGGGAGTCTGCTTCGGCCTTGAGGCTCTCGTAGAAGTCGATCTGCTCGCCCGAGGCAATACGCTCCACCTTGAGGTCGATATTCTCGATATTCCAGATTGCGGGTGTAGCATTGCGAGCCATTGGTTCTTGGGCACAAGAGGTTGCCATAGCAAGAGCTGCAATAGCAAGGATAGTAGTAGTAGTTTTCATTAGTTTTTTTGGTTGGTTGATTTTATAGAACAAAGATATAAAATAAATCGACTATTTTGGCTTGTTGAATCATTTTTTTACGCTATTTTTGTAAAAAATTATAGTGATGAAAATAAAATTTAGCACATGGCAGCTACTGCTGCTAATCCTCGCAATCAGCTCGACGCCACTTATGGCGCAAGGCGACTCGAGTGGCAAAGAGCATGTGGTGATCCTCTCGATGGATGGCTTTAGGTGGGACTATACCCTTGATGCACACACACCTACGCTCGACTCATTGCGTCGCGTGGGATCCTACTCTCAGATGATCCCCGTCTTCCCATCCAACACCTTCCCAAGCCACTATTCGATGGCCACAGGACTCCACCCCAACCACCATGGAGTGACCAACAACAACTTCTACAACAAGGAGATAGGTCGCATTATGAAGGTGAGTAGCTACGAAGATTGCACCTCCGAGGGCTTCTGGGGTGGTGAGCCGATTTGGAATACCGTAGAGCTCCAAGGGGGCACCTCGCACATCTATATGTGGCCGGGCAGCGAATATCCTATCAATGGCCGCCAAGCTACCATCTGGACTAAGTATGACCACGATATGGATTATTACCTACGTGCCGACAAGGTGGTAGCCTCGATGTCGCTTAGCGACGAGGAGTTACCCGATTTGGTGATGTGGTATATGCCCGACCCCGATGCCATTGGTCACCGCAAGGGGCCCAACTCCAAGGAGTGCATAGAGCGTGTGGAGTATATCGACACGGTATTAGCTTACTTCTTTGCCCAGATGCGTCAGACCCCACACTTCGACTCGATTAACTTTATCGTAACCTCCGACCATGGTATGACCGCCATCGACCCCTCACGATACATTAATCTATACGGCGCCTTGGATGCCGACAAAGTGAAGATACATATCAGTGGCTCACCCTTTGCCCTCGAGGTCGACGAAGAGTATGTGGATGAGGCGGTAGCCAAGCTCAACGAGATCGGACACATGAGAGCATACCGCGCCGAGGCAATGCCCGAGGAGTTCCACTACGGAACCCACCCCACGCGTTGTACAAACATTGTGATCCTACCCGACATGGGATGGAGATTAGACTATAGCCAAGAGGATGAGCCCATCGCAGGAGGTGCCCACGGCTACAACCCATTCCAGAGCGATATGCAGATGGTATTCTTCGGCGTAGGCCCTAAATTCAAACAAGGATACAGCCAAGCCTCGTTCCAGAACCAAAATATCTACCTACTCCTCTGCCACCTGCTCAGCGTAGAGCCTGCTCCCAACGATTGCGATATGGGGGCTATTGAGGGGATGCTGAGGTAGGTTGAAGGTCTAAAGTCTAAAGTCGAAGGTTGAAGGTCTAAGGTCAAAGGTCGAAGGTCTCCACGTCATTCCCGACTTGATCGGGAATCTTAATTTACAGCGATTGCGTTTGTATAAGATTCCCGATCAAGTCGGGAATGACGTAATATTTTTACAGAAATGACCTTAGACCTTGACCTTGACTTTCGACCTTCGACTTTTGACGACCGCAGGTCATTTGACTTTTGGAAAACTACTTCTTAGAAGGTTTAGAGATCGTCTCACGCATTGAGGTGTCGGCGATGATGTTCTTCATTTTGTAGTAGTCCATGATTCCGAGATTGCCGTTGCGGAAGGCTTCGGCCATTGCTAAAGGCACCTCGGCCTCGGCCTCGATCACCTTAGCGCGAGCATCTTGTGCTTTTGCGACATTCTCCTGCTCGAGGGCTACGGCCATTGCACGGCGCTCCTCGGCCTTAGCTTGAGCGATATTCTTATCTGCCTGAGCCTGATCCATTTGGAGCTGAGCACCAATATTCTTACCCACGTCGATATCGGCAATATCAATCGAGAGAATCTCGAAAGCTGTACCTGCATCGAGTCCCTTCTCCAACACTACACGCGAGATTGAATCGGGGTTTTCCAACACAACTTTATGCGACTGAGCCGAACCGATCGACGAGACGATACCCTCGCCCACACGAGCCAAGACAGTCTCCTCGCCGGCACCTCCGACAAGCTGTTTGATATTGGCACGAACCGTAACGCGAGCCTTAGCGATAAGCTGAATACCATCCTTAGCCACTGCCGCCACGGGAGGGGTGTTAATCACTTTGGGGTTAACCGACATCTGAACCGCTTCGAATACATCGCGCCCTGCCAAGTCGATAGCCGTTGCCATCTGGAAGTCCAGAGCTATAGCAGCCTTCTGAGCCGAAACCAAAGCGTGGACAACATTCACCACGTTTCCACCAGCCAAGTAGTGCGCCTCTAACTCATTGGGGTTGAGGTTCAAACCCGCCTTAGTGCTCTCGATCATCGACGAGACGATAGTCGAGGGTGGCACCTTGCGCCAACGCATCAAGATCAACTGCATCAAGCTAACACGAACGCCCGACAAGAGTGCCGAGAACCACAACCCAACGGGTATATAGTAAAAAAACATCCAGAATCCGACAAGCACCGCAAAGGCGATTGCAACTAAATAACCAATTTCCATCTCCATAATAATAATAATTTTAGGTTTATATATTTTCTACTCTCTTAACAACAACACTAAAGTTATCGAAGCCGACCACCTCGACAGCTGACTTTGCGTCGATATATGCATCCGACGACTTGGCTTCATAGCTGCTGCCCTCTATCTCGACTTTGCCCATCGGAGCAAGGCGCGAGATAGCTACACCGCGCTGACCTACAATTACTTTGGTTTGGGGTGTATCGCTCGACGCTGAGTCGATCTTGCTCTTGAGCGAGAAGCGATCCCACGTCTTAGCACGCAGCGAGAAGGCAATTGCCACACAAGTTAGCACCGCAATAAGCACTACAACTATAATGCCCCCTACGACACCTAACCTGCCAAAAGCCATATAGATAGCCCCGCCATTGCACACCACCGAGAGGATCCCGCCAAGGGTCACACCCGGGAGGATCAACAGCTCGACTACGCAAAATAGGAGCCCAAAAAAGATCAATGCTGAAATTACTAAGATATCCATAATCAAATGTTTTTAGGTTAAAATTCTAACTTCTTCTCGCTCTTCTCGACACTCACCACCATCTGCGGATCAATCTCCGAGAGTGCCGCCACAAGCGCCGTGACCTCCGAGCGACGAGTAAGCGAGGTGATCACAAATTTGTCGGTTCCCACCTTCGAGATAATCGCCGAGGGGGCTATGGCATGCAGCTGCTCGCTCGCCCCGGTGGGCAAGATCGGTGCATTGTCGACGTTGATACGATACGAAACCGAGATTTCGAGAGGTTCCTTGGTGAGGTTATGCTCGCGACCATCCTGCCACACCACGATCTGAGGAGCCCTAAAGCCATGCTTCTTAAGTTCTGCTTGTGCCTGCTCGGCCTCTTCAAAACTCTCGAAGCCACCGATATAGTAGCAGTAACGCTTCTCACTATTTATAGTGCATGAAAGGGGCACAGTATTGCGGAAAGTAGAGACACTCTGCTTCGTGGCAAAGGAGCCTACGTAGATCCTAAAGATTGTTCCTCGCTCGTAGATCTCCGTCTGCGGAATGGGATTCGAGGCGGTGTAGATGGACTTGGTGACAAACTCGATAGGTTCGTAGATTATAAATTGGCGCTCCTCGAGTGTGAGCTTAGGCATAGATTCTTTCTCCATTGCCCTAAGTTTTTTGCCAACAGCATCGATAGAAGTGGCCAAATTATGGAGCTCCAAACGTTTGGCTACCAACACCTCGAATTCGATCATAGAGCTTTTTTGAACCAAATATCGCATCTGCTCATCGCTACACCCGCCGCCCTGCTTAGCGGAGATCTCTCCCTGAGCCTTACGCATCAACTCGGCCTCCTGCTGCAACACATCGGTAAAGCCCAAGAGCTCCATAAGGATACTATAAGCGAAGCTCTTATTATCGTAGATAAAGCCCCACGTATTGCTGAGCTGAGAGAGGATCTTATCGTTAGCTCGCGAAAGGGAGTTGAAGCGATCCATAATATCTTCGGCCTCGGCCTGCGAGGAGGTTGCCTCATAGCTACGGCTTAGCGAGAGCATATTATCGTAGTTCACCGTGAAGCTATTGCTCAGCGCTTCGGCCTCCGCCTCGGCCTCTTCGGCTTTGACCAAGTTCTTGAAATCTATGCTCGAGAGGTTCGCCCGAACGTTGGGACTCTCATAGATATACTTCACATCGTCGCCACTTGTCGAGGCTATCAACTGCGTCTGCTCACGCTCCGCAGGTGGTTTAGACTCCGAGAAGTTGTTGAGAACCCACCCCTGCTCGATCGCATTGAGGCTGTCTACGACTTGAGCCTTACGAGTTCTGAGTTCGAAGAGGCTATTCTCGAGCGAGATGATCTGCTCACGGCTATCTGCCGAGCCCTCGGGGTTATTGCGATAGGCCTCACGCAGGGACTCCACCACCACGGTGATCGAATCCTCATGCTGCGAAATAGTGTGATCCTCGTGGAGGAGTTTCATATAATCCTCGTTGTTCTCCAGACCAACAATACGAGGTTGCAGCTGCTGTGCAGAAGCTGAAATGCAGCATAACGAAGCTGCCAAAAGGGGGAGTATTTGTCTTTTTATCGCCACCATTTTAAGAAAAAGAGTTGAATCAAACCAAAAATTTCGAGACGTCCTAACAACATCAAAAACGTCAAAACGGACTTGAGTATTGTGGGTAACGCCGCATAATTATCTAACGAGCCCACCTCGCCAAATCCGGGCCCCACATTGCCAATACAAGCAATCGAGATCGAGAATGAGGTGAGCACATCCACCCCGCAAAGAGTGGAGAATAACGCTCCAAAGAGGATCAGTGTGAGGTAGAGAATAATAAAAATTGCCACGGTGTGCAGCGCCTCATTATCTTGAATTACGCCATCAATCTTGACACGCAAAACAGCATTTGGGTGCTGCTGCTGACGCATGCTATTGTAGAACATCTTGGCGGCGATAACCATTCTATTGGTCTTAATTCCGCCCGTCGTGGAGCCTGAACAAGCGCAGATGATCGAGCCAAAAACAAGGATTGTGATGGTGAATGGTGGCCACACAGCCGAGTCGGCCGTAGCATATCCGGTCGTAGTAAAGAGCGATACAAATTGGAACACTCCGCGCCGCAGAGCCACCGAGGGGCTCGAATAGTGGCCATCGAAGTAGAGATTACAAGCGATCAGCAGCGAGCAGAGAACCACTACACCTATATATACTTTCATCACCTCCGAGCGGAAAATGTTGTTGCGTTTGCCCGTTATCGTGGCGTAGATCAGCCCGAAGTGGGTTCCTGCGGCCAACATTCCGAAGATTATGATCCACTCTATCAGGGGCGAAGCAAAGGCTGCGATGCTGCTATTCTTGGTACCAAAGCCACTCGTGGCGGCGGTCGACATGCCGTGTGTGAGGGCGTCGAACCAATTCATCCCGGCACTCTTGAGCAGAACGGTGGTGAGCAGGGTGAGTCCCACATAGACCACCAAAATGATCTGGACGATCATCTGTGTGCGATAGCGATAGTTCTCCTTGGCGATCGCCGAGAGCTCCATATTGGAGAGGGTCATCTTGCTGCGGCCGATGGTCGGCAGGACGATAAGCGTAAAGAGCACCACGCCCATACCGCCGATCCACGTCGACATCATTCGCCAAAAGAGCAGCCCTCGCGGCAGAGCCTCCACATCGGTCAGGATCGAGGCGCCGGTGGTAGTGAGCCCCGAGACCGATTCGAACCAAGCGTTGATCAGAGTGAACTCGCCACCCCAAATAAGGTAGGGAAACATTGTCACAACACACGCTAAGAGCCACGAGCCCACCACGATGCAGTAGCCCTCCTTGGTCGATATCTGGGTCTGTTTCTCCACAAAGATAAGCGGGAATGAGCCCAAAAGAGCTGTCAGCAGAGCCGAGAGCAGCAGCGGGTAGAAAGCAGTATCCACACCGCTCACAAACGATACGGCGGCCGAAAGCAGCATAAAAAGCGAGATGAATAGCATCACCACGCCCATATATCGAAATACTACAAATAGCCTCATATCTGACTCACAATTAATTATTTAGCACTATCTCGGCGCACCTGCACGGTGACCGTTTCGATCTTTTCGTGCAACTCCTTGAGCTCATCGCCGAAGTCTCCCTTGGGGGCAAACGGCAGACGGTAGGTGATAAAATCGCCCAAGCTGCGGTTGAGCCTGACGATGGGGTTCACACAGTAGATTATCATAAAATAGTAGAGCAAAAGCACAATGGCGATCATCACCACAAGCGAGATCAAAACCGGCGTCACAGCCCTATAAGCGTTGCGCTGGAGCTGTTCGGCACGAGGCTCGATGGATTTGAATGAGAGGTTGGTGAAGTCGTAGATAGAGCCCACTATATTGGAGTGAATAGGCTGATAATCATTGTAGTAGTACGCTCTATCGAACTGCAAAAAGGTGTCGAACTCGGGTGGTGAGATCACCGTATGAGCCAACAGTCGCAGCTCCGAGAGGTAGAACGAGAGTGAGTCCAAGAGGCTCGGGTCGGAGCTCTGCTCACGCGTCAGCTCGATGGTGTGCTCCAACTCCTCGACATGGCGCATAAAGACCGTATCCGAGGCTCGATCGTCGAGCAGCGTCATGCGAACAAAAGCGACATCCTGCTGATGGACAATACCGAGCATCTTGTGCGAAAGCTCCATCTTACGGCTATTTATACTAAGGATGCTCTTAGTATCTTGGCTCAGCGTATTGAGCTCGAAAAAGGCGATCAACCCCGATATAAAGAGTAGAACCGCTATACCTAAAAAACCTACGGAAACCCGCTTTCTTAAACCTGTCATCGTCTGCCGTGATAATAATAATAATTACAAAGATAATAATTTATTCGATAATTTGACCTACTAAATCGCCAGAATTGTCAAGAGATTGCATTTTAACCTCACAAATCTCGTTTATCTTCGACTTTTCGAACGGCACACGCACACGTCGATAGGTCGGCGTATAGCCAAACATCATCCCCCCACGGATAGTGCTCTCGAACAAAACCGGTTCTACAGTGCCCACAGCAGCCTCACAGAATGCTCGATGCAGCTTGGCGCTTAGAGCCTCGAGGCGCTCGACCCGTTGGGCAGTAACTTGGGGCGAAACCTTGTCCTCCATCGCAGCGGCAGGGGTGGCAGCACGAGCCGAGTAGGGGAATATATGGAGGAATGAGGGGGCTAAGGAGGCCAACAAATCGTAAGTCTCACAGAACTCCTCCTCGCTCTCGGCGGGGAAGCCCACGATCACATCGATGCCTATAAATGCATCGGGCATCAGGCGACGCACAGCCTCTATTCGATCGGCAAAGCGCTCGGCAGTATAGCGACGACGCATGCGTCCTAAGACCGAATTACTACCACTCTGAAGCGGAATGTGGAAGTGGTGTTGGAATTTAGGCGACGCAGCGCAAAACTCTATTATCTCGTCCGTTAGCAGGTTTGGCTCGATCGACGAAATGCGGTAGCGGTCGATCCCCTCAATCTCGTTCAAGGCTCTCAGGAGGTCGATAAATCGCTCGTCCGTAGAGCGCCCAAAGTCGCCTGTATTGACCCCCGTGATGACGATCTCGCGCTGTCCTGCCGCCGCCACCGCCTCGGCCTGCTTGACGATCTGAGCGATGGGTTGGTTTCGGCTGCCACCGCGGGCGTAGTGGATCGTGCAATAGGAGCATTTGTAGTCGCAGCCATCCTGCACCTTGAGGAATGCACGCGTGCGATCGCCACTCGAAAAGGCCGCAAAGAACTCGGTGAGCTCCTCGGTGGAGCAGCTATAAACCTCCGCCTCGCCACACTTGCGCAGCTCGGCCACTCGCCTATACAGATCCCCTTTATCGTTGTTGCTCAGCACTATATCCACCCCCTCGATCTCGGCGATCTCGTGCGGCTTGAGCTGTGCATAGCAGCCCGTCACAGCGATCACCGCATCGGGCTGACGACGATGCAGGCGACGGATCAGATTGCGACACTTCTTATCGGCATGCTCCGTGACCGAGCATGTATTAATCACACAGATATCGGCCACCTCGCCCGGTGCCACCCTCTCGAAACCACCCGCCTCGAATTGACGCGCAAGGGTCGACGTCTCCGAGAAATTGAGCTTGCAGCCCAACGTATGGAAATTTACTCTTCTTTGCATTACTCTAAATTTTGAGTAACAAAGATACAAAAAAAATGTAAGAGTAGGAAATTTGGGGCAACATAGTTGAAAAAGAGTTGGTTTTGAGATTTTGGGTAGGTGGCGTTAGGTCAGGATAGTTCATTGGAACGTC
>JBCQVM010000039.1:0-17990 GCA_047173105.1 Rikenellaceae bacterium
CAACATGTCATTCCCGCTCCCAGCACGTCATTCCCACTCCCAGCACGTCATTCCCGTGAAAACGGGAATCTTATACAAACGCAATGAGACAAAAGAATTTAAGATTCCCGTTTTCACGGGAATGACACTTATATATATAAAGTTAACGCCGATAATCGTAATGATATTATCGGCGTTAACTTTATGTGCAAATAAGGCCTACCTCAACACGCGATCGACAAGCGCCTGAGGCTGTGGCTCGTGGCCTGCGAAGTCGACATACAACTCCATTGGGTGGCGCTGGGCACCCTTCTCGAGCAGCTTCTCACGGAACGATGCCGCTAACTCCTCATTGAAGATTCCCTGCTCGCTAAAGATTGCAAAGGCGTCTGCCTCGAGCACCTCAGCCCACTTATAGCTGTAATATCCAGCGGCATAACCACCTCCGAAGATGTGTCCAAAGGCGGGACTCATAGCCACTCCCTCGACTTTGGGGAGCACCTGTGTGCGGGTTGTAGCAGCGGTTTCGAACTCCTCGATTCCACCCTCGAAAGGCTCTGTGAGTGAGTGCCAAGCCATATCGAGGATTCCGAATTGAAGCTGACGCACGTGAGCGTACGCAGAGTTATAATCCTGAGCAGCAACGATTTTATCGATCAGCTCCTGAGGAATAGCCTCGCCTGTTTGGTAGTGAACAGCCCAAAGATCGAGGTATTCGCGCTCGGTAGCCCAGTTCTCCATAAGCTGCGAGGGGAGCTCCACGAAGTCGCGATAGACGTTTGTACCGTTAAGAGACTCATACTTACCCTTAGCGAACATACCATGTAGACCATGACCAAACTCATGGAGGAAGGTCTCTAACTCATCGAATGTAAGCAGCGAAGGTGTTGACTCGGTGGGCTTTGTGAAGTTCATCGTAAGGGTCACAAGAGGGCGAGTCTCCACGCCATCCTTGATCGAGGCACCACGGAACTCGGTCATCCACGCTCCCGAGCGCTTCGATGAGCGTGGGAAGAAGTCGAGGTAGAGCACCGAAAGGAACTCACCCGATTTATCGTACACCTCGAATGTGGTCATATCCTCGTTGAATGTGTCGATATTATCGACCTGCGTGAATGTAATGCCATAGAGCTTTGTGGCCAACATCAAGACGCCATCTATAACATTCTCCAACTTGAGGTATGGTTTGATAAGTTCGTTGTTGATTGCGAACTTAGCGGTCTTATATTGATCGGAATAATATGCGAAATCCCAAGGCATGAAGTCGCCCTTAAAGCCTTGTGAACGAGCATATTCAACCACAGCAGCATAGTCTGCACGAGCCGCCTCGAGGGTTGGATCGAGAAGCTCTGTGAGGAAGTTATTGACTGTCTCGGAGCTTTTTGCCATAGCGTCATCGAGCACAAAATCGGCATATGTCGCATAACCAAGCAAGTTGGCTGTCTTAAGGCGATTAGAGACAATTGTGCGAATAGTCTCCGAGTTGTCGAACTTACCTCCCAACGCCGACGAACTATTTGCGCGCCACATCTTCTCTTTGGCTTCGCGGTTGGTCGAGTAGGTCATAAATGGAATGAAACTGGTGTATTGTAGCGTCACTGTCCATCCCTTCTCGCCACGCGCTTTGGCCTCCATGGCCATCGCCTCCTTCACTGCATCGGGTAGACCCGCCAACTCCTTAGAGCTCTTGAGATTAAGAGTATAGTCGTTGGTTGCAGCCAATGAATTTTGGCTAAACTGCAACTTGGCATTCGAGAGGATTGTAGAGTATTCGCGGTAAAGCTCCTTGTCGCTATCCGAGAGTGCTGCACCACCGCGTGCAAAACCCTTGTAGGTGTTCTCCAACAGGGTTTTATCCTCTGTCGAGAGACCACAGCCGGGCTTCTCGTAGACTGCCTTCACGCGCTCGAAGAGCTCGGGATTAAGCGATATATCGTTACCAAGCTCAGTGAGCTTAGGTTGGATTCGCATAGCTACGGCCTGCATCTCGTCCGAGGTGTTGGCGCTCATTAGCGGGAAGAAAACCCCTGCAATGCGATTAAGGAGAGCTCCTTGGCGCTCCAACGCTACGATCGTATTGCCAAAAGTTGGCTTCGAGGGGTTCGAGACGATCGCCTCCAATTCGGCACGTGAGCACTCTATTGCCGCCTCGAAAGCGGGCTCGAAGTACTCGAGTTCGATTTGCGAAAATGGTGGGGTCTGGTGGGGGGTGTCCCACTCAGCAAGTAATGGATTCGTAAGATCCAATTCAGGGTAGGCTGCTACGGGGATTGATTGGTCGCCGCAGCTAACCGCAAGGGCTGATATAGCCATAATTAAAAGTGTTTTTTTCATGATTTTATTTTTTCTTACATTCGATCTTTCTTGGCCTCATCGGGTAGTTTTGCCGCTGGGTTAGGGGCGCGATTTGCTCGCTCATTTTGTCGCTTTGCATTGGCATCTTCGGTTAGCTCCTCTGCTGATTCCTCCTCCTCGGGCTCGATTGTCTTGAGTCCACGGGCAAAGAGCATCGGATCCTTGTCGGGCTCGGCACCGCGGAAATTGGTGTACATAGTCATACCATCCTCTGATCCACCTCGCTCGAGGATATTGCGGCGGAAGCTGTCGGCTAACTTCTTATTAAATAGGTCTCCACTAAGTTTAAAGGCGTTGAAAGCATCCTTGTCGAGCACCTCCGCCCAGAGATAGAAGTAGTAGCCCGCCGAATATCCACCCGCAAAGATATGCGCGAAGTAGGTGTAGTGGTATCGCGGCTCAATCTGTGGGATAAGCCCACGGCGAAAGCTAAGAGCCTCACGCTCGAACTCCTCCACATCGAATGGGTAGTAGTCACCAATGGAGTGAATATCCAAGTCCGAAAGTGCCGCGGCAACAAGCTCGGTGGTCATAAAGCCCTGATTAAAGAGCGTGCTTCGGTTAAGCTTCTCGATCAAAGCATCGGGGATCATCTTTTGGGTGCGGTGGTGCAGTGCGTAGCGACGCAGCAGCTCGGGCTCCATCGCCCAATTCTCCATGATCTGCGAGGGTAACTCCACGAAATCGCCCTCAACGTCTGTAAGACCACGATACTTAACATCGTGGAAGAGGAAGTGCAACGCATGGCCAAACTCGTGGAATAGCGTCTTGGTCTCGTCGACCGAGAGCAGCGCAGGGTTGTTGCCACTCGGGCGGGTGAAGTTGCAGACGATCGAGACCACGGGAGCTATGCGCTCACCATTCTCGTAGCTCTGCTCGCGATAGTTGCCACACCATGCACCTTGGCTCTTGCCGGGGCGTGGGTGGTAGTCGAAGTAGAGGATTCCTATGTGCGAATTGTCGATGTCCAACACCTCGTATGCCGAACACTCCTCGTGGTAGTGAGGCAGTGCCACAGGGCGGAAAGTGATGCCATATAGACGATTAGCCAACATAAAGATTCCGGTCTGGACATTCGAAAGCGAGAGGTAGGGGCGGATCTCATCCTCGTCGAAGTTGTAGTTTTTCTTGCGGCAAGCCTCGGCGTAGTACCACCAATCCCACGATTCGAAAACCTCCTTGGGGTGATCCTTTTTGAATAGCGCCTGCATCTGATTGAGCTCCTCTTTGGCGCTCTCGAGGGCAGGATCCCAGATCTCGCCAAGCAGGTCGTATACCTTCGAAACTTTGCCGGCCATCTCGTTGGAGATCACATAATCGGCATAGCTCTCGAAGCCCAACAGCGTAGCTTGTTCGGCACGCAGACGCGCTAAATCGGCCACGATCTGCTTGTTGTCGAACTCATCGTTGTTGTTGCCACGCGAGATGTATGCAGTGTAGAGCTCCTCGCGAAGTTTTCGATTCTTCGAGGTGGTCATAAAGGGGATCCAACTTGGTGCTTGGAGGGTTATAACCCACTTATCTTTAAGCCCCAACTCTGTGGCAGCATCCTTTGCGGCGTTGCGCTGTGCGGAGGAAAGACCATCCAAATCGCCCTTCGAGAGGATGAGGCGGAAGTTATTATTCTCCGCCAAGAGGTTCTGCCCGAAGCGCACCTCCTGAAGCGAGATCTCCTCGTTGAGCTCACGCATGCGCTCTTTGCCCTCGGCCGAGAGCAGCGCTCCACCACGCACAAACGAGGTGTAGATCTTCTCGGTGAGGCGCAACTGTTCGGCATCGAGCCCCTCGGCGGCGCGATTGTCGTAGACGGTGCGCACTTTGTCGAATAGAGCCTCGTTGAGATCTATTTTGGTGGTGTGGAGCGTAAGCTTGGTTGAGATCTCCTCCTCGATGGCTTGGAGCTCGGGCGTGGTCTCGGCAGCCGACAACATCGAATAGATAGTGTAGATCTCCGAGAGAAGTACCCCCGAATTATCGTATGCCAAGATTACCGACTCGAAAGTGGCTGGCTCCTCGCTCGAGGTGATCGCCTCGATCTGCGCCGTGTGAGCCACGAAAGCCGTGTCGAGAGCTGGCAGGAAGTGTTTAGCCTTGATCTGCTCGAATGGAGGAACACCAAAAGGGGTATCCCACTCCATCAAAAGTGGATTCTCGCCACTATCGACGTGGGCGGCACACGAACTAAATATTGTCATAATAGTAACTACTGATATTAAAAGAGAGTAACGTCTCATAGCGAATATTTTTTATTTACTAAGAAAATTGATTATATTTGCAAAGGTAAAAATAATTAAAGTCTAATGCAACTATTTTACGCCCCAAATATTAACCCACCGCACTACACCCTCAGCGAGGAGGAGTCGAAGCATGCCATTCGCGTGCTGCGTCTTACCCACGGTGCTGCGATAAGTATAACGGATGGCGCAGGCAGATTATTTTCGTGCCGCGTCGTTGACCCTTCGCCCAAGCGCTGCACGGTGGAGGTGGTTTCGACTATCGACTGTTTCGAGCCGCTACCCTACCACCTAACGATGTGTGTGGCACCCACCAAGAGCATCGAGCGCTTCGAGTGGTTCTTGGAGAAGGCCACCGAGATCGGCGTGAGCGAGATCTACACCCTGCTTTCGAGCCACAGCGAGCGCAAAGCGATCAAGGCAGAGCGCGAGACTAAGGTGATAACATCCGCGATGAAGCAGTCACTCAAGGCATTCCACCCTAAATTCCACGACATCACCCCCTTTGGCGAGGTGATATCTCGCCCATTCGATGGCTCCCGCTATATAGCCCACTGCGGCGCCCCGCAGAGTCCCGAGGGCAAAGCCTACTTGGCAGATGTGGTGGAGCGCGGAGGCAAAGTCGAGGTCTTAATTGGCCCCGAGGGTGACTTCTCGCCCGAGGAGGTTGCCGCAGCTCTTGCCAAGGGCTATCGCGAGATATCGCTCGGCTCGCAGCGCCTACGTACCGAGACCGCAGCGGTGATGGCAGTGGCGATGGTTGCCACAAAAAATGAGATGAAATAATGGAGCAGCAGATAAGACTCAGGGATCTATTCACGACATTCCTCAAGATCGGAGTCTTCACCTTTGGCGGAGGCTTCGCGATGATCTCGCTGATCGAGAGGGAGATCATCGAGCGTCGCACGTGGCTCCCCAAAAAGGAGTTTGCCGACCTGCTAACCCTTGCACAGGCCGCTCCGGGCCCCTTGGCGCTCAATAGCGCAGTCTTTATTGGCTATAAGTCGCGCGGATATAAGGGCGCTTTTGCAGCCTTGGCCGGCGTGGTATTGCCCTCGTTCACTATCCTTTTGATCGTCGCACTATACTTCAGCCACGTGCGCGACAACAAGATCGTCGATGCCGCATTCAAAGGTATGCGCCCCACGGTGATCGCCTTGATTATGGTACCCGTGATCTCGCTGCTGCGCCCCATGCGTGTGCTGCATATCCTCTTTGCGCTGATCGTGGCTGTGGTGCTGTGGTACTTCGCATTTTCACCCATCTACCTGCTTGTTGCCTCGGCGGCGGTGGGGGTTGTGTGGGCATATCTAACCACTAAACGGAGCGCACGATGATCTACCTTCAACTATTTATCTGCTACCTCAAGATAGGTTTCTTCGGCTTTGGCGGCGGCTACTCGATGCTCTCGCTAATCCACCACGAGGTGGTCACGCGCCATGAGTGGATCTCGGCCGCAGCACTCAACGACATTATCGCGATCTCGCAGATGACCCCCGGCCCCATCGCCATCAATTCGGCAACATACATCGGCTACACTGTGGCGGGATTCTGGGGCTCGGTGGTGGCTACGGCATCGGTCTGCCTCCCCTCGCTCACCATTATGGTGCTTATAACTCGCTTCTTTATCAAGCTCAAGGATAATATCTATATGAAGCGGGTGATGACCTCCATGCGTCCGGCGGTGATCGGTATGATTGGTGCCGCCTCAATGCTCTTAATCTTTCCCGAGGATCAAGCCGGAGCGAGCATGATCGACCTCTGGAGCTGGCTCATCTTCGCGGTGGCATTTATAGCGTCGCTCCTTAAGTTCGACCCAATCAAACTTATCGTGCTCTCGGCCGTGGCGGGAATCTCGATCTACTACCTACCCTCGCTCGGCGAGCCTCAATACCCCGAGGGAATGAGTTTCGAGGAGCCTGCACGCCCCTTCGAGCAGTTCGATATGCTCGACGTCGATGCGATCACCACGCCCGAATTTGAGCAGCAGTGGGCGGAGTACATCTACCTGCTTCTACGCACCGAGCCGCTCCACGCTGCACAGGAGATCTACACCACCACACAACTCTGTGCCGCCTCGCCCGAGGCACACCTCGCCCTTATGGATCTTGGCGAAAAGTACCTCTACAACCCCAATTCGCCACTGCGCAGCGACGAACTTTTTATACCAATATTAGAGAGCGTCGTCGCCTCACCCGCCATCGACGAGAGCCTTAAAATACGCCCTACACAACTCTTGGAGATCGCCTCACGCAACCGCTTGGGTAGCATCGCAGCAGACTTCGAGCTGCCACAAGGGGGCACTATGCATAGCGTGGCGGCGCCATTCACCCTACTCTACTTCTTCGACGACCACTGCGCCGACTGCAAGCGCACGAGCGATCTGCTCGCCTCCTCGCAGCTCCTCGAGCAGCTTACTTCCGATGGCACAATCGCCATGATTAAGGTTGTCGCAACCCCCAACTCACCCCTCGACACACTATACGACCTCAAGGCGATCCCAACACTCTACCTGCTCGATGCTCAAAAGCGCGTAGTGATGAAGGATGCCACCGTGGAGTCTATACTTAATATTTTACCAACCCTTTAAAGCCAACACCCAATGAAACAGTTGATCATATTCGATCTCGATGGCACTCTACTCAACACCATTGGCGACCTCGCGGCATGCTGCAACGCCACCCTCGAGCGCCACAACCTCCCCACACACTCCGACGAGGATTACAACAGCTTCGTGGGCAACGGCATCCTACGATTGGTGGAGCGCGCGATCCCCGAGAAACTCCGCACCGAGGAGCGCATAGCCGCCGTCCGCAAAGATTTTGTCGAGCTCTACACCCAAAATATTGCTACTCACACCATTCCATATGCTGGAATCCCCGAACTCTTGGCGGCACTCCACGCGCGTGGCATCGACATCGCCATAGCTTCCAACAAGTTCCAAGCAGGATGCGAGAAGCTCGCCAAGCACTACTTCCCCACGTTGCGCTTCGCCGCAGTGTTGGGTCAACGACCTAATATTCCTCTCAAACCAAGCCCATATATCATCCGCGAGATCATCCAGCGCACAGCTTACACACCCGACAAAATCCTATTCGTAGGCGACTCAGGCGTCGATATGCAGACCGCAGCGGCATCAGGCGTCGACTCAGTTGGCGTCACTTGGGGCTTTCGCACACGCGAGGAACTCGAGCAGGCCGGCGCGAAGCATGTGGTCGACTCCGCCGAGCAGATCTTGGGGTTATTGGAGTAAATTATACTTGCTTTCTGCCTCCGGCGGTTTTCCGCTTTGGGTATGCCTCCGGCGGGCGGGGATTGCACCCCCGCGGGTGCGTACTTTTTTGCGTTTTTGAGCTTTGATCGCTTCGCGCTCAAAGTTTTAAAAGATCTCTTATTTTTCTGCAATAAGCAAGCTTAAACAGAAAAATAAGAGATCTTTTAAAATTATCAAACACCTGTGATGTTTGACCCAAAACCGAGGTTATACTCGCTGTTGTGTGATGACAACCGCAGGTTGGCATAGATAAAGTCAAAAACCAAAGGTTTTTGGATCCAAGTTTGTTTGGCGCCCGCACGGCGTAAGCGCAGTGAGAAAACTGTGAGAGAGCCAAATTTCATCCACCCACCCGAATAACCCCAACAAAAAAATCAAAAAATCAAAAAAAATCGGTACCTTTGCGCCATGAGCATAAGAAGAAAAAAAGCAAACTACCCTCTTATTGAGGGGTTGGAAATAACCACTTTAGCTGCCGAGGGCAAGGCTATGGGTCGCTACAACGACATCGTGGTATTTGTGCCGCTCACCGTTCCGGGTGATGTGGTCGACGTTCAAATCCGCAACAAACGCCGCCGATTTATGGAGGGCACTGTGGTAAATTTCGTGAAGCGTTCGGAGCTTCGCGAGGAGGCTTTCTGCGCCCACTTTGGGGTTTGCGGAGGCTGCAAGTGGCAGAATTTGCCATACGAGGAGCAGTTAAAATTCAAGACCGAGCAGGTGCAGGATCAGCTGCAACGCATTGGCCACCTGACACTTCCCGCGATCGAGCCATGCCTCGGGTCGGAGAAGCGCCAATTCTACCGCAACAAGTTGGAGTACACCTTCTCGCCCAAGCGCTGGCGCACCTACGAGGAGATCAACTCCACCGAGGAGTGGAAGCCATCGCCCGCCTTGGGATTCCACATCCCGGGGATGTTCGACAAGATCCTCGACATTGACAAATGTTGGTTGCAGGCCGATCCCTCGAATGATATTCGATTGGAGATCAAGCGCTTCTGCGTCGAGCACGACTATTCGTTCCACGACGTGAGGGAGCATGCTGGTCTAATGCGCAACATTGTTATCCGCACCTCTTCGACGGGCGACACGATGGTAATTGTGGTATTTTGGGAGGATGATCAGGAGCGCATCGCGCCACTTATGGAGCACCTCAAGGAGACTTTCCCGCAGATCACTTCGCTATTCTATATCGTTAATACTAAGTGGAATGACTCGATCTCGGATCAAACTCCGATCCTCTACTCGGGCGTTGACCACATCATGGAGGAGATGGAGGGATTGCGTTTCAAAGTTGGGGCTAAATCGTTCTACCAGACCAACTCCGAGCAGGCTTACGAGCTCTACAAGATCACGCGCGATTTCGCCGAGCTCAAGGAGGATGACACCCTATATGACCTCTACACGGGTACCGGCACCATCGCCAACTTCTGCGCTTCGAGGTGCAAGAGTGTGGTGGGCGTGGAGTATGTTCCCGAAGCTATCGAGGATGCTCACATCAACTCACAGATCAATAATATCAGCAATACAAAGTTCTACGCGGGCGATATGAAGCATGTCCTCAGCGACAAATTTGTCGAGGAGAATGGCCACCCCGACGTTATAATTCTTGACCCTCCACGTGCGGGAGTCGACGAGCCGGTGATCGATGTGATCCTGCGCGCAGCACCCGACCGCATTGTCTACGTGAGCTGCAACCCTGCAACTCAGGCGCGCGATTTGGCGCTCATGGAGGCCGACTACACTATCACCAAGGTGCAGCCGGTGGATATGTTCCCACACACGCACCACGTCGAGAATGTGGTGCAACTAATTCGTAAAGCATAGATTATCATGGTGTTGAGCTACGATATAATCGTCATTGGAGCAGGTCACGCAGGGTGCGAGGCAGCGGCAGCAGCGGCCAAGTTGGGCGCCAAAACACTGCTACTCACTATGGATATGACCAAGTTCGCCAATATGTCGTGCAACCCGGCAGTGGGTGGCGTGGCTAAGGGGCAAATCGTGCGCGAGATCGATGCATTGGGTGGTCATATGGGTCGCATTACCGACCTGAGTACCATTCAGTTCCGTATGCTTAACCGCTCGAAGGGTGCCGCAATGTGGAGCCCACGTGCGCAGTGCGACAAGGCTCAATTTTCGGCTCTTTGGCGCTCGACGCTCGAGAATATCGACAACCTATATATATGGCAGGATAGCGCCGTGGAGCTGCTTTTCGATCGCAGTGGCGAGCAGCCTTTGGTCTGTGGCGTACGTACGCAAATGGGGGTTGAATTCTCCGCTCGTGCCGTGATCTTAACCTCCGGCACCTTTATGGGCGGATTGATGCACTGTGGAGCCTCGCAGGGGGCGGGAGGACGCGCAGGCGACAAAGAGTCGCTCGGGATCACCGAATCGCTCGTGGCGATGGGATTTGAGGCGGGTCGCATGAAGACTGGCACCCCCGCGCGACTCGATGCACGCACCATCGACTTTAAGCGCATGGAGCCCCAAGAGGGCGATGCCAAACCATCGAAATTCTCCTACTCGTCGGCCACCTCGCCTGTTGCCGAGCAGCTACCCTGCTACTTGGTCTACACCTCGGCTCAGGTGCACGAGACTCTGCGTTCGGGCTTCGACCGCTCACCACTATTCAATGGTACAATTGCCGGCATTGGCCCGCGCTACTGCCCGAGCATCGAGGATAAGCTGCGCACCTTTGCCGACAAGGAGCAGCACCAGCTCTTCTTGGAGCCCGAGGGTCGCGACACAAATGAATATTATCTTAACGGATTCTCCTCCTCTTTGCCGTGGGAGGTGCAGTGGGATGCACTCCACCAAATCGAGGGATTCGAAGATTTGCATATCTATCGCCCGGGCTACGCGATAGAGTACGATTACTTCCCTCCGACGCAACTTACCCACTCTTTGGCCACAAAGAGGGTAAAAAATCTCTACTTCGCCGGACAGATAAACGGAACAACAGGCTACGAAGAGGCTGCTGCTCAGGGACTTATAGCCGGAATTAATGCTGCGAGAGCTCTTGAGAATCGCTCAGAAATTTCACTCGCGCGCGACAGTGCGTATATTGGCGTATTGATCGACGATTTAGTCACTAAGGGAGTCGACGAACCCTACCGCATGTTCACTTCGCGCGCTGAGTATCGAATTCTGCTACGCCAAGATAATGCAGATTTGCGCCTCACTCCGCTCGGGGTCGAGATCGGACTCGTCGACGCAGAGCGTGCCGCTGAGTTCGACGCTAAGCGCGAGGCGATCGAAAGACTCCTCGAATTCCTCCGCACCAAGGGTGCCAAGATGGAGGAGGTCAACGACTACCTGCGCTCGATAGGGTCGGATCCGCTCACACAGGGGCGCAAGCTCTACGATCTCTTAGCTCGCAACGGGGTCACTATCGAGGGGCTTGCCGGAGTTAACCGCCCACTAAGCAAACTCGTAGCAGGTGCGGAATTCACCCCAGAGGTTATCGAGGAGGTCGAAATCCAGATCAAATACCGAGGCTATATCGAACGCGAGAAGTTTATCGCCGACAAGATCCAGCGTCTCGAAAATATCAAGATTCCCGCTGAGTTCGACTACTCGCAGATGCAGTCACTCACCATAGAGGCACGGCAGAAACTCTCGAAGATCCGCCCTGCGACAATCGGACAGGCATCGAGAATTCCGGGGGTTTCGCCCGCTGATATCAATGTATTGCTGATTAAATTTGGCAGATAAAAAAAGATCTGGATTTATAAATCCAGATCTTTTTTTAGTGTTCCACGTGGAACAATATTAAAACTTGCAGCATCTCGCCCTATTCTACAACATAAGTCCAACTGCGAGTATCCTCGCAACGTCCATATTGGATATCTTGCAGCTTATTATACATCAAAATACAATACTTACCGGGCTTGTCGCCGTAACTGATTTTCTCCTCATGGCGATAGTCACTCACCGAACCGATTGGCGAGATCACCGCTGCGGTACCACATGCGCCACACTCGTCGAATGTTGGTAGCTCGTCGATCGACACAGGGCGCTCCTCCACTTTGAGGCCGTATTCCTCGGCCGCCAAGGTGCGCAAGCTCATATTGGTGATCGAACGAAGGATAGATGGCGAAGCGGGAGTAACATAGGTGCTATCCTTGATACCGAAGAAGTTAGCAGCGCCACACTCCTCGATATATTTGCGCTCAACAGCATCGACAAAGAGGTTATTCGAGAAGCCATTGTGGTGTGCACGCTCGCCAGTGTAGAGGCTCGCAGCGTAGTTGCCTCCGCACTTTGCACGACCCGTTCCACGTGGAGCAGCGCGATCATACTCAACGTCGATAACAACATCAATCGGAGTCATACCACCTTTGAAGTAGGGGCCAACAGGCGAAACGAAGATGCAGAAAAGGAACTCCTTAGAGGGCTTAACACCCAAAACTGGCTCGGTCGCGATCAACATAGGACGCAAATAGAGCGAAGCACCCGACTCGCAAGTAGGCACAAAATCGACGTTTGCAAGCACCACTTGGCGGCAAGCCTCGACAAACGCGTCTACCGGAAGGCTCTGCATACACAACATATCGGCCGAAATCTGCATACGCTTAGCATTCTCCTCGGGGCGGAATAGGCGAATCTTGCCATCCTCGCCACGAAAGGCTTTCATACCCTCGAAAATCTGACTTCCGTAGTGCAACGAAGCTGACGACATGTGAAGCGGAATAGTCTCCTCCTCGGTCAAATAGAACTCACCCCACGCACCATCTTTGTAGTATGCACGGATGTTTTTGTTGGTTTTCATGTAACCAAAGCCCAATGTGCTCCAATCAATGTTATTCATTTTGTATAATTTTAATAGTTGATTATCAGTTATTTAGCACTACCCTACTTGCGCGCCATTGTTTGTTTTTTCGCTGGGTTGAACCAATCGCAAAGCCCCCGTTGCATCCTCGGCCATCAGGATCATACCTCGCGATTCGATACCCTTGAGCTCGCGTGGAGCAAGATTGCAAAGCACCAAAACTTGTTGTCCAACAAGCTCCTTGGGCGCATAATGCTCGGCAATTCCCGAAACAATCGTGCGGGTATCGATACCGGTGTCGACTGTCAGCTTGAGCAATTTCTTGGTTTTAGCAACCTTGACCGCCTCGAGAACCGTTGCAACACGGATATCTTGAGCTTGGAAATCATCGAAAGTGATCTCTGCCTTCTGCTCTGCGATCTCGGTAGTAGCCTCCGCCGCAAGGTTTGCAGCGCGCGAAGCAGCCAATTTATCGAGCTGAATTTGGATCGTTTCATCCTCGATCTTCTCGAAAAGAAGCGATGGCGTAGAGATCGTGTGACCCGCTGCGATCAACTCCATCGAGCCCAATGACTCCCATGCGAAATGTTCCACGTGGAGCATTTCGATAATCTTAGCAGCTGTGAACGGCATAAAAGGTTCGATCGCAATTGCAATATTTGCGGTGATCTGCAAAGCTATATTAAGAATAGTCTCAACGCGCGCAGCGTCAGTTTTGACCACTTTCCATGGCTCAGTGTCGGCTAAATATTTGTTACCAATACGCGCTACATTCATCGCCTCGCGCAAAGCATCGCGGAAACGATAGTGCTCGATATTATACTCGATAGCCGATTTAATCTTCGACAACTCCTCGATTGTCGCTTGATCGTAGTCGGTTAGCTCGCCACAAGCGGGGACTACCCCACCATAATATTTCTGAGTTAGAACCAATGCACGATTGACAAAATTACCAAGGATCGCCACCAATTCGTTGTTATTACGCGCCTGAAAATCCTTCCACGTGAAGTCGTTATCCTTGGTCTCGGGAGCATTTGCACACAACACATAGCGCAAAACATCCTCCTTGCCAGCGAAATCCTCGAGGTATTCGTGCAACCAGACAGCCCAATTGCGCGAAGTAGATATCTTGTCACCCTCGAGGTTCAAGAACTCGTTGGATGGGACATTCTCGGGAAGAATATAGTCGCCGTGTGCCTTGAGCATCGAAGGAAAAACGATGCAGTGGAACACGATATTATCCTTGCCGATGAAGTGAACCATCTTGGTATCTTCGCTCTTCCAGTACTGCTCCCAGTCGGGCGTAAGATCCTTAGTAGCAGAGATATAACCGATAGGTGCATCGAACCAAACATAGAGCACCTTACCCTCGGCACCCTCGACGGGTACAGGGATACCCCAATCCAAATCGCGACTAACAGCGCGCGGATGAAGTCCACCATCAATCCAGCTCTTGCACTGCCCGTAAACGTTTGATTTCCACTCCTTATGACCCTCCAAGATCCACTCTTTAAGCAGTGGTTCGTACTGATCGAGCGGTAGGTACCAGTGCTTGGTCTCGCGCTTTATGGGTACTGCTCCCGAAAGGGCGCTCTTGGGGTTGATAAGCTCGTCGGGCGAGAGGGTCGAACCGCACTTCTCGCACTGGTCACCATAGGCTCCCTCCGACTGACAACGGGGGCAAGTACCTGTGATATAGCGGTCTGCGAGGTATGTCGCAGCCTGCTCGTCGTAGAACTGCTCGGAGGTCTGCTCCACAAATTTACCCTCGTCGTAGAGCTTGCGGAAGAAGTCCGAAGCGGTAGCAGCGTGGGTTGCCGACGAGGTACGCGAATAGATGTCGAACGAGATTCCGAAGCGCTCGAACGAATCCTTGATGATTTCGTGGTAGCGATCGACGATCGCTTGGGGCGTAGTGCCCTCCTTTTTTGCCTTGATCGTGATGGGCACTCCATGCTCATCGCTACCGCAAACCCACACCACATCGCGCCCGCGAAGGCGAAGGTATCGTGAGTAGATATCCGACGGAACGTAGACTCCCGCCAAGTGACCGATATGAACTGGCCCATTGGCATAAGGTAGAGCCGAGGTTACCAAGTATCGTTTAAATTCTTGCGCCATAGTAAATTTATTATATTATAGGTGTCAAATTTAGTGATTTTTTGCGAAATAGTGTAACTTTATCCTGCAAATTTTATATCTTTGAAGTAAACTTAGAACCAACATGAACCACTTAGAGAGAAAAGTAGAGCCATCAAGCGCCTCAAACCACCGCTACATGCGCCACCGAGTGCATAAAATTTTGCTCGTCTGCTGCAGCTACGACGGCTACATTCTCGAGGAAGATGGCCACATCGAATCGCAAATCAACCGCGAATACAACGACCTGAACCTCTCGAATCCGCCATCATTCACTCGCGTCAGCTCCACCGCCGAAGCACTCGAGGTGTTGCGCCTCGACTCCTCATTCGACTTTGTGTTGACGATGTACAACATAGGCACCCCCGACGTATTCACCTTTGCGCGACTTGCCAAGGAGATCAAACCGGGGCTGCCCATCACGCTGCTCACCAGCTTCTCGCGCGATGTCTATTCGCGCCTCTCGGAGCAGGATACCTCGGCAATCGACTCAATTTTCTGCTGGATGGGTAACACCGACCTAATTATCGCGATCATCAAACTCATCGAGGATCGACTCAATGCCGAGGAGGATATCAAAGGCGGCAATGTGCAAGCGATCCTGCTTGTGGAGGACTCGATCCGCTTCTATTCGACCTATCTACCTGAGTTGTACAAGATTATCCTACACCAATCGACCGAATTTCTACGCGACGCCTACAACGAGCAGCAGCAAATTCTGCGCAAAAGAGCACGGCCAAAGATCCTCCACGCCACCAACTACGAGGAGGCATTGGAGCTCTACGAAGCGTACAAAGAGAATCTTTTGGGAGTGATCTCCGACGTGGGTTTCGTCCTCAAAAAAGGGGATCACCCATCCACCGAGAAGCACGACGCAGGCATCGACCTCTGCCGCATTATCAAGGAGGACAAACCCCTGATGCCGGTGCTGATGCAATCCTCGCAGGCGGAGTTCGAGCAGAGGGCATTGGAGTTGGGAGCAGGATTTATATCGAAGTATTCGAAGCGCCTTATATCGAAGATAACCAACTACATAGAGCAAGAGTTCGCCTTTGGCGATCTGAAGTTCACCGACCCCTCCACGGGCAAACTCATCGGTAGCGCCTCGGATCTAAGCGACATGCAAGAGCTTATAGCCAAGATCCCCGACGAGGCCTTCACCTACCACACCTCGCAAAACCACCTCTCCAAGTGGCTCTATGCGCGTGGACTATTCCCACTCGCCTCCTCGATCCGCTCGATCAATCGCAACGACTACCCCACTGTCGAGGCTCACCGCCAAGGCGTTGTGGGCAAGATCCGCGACTACCGCACGCTGCTTGGGCAGGGTGTGATCGCCTCGTTCGAGAGCTCGACATATAGCGATGTGATAGCCTTTGCGCGCATCGGAGGTGGCTCCTTGGGTGGCAAGGCGCGCGGTTTGGCATTTATGAATAGCTCGATTATCGAGAACCAGCTCTACGACAAATATAGCGGTGTGCGTATCATGATTCCCCGCACGGTGGTTGTCGCAACCGACTACTTCGACCAATTTATCAAGGAGAATGGGCTGGAGTACATCATCTCCAACGAGGCAGGAGAGCTGAGCGACGAGATAATCCTCTCCGAATTTATCAACTCGGGACTACCCCACGCCCTGCGCGAAAACCTCAAGAGCTACATCCGCACGGTCGATACGCCACTTGCTGTGCGCTCCTCGTCGAAGTTAGAAGACTCGCACTATCAGCCATTTGCGGGCATATATTCGACCTATATGATCCCCTATACCGACAACGAGGATCAGATGCTACGCATGCTTATCCGCGCCATAAAGAGCGTCTACGCCTCGGTCTACTTCGCCGCATCGAGGGCATATATCCACACCTCGCAGAACCTACTTTCTGAGGAGAAGATGGCGGTGATAATCCAACGCGTCTGTGGCACCGAACAAGAGGGACTCTACCTGCCCACATTCTCGGGCGTGGCGCGCTCGATCAACTGCTACCCTCTCGGTGACGAAAAGGCCGACGAAGGGGTCTGCAACGTAGCTATGGGATTGGGAAAATTGGTGGTCGATGGCGGCAAGAGCCTACGCTTCTCCCCCGCTCACCCGAAGAAAATTCTACAGGTCTCGACCGATGAACTCGCCCTACGCGAGACCCAAACCGAGGTGCTTGCCCTCAAACTCGCCCCCGAGGAGTTCAAGACCTCAACGCACGACGATGTCAACATCGAGCGCCTATCCCTACGCAAAATCGCCTCGCTACGCCAGAGTAAATATGTATGCTCGACACTCGAGCGAGAGAGTCGTCGCATAAGCGATTCACCCCTCACAAAGGGTCAAAAGGTGATCACATTCAACCCTATCCTCAAGTACGAGGGCTTCCCCCTACCGCAGATCATAAACGATATCCTTAGCTTAGGCGAGGAGCAGATGCGCTGCCCGGTGGAGGTGGAGTTTGCCGTAAATATGGATGTCGAGGCCTCGAGCCCCAAGATATTTAACCTCCTACAGATCCGCCCAATAATCTCCTATGGGGAGAACCGATGGATAGATTGGTCGAAGGTCGATTGCACCAACCCTATTCTCTATGCTGAGAATGTGTTGGGCATAGGTCAAATGGAGGGTATCAAGGAGATTGTATATGTCAAAGATGAGCCATTTAGCTCGCTTGTGACCGAGAAAATTGCCGACGAGCTATTCGCTCTCAACTCAGCGATGAGCAATGAGGAGCGCGAATATATACTGGTGGGTATGGGTCGCTGGGGCTCGTCGGATCCATTCTTGGGAATCCCCGTGAAATGGGCTCATATCTCCTCAGCAAAAGTGATCGTGGAGCGCGCCATCGAAGGCTTCGATATCGAACCAAGCCAAGGCACCCACTTCTTCCAGAATGTCACCTCGTTGGGTATTGGATATATCACGATGGATCCGCGCAAGGGAGTGGATAAATTTGACGTTGAAAGACTTAACGCCATGCCCGCCACCTACGAAGGAGAGTACCTGCGCCGAGTAACTTTCGCCGAGCCATTAGCCGTATACGTCGATGGCATCGAGAGCCGTGGCCTTATTCGGGGGTGATCTGGGAATCATAACACGTCATTGCTGACTCAATAACATAAACACGTCATTGCTGACTCGACCATAAACACGTCATTGCTGACTCAATAACATAAACACGTCATTGCTGACTTGACATAAACACGTCATTGCTGACTCTATAACATAAACACGTCATTGCTGACTCTATAACAT
>JBCQVM010000078.1:0-3177 GCA_047173105.1 Rikenellaceae bacterium
GTCATTGCGGACTCTCTTTCTTGTCATTTCCGACCGTTTCTTTCTCGTCATTCCCGACAGCTTTTTTCTCGTCATTCCCGACAGCTTTTTTCTCGTCATTCCCGACTCGATCGGGAATCTTATGTTTTTCGCAAAGAGGCAAAGAAGTTAAGATTCCCGTTTTCACGGGAATGACGTGGTGGAAGACGGAAATGACGTGGTGGGAGATGGAAATGACGTGGTGAGAGACGCGAATGACGTGGTGGCAGAGATGGGGATGCTATGGAGGGAACAGCGCCTAAAAAAAGCGCTCGTCGAAGTTGACGAAGTAAACTTTGTCGGTGGCACGGGTGATTGCGGTGTAGAGCCAACGAAGCATGTCGCGTGTCATCTGCTCGTCGCCAAATAGGCAGCGGTCGATGAACACCGCACGCCACTGTCCGCCTTGGGCTTTGTGGCAGGTTACGGCGTATGCGAACTTAACTTGGAGGGCGTTGTAGTGGGGATTTTCGCGGATCTCCTTAAACCTTTTGGCCTTGCTCTTAAGGTCGGCGTAGTCCTTTTCTACCTCGTAGAATAGGCGCTTGTTGTCCTCGTAGCTCAGCGAGGGGGACTCGCTGGAGAGGGTGTCTAACAGCACTTTGCAGGTGATCTCGTAGCCATCGTAGTCGCCAAAAGAGAGGGTTGCTTCGGCGAAGTGAAATCCGTAGTAATCCTCGAAGCGGCGCAGGCGGCGCAGCTCGGCGATATCGCCATTTGCGATAAAGCTCATCGGACACTCCTCGATCTGCTCGGTGTAGTGGTAATTGTTGCGCACTACCATCAGCATATCACCACTTTCGATCATCTCCTCGGCACCCAACGAGTAGCGGCGCACACCCTCATTGTAGCGGTTTGCACGCTTGTTGGAGCGGGTTATAATGATCGTTTCGTCGCGCCCATATTTGTCGTAGCACTCTTGCAATTTCTCGGTGAATTCGCCCCCCTCGACCTTTTCGACGTCGGGGTAATCCATCTCGAAAAGAGGAATTTCGCAGATGTTATTCTCGATCATGCAGCGCACCATGGTGGCATTAAAAAGGATTCCCGACTCGGCACCTTGGCGCACCACCTCATCCATGGTGGCATAGGTCACCGGGCCGAAGCGCGACATAAGGGGCTCATCGAGGGCGGGGCTAAACTCCTGACCCACGGGAGGCAGCTGCGCATTGTCGCCCACCAAGATCAACCGGCAACGCTTGCCACTACGCACGAAAGTCACCAAGTCGTCGAGCAGCGAGCCGCTTCCGAAGATGGCATCATGGCCGGTGGATTCGGAGAGCATCGAGGCCTCGTCGACGATAAATATCGTGTCTTGCTCGCCTTTAAAGTTGAGTGTGAACTTGGAATCGTAGTCGGTGCTACTTTTTTCGCGATAAATCTTTTTGTGGATCGTCATCGCGCTCTGATTGGCTGCTCGAGCGAGAACATTGGCCGCTCGGCCGGTCGGTGCGAGCAGCATACACTTGACATTCAACTCTTTAAGTGTAGAGACAAGCGCTGCAAGAATGGTTGTTTTGCCCGTGCCGGCATATCCGTTAAGAATAAAGATCTCAGAAAAAGAGTCATCGCAGATGTAATTTGATAACATTTCGATGATTTTTTTTTGATCATTTGTTGTTTCAAAGCAAATTTTACTGTAAATTTGTTTCGTGATATGTGTGCTAACCATTTCGCGGGCATTTAAATTTGATACAAACTTAATAACAAATAATCAAAATGAGAAAGATTTTTCAACTAATTTTAGCTGCAGTTGTTCTTGCATTGATCTATGTGATCTACGTGCAGATCGCTACACCTATCGAATTCGAGCAGGAAATGGCTCAACGTGAGAAAGCTGTGATCGAGCGCATCAAGGATGTTCGCTCAGCACAACGCGCCTACAAGAGCGCACATGGCCGCTTCACAGGTGACTTTGACACCTTGATCAGCTTCGTTCTAAATGACTCACTAACAATGCAACGTAAGAGAGTCGACGAGGATGACTCTGTGGGTATGGCTCAATTTAAGCTTGCTCAGAAGAAAAACAAAAATCTCAAGAATATCGAGGAGTTCAAGGTGGCTGTTATCGACACCGTATTTGCACCACGCAAACTCAGCCCCGAGCAAGTTGAGCTTCTTCGCTACATCCCCGGTACTGGCAACAAAACTGAGTTTATGATCTCGGCAGGCGTTGTGGCTACTGAGTCTAAGGTTGTGATCCCCGTAGTGGAGGTTAAAGCTCCCTACATCTTATTCCTCGACACAGTTAAATATCGTCAGGAGATCATCAACAAGAACGATGATTTGATCAACAACTACAACATGTACCCCGGAATCAAGTTCGGCTCGATGGAGGGCGGTAACAATGAGTCTGGTAACTGGACTGGTGAATGATAAAGTAGGTAGCATAGCTACTATGTAATATTAGGGGTGACCAACTTTGCGGTTTGTCACCCCATTTTATTTAATCGCAATGAGAATTATAAGTGGAAAATATCGCGGCCGCAGCATCACACCCCCTAAGAACCTGCGTGCCCGCCCTACGACTGACTTCGCTAAGGAGAACCTGTTTAATGTGCTCACCAACTTGGTCGACTTCGAGGAGTGCGCCGTGCTCGACCTATTCGCCGGCACCGGCTCAGTGAGCTACGAATTCGCTTCACGCGGCGCCAAGAGCATCACCTCGGTCGAGATCAATGCCGTGCACCACAACTTCATCCGCAAGAGCGCCACCGAGTTGGGCGCCGACAATATCTTCGCAGTCAAGGCAAACGTTTTCCTCTACCTAAAAAGCTGCCGCCAACAATTCGACATCATCTTCTCGGACGCCCCCTACGACCTCGAGGGCAGCGAAAAGGTGATCGACTTAGTATTCACGGGCAATTTATTAGCCGAAGAAGGCATTTTAATCTTCGAGCACTCCAAAGCCCAAAAATTCGAAGACCACCCTAACTTTTGGCAATCAAGAAGTTATGGCAGCGTCCAATTCACCCTCCTAAAAAAAGATCCAAAATAATTTGCAAATACAAAAAAAACAACTACCTTTGTATCCGCAATCAAACTGGTGCGTTAGTTCAGTTGGTTAGAATACGTGCCTGTCACGCACGGGGTCAGGGGTTCGAGTCCCCTACGCACCGCAACAAAGGGAGGTTAAAACCTCGTAAAGCTCTGATACTC
>JBCQVM010000040.1:0-17550 GCA_047173105.1 Rikenellaceae bacterium
AAAATTTTATCGCTTAGGCGGAATAAATTTGAGCCTGGCTCCGATTTGTTTCGCCTTTTCTTATGTCCCTATAGTTTCTTGACCTCAATTCAGTTGCATTTGCAGGTTGAATTCAGCTTGTCGTTCGTATTACCAGCGCTTGGTTAGGCTATAGTCGGTTGCATCGGTGCCGCGCACTAATGTTATTATCATTAGGTCGTCGTCGAGCGATTGGATGTCGTACTCGGACTGCAACTCGCCATCTACGTAAGTCGCCACGATGCTACCCGAGGTGGTGTAGGTGCCGCTCTCGTTGGAGATATATCCGTCGAGCGTGTAGCTGTAGTCGGCATTAAAACGGATCTTGAAGCTAAAAATAGTGTATAGATTATCTGAGCCATCCACCGTGTACCACTCGCCCGTAGAGTCGTCCAACATCTCGGAACTCTCCCAGATTCCCACTAAATCATCGAGTTGGTAGTCGAAGTTGACGCTGTTGCTCGATGACACCTTAGCGTCGTTGTTGCTACAACTGCCAAGCGTGGCCAATATTATCACTGCTGATAGCACTCTTAAAGAGTTAAAAATAGTCTTCATTACGATTAATTTTAATAGCGGGAGTGTCGAAAAAAACGATAGCCTCCCACACCAATTTATAATATAGATGCAAATATATAAAAAAAATTACTACTTTTACCATCAAATAAAGATTTTATAAAACTATTACAATGAAAGATAAGGTTATAGAGCTGTTGGAAGGGGTTATCCATCCCGAGACCCAGTTGGGAATTGTCAGCAGTGGTTTTGTCGAGGCAGTGGTAGCCGAGGAGCAGAAGATCACCGTTACGCTCTGCTTCGCAAAGGTGCGTGATCCATTCTCGATGAAGATCAAAAATCAGGTTGTAGTACAGTTGGAGGAGCATTTCCCCCACCTCAAAGGCTCAATCTTAGTTATGGTCAAAGAGGGTGCACCCCAACAGAAGCCAAAACCCAAGCAAGCTCCTACTGCAACCTCGGCAATCGGCAAGGTTGTAGCGATCTCCTCGGCAAAGGGCGGTGTGGGCAAATCGACCGTTACGGCAAACCTCGCGCGTACGCTTCGCGATATAGGCTTTAGGGTTGGAGTGTTGGATGCAGATATCTATGGCCCCTCACAACACAAGATGTTCGGGTTAGAGGGGTATGCTCCCGAGGCTGTCGAGGAGCAGGGATTCGACTATATCATCCCCGCCGAGGTGGAGGAGATCCGCCTTATGTCGATCGGTTTCTTCGTCAAGCCAACCGATGCGCTAATGTGGCGCGGAGTGATGGCCACCAACGCCCTCAAACAACTTATCCACCAGACTAAGTGGGGTGCGTTAGACTACCTTTTGATCGACCTGCCTCCCGGCACGGGCGATATTCACCTCTCGCTGCTCACCGAACTTAAGGTGAGTTGTGCGGTGATCGTCTCGACCCCCCAGAGCATCGCTTTGGCCGATGTTGTGCGCGGCGTGGAGATGTTCCGCCACGAGCAGGTCAATATCCCTATTGCGGGAATTGTCGAGAATATGGCGTGGTTCACCCCCGCTGAGTTGCCCAATAACCGCTACTATATCTTCGGACGTGGTGGCGCCGCCGAGCTTGCCGAGCAGAGCGGAATACCGCTTTTGGGCAGCATCCCCATCATCCAATCTATCAGGGAGTGTGCCGACGAGGGTCGCAGCGCAACAGAGCTTAGCGAGGATGTGCGCAACTATTACCTCGAGGTTGCCGAAGGGGTTGTTAGGAGTTAGCGGATAGAATCACAGGAGTTTTTATCTATTGTTAGCACACCTTTAATAATTAATAGTTACCTTTGGGGTTTGAAAATACCCTATAATGTATAGGAAGTAGGCACGAAATATGTCAGAGCAAGAAGAAGTGAAAAAATATAAAACGGTAGTAGTCTCGGATGTCCATCTTGGATCGAAGTGGTCGAAGGCTACCGCAGCGACCCAATTTTTGCAGGAGAACTCCTGCGAGAGGCTGATCCTGTGCGGCGACATCATCGACGGGTGGGCTATTATGCGAGGTAGTAAAACCAAGTGGAAGCGCGAACATACGGACTTCGTAAAGGCAGTTTTAGATATTTCGCTCGATACTCATGTGATCTACATTCGAGGCAATCACGACGATTTCCTCGATAGGATGGTACCATTGGTTTTTGCAAACATCGAGGTGCTGAACGACTACACCTTGCTCTCGGGCAATAAGTGCTACTTTGTTTTGCATGGCGATATTTTTGACAATGTCACAACTTCGGCCAAGTGGCTCTCGAAGGCGGGCGATGTCGGCTACTCTTTGCTACTTAAGTTTAACCGTATCTACAACTTCATCCGCATCAAGCGAGGTTTGCCCCACGTTTCGTTCGCCTCGAACATCAAGCAGCGTGTCAAGAAATCGGTCTCTAAGATCAGCAACTTCGAGCAGAATTTAGTGGATCTAACCCGCTCTAAGCACTGCGGAGGAGTGATTTGTGGTCACATCCACCATCCCGAGATTAAGGATATGGATGGCGTGTTGTACCTCAATGCGGGCGATTGGATCGAGTCATGTTCGGCCTTAGTCGAGGATTTCGATGGCAATTGGTCACTAAAATTTGTCGAACCTAAAGAGGAAAAATAGTTATGAGATACCTCTTCGTAATACAAGGTGAGGGTCGCGGACATATGACCCAATCCATAACGCTTGCCACAATGCTGCGCAATCACGGCCACGAGGTGGTCGAGGTGTTGGTCGGGGAGTGCTCCAATAGGGAGCTGCCCGAGTTCTTCGCCCAGAAAATTGGCGCACCTATCACCCGCTACAAATCACCTGCACTCGACTATGGTCGCAATGGCAAACAGGGCAAGATGTGGCGCAGCATCTTGAGCAATACACGTATCACCCACAGTTTCAAATGGCTCAGCAGCCTCCACACTATCGCCTCACGCATCAAGGCAACCAAGCCCGATGTGATCGTCAACTTCTATGAGCTACTTATGGGGGTCACCGCGATGGTATACCGCATAAAAACGCCTATCGTGAGCGTCGCCCACCAATTTATGTTGGAGCATCCACAATACCAACATAAGGCCGAGAGCTCGCAGGGGCAACTGATGATGTCGACGATGAATCGCTTCTGTGCACAGGGCTCGCGCAAGATCTTGGCACTTTCGCTCTATGATCTTCCCACCACGCGTCACCGTACGCGCCACAAACATATTGTGGTGACTCCGCCACTCTTACGCCCCGAGATCTTCGAATTGGAGGTCTCGCAGGGCGACTATATCTTGGGCTATATGCTCAACCCCGCATTTCTCGACGATATCCTCGAGTGGAAGGCTCGACACCCCCAAATCAAGGTGCATCTATTCTGGGATAAAGCGGGCGCTGCGGAGTGTGAACAGCGGGTCGAGGGGCTGTGGTTGCATAGGATAAACGACCAGAAGTTTATCGAATATATGGCAGGCTCGGCAGGTTATATCACCACTGCGGGCTTCGAATCGGTCTGCGAGGCATTTTTCTTGGGTAAGCCCGTGATGATGATCCCCGCACATGTCGAGCAGCAGATCAATGCGCGCGATGCTGCCGGGGCGGGAGTCGGTATCGTTTCGAAGAGCTTCGATGTGGGGCGATTGGCCGAATATATCACCCGCTACCAAGGCGACAACACCCGCTTCAAGGAGTGGATAGCCTCGGCCGAGAGAATATTTTTGGAGGAGTTAACTAATATCTAAGGAATATGGGAACAATCTACAACAGAGAGATCAGCTGGTTAGAATTTAACGAGCGAGTGCTGCAAGAGGCACAAGATGAGAGAGCTCCACTACTACAAAGATTGCGCTTCTTGGGGATTTTCTCCAACAACCAAGACGAATTTATCAAGGTGCGTTTAGGGAATCTAATTCGCTACACCTCGATGCGCCAGCGTGAGCAGCCTACCATGACCGGAGGTTACTCTCCCAGCGAGCTCTTAGAGAAGGTCAACGAAAAGATGGCTATCACACGTCAGAAGTTCCACAAAACATACAAAAAGATCATCACTCAGGCCGAGGAGGAGGGGATCTTCGTAGTGAACCAAACCGACCTCTCGGAGGAGCAGAAGGAGTTTTGCCGCGAATATTTCCTCTCGGTGCTCTCGCTTCGCTTGGGGCCAGTTGTGATCCGCAAGAGCGTGAAGCTCCCATTCTTCCCCGATGGCAAGATCTATTTGGCGGTCAAGATGACTAACAAGCGCACTACGCGTTATGCGGTGTTGCAGATCCCCGTGAGCGATGCTTCGCCACGTTTTGTGGTGTTACCGTCGGCCGAGGGGCGGACAGATGTAATCTACGTCGACGATATCATCCGCCTATTTTTGGACGATATCTTCTTTATGTTTAGCTACGATTCGCTCTCGGCACACACCTTCAAAATCATCCGCGACGCCGAATTGGCACTCGACGACGATGTCTCGAAGAGTATCGCCGAGAAGATGTTCAAGGGTATCACCCGCCGCGAGCATGGTCGCCCCGTGCGCCTAATCTACGATAGAGAGATGCCGCTCGATCTGCGCGACACGATCATCCGCAAGTTTGGCTTGACGCGTGCTGCACAGGTCGAGGAGGGTGGCCGATACCACCTTATGCGCGACTTGATGAAATTCCCCAAGGTGCGCCCGCAGCTCGAGAGCAGCAACCCGCGCCCACTGCTTCATCCCGATATCGATCCCTGCGAAAGTATCCTCAAGGTGATCAAGCGCAAGGATATCCTCTTGGCCTATCCCTACCACACCTTTAACCACTTTATCGATCTTCTGCGCGAGGCGGCGATCGACCCGATGGTCACCTCGATCTACATAACGCTCTACCGCACTGCGTCACGCTCCAAGGTGATCAGCGCCCTGCTCAACGCCGCAGCTAATGGCAAACAGGTCACAGCATTAGTCGAGCTCAAAGCGCGCTTCGACGAGGAGCAAAATATCGACAACACCGAGATCCTACAACGCGGAGGGGTCAGAGTGATCACCAGCCAAGAGATGCTCAAAGTGCACAGCAAATTGGTGCTTATCGAGCGCCGCGAGGGTAACACAACTCGCGGATATGCTTATGTGGGCACCGGCAACTTCAACGAGAATACCAGCGGAATTTACAGCGACTTCGGGCTGCTCACCTCCAACCCTGCGATTGCCTCGGACGCTCTCGAGATCTTCGATTTCTTGGAGAATACCCACAAGCACCCTTCGTGCAAGCAGCTCATCGTATCGCCATACCATATGCGCGACAAAATCGAACGACTCCTCGAGCGCGAAATCGAGCAAGCCGAAAGCGGAAAGAGAGCATACTTCTACGGCAAATTCAACTCGCTAACCGATGTCGAGATGATCAAGCTATTCTACAAGGCTTCGTGCAAGGGGGTGAGAATTAAACTCTTGGTGCGAGGCGCCTGTTGTCTTAATGCCGGCGTTGAGGGGCTGAGCGAGAATATCGAGGTGCACAGCATCATCGACAAATACCTCGAGCATGCGCGCCTTATCATCTGCCACAATGCGGGCAAGCCGAAATCCTATATCTTGAGTGCCGACCTGATGACGCGTAACCTAAATCGTCGCGTCGAGGTGGGTGCACCGATCCTCTCGCGCGAGATTCACTCAACGCTTGTCAACTACTTCAAAATCCAGTGGCACGACAACGTTAAATCACGTCTGGTGGCACCACCATATCACAATGGCTATGTGCTCAACAACAAAGAACCCCTGCGCAGTCAGGATGAACTATATACCTTTTTTGAAGATAGATAAGAAATAACAATGAAAGAGACCTTAGCAGCAATTGATATAGGTTCGAATGCCATCCGTTTGGTGGTGAACTACGTCGACAATAGTAGCAAAATGACCTTCAAAAAGGCCGCCTTCTTGCGTGTCCCAATTCGATTGGGCGAAGATGTTTTTACTCAGGGTGAGATTAGTGCCACCAAGCGTGAGCACCTATGCGAGGCGATGCGTGCCTTTAGCTCCGTGATGAAGACCTACAACGTCACTGCTTTTCGCGCTTGCGCCACAAGTGCTATGCGAGAGGCTAAAAATGGAGGCGAGGTAGTCGACTACATCCGCGCAGAGAGTGGAATCTCCATCGAGATCATCTCGGGTCAGGAGGAGGCCAAAACAATCTTCGAGGCGGGCGACGTAGCGGGATTTATGGATCGCCGCGAGAGCTACGTCTATGTCGATGTGGGTGGCGGTAGCACCGAGCTCACTATCTACTCCAATGGCAAACGCGCTACATCTGAGTCGTTCCGCATTGGTACAGTGCGCACAATTAGCGATGCGGTGGATAAGAGCGAGCCCAAGCGTTTTAAGAAATGGTTAGAGGAGGTCGCACTACCTTATCGCCCCATCGCCATAATTGGTTCGGGTGGAAATATCAACAAGGTGCATAAACTCCTATCCAAGAAAGATAAGGAGCCGATCCGCTATATCGAGCTCAAACTGCTCTACAACCAGATCAACGAGATGAGCTACGAGGAACGCCTACGCAACATGGGACTCAACACCTATCGCGCCGATGTGATCACCCCTGCAATGAAGATCTTCCTCACGGCAGCCAAAGTGTGCAAGATCGACGAGATCCTTGTGCCTAAGGTTGGGCTTGCCGATGGCATTATTCACCACCTCTATAAGTCTAATCTGCGCTCTGTGTAGTTATTTGAGTGCTTTATAGTGCGCTGAATAGACGCTATAACACGCCATTCCCGGCTCGATTAAAATCACGTCATACTCGACTCGATTAAATTCACGTCATACTTGACTCGATTAAATTCACGCCATTCCCGGCTCGATTAAAATCACGTCATTCCCGTGAAAACGGGAATCTTAATTCGTATGTAACATTGCATTTGTTTAAGATTCCCGTTTTCACGGGAATGACGTGTAGGAGATAGGAATGACGTGTAGGAAACGGGAATGACGTGTAGGGAAGAATGACGTGTAGGAAAAGGGAATGACGTGTAGAGAATAGGAGTGACGAGGAGCAAAGCACTACACGCCTACTCCTCGAAGTAGATGTCATCCATAAGTCCTTCGATCTCGCGGCGCTCCTTTTTGGTGGGGCGACCTGTGCCACGATCGCGCACCACGAAGATTGTCTCGCGGGGTGCGTTGAGCTTATCTAACTCCTCTTGTGGGGTTATATTCAGGCAGTATGGTTCGACATTCTTGGCTCCTTGGCGGCTCGAAACTAAATCGAGAACTTTGTAGCGGTAGACTACCGGCAACTTCTTTACGGAGATCTGATCGCCAACTTTCACCTCGCGCGAGGGTTTGCAGAAGGCGTCGTTGACCAACACTTTGTTGTTGCGCACGGCATCGGCAGCATCGCTTCGTGTCTTGAAGATCCGCACTGCCCAGAGGTATTTATCTAATCTAACTTGACTCATAATGTTCGAAATATTAGTGTCGCATCGACTGGTCGCGGTGCGAGAAGCTATCGAGGCGGATAGCGATAAAAATTAGTATTGTAAAGGCCACTAACGACGATCCGCCATAGCTCATCAGTGGCAGAGGAATACCCATCACAGGCATTAGTCCGATGGTCATACCCACATTGACCAAGACGTGGAAGAGCAAGATTGAGGCCACGGCATAGCAGTAGACGCGCGCGAAGGACTCCTCCTGCCGTTCGCCCATATAGATCAGACGCAAGATCATCGCGGCGAAGAGCACTAAGACCACGCAGGCACCCACGAAGCCCCACTCCTCGCCCAAGGAGCAGAAGATAAAGTCCGTATGACGCTCAGGCACAAAGCCGTAGCGGATCTGCGTGCCTTGCAAAAAGCCCTTGCCCGTAAGGCCTCCCGAGCCTATGGCGATCTTCGATTGGTTGACGTTATATCCCGTGCCTAAAGGGTCGTCGACAAGTCCCAAGAATGTGAGAATGCGCTTCTGTTGGTGGTCTTGGAGTATCGAGTTAAAGATATATTCGGTGGTGGGCAAAAAGATCATAGTGAGTAGGAACATGCCCACGATAATCACTGTATTGGTTAACTGCTTGCGGAATGCGTAGACCACGACCACGGGCAGCGAGAGTCCCACGACCCACAGCAGCGACTCATAGAGCTCGAGCGGGGTGGTCGAGAGGAGTGACGAGAGCAGAGAGAGGATGATCGTAGCAGCGGTGATTGCCGCCAAGTAGATCAAATTGAGGCGCCACGAGCCATTGATCATCATATCGCAGAGCGTGAGCACCAACACCGAAAGGATCAGCAGCAGCAGCGGCGAGAGCAAGAACGAGATGATAAAGAGCAGCACGATCAGCAGAAGCGGGATAATAAGCCACTTATTGAGTCCCTCACGGTACAACACAAAGATAAACGAGCCGAGGACAATTCCCGAACCGGTGTCGTTCTGCATCACGATAATTAGTAGCGGGAGCATCAGTATCGCTGCCACCTTGAGCATATCGCCGCGGCGGTTAATATTATACGAGTAGTCGCTCATCACACGAGCCATCGCCAGAGCCGTAGTGATCTTCACAATCTCCACCGGCTGCATCGTGAACGAGCCTACACCCAACCATGCGCGGGCACCATTGACCTCCTTACCCACGCCGGGGATAAAGGTGAGCAGCAGCATAAAAATTCCCAAAGCGTAGAGTGGGTAGGAGTATTTGTGGAACGAGCTAACGTCGATCAGCAGCACAAAGAGCGCTGCGATCATCGCCACACCTGCCCAAATAGCCTGCTTGATGTAGAAGTGCGAAAAGGCAAAAAAGGAGGCCGACGACTCATCGTACGACGAGGAGATCACACTCATCACACCCGCAGCCACCAACAGCACGTAGAGGGCAACAGCAAATTTATCGACTCCCAAAAAGAGCGAGGATGGCCGGCGATTACTTGGAGTCATAGGCGGGGTATTTAATCTCCATATCTAACACCTGCTTAAGCAGCGTTGGTCGGGAGATGGTGTCGGTTAGGTAAAACTCCTCGATAAGCGAGGCGATGGGGCGTGCCACCGTAGCGCCAAAGCCGCCATTCTCGACATAGACCGAGATTGCGATTTTGGGATTGTCGAGTGGTGCGAACGAGAGGAACGTGGAGTGATCCTTACCGTGGGGATTCTCGGCAGTTCCGGTCTTACCACATATATCGAGTCCCTCGACATAGGCATTGTTGCGCCACGTCGAGCCAGTATTGTTGACGCTCGACCACATGCCCCTCACAATTGGTTCGAAGTGCACCGAGTCGACCATCGTATATTGGCGCTCATAGAAGCGAGCATCGAGCGAGTCGACACCCTCCATACGCTTGACGATGTGGGGGATATAGTAATATCCGCGATTGGCAAGAATCGCAGCGAGGTTGGCCATCTGCAAAGGCGTACAGCCCAGCTCACCCTGACCAATCGATAGCGAGATCACCGTGAGCGCATTCCACGAACCATTATAGCGCTTGTCGTAGAATGCTGCATCGGGCACATATCCGCCACCCTCGTTGAGGAAGTCGGACTCTAACTTGCGACCGAAGCCAAAGCTATCGACATATTCTTTCCACTTCTCGTAGTTTTTCTTGACTCCTCCCCCCGCGGGATTGTCGAGGATATTGCGGTAGACATTGCAGAAATATGTGTTGCACGACCACGCCACAGCATCGTGCAGATTGGTGCGAACCGGGTGCTCATGGCATCCCAAAATGCGATTACCATAGCGGAAGCCGCCCGTACAAGAGTACTCCTGCGAGGGAGTCAAAACCCCCTCCTGCAATCCGATCAGACCCTGCACCAACTTAAAGGTCGAGCCGGGAGGATAGCGCGAAGTAACAGCGCGGTTGAAGAGTGGTCGGCGCGAATCGTTGAGCAGATCCATATAGTTGTTACCTCTGTCGCGCCCAACCAAGTCGTCGGGGTCGAACGTGGGCGAGGAGACCATCATCAAGATCTCGCCGGTCGAAGGCTCGATCGCCACCGCTGCGCCCACCTTGCCCTCCAAGAGCTGCTCGCCGAAGCGCTGGAGGCGTGCATCAATTGTCGAAATGAGGTATTGCCCCTGCACCGGCAGGGTGTCGTAGAGGCCATCGGAGTAGCTGCCCTTGGTCGCGCCATGGCTGTCGACTTTGGTCATCTTCACTCCCTTTGTGCCGCGCAAATTCTCCTCGTAAGCAGACTCCACGCCATACATTCCGATATATTCGCCGGAGCGGTATTCGGGTCGACGCTCCAAGATCGAGGCGTTGACCTCGCCCACATAACCCAATAGGTTGCCTCCAATGGCACGAGGGTATTGGCGCACTGTGCGATAGACCGTGTAGAAACCATTGAACGAGGCCTCATCGAACAACAGCTTCTCCTCCGAGGAGATATAGTTAGCCACCAAGAATGGCGCTCGAGGTCGCATACGGGCGTTGTTCAGCACGCGCGTAAGCTTTGCGGGCGAAAGCCCCGTGATCCGGCACAGCTGAGCCGAATCGAGCTCCGAGCGCTTGATCTCGCGGTAGATCACCATTAGGTCGTAGCACTCGCGGCTCTGCACCAAATATTCGCCATTGCGGTCGTAGACCTCGCCTCGCGGCGGATAGAGCACCTCACGACGGATCACATTGCCATCGGCCAACCCCTTGTAGCGTGACGAAGCGACTTGGAGGTTGAATAGGCGGATCAAGATCACAAGAAATATCAGGATAACTACCGCTTGCAGCACCCTAACTCGGAGAAACTCTTCGGACGTGCGGCTCATTATTTCAAGAAGTTATTAACAACAAAAATGCGCGATAGTGCCCACACATAGATAATCGAGATGGTCGAGCTCACGACAAATCGAATTGCGAAGAGCAACAAGAATGAAAAAGAGAGCGACTCGAAGAAGAAGAAAATAAAGTGGTGCAGGGCGATGATAATTGCCAAGTAACGCAGAAAATCACCGCTACCGAAGCTCAAGCGCGAAGGAATAACCCGCTCCGCACTACGCTCCGCACCCACAAGTAGTCGAATGATCGAGGCGCGGAAGAATGCCACGGCGATTGTCGCAATGGAGTTAAGCCCATCGGTGCCCATCACCGCATCCATCACAACGCCCAACATGACACCCGCCAAGAGCATCTTGATTTGGGAGGTCTGCACCGGCAGCAAAGCGATATAGATAATATAGACCAAGGGGGCAACATAGACGCTCGCAGCGATCTGGTCGAAGATAAAAATCTGCGAGAGAATTGCTGTGAGCAGCAGGGCGATATATGGTAGTGTTCGTGTCATCGAGTCGGCTTATTTGAGGTTAAAGAGCATCTATCTGCTCTAAGAGGGAGTGCACTTCGTCTTGGTCGCGGTGCGAGACGATCAGCACATAATCAATTGCTGTGATCTGTGCTGCCAACTCTAACTCTACGTTGTAGGCCGTTTGCATCTCGTTGAGCTCAAACGAGCTTACGCTTCCGATAGTGACCCCTCGCGGAAAGATCTGCGAGAATCCTGTCGAGACGACCCTGTCGCCAATGTTGATCGACTCATACTTCGAGAGCTCGCTCATCGAGACTCCATAGCGCGAATCGCCCGTCCAACGGATCGAACCATAATTGGCACCACCCTCGATCATGCCACTGGTGGTAAATGAGCTACTGAGCACCGAGAGTGCCGCACTATAGCGCGAGGTGGCTGCGGCAATATAGCCCAACATCTCGCCAGTGGGGGTGATCACAGCCATTCGCTCACGCACGCCATCCTCGATGCCTCGATCCAAGACTATAAAGTTGTCATGCTTGTTGATCGAATTGGAGACTACGCGTGCCACGATGTACGAGGTCTCGGGATCGGAGTAGGTGATCGCCTCGGCACTGAGCTCATGGCTCGAGCTACTCTTGAACTGCGATAATTCGCCCTCCAACTGCGCTATGCGCTCCACCAGCTCGCGGTTCTCGGCAGGCAGACTAAAGAGGTGAGCGGTGTTGTGCATAGATTTGCTTACTCCCCCCACCACGCTATTGGTCACCACGAAGATCTTGGCACGCACATAGCCGCTCGACCAAGCGTAGTGGCTCACGGCCACCACTTCGGCTAAGATAAATAGCAGAACTACATATGTCGAACGTAGAAATCCAATTAAGCGATACACAACTCCCTTATCATTTTAAACGACAACTGCGCGCCATCCACCGCCACACAGGCAGGGAATAGCCGCAGTTGATCAATACATATTCTCGATCAGTCAAATATGACGCTTAACGCATCAAGAATGAGAAGTGATCAATATTCTTAAGTGCTATACCCGTACCACGAGCGATTGCGCGTAGTGGATCCTCGGCAACATGGATCTGGATTCCGGTCTTCTCGTAGAGGCGACGATCCAAACCGTGGATCAATGCACCACCACCAGCCAAGTAGATACCATTGCGAACGATATCCGAATACAACTCGGGAGGAGTAGACTCCAAAACCTTCATTAGCGCCGCATCGAGCTTAACGAGTGACTTCTCGAGGCAGTATGCGATCTCGGCATAGTTAAGCTTAACGGTCTGAGGAAGCGCCGTGAGCATATTGGGGCCTGTAACTACGAAATCCTCGGGAACATCCTCGTCTAACTCCGATAGAGCTGCACCGATCGAGCACTTGATAGCCTCCGCTGTGCGCTCTCCGATACGGATATTGTGTTGCTGACGAACGTAGTTCTGGATATCGGTCGTAAAGACATCACCGGCAACATTGATCGACTCCGAGCAGACGATACCACCAAGCGAGATACAAGCGATCTCGGTAGTACCACCACCTATGTCGATAATCATGCTACCTTCGGGAGCCTCCACATCCAAGCCCGAACCCAAGGCTGCGGCCATCGGCTCAAAGACCATAAATACCTCGCGTGCACCAGCATGCACCGCTGAGTCGCGCACCGCGCGGATCTCGACATTGGTCGAGCCCGATGGAATACAGATAACCATGCGAAGCGATGGGGTAAAGAGCGATCCCGACATCTTTACTTTTTTGATTAAGCCCTTAAGCATTAACTCAGTGGCGTTAAAGTCGGCGATAACACCATCCTTAAGTGGACGGATAGTTTTGATGTTTGGATTGGTCTTCTCAAACATCTGGCGAGCTCGATGGCCGATGGCCATAAGTTTGCCCGAGTGAACATCGAGAGCAACGATAGAGGGCTCGTCGACCACAACTTTATCGTTGTAGATGATCAGCGTATTGGCTGTACCCAAATCTATTGCCAACTCTTGAGTTAGTGCAAATAGTCCCATGTTATATTTATTCTATTGATTATCAAACTTTTACGGTAGTCACACGCCACATTCCACATTAAGAACAAATGAGCACACCTCCTACCGACTGCAAATTTAACAAAAAGATAGGACAAAATTAAATTTTTTTCTTTATTTTTTTTAATTACTTTTGTAATAACAAAATTGACACGACAAAAGATGAAACTAAACTTATCCAACAGCTCTAACTGTGCTGTAATTGGCTACGGAAGCTGGGCTACAGCGATCGTCAAAGTATTGAGCGAAAAGGGGCAAAAAGTGGGTTGGCACATAACCAACACAGAGGTGGCCGAAGCGATCATCGCCGAGGGTTCCAACCCCAAATATTTGCGCGACGTGGAGTTCGATAGCTCCCTGTTGGAGATCTCTGATGACATTAACCAAATTGTTGATAATCACGATATTATAATTCTTGCAACGCCCTCGGCATATCTCAAAGATATCTTGGCGCCACTCACCATCTCGCTCACTAACAAGATGGTGGTTTCGGCCATCAAAGGCATCGTTGCAGGCGACTACCTCACCGTAGTCGAATTCCTCAACAAAAACTACTCTTTACCCTTCTCGCAGATGGGTATTATCACGGGTCCCTGCCACGCCGAGGAGGTTGCTCTCGAGCACCTTTCATACCTCACGGTGGTCTCTCCCGAGATCGAATTGGCTCACATAATTGGCTCTAAGATTGAGTGTAAATATATCCGCACCTCCTATTCGCGCGACCTCTACGGAGTGGAATATGCCTCGGTGCTCAAAAATATTTATGCCATCGCTGTGGGTATCGCCGTGGGGTTGGGCTATGGCGACAACTTCCTTGCGGTGCTTATCGCCAACTCTGCGCGCGAGATGAATAACTTCCTCAAAGGGAGCTATCCCGACCAGCGCGACACTCGCGAATCTGCCTACTTGGGCGACCTGTTGGTGACCTGCTACTCGAGCTACAGCCGCAACCGCCGTTTGGGACTTTTGATGGGCAAGGGTTTCACCATCAAAAGTGCTCTCAATGAGATGACTATGGTTTCCGAGGGTTACTTCGCCGCCGACTGCATTCGCCATATCAACACCAAGAACCAAGTCGATATGCCTATCGCCTCGATGGTCTACGACATATTATACAAGGGTGTTAAGGCGCGCAAGGCGATGACCCAACTCACAAAGGAATTAGTGTAAAACAATCAATAAAAACTTAAAACCTATGATTAAATTAGATGTCTCAAAGAGCGGCGTGACGCTCACAGACCAGATCAAAAAGAGTGCTGAGGCTGCCAACGCAATGCTAACAGACAAGAGCGGCGCAGGTAACGATTTCCTTGGTTGGGTCAACCTCCCATCGTCAATCTCGGCGGAGCAAATCGCAGAGTTCAACGCACAAGCAGCCAAGCTAAAGGCTAAGGCTGAGGTAGTTATCTGCATCGGTATCGGTGGTTCATACCTCGGCGCAAGAGCTGTAATCGAGGCGATGAGCGACTCATTTAAACTTCTTCACAAGCACCACGAGGAGCCTATCGTTCTGTTCGCAGGTCAAAACATCTCGGAGGATTACACCTGCGAACTACTTGCAGCGCTCAAAGATTACTCGATCGCAGCAATCGTAGTCTCTAAGTCGGGTACCACAACCGAGCCGGCAATCGCATTCCGCCTCATCAAGGCCGAGATCGAGGCTCGCTACGGCAAAGCTGACGCCGCTGAGCGCATCGTGGCTGTGACCGACAAGTCGCGCGGAGCACTCAAGACCTTGGCTACAAATGAGGGCTATCCTACATTCGTCATTCCAGACGACGTGGGCGGTCGCTTCTCGGTGCTTACCCCCGTAGGACTTCTTCCACTCGCTGCGGGTGGCATCAATATCGCAGAGCTTGTGCGAGGTGCCCAAGATATGGAGCGCGCAACAGGTAGCGACGTAGCATTCGACGACAACCTCGCTGCGACCTATGCTGCAACCCGCTCATCGCTCTACGACGCTGGCAAGAAGATCGAGATCCTCGCATCATACGAGCCCAAATTGCTCTACTTCGCTGAGTGGTGGAAGCAACTCTACGGCGAGAGCGAGGGCAAGGATGGCAAGGGTCTATTCCCCGCAAGTGTCACTCTTACTGCCGATCTTCACTCGATGGGTCAATACATCCAAGAGGGTGAGCGCAACCTCTTCGAGACCGTAATTTCGGTCGAAAAGCCTAAGCACAAGTGCGTTATCGAAAGCAATGACGACAATCTCGATGGCCTTAACTTCCTCGCAGGCAAGAGCCTAACCGAGGTGAACCACATGGCCGAGTTAGGTGTAACCCTCGCTCACGTCGATGGCGGTGTGCCCAACGTGCGCATGGTGATCCCCGAAATCAATGAGTACTACATCGGCCAACTTATATACCTCTTTGAGCGCGCCTGCGGAATTAGCGGCTACCTGCTCGGTGTAAACCCATTCGACCAACCCGGCGTCGAGGCTTACAAAGGCAACATGTTCGCCCTACTCGAGAAGCCCGGATACGAGGAGCAAACTAAGGCTATTAAGGCTCGTTTGTAATACTTTCGCCCGCTCTTTTGCCCGCTCTCTTTTGCCCGCTTGCGGAAGTTGCTTACTGCCCTGCGCGGGCGGCGGCGGGGATAGCTCCCCCGCAGGAGCGTACTCTTTATTGCGGTTTTGGGCTTTTCGCTTTGCTCAAAGTTTAAATACTCTTTTAATTTCTGTACCAAGCAAGCTTGAACTGAAATTAAAAGAGTATTTAAATTTTCAAACACCTTTGGTGTTTGACCCAAAAACGAGTTAGATGGAAACCTCTCCACGTCATTCACAACCCCAACCCAACACGTCATTGATCGACTCAATCCCAACACGTCATTCCCGACCCTCCTCGTCATTTTCGACCCTACCCCAGCCCGTCATTCCCGTGAAAACGGGAATCTTAATTTTCATATATTATTGCGTTTGCATAAGATTCCCGTTTTCACGGGAATGACGAGGAGAGGACGGGAATGACGAGGAGGGGGCGGGAATGACGTGTCTATATTAGGCTTAAGCCTCGGTTTTAGGTTTTAAGCACACAGGTGCTTAAACGAATTTCAGGGTTTTACTTTGTACGTCAAGCTTGCTTGTAAGTACAAAATAAAACCCTAAAATCTTATAGCTGCAAGCTATAAGCCCAAAACCGCAATAAAGAGGTACGCACCCGTGGGGGTGCAATCCCCACCCGCCGGAGGCAGTCCCAAACTGGAACAGGCGAAGAAACCGCCGGAGGCAGTCCCAAGCCGGAACAGGCAGTAGCCCTTAATAATAAGCAACCTCCTCGCCCAAGATAGCGGAGATCAAGTTGTTAGCAGCCGAAGAGGCGCCAATACGGAAGAGCTCCGTGGTGAGCCACTCGGCACCGAGGATCTCCTCGACGATGGTATAGTATAGTGCAGCATCCATGGGGGTGCGCACGCCTCCTGCCACCTTGAAGCCTATTTTGAGGCCTGTCGCGTCATAGTAGTCGCGGATAGCTTGGCAGATCACCACAGCCGCCTCGGGGGTTGCTGCGACGTCGATTTTACCTGTCGAAGTCTTTACAAAGTCGGCACCTGCGAAGATCGAGAGCAGCGATGCTGTACGGATATGCTCAGGGCTCTTGAGAGCTCCACTCTCGATAATAACCTTGAGGGTAACCTCCTCATCCATCTCGCCACGGATCACCTCCACTTCCGATGCAGCCAACTCATTATCACCCGAAAGGATCATGCCAACATTCATCACGATATCCACCTCATCGGCACCGCTCTCGATAGCCATAGCCACCTCATGTGCCTTGACCTCGATGAAAGTTTGAGAGGCAGGAAAGCCCGCCGCAACGCTGGTGATGCGCATAGGTGTGCCATCAACAACAAGACCTACGGTCTCGACAAATGATGGATAGACGCAGATCGACGCCACATTGGGGATCTGCGGATACTCCGCATAGAAATCGACACACTTCGTCGCGAAAGCTCGCACCGACTGCTCCGAATCGTTACACGAAAGAGTAGTGAGATCGATCGCCGAGAAGCAGAATTTATAGACGTCGATGGTGTGGTTGCGCACCGAGAGCGATTTAATCGCCTCGACTTGCGCCGCTACTGCCGCCTCACTCGCCGCAGCACTATATCCGTTGAGTTGTGTTGTGTACTCCATATTATTCCTATTTTTTACAAATATATGAATATTATGGATTAGTCCCAAATATTTCTTTGGGTTTGTTGATTTCTTGGGGTTCTTCCCGCCTACTCCGGTTAGGACTGCCTCCGGCAGTTCTTCCCACCTACTCCGGTTTGGGACTGCCTCCGGCGGTTCTTCCCACCTACTCCGGTTTGGGACTGCCTCCGGCGGTTCTTCCCACC
>JBCQVM010000041.1:0-17467 GCA_047173105.1 Rikenellaceae bacterium
GAAATATCAATGGCTACCATTCGATGCTTATCTGAACTTTATGAGACTAAAAACACGAGTCGCCGAGGTGCTGGAGTGCGTAGGGTTAAAATATCGCATTAATTTTTGTTGATTACTTAGTAGCGATATTGATCTCGCTCTCTACCTTTTCTTGCACCGACTCTCTGTTGGATGCGCGCTTCGATGGCTCGATCGAAAGCGAGGATATTTGGTCAGCGGCAGTATATGCCGAAGGCGTGTTAGTCTCGGCATATAGCTCCATCCCCGGCGAATATATGTATTTCGACGATGACTTCCTTGATTCTGCCACCGATGATGCTGTGACAAATCAATACACCTCGACAATCTATAACCTCGGTTTGGGTGGATGGTCACCCGACCTCGACCCCGTAGGTGAGTGGAGTGAATGGAGTGAGCAGATACGCATTGTTAATCTATGGCTCGAGAATGGTCAAACGACTACTTATTACATCACCGATGAGCTATATAACACGCAAATCCTTAATCGATTGCAGGGAGAGGCATATTTCTTACGTGCATGGTACCATTGGCTGATGTTGCAGTCATACGCAGGTTTGGTCGATGGTGTGGCTATGGGTGTACCTATATATACTTCGGTAGATATGCAAGATAATGGGGTAGTGCAACGCTCCACCTATGAGGAGTGTGTTGTAGCAATTATTGCAGACTGCGACCTTGCGGCCTCTCTGCTCCCCGATCAATATGTCGATACCGAGGGTGCTTATTCGACTCAGAATTTAGGTCGTGCTAATAGACTTGGAGCGTTGGCTCTCAAATCACGTGTTGCACTTTATGCGGCCAGCCCCGCATTTAACCTTGCAGGAGATATTGCCCTATGGGAGCGAGCGGCATCGTATAGCCTTGCTGCGATAGAGGCCATAGGTGGTACGCTATCAACTCTCGACAATGGTATCTTCTCCGATATAAACGATTCGGAGGTTCTCTATGCGCGAGAAGGTGATACGAGCAACTCTTTGGAAAAGGCCAATCGTATTCCGAGTAATATTGATGCAACCTCCGTTACCACTACTGTTTCGGGTACAGAGTATACGCTTGCAACAATTCCCGCCGATGGAAGCCAGATCGAAGGCGACGTGTGGATAATCACCGATACTGAGTCTCAACCTGCGGCAAGTGAATATGTAAACCTTTTGTCGGCTTTAAATAGCGCAGGACGCCCAATTGACCTTATCTTCGAGAGCATCTTGAAGATCCAGAGTGGCACTCTAAAGGGTGCCGAGAATCTCACTACGGTTACTGCATCGTTGGCTACCGACCTCCAAGGTAATGCGCTGCAAGGTTGTGTAGACCTCGAGTCGGTATCTCTACCTATGGCTGTTTCTCTGCGTGCAGGCTGTATGGCAAATTGTCCTAAGTTGACCTCGTTGACCTTTGGAACTGATAGAGTCGAGGAGGGTACATTAAACATGAAATACAATGCCTTCGTAGCAAGTAATACAGACTATGAGACGCTTGGAGAAACAGACCTATCGAAAGTAGATCTTACTATCGGTTATGTGAGTGGTTCTTATGTAGATTTGTCGTCAGATAATAGCGGGACAACCTACTATATCAATGGTGGCGTGGAGGTAACTGCTGATTCCGGTTATCTTTGGATTATAGCTACGGATGCTGATGATGATTCTGGTTATGGTATCTTTAAATCAATTACTCAAGAGGCGGAGATAGATAACTCAGTGATTGGCGCTGATGGCATTGATTTGTCAACTATCCCATCCGACGCATCCAAGATCGAGGGCGATACATGGGTTATCAATGATGCTGACGCAACAAATATTAGCAACCTAACCACATCACTTAGTAGTGCAGCGGATAGTGGTCGTGAGATCTCGTTGGAGTTCCCAAACTATACAGCTTCAATTACATCAAGTCTCTTCAATGGGCTCGCAGCTATTGTCTCTGTTAGTTTTCCTGAGTTTACGGGTACAATTAACCAAAGTGCTTTCGGAAGTTGTGCTAATCTGCAAGCTGCATCATTCCCCAAAGCTAATAAGATGGGAAAATGGGCGTTCCAATACTGCCCAAGCCTTACTTCCTTGACCTTTGCAACTGAGTCTACGGTTGACTCAGGCCAGAACTATCAGGCATTCACAACCAATAATGCCCCTGCGGGTGATGGTGATACCGATGTAAGTCAAATTACACTTACGATAGGCAGTGATAATGGAAGCTCGGCAGAATATATGACAGATGCCCTTGTCGGTGCCGATACATATGTATCGGGATGGATCTGGGTAGTAACTTTAAACGATGAGACTTATGGCATAGGCTTCGGGCCATTCAAAGCTATTAACGAAATTTAGAGTAACGATTATTTACAAATTATCGCTTGGCATTGTGCCATATTTGGCCTTTGCAGCCTCCTTGGCAAGAGTTTTAGCCTCCTCCTTTTGGTATATCTCGAGGTCGCTTTTTACACTCTCCTTAAGGATCATGTCAAACATTATCTTCATCTCGCTGAAGGCTATAGCTCCACCATTTGCGTGGCTTATCATTGACTTCTTAGAGTTTTCGAGAGCGATGTTTAGGTCTCCAGATTTGTAGGTTAGATAGCTGTGTAGGCCACCGACTCGGTTGCCGTTTATCTTGTCTGGCTTGTCGTATCCTGGCAACACTGTTCTTAATTTTTCCTTTAGTGGGTCTATTGAATCGTATGAATTGTATACCCCCGTAGTGTAATCATAATAGTAGTAAAACCATATCTCAATGCAAGGGTGGTTTTCAATGATTACAACCTTAGAGCAACCTTCGGTATATGCATCTCCATTACTATCTCTACCATATCTTGCAACAAAGTTGGTGTACTCTTTGGGGTTAGACAAATACTTATCTTTATCCACTAAAACAAATATAGTCTCATAGCCAGTCTTAACGCACTTCTCAACCTCGGCAATGAGGTAATCAATGCCATCTTTGCTTACTGCTGGTGTAACTTTGGCTTTGAGCAAGCCTTGAATTGATTGCATGTAATTAACCTCAGTCGCCCCCTCGCAGACAACCGCAAAGCCCTCGCTTGGAGGCGATTTTAGTTCGTCTTCCTTAAATTTACGTGCCATCTTACTGCATATCAAGGTTGACAAATGGTGAACCGACCTCGGGCTGTGCACCGAATTTGCCGACCTTGTAGGCATTAAGTAGTGATACATTCTTGTGAAGCCTAAAATCTGCGGCTGAATATATCTCTGATCCCATAGTTTTGCTATCTTTTTGAACAAACCATACCATATCCCTACGCATAAAACTCTCGTCGAGAAGCATCTGGTTGTGCGTTGTAAAGATTATTTGCGATTTGTGCTCATTCACTACAAACTTTTGAATGAAGTATACAAATAGTTCGTGATGTATAGCTGAGCCCATTTCGTCGTTAAGGAAAACGCTTGAAGAGGTGATTATATCATAGAATTTTTTTGAGAATTCAATTGTTTTGAGCGTTCCCTTTGACTCAAGAGTTAATGGAAGTATAAACTTTTCCTCGTCAGAAGAGTGTTCTACATTGACATTAATTACTCTCTTCCCAGAAACTAATTGTGCTTTCTGTTCCTCTGTGAGATCATCATTTGCAATTATGGCCCCTCTTACCTCTTCGGGTAAGGGAATATTTCTAACCTCATATTGAATATCATCAATGTTAAAATCTGCCGTGTTAATATAGTCAAATAAGAATGATCTCTTTATTGGATCACTCATCATATCAACTATAGCATCTGACGCCTTAGATACTATGTTGGCATCATTACCATTCATATCTGAATATATCTCTGCGTTAATCCAATTATACAATTGTTCAATTAGAGGTGCATAAAAGACCACCTTGTCAAAGGTTGATAAAACAGTGTGATTGTTAAATGTATTCTCAATTATAGTCTTTTTTGCCTTGGTGTCAACCTCTGCATTCTCGCCAAATGAGATTTGTGGCAAGTTCTTCTCCGCATCATAATCACGTTTGTAGAATAGTGACATCGCACCATTAGGGTTAAATCGCAACGATTCGCTATAAATTATTTTGCTGTCATATTCGATTTTGTATTGATACTCAATGTCATTGAAAAAGAAACTAACTTCAAATCTGGTTCGATTATCCTTGTGTAGCGCAAAGGGGATGTGTCTAACACCGTCGCTCTTGTCGCGCTTACAAGTGATTAACATGCTAAACACCTCCTGAAGGGCAAGTAAAATATTCGTCTTGCCCGATGCATTAGCTCCATATATGACGTTCACACGTAAAATGCGAGTTGTAACGCCAGTCTTAGGGTGTACTACTTTGTAGATTAAATTATCTTCTGCCATTGTGTCGGCTGTTGCCTCAAATGAAATCTCCTGCCTATCCTTGAAAGAGAGGAAGTTCTCAACTGCAAAATCCTTTATCATGCTGGTTTTGTATTAATTTACGTACATAATTTACAAATACTATGCAAAGATACGATAAATTCACTAATTAGCAAATCTTGTATGTAATTATTTTATTGGGTTGCATAATTGCTTTACACCCCTCTGTTACTTCGTCGATTATTTCGTTGCATCTGCTCTTAGGTATTTTAATACCTTTGCCGACTGTTAGCACATCTTCTCTATTTGGGTTGCCACTATTATTCGCCGATGTTGCGTGCTCTCCGTGATAGCCATTTGCGCACAACGTTAGATCGTAGGCAGGCGAAAGAGTCCACTTTTCACCTCTGCATATAAAGCTGAAGTTCTTTGCGTGGTCATCTTTGTTAGCGGTGAGTATATTGAAAATCATTCTTCGATACATCTGCTCAACCTGTTCTACTGATTGAGTGAGATAGCCCGTGAGGCGCAATAGCGTTAGATAATCCATCTTCGGCATTAGTATCGACTCGCCCAATAGTGCACCTGCTGTCGCAATATGTAATCGCTCGCCATTTGCATCTATATCAAATCTCTTTGAGGCGAAATATTTACCCTCTACGAGTTTGAAGTCAGGAACCGTAATGCCACAGCTCTGAGCTGCCGAATTATATTCAGCCTCCATTACTCCCATGTCGTGCGGGTCGTAGGTGTGGCGGAACTTCACGAGCCAACGCCCGTCTTCGTCACTCATTAAGCATTTTGGACGACATCCACCCGAATTGCCACTATTGAAGTAGAGCACCTCTTCGTCCTTGTCAAGTTTCTCGCTAAGTACCATAAGTGCCAACTCCTGCAATTCGTCCATTTGGGGCAAAGCCTTCTCCTCGCCCACATACGACTCAGGAACATAGCAGAGCGCACCCATTCCCGAGCTGCCGACGATACTCAATCGCTGCATTGGCGAGAGGTCAAAGTCGTTCACTCCCTGCTTTTTCAAGATGCGATTCAGCAGATAGCGACCATAACCATCGGGTAGACTATCCTCAAAGATACCAAAGTTACCGCAAAATGGCTCCGCCTTGGCGATAAACATATCGTGCTTTAGAGGGAGTTCAAGCGGAGAAATTGAGAAACCATCTGCAACCCACTGAGCATCATACTGAAACACGCAGTTGCGATTATTGGGTGTCATTCGAAGTTGTCCAACTGTGCGGTCGTGATACGTAACCGTTAATTTATCTACTCTTTTCATCTCGTCCACGTTTGCGGTTTTTGTTCTTGTTGATTAGGTCTAACTCCTCGATAGTGCTGAATTTCGGCTCCGAGAGAAGCGACTTTATATCGTCACTATATCCCAACTCCTTGGCTATCGAGATGAACGAGATGAGCGATATTGTATGCTCCTGCTCAAACTTCGCAATTGTCGGAGCAGGAACTCCACACGCACGAGAAAGAGCTGCACGAGACAATCCCCTCTCCAATCTTCGCTGTTGTACATTTTCTGCCAATCGAGCAGCTAACTCTTCGGTACTATCTAAATTGAAATCAAACATAATTAATATTATTGTATTTGTTAAATATGATTTTTGCCATTAATAAATATTATCATATCTTTTACAAAGATAAGTATAATTTCCTTTTATGCAAAATATCACCTGCAAATAAGGTTATTTGTAATTAATTGACACAGCTACAAAAGGAAAAGAGTGCTAAATCATTGATTTGGCACTCTTTTGTAACTTTTTCGATAACTTGTGAAAAAGTCTTGGCGGAAGAAGGGGGATTCGAACCCCCGGTACAGTTACCCGTACGTCAGTTTAGCAAACTGGTGGTTTCAGCCACTCACCCATCCTTCCTGACTTCCTTGAAAGCGAGTGCAAATATAGGGGTTTAAATTGGTTCTTGCAACTTTTTTTGTGGAAAAAATTAAAAAAATATGCATCTTGTTGATTTGCTTGGTTATTGCATTCGCTTTTTTTAGTTCGTGTGATTTGTTTTTAATATCACTTTGATTTGATTTTCTTTTATCGCTAATTTTTTATATCTTTGCGTGGTTATACACATAATATATACAACGAATGTCTGCACAGAACGATAAAAATATAATAGAAGATATTGGTAATGAGGAGTATAAATATGGCTTCGTTACCGACATTGAGACAGAGATCATCGAGAAAGGTCTTTGTGAGGGTGTGGTGCGTCTTATTTCGATGAAGAAAGAGGAGCCCGAGTGGATGACAGAGAAGCGTTTGGAGGCCTATCGATACTTCTTGACCTTGAAGCACCCCGAGTGGGCGCACCTCAATATTCCCAAGATTGATTTTCAGGCTATTAGCTACTATGCGGCACCCAAGGCTGCCACCAAGCTTAATTCGATGGATGAGGTCGATCCAGAGCTTAAACGCACTTTCGACAAGTTGGGTATTCCGCTCGAGGAGCAGATGGCTTTGGCGGGTGTTGCTGTCGATGCCGTGATGGACTCCGTTTCGGTTAAGACCACTTTCCGTGAGACTTTGGCCGAGAAGGGTATTATCTTTTGCTCGATCTCGGAGGCGATCAAGGAGTATCCCGAACTTATTAAGAAGTATCTTGGTAGTGTGGTGCCATACACCGATAACTACTATGCGGCGCTCAATGCTGCGGTATTCTCGGATGGCTCATTCTGTTATATCCCCAAGGGCGTTCGCTGCCCGATGGAGCTCTCGACTTACTTTCGTATTAATGCGATGGGCACGGGTCAATTCGAACGCACACTGATCGTTGCCGACGAGGGGTCGTATGTGAGCTACCTCGAGGGGTGTACCGCACCTCAGCGCGACGAAAACCAACTCCATGCGGCGGTGGTCGAGATCGTGGTGCATAAGGATGCCGATGTGAAATATTCGACAGTTCAGAACTGGTACCCGGGCGACAAAGAGGGTCGTGGTGGAATCTACAACTTCGTCACCAAGCGCGGCGTGTGCCACCAAGGGGCTAAGCTCTCGTGGACTCAGATCGAGACTGGTTCTGCGATTACTTGGAAGTACCCAAGTTGCGTCTTGTTGGGCGATAATTCGGTGGGCGAGTTCTATTCGGTGGCGATGACCAATAACCACCAAGAGGCCGACACTGGTACCAAGATGATTCATATTGGCCGCAATACACGTAGCCGCATTGTCTCGAAAGGTATCTCAGCGGGGTTGAGTCAGAACGCTTATCGTGGCTTGGTGAAAGTGGCTAAAGGTGCTGACAATGCACGCAACTATTCGCAGTGCGATTCATTGTTGATTGGCGACAGGTGTGGTGCTCACACCTTTCCTGTGGTCGATTGCTTCAATCGCTCGGCAGTGGTGGAGCATGAGGCGACCACCTCGAAGATCTCTGAAGATCAGCTCTTCTATTGCAATCAGCGCGGCATTGCCACCGAGGAGGCTGTTGGTTTGATTGTCAATGGATATGCCAAGGAGGTGCTTTCGAAGTTGCCAATGGAGTTTGCCGTGGAGGCGCAAAAGTTACTATCGCTCAGCTTGGAGGGTAGTGTAGGTTAGTTAAGTAAGAAAAATGAAAATAGATATGTTAAAGATCACAAATTTGCACGCCAATGTAGGCGACAAAGAGATATTAAGGGGAATCAACCTCGAGGTCAAGGCAGGTGAGGTTCATGCCATAATGGGCCCCAATGGTTCGGGTAAGAGTACTTTGGCCTCGGTCTTGGCCGGAAATGAGAAGTTTACCGTAACTCAGGGTGAGGTGTTATTCGACGAGGGCAACCTCTTCGATCTCTCGATCGAGGATCGCGCTCGTGCGGGATTATTCTTAGGATTCCAATATCCAGTCGAGATCCCCGGGGTTTCGATGGCTAACTTTATGAAGATCGCAATGAACGAGAAGCGCAAGTACGATGGCTTGGAGCCACTTTCGGCGGGCGAGTTCCTTAAACTAATGCGTGAAAAGAGTGCTATCGTCGAGCTTGATGCGCGTCTCACGTCGCGCTCGGTGAACGAGGGTTTCTCGGGAGGTGAGAAGAAGAAAAACGAGATCTTCCAGATGGCGATGCTCTCGCCCAAGCTCTCGATCCTTGATGAGACCGATAGTGGCTTGGATATCGATGCGTTGCGCATTGTGGCTACGGGTGTAACCAAGCTCAAGACAGAGAGTAATGCAACGGTGGTAATTACTCACTATCAACGCCTTTTGGATTATATCGTGCCCGACTATGTACATGTTCTCTATCAGGGGCGTATCATCCATTCGGGCGACAAGTCATTGGCACTCAAGTTGGAGGAAGAGGGTTACGATTGGTTGATTAACGATGTTACAAAGTAGGTTATGCAGCAAATATTGCACTATATAAATTATGCGGGCTTTACGCCCATTGTACAGGGCGTAAATCGCGTGGCTGCGGGTGGAGTGGTGCAGCTCTCGGCGATCAATCCTGCGGAGTTTTCGCTGAGTGTCGAGCAGGGAGCCACGGCCGAGGTTGTGTTGCTTCATGGCTCTGAGGAGCACTCTACGATCTCCATTGAGCTTGCCGAGGGAGCGGTGCTTCGCCTTACGCAACTGCTCGTGGGCAATGGTGAGGTGAACCTTGCGGTGAATCATGCGCAGGGGGCAAACTCAGACATCGTTGCTGTGTCGCTCAAAGCGAATAAGACTATATATAACTTGCAACTTAGTGGTGCCGATGGTTATAGCCACGTCAACACATTGCAAGCAGGTAGCAGCAAAGATAACAACTCCGTTACGCTCAATATGCGCCACGAGAGTGCCGATTGCTCGAGTAGATCACTCTCCAAGTGTGTTGCATCTGCCGAGGCGTCGTTACACTTCGATGGTCTTGTCTATGTGGCACAAGATGCTCAGCGCACTGTGGCAGAGCAGAATTGCCGTTCGATTATGCTTAGCGACACAGCTCACATCGAGGCTCGTCCCCAATTGGAGATCTATGCCGACGATGTTAAATGTTCGCACGGCGCAACAATGGGTCAGGTCGATACCGATGCTATTTTATATATGCGTCAACGTGGTTTGAGCGAGGCTCAGGCGCGCAGGGTGCAGATCGAGGGTTTTGTTACAGATCTGCTCGATAGGGTCACAATCGAGGAGTTGCGCGAGAGCCTACGCAAGGTTGTAATAGCAAAATTAGAGGAGATGTAGCCATGTTCAATGTAGAAGATATACGTCGTGATTTCCCGATCCTTTCGACTACCGTCTATGGTAAACCACTGATCTATCTCGATAGTGGCGCTACTGCCCAGAAGCCTCAGGTGGTGATCGACAAGGTGGACTACCTCCACCGAGCGATGAATGCCAATATTCATCGCGGAGTACACTATATCTCTGAGGAGTGTACCTCGCTCTATGAGTCAGCACGTGATAGTGTTAGGGCTTTTATCGGGGCTGAGTCCAAGGATGAGATTATCTTCACTGCTGGGGCTACGGCCTCGATTAATTTGGTAGCTTACGCATGGGGCAATAGTTTTGTGGCTGCGGGCGACAATATTGTGGTCTCGGAGATGGAGCACCACTCCAATATCGTTCCATGGCAGGCTGTGGCTGAGAGCCGTGGGGCGGAGATCAGAGTTTTGCCGATCGACGATAGCGGGGCGCTTCGCATGGATCTGCTCGATGATCTGCTCGATGAGCGCACGAAGCTTGTGGCCGTGACGCAGGCCTCCAACACTCTGGGTACACGTCCCGATTTGCGAGCGCTAATCGACGCTGCACATGCTGTGGGAGCCGTTGTTATGGTCGATGGATGCCAAGGTGTGGTGCATGGAGGAGTCGATGTGCGGGCGTTAGATTGCGATTTTTACGCATTTTCTGGGCATAAGCTCTATGCTCCAACTGGAATAGGAGTTCTTTATGGTAAGCGCGAGATCTTGGAGGCGATGCCGCCATTTATGTATGGTGGTGATATGGTCGATAAGGTGTCGTTCGCCAAAACAACCTACGCTCAACCTCCTCTGAAATTCGAAGCCGGTACATCTAACTATATAGGTGCTATTGGTTTAGGTACTGCGATTGAGTATCTATCGCAGTTTGACCATGCACAGATTGAGGAGCACGAAAGAGCTCTACTTAAGATGGCCACCGAGGGTCTTGAGAAGATCGAGGGGTTGCGCATATATGGCTCGGATGAGTCGAAGAGCGCGATAATCTCGTTTAATGTCGAGGGGGTTCATCACCTCGATTTGGGAATGATTCTCGATAAATTGGGCATCGCCATTCGCACGGGTATGCACTGCGCGGAGCCGACTATGCAACATTTTGGTGTTACGGGCATGTGTCGAGCTTCGTTTGCGATGTACAATAACGAGGATGATGTCCGCGCTCTGGTCGGTGGGGTAGAGCGTGCTGTGAAGATGTTACGATAAAAAAGAAATATATTATATGTTTATAGTACTTGAAGGATTAGATGGAGCGGGTAAATCAACCCAATTTAAGTTGCTGCGCGAGATGTTCGCTCAGCGAGGAGTGGAGTGCGAATATTTGCACTTTCCGCGCTTCGAAGCACCGCTCTATGGTGATCTCATTGCTCGCTTTTTGCGTGGCGATTTAGGCTCATTGGAGGGGGTTAACCCATATTTAGTGGCGTTGCTCTATGCGGGTGATCGCGCCGATGCTGCTAAGCTGATTAATGGATGGCTCGGTGAGAGCAAGATAGTGATTGTCGATCGTTATGTCTACTCCAATATCGGCTATCAATGTGCTAAGATCACCGATCCAGTAGAGCGTAAGCAGCTCAAGGATTGGATCTTGGATGTGGAGTATAATCACTTTGCGATCCCTGAGCCCGATCTGTCGCTATTCCTCGATGTTCCTTTCGAATTTACCGCTGCACGCCTTGGTGAGCAGCGCGAGGGTGATGATCGTAGCTACCTCAAAGGTCAAGCTGATATTCACGAATCATCGCTATCGCTCCAAGAGTCTGTTCGCCGCGTCTATCTTGAGGCGGCCGGAGAAGATGATAAACTCCAAGTGGTAAACTGCTCGGCCGATGATGGCTCTATGGCGCAACCGCAACAAATTTTCGAGCTAATTTACCACCACCTAAAGCCATTACTCTAACCACTCATGAAGAAACCTAATAGATATAACCCCCTTCTCAAATATGCCACACATCTCTTTTGTGCCATTATTGGTGTGACTTTTATCCTCTCTGGATTTACTAAGGCGGTCGACCCATGGGGCACTGCGATTAAATTCGAGGAGTACTTCTTGGTCTATGGCTTTGACTTTTTGTTGCCTTTGTCGCGAATTTTGGCTATCTGGTTGTGCGGAGCTGAGATGATGATGGGCTGCATGATCTTTTGCAGGGTGCGACTTCGCCTTATCTCGATCTTTGCTCTTGTCTCGATGTCGATATTTACCCTCGTTACCATTTTGAGTGTTACGTTCTTTCCGGTGGAGGAGTGCGGATGTTTTGGTGATGCACTTTACTTGACTCCTTGGCAAACACTTATTAAGAACTTGATTATCCTGCCGATGGTCTTTGTTATTTGGTGGCGCTATCGCCCCGATAAGATCTTGGTTTATAAGCCTCGAGAGGTGGTTCTGGGTACTCTCTTTTGTGTGGTGTGTATGGGCTTCTCGACCTATAACTATTTCAACCTCCCGATGATTGACTACCTGCCATATAAAGTTGGAGTAGATCTTCTCGCTGAAGTGGAGTCGACCACCTCTGATGTGCAATATTCGGTGGTTTTAGTCTATCGCAATATCACATCGGGTGAGATCCGCGAATTCTCGGTCGACGATACACAGTGGCACGACGATACGCAGTGGGAGTGGGTCGATACTCGCACCAAGGTTTCGGGGAGCACCATAAAGCTCTCGGCAGGTGATATTGCTATAAACTCGATCGAGGGAGAAAATGTAACGGTCGAATTGTTGTCGGCGCCCGGCAAGCTCAACATGTTGGCTATCACCGACATTAAGGCGCTTCGCCAACGCTGCCTTGCTCGCATCGAGGAGTATGTTGCCTTGGCTGCTACCGCAGGTGACCACACCATCATAGTCACTCCAAGCTCGCTCGACAATAGTTATGCTATTATCGGCGGTGAAAGCATCCAATGTTTTAATCTCGATATAACCACATTCCACGGCATAATGCGCTCGTCGGTGGGTGTGATCGAGCTCTCGGATGGTGTAATTGTCGATAAACGTAGCTGCATTAATCTGTAAATCGATTTGGTATGAAAGTTGATCTGATTCTCAAAAATCAACTTTCGTATGAAGCAACTCCTAATTTCATCTATCTCCTTTCTACTCTTGTCGTGCGGACAAACTGCCTCCAAGAGTGTTGCGGTGCGCCCAGTTAAAACTCTTGTCGCTCAACGAGCAGAGTATGTCGAGAAGGATTTTGTGGGTATGGCCTCGGCCGATAACGCTGTAAATTTGGCCTTTAAAGTCTCGGGGCAGATCTTAGACGTCGCAGTCTCGACAGGTCAGAGTATCGCTAAGGGCGAGCTGTTAGCTGAGCTCGATCCGCGTGATTTCCAGCTCGCAGCCTCGGCCGATCTTTCGGCATTCAACCAAGCTTTGTCGCGACTCAACCGTGCAGAGCGACTCTTGGAGCGCGAGGCAGTCTCGCGTCAGGAGTACGAGGAGGCTCTCTCCTCCTACGATCGAGCCAAATCAACCTACGAAAATTCGCAAGAGATCTTAGACCAGACGAGCCTTCGTGCTCCATTCGCGGCGGTCGTTGAGCGAATCTGGGTCGATAACTACGAGCGTGTGCAGAGTGGGCAAACTGTTATGCGCATTGCCGAGCCAACCACCACGATCGTAAAATTCACTATCCCCGAGAGTTCCTTGGCAGCGATCGCCGACTCGACTACCAAATTCTCGGTGGTCTTCGATAACTATCGCGACATCTCATTCGAGGCCTCATTGAAGGATTATGCCGTCACGACATCCGATGCTGCGGGTTTCCCGGTGAGCCTGTGGATCACCAATCCATCCCCGACCCAATATCCCATTGCACCGGGTTTCTCATGCACGGTGACAGTCAAGCGCGAGGATCCTTTGCGCGGTGCGATAACCCTGCCTCTCTCAGCTATATATGCCCCTGCTGCGGGCGGCACCTATGTGTGGGTGGTCGATAGAGAGGATCGCGTGGAGCGCCGCAAGGTTGAGTTAGGCGAGCTCTATTCGATGAGCAACGTGATTATAACTCACGGCGTTAAGAGTGGTGAGAGGGTAGTTACGGCGGGAGTCTATCAGATCGAAAATGGAGTCAAGGTTAAGCCAATAGAGTAGTGATTATGTCGATACCAGAACTTTCAATTAAGAATAGGAGCCTCACGTGGTTCCTGCTCGCACTATTCTTGGTGGGTGGTGTTGTGGGCTTTATCAACCTTGGTAAAAAGGAGGATTCAACATTTATAATAAAGAGTGCCGCGGTGATCTGTTACTATGCGGGGGCTACCCCTTTGGAGGTTGAGCAATTCGTCACCGAGCCCTTGGAGCGCGAAATACAGTCGATGAGGGGGATTTATAAGGTCACCTCCACCTCCTCTTATGGCCGTTCGGAGATCTTGGTGGAGTTGGATCCTGCCACTTCGCCTCGCGATATTCCGCAGCTGTGGGATGAACTACGTCGTAAATGTAGCGATGTGAGCATACGCCTGCCTACGGGAACCTCGCAGGTGATCGTGAGCGACGATTTTGGCGATGTCTACGGAATCTATTATGCACTCTCGGCCGACGATGGAATCTCGTTCACCGAGCTTCGGGAGTGGGCACAGAGGCTTAAAACACAAATCATCACAATTGATGGAGTGCAAAAAGTCTATCTCTATGGCGAGCAGACCCCCGTGGTCAATCTCTACGTTTCGCTGGCCACCTTAGCCAATTTTTCGATCCTGCCCAGCGAGATTATCACCACCATAAGTCGCCAAAATAGCATAGTTAATAGTGGCAAGAAACAGGCGGGCGAGATGGAGTTAACGATCTTGGAGAGTGGTAGTTATAAGAGCCTTGACGATATCTCTAATCAGCTTATTCTCTCGCGTTCGGGTCATAGTTACCGCCTCGGCGATATCGCTCAAATTGAGCGCTCATATCTTTCGCCTCCTACGTCGCTTATGCGTGTTAATGGCAAGCGCGCAATCGGAGTAGGTGTGTCGACCGAGGGGGATAAAGATGTTGTGAAAACCGGTCGCACAATAGAGCAGTCGCTCAAAGTGTTGGTCGCTCAAATGCCGTTAGGCATCAACCTCGAGGTGTTGTATCCCGAGGATCAGATCGCCGCCGAGGCCACTAATACCTTTTTGATGAATTTGGCAACTTCGGTGGCAATCGTGATTTTGGTTATAATGTTGGTTATGGGCTTTAGGTCGGGTTTGCTTATTGGCTCGTCGCTAATCTTTTCGATTGGCGGAACGTTACTTGTGATGCAGTTCGTTGGGGAGGGGCTTAATAGAACCTCGTTAGCGGGATTTATTATCGCGATGGGTATGCTTGTGGATAACGCCATCGTGGTGACCGACAATGCTCAAGGGGCGATGCTGCGAGGCGTTGCGAGGCGCAAGGCAGTGATTGGCGGTGCCGATGCTCCCAAGTGGAGTTTGTTGGGTGCCACACTCATTGCGATCTTTTCGTTCCTGCCGCTATATTTGGCACCATCGTCGGTTGCCGAAATTGTCAAGCCGCTTTTTGTGGTGCTATCTATATCGCTATTACTTAGTTGGGGTTTGGCACTGTCGCAAACACCGCTCTTTGCAGACTTTCTCCTAAAGAAGAGTGTGGAGGTGCGTGATGCTTACAACACCCCTTTTTATAGGCTCTTTGAGAGGCTGTTGGCCTTTCTGTTGAAGTGGCGATATGGGGTGATTGTTGCCGTTGTTGTGCTTTTTGGTGCGTCGTTGTGGATCATGGGATTGCTACCTCAGAACTTCTTCCCATCGCTCGATAAGCCATATTTCCGTGCAGATATAATCCTGCCCGAGGGGTATAATATCGAGACCACCGAGGCGGAGATGTTGCAGATCGAGGAGTGGTTGATGGCACAAGAGGAGGTGAAAAATGTCTCGATTACCATGGGTGGTACACCGCCGCGATACTACTTGGCGAGCAGCTCACAGTCGATGATGCCCAACTTCGGTAATGTCTTGGTGGAGCTCTACGATAAGCGACAAAGTGAGAGGGTCGAGGAGCGTTTCGATAATTATATCAGAGCCTATTATCCTGACATCTGGGTGCGCTCGTCGCTCTTTAAGCTCTCGCCAGTGCCCGATGCTGCGATCGAATTTGGATTTATTGGGCGCAATATCGATACGCTGCTGCGATTGGCAGGTGCTGCCGAGGCGATCATGTGGCAGACCCAAGGCACCACCAACATCCGCAATAGTTGGGGTAATCGCATCCCCGCGTGGCAGCCACAATACTCTCAGCTAAAGGGGCAGAGCGTGGGGATATCGCGTAGCGATCTTGCCAATGGCTTGACCGTGGCTACCGATGGTTACCGTGTGGGCGAGTATCGTGAGGGCGATCAGGTGATGAGTATACTGCTCAAAGATGCCAATATTAACAACTACAATCTCACTAATTTACAGACTCTTCCGTTATTCTCCTCGTCGGGTGGAGTCTACTCCGTGGAACAGGTCTCGAGTGGATTTAGCTTTGATTATCGCCTGCCGGTAATTAAGCGTTTCAATCGCCAGAGGGTGGTCAAAGCACAGTGTGATCCCATGCGAGGGGTCAACACAGCGGCGCTTTTCGAACAACTACACGAGCAGATTACCACCTCGATGGAACTCCCCGAGGGTTACTCTTTTAGGCTCTTTGGCGAGATCGAGAGTCAGAGGGAGTCGAACAATGCTTTGGCGAAATATTTTCCCTTGACTATGGTGCTGATCTTCGTTACGCTGCTACTACTATTTGGCAACTATCGAGATCCTATAATGACTCTTTTGATGCTTCCGCTGATATTTATAGGTGTGGTCTTGGGTTTGGTTATCACCGGTAAGATCTTCAATTTCTTCGCCTTGTTGGGACTCTTGGGGCTTATTGGTATGAATATCAAAAATGGTGTCGTGTTGATCTCTCAAATCTCGGAGCTTCGGGCATCGGGGGTAGAGAGCTACCGAGCGCTCATCGAGGCTACGCGCAGCAGGGTAGTACCGGTTATGATGGCTTCGGGCACCACAATTTTAGGAATGTTGCCGCTGCTCTTCGACTCTCTATTTGGTGCGATGGCCGCCACAATCATGGGGGGATTGTTTGTCGCAACGCTACTCACGGTCTTTCTTCTGCCCGTTACCTATGCGATTTTTTATAATATTAAGCCAAGCAAGCAATTATGAGACGATTTCTATTCCTAATTATATTGCTCCTTCCCTCCGTGGCACGATCGCAGATCACCCTTGAGGAGTACCGACAAAATGTTGTCGATTATAGCTATACGCTGAAAAAAGATGTTGCAGCGATTGATTATGCTGTGGAGATTTATGGGGCTAAACGAACTGGATTTCTCCCATCGCTAACTCTATCGGGTGAGTTTAGTGAGCAGCTGCGCTCGTTAGATAGCCAAGAGCAGTGGAGCTTTAGCCTCCAGCCCCAAATTAGTCAAACTATCTATGGCGGTGGCGCTGTGCGAGCTGCGGCGCAGAGTGCAGCATTGGGTGTTGACGTTGCCGAGGCGGATGCCTTTTACGACCTGTTGGAGGTGAGCTATACAGCTGATTATTACTATTATCACCTTGCGGCGATGGGCTCGTCACGGCAGGCGGTGGATGATTACGTAGAGATAATTTCGTCGCTCAAAGAGGTTGTCGAGTTGCGCTACCGCGAGGGCTATATCGCAAAGGGAGATTTGCTGATGATCGAAACACGCCTAAGCGAAGCGCTCTACGAACAGATCGCAATGGATGAGAGCTATACCATTGCACTTCAGAAGTTTAATATCTTGCAGGGTGGTGCTCCGCAAGCCGCCGCCATGCTTGTCGAACAGAGAACCGATGCGATAGATATGCCTCGCCGGGTTGCTTTCGATCAGCTACTTATGCAGCGCCCCGATTTTGCCGCCTCGATCCTTGCCGAGCAGCAGTCTCAGTGGGCGGTGGTCACTGCACGCGCCTCGTATAACCCTACGGTGAGCGTCGGAATTGCGGGCTTATGGCACATGTAAAAA
>JBCQVM010000007.1:0-61156 GCA_047173105.1 Rikenellaceae bacterium
CCCGACTCGATTTTTCGTCATCCCCAACTCGATTTTTCGTCATCCCCAACTCAATTTTTCGTCATCCCCAACTCGATCGGGGATCTTATTTTTCTTCAAGCTGTCATACAGTTAAGATCCCCGCTTTCGCGAGGGTGACGACTTATATATTATGGATGACGGCTTATTATTATCCCGAGCGGTAGATTGCTCCCCCTACAAACTCTTAACAAAAGCACGGCGGCGTTTGTGCTGCACTCTCTCGAGGTGTTGCCATTGGTTCTGTACCTTTAAATTGAGCTCCAATTCGGGATTACTCTCGGCATAGCGGTATCCATTGCGATTGAATGTAGGGATTATATCATTGAATATCAATGCGTTGACTCCCTTACTCTGATATTCGGGCTTAACGGCGATAAGCAATAGTTCGGCCACATCGTTCTTGCCCCATAGTGCGCGGAGCAGGTGGATAAATCCAAATGGAAATAGCTTGCCGCGTGAGCGTTGGAGCGCCTTGGCAATAGATGGCATGCCGACTGCCATACCGATCAGCTCACCCTCTTTGTCGACGACGAGTACCAAATTCTCGAGGCGTAGCATAGGGAGATAGAGGTCGATATAGTGCTGTATCTGATTCACAGTGAGTGGCGAGTAGCCATAGAGGGAGTTGTATGCCTCGTTGACCAAGGTGAATAATTTCACTCCGTAGTCGGCTACTAACTGCTTTCGGTTGGTATATTTCACTACGCGTAGATCATATTTTTCGGCAACGATCTCGGCAATACGCTTGTGGCGCTCGGGTACTTCGGCTGGGATCTGGATTTTGTACTCCACCCAATCGGCATCCTTGACGAAACCCAATCGAGCGACGTGGTCGACGTAGTAGGGGTGGTTATAGATCGCCACCATCGTACCCTCTTGGTCGAATCCCTCGACGAGCATTCCCTCGGGATCCATATCCGAGAAGCCTAAGGGGCCGTGGATCTCGTTCATCCCTTTGGTGCGAGCCCACTGCTCGACAGCATCGAATAGAGCATCGACAACCTCGGCATTGTCTATGAAGTCGACATAGCCGAAACGCGCACGCTTAGCGCCATCTTTCTCATTGACTAAGTGGTTTATTATTCCTGCGATACGTCCCACAGCTCGACCATCGACATAGGCCATAAAGTATACCGCCTCGCAACGTTCGAATGCGGGGTTCTTATCCTTAGAGAGGGTGTCGATCTCGTCGCCCAAGAGGGCTGGAATAAAATATTTATTGTCACGATAGAGGTTGTTTTGGAACTCAACAAACCTCTTGATTTCGGAGCGGGTTACCACTTCGCGTATCTCAACTGTCATAATTGGTTGGCTTTAAGTTATAACAAAGATAACAAATTTTGTCTAATAAATATTAAATAATGCATATTTTATTAGCTTGCTTACAGTTTTTCATGGCTTGCGCTTGGCTTAATGTATATATAATCAGCAAAATAGCAGGATATATGGGCGATAGACAGAGAAAAAATATTACAAAATGTTTGGAGTCTTAAAAAAATATTACTAACTTGCGCTCAATGTCAAATAAGGAACAACATATCGCCGATGCCTTTTCGCTACCCCGCTACTTTAAGTGGGGTATGATTGTTTCTAATTTTACAACTATGCGAATGCGTCGCTAAGATGCATACTTCTACCACTGTGGCATGTGTTAAGCAGCTTAATGCGGCCATTATTCTACACCCTCGATTATTGATAATTATGCAACTAAGGCAATGAGTCTTGGTTTAATACCTATAATATATAGACAACAATGGAAAAGTTACATTTCGAAACCTTGCAAGTTCACGCCGGCCACCAGTGCGATCCCCAGACTGGAGCCTGTGCAACACCACTATATCAAACATCATCATACGCATTCAAGAGCTCGCAGCACGCCGTAGACCTCTTTAACCTCGAAGCCCCCGGCCATATCTACACACGCCTTTCAAACCCCACAGTCGAGGTATTCGAGCAGCGCATAGCAGCCCTCGAGGGTGGAGTAGCAGCCGTAGCGGCAGCCTCGGGTATGGCAGCTCAATTCTTGGTATTCCAAGCCTTGGGGGGTGTGGGCGACAACTTCGTAGTCTGCTCATCTATTTATGGAGGCACCTTTAATCAGCTCAAGGTGAGCCTGCCTCGCTTAGGTATCGAGGCTCGCTTCGTAAAGGGCAGAGCAGCGGATGATTATAGAGCTCTTATCGACGATAAGACCAAAGGCATTTTTGTCGAGACTATCGGCAATTCGGACTATAATATCCCCGATTTCGACTCTATCGCAGAGCTCTGCGCCGAGTTCTCAATCCCGCTTATCGTCGATAACACTTTCGGTGCGGGAGGATACCTCTGTCGTCCTAAGGATCATGGCGCAAATATCGTGATCCACTCCGCCACAAAGTGGATCGGAGGGCATGGTAATTCGATCGCAGGAGTCGTGGTGGATTGTGGCAACTTCGACTGGTCGTCGGGGCGTTTTCCGCTCTTCACAGAGCCATCACCCGCATATAAGGGGCTGAGCTTCTACGAGGCTTTCGGCTCGATGGCACTCGCCGTGAGACTTCGTGCCGAGGGATTGCGCGACTATGGCGCATGCTTGAGCCCGTTTAATGCTTTGATGCTTCTCACCGGTGTCGAGACCCTTTCGTTGCGTGTGGATCGTATCTGCGAAAATGCCTTGGCTTTGGCTCAGTGGCTATCGAAACATCCTGCCATAGAGTCGGTTAACTATCCCGGCTTGGAGGATAATGCCAACTACAAGGCGGCAAAAAAATATTTGCACAATGGCTTCGGCGGGGTGTTATCATTCTCACTCAAAGGCACTTTGCAGCAAGCCTCCAAGTTTGTGGAGTCGCTCAAGTTGATCACATTCTTGGCAAATGTAGGCGATAATAAGAGCCTTATAACTCACCCTGCGAGCACCACCCATTCGCAGCTCGACGAGGAGGCTCTCGCCGCGGCCGGCATCGCCCCAACAGGACTCAGATTCTCGCTGGGAATCGAAAATATAGAGGATATCAAGGCCGATATCCAGCAAGCACTAACCCAAATCTAAACAGACCAATGAAACAATACAGCTACAATCACCCAACATCATTCCCCTTGGAGAGCGGCGAGGCACTGCCCACGCTCGAGATAATCTACCACTGCTCGGTTGCCCCCGATATGATCCCTGAGGCGATAGCTTCGGGTGCCCGCGTGGTGTGGATCTGCCACGCCCTAACAGCTAATTCCGACCCCTCGGAGTGGTGGGCAGAGTTGGTCGGCGCGGGTAAGTGCTTCGACACGGAGCGCGATATCGTGATCTGCGCCAATACCATCGGCTCGTGCTATGGTAGCACAGGGCCTGCGAATTGGGGTGGCAAGCCGCTCGACTTTCCATCGTTCTCGGTGCGGGATATCGTTGCGGGGCATATCACCTTGCGCCAATACCTTTCGATCGAGAAGATCGACCTTCTGATCGGTGCCTCGGTGGGAGGTTACCAGTCATTGGAGTGGGGTTCGGTGGAGTCGCATTTGATCGACCACCTTATCTTAATAGCTTGTAATGAGCGAATTACCCCATGGCAAACGGCATTCAACGAGTCGCAGCGTATGGCTATCGAGGCCGATCGTGATTTTATGGAGCGACAGCTGCCCGATGCGGGAGTCTTGGGACTCCGCGCAGCTCGCACAATGGCGTTGATCTCGTACCGCTCTTACGAGGGCTACAACATCAAGCAGGGCGAGGTGGATGAGGATTGCTATCGTGCAACGCGTGCCGCATCCTACCAGCGTCACCAAGGCAAGAAGCTCTCCGATCGGTTCAACCCTTATGCCTACTACTGCATGACCTTTATGCTCGATACCCACAATATTGGTCGCGGTCGCGGTGGGATAGACAAGGTGCTCTCGTCGATCAAATCAAAGACATTATTATTAGCAATTGATAGCGACATTTTGTTCCCGCCTGCCGAATTGCAGTCGCTCTCTGTGAGGATTCCCGGCGCTAAATATACCTCTGTGAGCTCCGCATTTGGCCACGATGGCTTCCTTATCGAGCACGAGGCCTTGGAAAAGGAGATTAACTCTTTCCTCGCCGATTAATTTCAGCGTCACACCCTCCTCTCTCCTCGTCATTCCACCCTCTCTCCTCGTCATTCCACCCGCTCTCCTCGTCATTCCCGTGAAAACGGGAATCTTAAAACCCCAAGTGGAAACTACCCCACTTTAAGATCCCCGCTTCCGCGAGGATGACGTAGTGTGGAAACTACCCCACTTTAAGATCCCCGCTTCCGCGAGGATGACGTAGTGTGGTTTTAAGAGGTTGTTTCTCCACCGACTTTTCCAGCTAACCCTTAATTATTCTGCGACCCTCTCAAAGCCGCAACTACAAAAGAACACAAAATGCTTAGTGGACTTCAGTAAAAAAAGAGAGAAAAGTGTAGCAATGTAGTATATATATTATTTAATTGAATATAAATAAGTTATAGTATTACAAATCTCTTACAAACTTACAAAACGTGCAGAGTTGAGCCAAAAAAAGAGATCTCCGAATTACCGGAGATCTCTTTAGCCACCTTGAGTGGAGTAGATTATTTCTTCTTAGCCTCGGCCTTGCTCATTGTGTCGAATGCAACTGGAGTTGCGATAAAGAGCGATGAGTAGGTTCCCACGATGATACCGATGATAAGAGCAAAGACAAATCCGCGGATAGTCTCGCCACCAAAGATAAAGATCGAGAGGAGGGTAAGGAATGTAGTACCCGATGTATTGAGGGTACGAGCCATAGTCGAGTTGATCGCGCCGTTGATATTAGCCTTAAGATCGCGCTTTGGATATAGGCCGATGTACTCACGGATACGGTCGAAGATAATCACGGTATCGTTGATCGAGTAACCGATGATCGTAAGGATCGCCGCGATGAACGCTTGGTTGATCTCCAAGTTGAAAGGCATCCAACCATAGAGGATCGAGAAGAGACCGATCACAATAAATGTATCGTGGATAAGTGCTGCTGTCGCACCCGAAGCCCATTGCCATCCCTTGAATCGTACAGTGATATAGAGACCGATTGCGATAAGCGAAAGGAGGATCGACCAGATAGCGCCCCAAGTCATATCCTTAGCGATAGATGGGCCGATCTTGTTTGCCGAGATGATACCGTTGTTGTCATCTTGGTTGTTACAGAACTCGTCGTATGAGATCTCGTATGAGTAGAGTGGGCTAACCGCGTCGTAGAGCTTGCTGTAGATAATCTCTGTTGCGCCCTCGCTTGTGTCATTATATAGGTATTGGGTTACCACACGCATCTGGTTCTCGTTACCATATTGCTTAACCTCGAAGCTGACTGACGAAGCATCCTCCACGTCTGCGAACTGCGCCTCGATAGCCTCGCGAACCTCCTCTGCCGAAATGGCTCTGTCGAAGCGAACTACGTATGCACGACCTCCGGTGAACTCAGTACCCATATTAAGGCCACGAACAGTAAGTGAGATGATCGAAAGTGCGATAACACAACCTGAGACGATATATGCCATCTTGCGCTTGTCGATAAAGTTGATCGAAAGACCCTTCAACCAGTTCTCAGACCACTTGCGAGAGAATGCGATACCGTTGCACTTCTCGTTAGTGCGCTCGATAAGAAGACGAGTGATAAATACTGAGCAGAAGAATGAGGTCATGATACCGATAACCAAAGTAGTCGCGAAACCTTGAACTGGACCTGTTCCGAAGATCGAAAGAACGATACCGGTGATAAGAGTAGTGACGTTACCATCGATGATCGCAGAGTAAGCATTCGAGAAACCATCCTTGATCGCTGCGCCTACGCCCTTGCCTGCGCGCAACTCCTCTTTGATACGCTCGTAGATAATTACGTTAGCATCGACCGCCATACCCATCGTAAGGACGATACCGGCGATACCGGGGAGAGTCAACACTGCACCGAACGACACAAGTACGCCAAGAAGTAGGAATACATTGAAGATAAGTGCTATATCTGACAACCAACCTGCTGTCTTGTAGAATAGACCCATATAGAGAAGAACCAAGCAGAATGCGATGATAAACGACATAAGACCTGCGTTGATTGACTCCTGACCCAAAGATGGTCCTACCACCTCCTCTTGGATGATGCGAGCTGGAGCTGGAACCTTACCCGATTTGAGTACGTTTGCCAAGTCCTTAGCCTCTTGGATAGTGAAGCTACCAGAGATAGATGTGTTACCATCCTCGATCTTGGTTTGGATAACTGGAGCTGAGTATACATAGCCATCGAGAACAATTGCTACACACTTGCCGACGTTCTCGCCTGTGAGACGAGCCCACTCTTTGAGACCTGTAGCATTCATCGACATCGAAACCTTGGCATTAGCGCCTTGGTCTGCGTACATCTCGCGAGCATCGGTCACTACGCTACCATCGAGTGGAGCTTTGCCATCGGTGCGCTCAGCGCGGATTGCATATAGGAAGTAGCGACCCTCGATATCGTCGTTGCCACTGATAGCCCATTTGAAACGGATGTCAGATGGGAAGAGCTCGAGAACCTCGGGCATTGCCAAGTACTCATCGACCTTAGCGATATCGCTTGCCGAAGCTGCTCCGATGATCGCGCCACCTGCATATTGTGGGTTAACCAATGCGAAAAGTGGATTCTCAGTGACACTGAATGCCGAAGCTGCCTCTTGGTCTGCTGCTGCGCTAACGCTGTCAAGCAAGCTGTTTGAAGACTCCGCTACGACCTCCTCCGCTACGACCTCGGCTGCTGCCGAAGCGTTCATCTGGCGGATTACGCGGTCTGCCTCCGCAAGTGAAGAGATCACCTCGCGAGCGTCGTATGTAGTCCAGAACTCCAACGAAGCGGCTCCCTGCAAGAGGTTACGCACGCGCTGTGGCTCCTTTACACCGGGAAGCTCGACCAATACACGGTTTGAGCTTGGGAGGCGTTGGATGTTAGGCTGAGTCACACCGAAACGGTCGATACGGTTGCGGAGGATGTTGAACGAAGTTGCGATAGCTGCCTCACACTCTGAGCGCAAAACACTCTCTACTTGAGAGTTAGAACTATTAGGCATAATGTCCTTACGCTCGGGGCTAACAAAGATTGCGGCCAATGATCCACCACCACTCACCTGCTCGAATGCGTCGACAAATGCGCCGATATAGTCTTGAGTAGCACCGCTATTGAACTGATCGTTAGCGATTGCCATAGCCTCGACGAATAGTGGGCTTGAGGCGCTCTGACCTGCCAAGCTCTTAACTACCTCTTGAACCTCGATCTCCAACATAACGTTCATACCACCCTTCAAGTCGAGACCCAAATTGAGCTCTTTCTCCTTAACCTCTTTGTAGGTGAAGCGGGTGAAACCTAAGTTATATACAACTTGGTTTTGAATTGAGTCGAGGTAGTACTGCTCGTAGTTGAGCGATTCTGCCCCATTCTCTTGGCTTAATTTGGCAGCGTACTCTACTGCCTGTTTCTCTACACTTCGCGCTTTGAACGTGAAGGAGAGCTGGTATACACATGCGATCGCCAACGAAATCGCAAATACCTTAATTGCACCTTTACTTTGCATCTGAACTAACTTTTGTTTATTATATAATTAAAATTTTATTGTCGCTTACATAGGGTGGTGTGACTCTTTACCATATTAATAGGCTTGCAAAAATAGTAATTTTTATTGAATTATCACACTTTGTAACGAATTAATTGCATGCAAATAATAATTAATATTGCAATTTCGTTCTTTTTTTGCGAATAAATCTTAAATTTGCAGAGCTAAAACAGAAGAAGCAGATGCGCAAAGTAGTAATTATACCAACATATAATGAGATCGAAAATATCTCGGCAATGATCGACAAGGTGCTCTCACTCGAGGGCGACTTCCATATTCTCGTGGTCGACGATGGCTCGCCCGATGGCACTGCCAATGTGGTTAGAGAGCGTATAAAGTTGCGTGGGGATCGCCTATTCCTGCTCCAAAGAGTGGGCAAATTAGGGCTCGGAACCGCCTATATCGCCGGCTTTAAGTGGGCTATCGAACGTGGGTATGACTATATCTTCGAGATGGATTGCGACTTCTCGCATAACCCCGACGATCTGCTTAGGCTCTACGCCTCGGCGCGTGAGGGCAACGATGTGGTCGTGGGCTCGCGATATGTCAAAGGGGTCAACGTTGTCAACTGGCCGATGGGGCGGTTGTTACTCTCTTATTTTGCTTCGAAGTTCGTGCGCAAAGTCTCGCGAATGAGGGTGGCGGATGCTACGGCTGGCTTTGTTTGCTATTCGCGTAAAGTGTTAGAAACAATCGACTTAGACGCTGTAAAGATGAAGGGTTACGGCTTCCAGATCGAGATGAAATATTCGGCTATACGATTGGGATTTAAACTCGATGAGGTCTCTATAATTTTTGTCGATCGCCAAGAGGGAACATCCAAGATGAGTAGCGGAATTTTTGGCGAGGCATTCTTTGGTGTTATAGCCCTCCCGTTCCGCAGAATTAGAGCTCGTAAGGATATTTAACATCGCTTAGGAATAACCCTTGGGCAGGTGCTCCCGCGCTTGCTCGGCTGAGGTCGCGGCTCGCTACTATCTCCTCAAACTTTTCGACTGAATATTTACCTCGTCCGACGTCCACAAGGGTGCCGACCACCGAGCGTACCATATTGCGTAAGAAGCGGTTAGCACGGATCTTGAAGTATATCGCACCTCCCTCCCCGCGGTGCCACTGAGCGTAGACGATATCGCAGAGATTAGTTTTGTTGTTGGAGTTGAGTTTGGCAAAAGTTGTGAAGTCCTTGTAGCGCAGAAGCACCTCGGCGGCACAGTTCATCTTCTCCAAATCCAAATCGACATAATATTGCCACGAGGAGTGGCGCGTAAAGGGGTTTTTGTAGCGCTCGATATGGTAGGTATATTCGCGTTCAGTAGCGTCGAAACGGGCGTGTGCATCGGGCTTAGAGGCCTCTACAATCTTGATAATGGCGATATCTTCGGGCAAAATCACATTGAGTTTGTAGCGAATCTGCTCGCAGTCGATCGCCCCCTCACAGTCGAAGTGAGCTACATAATACGAGGCGTTGACCCCCGTGTCGGTACGCCCTGCCCCGACGATAGTGATGGTAGCGCGAAGCAATGTGGTCAGAGCCCCCTCGATAGTGCCCTGAAGTGTCCTCGCATCATTTTGGCGCTGCCATCCAAAGTATGCCGCCCCGTTATATTTTAGCTCTACGAAATATCTCATGGAGCAAAAGTAATAAAAAATTTATAATTCATAATGCATAATGCATAATTTAGTCCGTCATTCCCGACTCCATAATTTAGCCCGCCATTCCCGACTCGATCGGGAATCTTATACAAACGCAAGGGATAAATTAAGATTCCCGTTTTCACGGGAATGACGTGTAGAGGAGACATGAACGAACAAGGAGGACTCACAGGAATGACGCACTTAATTATGAATTATGCATTAAAATTAGTATATTTGCCCCACGATGCAGTTTATAACCGACATATTCAACTACCAATACCTGCTCAATGCTACCCTTGCCTCGTTGCTTTCGGGGGTGGTTTGTGGCGTGGTGGGCACCTATATCGTCTCTCGGCGCATGGTTTTCCTTGCGGGGGGTATCACGCATGCCTCGTTTGGAGGGATTGGCATAGCGCTCTGGGCGGGCTTCAGTCCTATTGTGGGGGCTCTGATCTTTGCTGTGGCCTCATCTTTGGGAATCGAGTATGCGGGCGAGCGGGGCAAGATCCGCGAGGATTCGGCCATCGGGATTATCTGGTCACTCGGAATGGCTATCGGAGCGCTATTTATGTCGCTGCGTGAGGGTTACACCTCGGGCGATCTCTCCTCCTACCTCTTTGGTTCGATCCTCTCCTCCACGCGAGGCGATGTGGTGTGGCTTGGGGTGCTCACGGTGGTGGTGCTCTTGGGGGCGATCTTTATGCTGCACCCCATAATGCTCACCGCTTTCGATAGGGATTTCGCCCGTAGTAAGGGGGTTGCCACACGTGCCATCTCCTATATTATGGCTATCGTCACTGCCACGGCTATCGTCCTCTCGATCCGCATTATGGGCATTGTGCTGCTCATTTCGCTGCTCAGCCTGCCGGTTGTGACGGCCGACCTCATGAGTCGATCCTATCGTTCAATTGTGGTTATAGCCCCTATTATCGCCATCTTTGGCAACCTTGGGGGGCTTGCGTGTAGCTATTATTTCGAGATTCCTCCCGGAACTGCTATAATATTTATCCTTACATTGGTGCTTATTGTCGTAAAATTTGTATCTTTGTGGGCAGTTAAAAAGAGTCATAGCCGATGAAAACCATACATAGAATGGTGCTAAAGTCATATTTAGCCCCGATGATACTTACCTTCTTTATTGTCATGTTCGTCCTTCTGATGAACTTTATATGGCAATATATCGACGAATTGGTGGGCAAGGGGCTCAGTGTGGATATCATCTTGGAGCTTATCAGCTACGCTATGATCAATATGATCCCGATGGGATTACCCTTGGCGATGCTCCTCGCGGCTATCATGGCGATGGGTAATATGGGCGAGAATTATGAGCTCTTGGCGATGAAGTCGGCCGGGATGTCGCTCCTGCATATCATCAAGCCACTTGTGATCGTAGTCTTCTTTATCTCGATCGCGGGCTTCTTTATCACCAATAACTTGGTGCCCTATGCCAACAAAAAGATGTATAGCATCCTCTACGATATCCGTCAACAGAAACAAGTCATTGAGTTTCAAGATGGTCTCTTCTTTAACGGCATCGAGAATATGAGTATCAGGGTCGGCACGCAGGATCCCGAGAGCAAGCTGCTTCGCGATGTGCTGATCTACGACAATCGAGCCTTGAATGGCAATATGAACACCACGGTGGCCGACTCGGGCTATATCCGCCTCTCGGACGACAAGAAGTTCCTGCTTATAACCCTCTTCAATGGTGAGACATACGAGCAGACGCGCAATAGCGATTGGTATGCCAAGAGTGCCCTGCGCCGCAATATCTTCGATCGCCAAGATGGAGTGATGGAGATGGAGGGCTTCTCGATGGAGGATCGCACCGATGCCAATGCCTTCTCGAATAGCTCAACGAAGAATATCAAGGAGTTGGAGTATACCATCGACTCGTTGGATTTGATGGTCAGCGAGACCACCGTTCGTTCCTACGACCCACTCATAAAGCAACAAATATTCCTTAAGGAGGGTACTATCCTCTCGCCCAACGACTCTTTGTGGGTCGATAAGAGCGAGATGCCGATGCTCCACACCTCCGACTCGCTCGCCGCCCTTGGCACGCGCGATTTGAATAGGGTCTGGAAGAATGCACTCAACCAAGCCAAGAGTTCGCGCAATATGTTCTCGTTCGACGAGGCGGGCGCCAAGAGTGGTCTGAATCAGCTCTATCGCTCGCAGGTGGAGTGGCATCGCAAAATCTCGTTGCCGGTCTCAATTATGATCTTCTTCTTGATCGGGGCACCCTTGGGGGCTATCATCCGCAAGGGAGGTTTGGGTATGCCTGTGGTGATCTCGGTGATGTTTTTTATTATTTATTATGTGATCAGTATCTCGGGCGAGAAGATGGCCAAGGAGGGCACTTGGGGCGCTGTGCCGGGGGTCTGGATCTCTACATTTATACTCACCCCTATCGCCATATACCTTATAGTTCAAGCGACCAACGACTCGAATATCCTCAATGTAGAGTGGTATCGAATCCAAGTTGAGCGCCTTAAAAATAGATTCAAAAAAGTAAAAACAAAATAGATATGAAAAACGAACAAGTAGTTCTAAATACAATCGAGGAGGCTATCGAGGATTTCCGCCTTGGCAAGATGATTATAGTGGTTGATGACGAGGATCGTGAGAATGAGGGAGACTTCATTATGGCTGCCGAGATGATCACCCCCGAGGATGTCAACTTTATGCTCAAACATGGCCGTGGAGTGCTCTGTGCACCCCTTAGCGAGAGCCGCTGTGCCGAGTTGCAGTTGGGTATGATGGAGGAGAACAATACTTCGATCCTTGGAACACCATTTACAATCACAGTCGATCTGATCGGCGAGGGATGCACCACAGGGGTCTCGATCCACGACCGTGCAGCGACTCTGAGAGCCTTAGCTTCTCCCTCTACACGCCCCTCGGACTTGGGACGTCCCGGACATATCAACCCCTTGAGAGCTCGCGAAAAGGGAGTTCTTCGCCGCCCCGGACACACCGAAGCTGCTGTAGATTTGGCAACCTTGGCCGGGTTGCAACCTGCCGGAGTATTGATCGAAATAATGAACGAGGATGGCTCGATGGCTCGCATGCCCGACCTACAGAAAGTTGCCAAGGAGCACTCTATGAAGATCATCTCGATTGCCGATCTGATCAGCTACCGCTTGCGCAACGAATCAATCGTAGAGCGCGGTGAGAGCGTTAAACTGCCCACTCAATGGGGTGACTTCGACATCACTATCTTCAAACAAAAAAGCAACGGTTTGGAGCATATAGCCCTCACCAAAGGGACGTGGAGCCCCGAGGAACCTGTGCTGCTCAGAGTCCACTCATCGTGCGCTACGGGCGATATTTTGGGCTCATGTCGCTGCGATTGCGGTGCTCAGCTCCATAACGCTATGAAGATGGTCGAGGCCGAAGGGAAAGGAGCTGTGATCTACCTTATGCAGGAGGGTCGCGGAATTGGACTCTTCAATAAGATCCGTGCATATAAGCTTCAAGATGAGGGACTTGACACGGTCGATGCAAATATCGAGCTTGGCTTCAAGGCCGACGAACGAGACTATGGCGTGGGTGCAAGTATCATCCGCGAATTGGGAATCTCGAACATGCGATTGATGACCAATAATCCCACAAAGCGCGTAGGGTTAGAGGGTTACGGCCTACATATCCACCAGATCGTCCCCATCGTTATCCAGCCCAACGAGCACGATTTCCACTACCTCGCAACCAAAGAGGAGCGCATGGGTCACACCTTAGGAATAACCAAAAAATAGAGGGAGAGCGATGAGAGCTAAAGATATCAGAATAGTCTTTATGGGTACCCCAGAATTTGCTGTTCCCTCGCTTCGGCGGTTGGTCGAAGAGGGCTACAATGTGGTGGGCGTGGTGACTACTCCCGATAGGGCTGCCGGACGTGGACAGAGGCTATATGAGTGCGATGTGAAGCTCGAAGCGATGCGCTTGGGACTCCCCATCCTCCAACCCGAGAAGCTACGAGATGAGGCTTTTATCGAGGCTCTAAGGGTTTGGAAGCCCGATTTGGGTATCGTTATTGCCTTTAGGATGCTGCCCGAGGTAGTCTGGGCAATGCCTCGCTTAGGCACTTTCAACCTGCATGCCTCGCTGCTTCCTCAGTACCGAGGGGCTGCTCCGATCAACCACGCAATTATCAATGGCGACAGAGTTAGCGGAGTGACCACCTTTCTGCTCAACCACGAAATAGACAAGGGTGCCATCATAGGCCAGAGAGAGGTCGAAATCGCCCCCGAGGAGTGCGTAGGATCGCTCTATGAGCGACTTATGATGATCGGAACCGAGCTTGTCACCCAGAGCGTAGATCGCATCGCAAGTGGCGAAATTAGCCCCATAGAGCAGTCGGAGGTCGACGAATCGACCCTGCGTCCCGCCCCAAAGATCTTCAAGGAGAATTGCAAAATAGATTGGACTAAGAGCGGCGAGAGCATCGTGAACCTCGTCCGTGGATTATCTCCCTACCCCGCTGCATGGACTCCCCTAAGCTCCGAGAGTGGCGAAACGACTGCCAAGATCTTCGAGGTAAGCTTCGAGAAGAGTGAGGGCACAGAGCCGGTAGGAGAGATCAAATGCGACGATAAAAGCCTCTTGGCAGTGAAGTGCTCGGATGGCTATATCCATATCAAATCTATCCAGATGGCGGGCAAAAAGCGCCTTGCGACCAAGGATCTGCTCTTAGGATTCAAGGGTCTATCACACTACAAAACAGAGAGTTAATATGAAACGTAGCGCAAAAGAGTATATCCAGATCCTTCTGAAGGCTTGCGCCATGGGTGCTGCCGATGTGGTGCCGGGAGTCTCGGGTGGAACCATCGCCTTTATTTCGGGCATATACGAGGAGTTGATCGGCTCCATTAAGAGCATCGACCTCGAGGCCATCAAACTGCTTTTGGGACTACGATTCAAGGATTTCTGGCTCAAGGTCAATGGCAATTTCCTCTTGGCAGTGGTGGCAGGTGTCGCCCTCTCTATCCTCTCTTTGGCCAAGGTTATGACCTACTGCTTGGAGCATCACCCCATCCTGATCTGGTCATACTTCTTTGGGCTTATCATCGCCTCAGCAATTATTATTTTCCGAGAGATCAAACACTTCAACCTCCTCTCGGCTCTCTCGATCACGGTGGGCGCTGCCGTAGCATACTCGATCACGGTGCTCTCCCCCGCTCAGACTCCCGACTATTGGTGGTTTATCCTGCTATCGGGCTCTATCGCCATCTGTGCGATGATCATGCCGGGCATCTCGGGCTCGTTTATCCTGCTTCTGATGGGCAAGTACCAATATATATTAGGTGCGCTGAGCGAGGTGAATATCCCCGTGATCCTGCTCTTCGTAGGGGGTGCTGCCGTAGGAATTATCTGCTTCTCACACCTGCTCTCATGGCTACTGAGGAGTCACCACACCGCCACCGTATCGCTGCTCACAGGCTTTATGATTGGCTCGCTCAACAAGGTTTGGCCGTGGAAAGAGACTATCCAGACCACTCTAAATTCGCATGGAGAGGTTATACCTCTTGTCGAGCGCAATGTGTCACCCGCTCAGTTTGAGGCTCTTAGCTCCACTCCCTCGCATCTTCTATTAGCTGTGGCGATGGCCGTGGTGGGATTCCTCACAATATATATAATAGAGCGGATCGGAGAAAGGAAGCGAAAAAACCAATAAAACTCAAGTTATGCGCAAATTCGGACTCATAGGCAAAACCCTGAAACACTCATTCTCGGCAAACTATTTCGCCGCGAAGTTCGAGCGTGAAAAGATCACAGATTGCAGCTACTCGCTATTCGAATTGGAGGGGATCGAGCAGATCCGAGAGCTCATCGAGCGTGAAGCTGACCTGTGCGGATTCAACATCACAATCCCCTACAAACAGCAGATCTTCCCCTACCTCGACTCAATCGACATCGAGGCCGAAAGGATCGGTGCGGTGAACTGTGTAAGGATCGAGAATGGGCTGCTAAAGGGCTACAACGCCGATATAGTGGGACTCAGAGCATCAATGGCCAAGCTGCTTGGTGGTGCATACATCTCCCGAGCATTGGTCTTAGGCACCGGTGGAGCCTCGAGCGCTGTGCAGTATATGTTGGGCGAAATGGGTATCGAATTCGAGCTCGTCTCGCGCGACCCCCTCAAATCATCGCTCACCTACTCTACCCTTTCGCCCGAGGAGATCACCCGCTCGGAGCTTATCATCAATACCACCCCTTTGGGCACCTACCCCGACACTCAGAGCTGCCCCTCGCTACCCTACGCCTTTGTATCGCCCTCGCACTACCTCTTCGATTTGGTCTACAACCCCCCTCTAACCCAATTCCTTAGCTACGGAGAGCAGCGCGGTGCCCACACCCTCAATGGCGAAACCATGCTCTTAGCTCAAGCGGAGGAGTCGTGGCGGATCTGGAACTTGTAGGGGGCGGTGCGTAATTCATAATGCATAATTCATAATGCATAATTAAGCACGTCATTCCCAATTTTTACCCTGTCATTCCCGCTTTTCACCCCGTCATTCCCGTGAAAACGGGAATCTTATACAAACACACAAGGATGTAAATTAAGATCCCCGCATTCGCGAGGATGACGTTATAGGTAGCATCTCTCCCTACCGCACAAATCGGCAACTAACCGAAGCGGCATTACCAACCCCATCGACAGCCTCGACGACCAAAGTATGCTCCTCACCCGTGGGGGCATGGCGGAAGTTGTGGCGCAGGCGACCCTTATCCAAATCGAGAGCTATCCACTCTCCATCGAGCTTTGCGCTATATCGTGCGACCCCCGAAAGGTTATCCGAGACCGAACATGTAAAGTACTTACTACTACCCTGCTGCGACCCATCCTCGATTCCCAATTTGAGCTTCGGTGGCTCCGTATCGGCCACCACGTAGAACTTACCAGCATTGCGACTCTTAGCCGTGACACTGCCATAGAGGTAATCGCCACCGATAAAGGCGGGATTCCCCGAGCGACCCACGCAGACCATACCAACCTTGGATTGTAGCTCGAATGGCACCTCGGTAGCGATCGAGAGCATCATCGCCGAATGGAGTGGCGTCTGCACATCTAACACCTCGTAGACTCTTGAGAGCATGGTGCTATCGGTGGGCTCCGACTCCTCGAGGGTGAAGATACGTGACTCGTAGAGACTCTTAGCGGGGATCGAGACAGTGATATTCTCACCTCGATAGTCATACTGCTTCATCGCATTTATCACTAACTTCGGATCGACCTCCTCGGCCACGAAGCAGCTCTCATCTGAACGCCCAACCACCGAGAGATTGAAGAGCGAAAGATTCCCCATATCATCCTCTACCTCGATCTCGACCATGCGCTCCTCACCCGCCTTGGATGTCAAAACTCCATCACCGACCAAAGTACGATAGTGGCTCCGATCGACATTCTCAACGGCTGCGAGGCGAAGAACCTCATTGCGCGAGGAGATCATAAGTGGGTAGTAACCAATAGCATTGCAATAGCGAGTATTGCCAAACGAGAAGCCATCCATCACATATTCGAATATCGGTGTGGAGTCCACCGAGAGCTTCGCACGATAGATGCCAAAGGTATTTGTAACATCATTACGACGATCTGTGGCCTCGAGCACTAAGTAGCCATTGCGACCCACCAAGATACTTCCACCGCCCACAATCGAGTAGGTAGATCCCTTTTTGGCAACATCATACGAGCGGCGCTCAGCCTCACGAGCAACCCCTTGCAGGGTGTCGACCTCGATATAGTGGATCTTGCGAATTAAGGGGGCGATATCGTCACGAGGCGAGATCACACCCGCCGTTACAACGTTGATTGGCTCCTGATCACGATTACGAATTTCGAAGTGGAGGTGTGGCCCCGCCGAGCTACCCGAGTTGCCCGAATATGCGATCACCTCGCCCTGCTTCACGACAAATTGGTCGGGTTGGCAGTATAGGTTTGCCGTGTGGCTTTTGGTGCGGTAGCGCTCCGCCTCGAGATACTTAGTCACAGGCTCGCTAAAGCGCGAGAGGTGGGCATAGACCGAGGTGGTACCATTGGGGTGGGTGACATAGAGCGAAAGGCCATAACCATAGGGCGATAAACCGATACGCGAGATATAGCCATCGGCCACTGCCACGATCTTCTTGCCAATGGCACCATCGCTCTTGATGTCGATTCCCGAGTGGAAGTGGTCGGAACGCAGCTCGCCAAAGTTGGCAGAGTAGAGGCGTGCGACATCCTCGATTGGGTAGATGTAATAAGATGGAGAGATACTCTGTGCGCCTAAGGCGAGAGGTAAGAAAAGTAAAAAAAGTATTGTAATTGTTTTATTCATGTTCAGTTGTAACTATTTGTGATACAGCGTCGAGCGCCATATCGTAATCATATCCGAGCGATAAGGCATAGCGAATTAGCTTACCTTTGAGATCGTATTGATCCTTATATTTTGTGGTGCGAGCCTTGCGCTCAACCTTACCTAAGAGTCGCTCACTCATCGACTCCCGATCCACCTCTGCCAACACCTCACCGATGATCGAGGGGGCAACACCTTTGACCTTAAGCGAGGTTGCGATCTTGCGCACACCCCAGCCACTAAGGTTCAACTTCTCGCGCACATAGGCCTCGGCATAGCGCCCATCGTCGATAAATTTATCGGCTATAAGCTGAGCAAGAACCTCGCCACGCTCAGCCTCTGCCACACCCCATCTCGCCATCAAGCGCATAGCATCGCCCGACGACTTCTCGGCACGGGCACATTGGCGCATAAGCGAGGCTAAAGCCTCCTCTGCGCTCTTGGCTCTAAAGGGTTTGGTTACTCTTTCTCGGCGCATACGATACGTGGTTTATCATTAATATCTCGCAGCATAGTGACTCCTCGGTAGCCCATTTCACGTAACATATCAACTACTTCGCTCCACAACTGCTCGTGGATCTCGAAGTAGAGAACACCCTCAGAGCGCAACCGTGAGAGCGCCGAACGAGCGATAGCCTTGTAGAAAACAAGCGGATTATCATCCTCGACAAAGAGCGCCATGTGGGGCTCAAAATCGAGCACATTGCCACGCATATCGCACTTCTCGCTATAGGGAATATAGGGCGGATTCGAGACAATGATATCAAACTCCCCCTCAACATAGCACTCAACCCCCTCGAGAGCATCGCCCTCGACGAAATTCACCGAGGCCTCCAAGCGTTTATTATTCTCACGGCTGATCCTCAGTGCCTCCTTCGAAACATCGAGTGCCCACACCTCAGAGTCAGGGATTAACTTAGCGAGCGAAATGGCAATAGCACCACTCCCACACCCCACATCCAAGATCCGCGGAGCCGGCTCACACTCCTCGACGATACGCATTACAAGCTCCTCGGTCTCGGGGCGCGGGATCAAAACACCCTCACGCACCACAAAACGATAGGAACAGAACTCCGCCTCGCCGATGATATATTGCACAGGGCGACCTGCGGCCAACTGCTCCAAGATCCTATCCAACTCCTCGATATGGCACTCCGCGGTGGGTTCCAAAATAAGATGGGTGGTCGATACGCCCGCCACTTCCCAAAGGACCATGCGTGCGATCTGCTCAGACTCCCGAGCGCCATAAAGCGACTCAGCAGTTGAGCTGAGCAGGTTAAAAAGGGTTACTCGCTGCATTAACTCCCGAAATTTGGATTGATAGCCGAAAGTGTGAGATCGGCCAAGGCGATAGCTGCTGCCGCCTCAACGACAACTCCCGCACGCATAATGATGGCTGCATCGTGACGACCTCCTACGACGAGCTTCTCCATAGCACCGGTAGCCGTGTCGAATGTCATCTGCTCGGCGCTGATGCTCGGAGTGGGCTTCACTGCCACGCGCACCACAATAGGATTGCCATTGGTGATTCCACCATTGATGCCTCCCGCATGGTTGGTCGAGGTGGTGCCTGCGGCATCTACTATTGGGTCGTTATTCTCACTTCCTCTCATGCGAGCAGACTCAAATCCTGCGCCAAATTCGACCCCCTTAACGGCGGGAATAGCGAACATAATATGTGCCATGCGGCTCTCCACAGAGTCAAAAAATGGCTCTCCCAAGCCCGTTGGAACACCATCCACACGACACTCTATGACCCCACCTACGGAGTCTTTGCGCTCGATTGCACTATCTATTATTTGGTCAAATTCGGCAGGCTCGCTACTACCACCTAACTCCACTATCTGGGTTGTGAAATTAGCTGATCCACAGTAATTTAAAATCTTTTTAGCCACAACTCCCGCTGCGGTCAGTGCCAAGGTTAAACGTCCCGAGAAGTGTCCACCTCCGCGATAGTCATTGTGGCCATTGTACTTGACAGCTGCCACACGATCCGAATGCGATGGGCGGAAGTGGTGCGTGAGCTGAGAGTAATCCTTAGATCGGGTCGACTCATTGGCGAAGGTGATGGTGAGTGGTGCCCCGGTGGTGTGACCCTCGAAGAGACCCGAGACGATGGTGGGAATATCGCTCTCACGGCGTGGCGTAGTGCCCTTGCCTCCGCTGCGGCGACGATCCAAATCGGCTGCAAACTCCTCGACTGTGAGGGGAATACCCGCAATAACTCCATCAATCGAGACTCCGACCTGCTCCCCATGGGATTCACCCCAAAGAGTGACTCTAAAATTTTGTCCGAAACTATTCATAACTACATTTTTAACTAATTTACCATTAGGCTCTTGAGATCCTCGAAGAAATCAGGATAGCTCTTCGAGACTGCATCCGAGCCGTCGATCATCACCATATCGTCGCTACATAACCCCGCCACGGCGAGCGACATAGCTATACGGTGATCGTTGTGGCTCTCGACACGTGCCGAGCGGATCTTGCCTCCCTCGACGCGCATTACGTCACCATCCACCTCGATTTGGATTCCTAACTTGGCATACTCCTCTTGGAGGGTTGCCGCGCGGTTGCTCTCCTTGTGGATCAAGCGCTCGGCACCAAGGAGAGTTGTAACACCCTCACACAGAGCAGCCAACGCCACCAACGCGGGGAAGAGATCGGGGCACTGCGTAGCATCAAACTCAAAGGCATGGAGCTCGCGGCGGATAACGGTGATCGTATCCACAGAGTTCTCAACCTGCGCTCCGGCACGCACCAAGGCGGTGCAGATCTCGCGATCGGCCTGCTTGGAGAGCATCGAGATATTGTTGATGGTTACGCGACCTGCGATAGCTCCCGCAACAAGCAGGGTCGAGGCTGCGCTCCAGTCGCACTCTATATTAAATTCGGTCGGCACATACCTCTGGCCTCCCTCGATAAAGAATTCGCGGTAATCCTTATGCGAAATCTCCACTCCGAAGCGCTCTGCGGTGTCGATAGTCATATCGAGGTATGGTAGCGAAACGGGGCGATTGACATATAGTGTTGAGTCCTGATCGGCAAGAGGCAGAGCCAAAAGAAGCCCGGTGATAAATTGCGACGAGACCGATCCATCGACCGCAATCTCGCCACCCTGAAGTGGCCCACACACCTCCAAGGGGAGGTATCCATCGTTATCTTTGACCGTTACACCTGCTCCACGGAGCGGTTCAAACATCATTGTCATAGGGCGGCGCAGGATCGAACCATGGCCATCTATATTAATAGGTGTAGAGCAGAGCGAAGCTATCGGGGTGAATAGGCGTGTGGAGAGTCCCGACTCACCGACAAAAAGCCCCGAGGAGAGAGGGTTGAGCCCTCCGCAGATATGAAGCGTCGACTCGTCGACCTGCTCGACCTTAGCACCCAATGCCTCGATCATTCGCATCGCCGATAGTGTATCGTCGCAAAATTCGACATTCCCAATTACTGATTCGCCCTCGCAAAGCAGAGCGGCAGCAAGTGCTCGCTGAGCATAGCTCTTGGAGGGCGGTGGCGTGACGGTGCCATCCACTGCACCCGCTAATACTACTCTTCCCATTCTTACTCTTCGCTTAATTTATTTTCGACAGGAACATACAATGAATCTTTCTTCTGGAATTGTGGTGCACGCTTGAGTTCGAAGTGCTGACCCAAGTAGACCTTGCGGACAATCTCGTCGGCAGCCAACTCCTCGGCGCTACCCGCTTTGAGGATCTTACCCTCGAAGAGCAGATAGGTGCGGTCGGTGATGGCAAGAGTCTCATCCACGTTGTGGTCGGTGATAATCACTCCAATATTCTTATTCTTAAGCGTTGCCACGATGCTCTGAATATCCTCCACGGCGATAGGGTCGACACCCGCAAATGGCTCATCTAAGAGGATAAAGGCGGGGTTGATAGCCACCGCACGTGCGATCTCCGTACGACGTCGCTCACCTCCCGAGAGGCTATTACCTTTGTTCTTGCGAACCTTCTGCAGGCGGAACTCCTCGATAAGGGATTCGCAACGCTCGGCTTGGTACTCCTTGGAATAGGAGGTCATCTCGAGCACGGCGCGAATATTATCTTCGACGCTAAGGTGCAAAAAAACTGACGCCTCCTGAGCGAGATAACCCACTCCCATTTGGGCTCGTTTGTAGACTGGCATCTTGGTGAGTGTAGAAACTACCCCATTGTCGTCCTCGAGGTAAATATCTCCCTCATTGGGTTTTATAAGCCCTACGATCATATAAAATGTTGTAGTTTTCCCAGCTCCGTTTGGCCCCAACAATCCGACGATTTCTCCCTGTTTTACATCGATTGAAACGTGATTTACGACTGTTCGGCTCTTATATTTCTTGACAAGTTCGCTTGTGTAAAGTCTCATTATGTTATATTTTTTTACAAAGTTATATTTTTTTTTCAAATTATTTTTATATCTTTACATTAAATTTATTTTAAAGTCCAATTGTGGAGATGAAACAGAGCGAGCAAACCATGTTACAAGAGAAGCTAAAAGAGTATTTCGGCTTCTCGACATTCAAAGGAAATCAGGAGGCTGTTATCAAGAATGTACTTGATGGCAACGATACCTTTGTGTTGATGCCAACGGGTGGCGGCAAGTCACTATGCTATCAATTGCCCGCACTCATAATGGATGGTGTGGCGATAATAATTTCGCCACTTATCGCCTTGATGAAGAATCAAGTCGATGCCATGCGTACCTTCTCGACAAATCCGGGTATCGCCCACTTCCTTAACTCTTCGCTCAACAAAACAGCGATCGCACAAGTGCGCCAAGATGTATTAGATGGCAAGACCAAGCTGCTCTACTTCGCACCCGAATCGCTCACCAAGGAGGACAATGTAGCTTTCTTGCGCAAGATCAAAGTGTCGTTCTACGCTATCGACGAGGCGCACTGTATCTCGGAGTGGGGTCATGACTTCCGCCCAGAGTACCGCCGTATTCGCCCCATTATCAACGATATTGGCCATGCGCCACTTATCGCACTAACTGCTACTGCTACCCCCAAGGTGCAGTTAGATATCCAAAAGAACTTGGGTATGAGCGAGGCTGCAACCTTCAAATCATCGTTCAACCGCGACAACCTCTATTACGAGATTCGCCCCAAACATAACGTCGACCACGAGATCATCCGCTTTATCAAGCAACGCCAAGGCAAGAGCGGAATCATCTACTGCCTGAGTCGCAAAAAGGTCGAGGAACTCACCGAGCTACTTATAGCCAACGGTATCAAGGCTCGTGCCTACCACGCCGGAATGGATGCGCAGACACGTGCTACCAACCAAGATGACTTCCTTATGGAGCAGGTCGATGTGATTGTCGCAACGATCGCATTTGGTATGGGTATCGACAAGCCCGATGTGCGCTATGTGATCCACTACGATATACCTAAATCTCTCGAGGGATACTACCAAGAGACTGGCCGTGCAGGGCGCGATGGTGGCGAGGGCTACTGTCTGACCTTCTACAGTTATAAGGATATCCAAAAATTGGAGAAATTTATGCAGGGTAAGCCCATCGCCGAGCAGGAGATTGGCAAGCTCCTCCTCCAAGAGACAGTCTCCTATGCCGAGAGCACGCTGTGTCGTCGCAAGACCCTTCTGCACTACTTCGGCGAGAAGTACGAGTTAGAGAAGTGCAACAACTGCGACAACTGCCGCGGCGAGCACCACAATATCGAGGTGCAAAAGGAGGTAAAGATTATCCTCGAGGCGCTCAAAGATATTGGCGACAAGTTCAAGAGTGAATACCTTATTAATATGCTCACCGGACGCAACACTGCACTGATCAAGAGTTATGAGCTCAACAAGTGCAAGTGGTTCGAGGCGGGTACCGATCGCGAGCCTAAGTTCTGGTCGGCTGTACTTCGTCAAGCCCTTATCATGGGATTCGTCGACAAGAATATCGAGAATTATGGTTTGATCTCGATCAATTCGGCCGGTGAGAAGTACCTCAAGCGACCTACACCTATATTTATAACACTCGACCACAACTACGAATCGGCCTCAACCGATAACGACGCAGTAGCTGCAACGCTCCAAAAGGGTGGTGTGGCAGACGAGGAGTTGTTCTCGATGCTTAAGGACTTGCGCAAGAAGGTGGCCAAGAAGAATGAGCTGCCGCCGTTTATTATCTTCCAAGATCCATCGCTCGAAGATATGTCGGTGCAATACCCTATCACCACTGAGGAGTTGCAACACATCACCGGCGTGGGCGTTGGTAAGGCTAAAAAATATGGCGATGAGTTTATCAAACTTATCAAGGCCTATGTCGAAGAGAAGGAGATTATACGCCCTCAGGATATGGTCGTTAAGGCTGTAGCCAACAAGTCGGGCAATAAGATCTTTATCATCCAATCTATCGACCGTAAGATCGACTTCGAGGATATTGCCAATGCTAAGAATCTCGACTTCTCGGAGCTACTAACCGAGATCGAGGGTATTATCAACTCCGGTACACGGCTCGATATCTCGTACTACATCTCTCAATTTATGGATGAGGATAAGGCCGAGGATATCTACCTATACTTCAAGGAGGATGCCCAGAGCGACTCGATGGATGACGCAATCGAGGAGTTGGGCGGAGAGTATACCGAGGAGGAGATCCGACTTGTGCGCATCAAGTTTATTAGCGAGGTGGGTAACTAATTTAACTTTTTAAACTTTTAGTGAAGTGGCTAATTGAGAAATTAGCCACCAAAACATTATTATATTATGCAAGTAAGAGCAAAAAAATCATTAGGCCAACACTTTTTAATTGACCTAAATATAGCACATAAAATCAGTAACTCGGTGAGTGGTGGCTCGCCCGAGGCCAAAGACGATGTATTGGAGGTAGGCTGCGGAATGGGCGTATTGACCCAATTCCTATTGCAGCGCGACGATATAACAACCTATGGCGCCGAGATCGACAAGGAGAGCGTGGAGTATCTACACTCGCACTACCCCGACTTTGCACCACGCCTCATCGCGGGAGACTTCCTAAAGATGGATCTTCACGAGCACTTCCCCGCAGGGGTAAAGATCATCGGAAACTACCCCTACAATATCTCCTCGCAGATATTCTTTAAGGTGGTAGAGAATCGCGACTTGGTGCCCGAATGTGTGGGAATGATCCAACGCGAGGTGGCTGTGCGCATGGCCGAGCCTCCCGGATCGAAGAGCTACGGAATACTAAGTGTCTTGCTGCAAGCGTGGTACGATATCGAATACCTCTTCACTGTGAATGAGAATGTATTCAACCCACCACCCAAGGTCAAGAGTGCAGTGATCAGGATGAAACGCAACTCCACAATGGCGCTTGACTGCGACGAGAAGCTATTTGTAAAGGTCGTAAAGGCAGCATTCGGGCAACGCCGAAAGATGATTCGCAACGCCCTCAAGGCGGTATTTGGCGACTTCGGTGGTGCCGAGCATCGTTTCTTCACCGACCGTGCAGAGCGACTCTCTGTCAGCGATTTTGTCGAATTGACTAATTGGGTGGCTGAGCATACGCTCTAATCTACTCTTTGCCCTTCGTCACCCTCTTACGTCATTCCCGACCCCTAACCAAGCACGTCCCGTGATGCCCCCCACATACGTCATTCCCGTGAAAACGGGAATCTTAAAAAAGTAAGTATCAAACTCTCCCATTTAAGATTCCCATTTTCACGGGAATGACGGCCTATATATTATTGACCACTATATTATTGCCCACCTAAAAAGCGGATTGATCCGTTGAAAGACTCTTTTTTTGTAAATTTATCGCATAACTACGCAGAAAAATGTAATAATCCGAAATAAATAGCTATATTTGCCATTATTATTATTACTTTTATTGATATCATGACAAATTATTCTTGCAAATGGGCTATTGGGGTAATGTTGACGCTGACGTTAGCTTTTACCGCACTTAGCACCAATGACGTGTATGCTGTACCCGCAAAGCCCGGTGTTCACTCAGTGCAGCAGGCTGATGGAACATCTCTCAACATCATCCTCAATGGTGACGAATATTTCGCTTGGCGCACAACCGAGAGTGGATATCCTGTCGTAGAAAACTCTGATGGATTTTTCTACTACGCAACAGTCGACTTTAGCGGCAAAATCACAGCTACAAGCCAACGCGTATCAATTGACAATCGTATGCAGGCACCCCCCGCGGGAGTTTCATCGCAGTCAATATCTTCAATTGCATCAATGGTTAACGCCCAGCAACGCGCCTTGCGCTCCGAGGATAGCGAGATGCGCAAAGCCGCTGCGGCAGATACCAAAGCCTCAGTGTCGTCATACCCAAGTGTGGGAGCTATTCGCTCGGCTGTGATATTGGTGGAATTCTCCGACGTATCATTCTCTTTGTCTGATCCATACACCTCGTTCTACAACCAACTAAACAAAGAAAATTACGCGGTAGAGGGCGCTACAGGTAGTGCAAGAGACTATTTCGATGCTAACTCACGTGGTCAGTTCGATGGTCAGTTCGATGTATATGGCCCATACACACTCTCGAATACACGCGAATATTATGGTGGTAACAACTCCTATGGTAGCGACTCAAATCCTTCGGATATGACTCTACACGCCGTAACTTTGGCAAATGCTGATGGTGTCGACTTCTCGCTATATGATTACGACAACGATGGATATATCGACAACGTATTTGTATACTACGCTGGTCACAACGAGGCTGAGGGTGGCCCATCAGATGCTGTTTGGCCTCACAAATGGTACGTGTCATCGAAGCCAACATTCAATGGAAAGACCTTATACGTATATGCTTGTACCTCAGAGTTGCGCGGCAGCAGCGGTACTACGATCGCAGGTATCGGTACTTTCTGCCACGAATTTAGCCACGTCTTTGGTCTTGCCGACCACTACGACACCGACTCTATTAATGGTGATAGCGTGGGAACTGGCACATACGATCTTATGTGTAGCGGCTCTTACAACAATAACGGTAACACCCCCCCACTACACACTGGCTTAGAGCTCCAAATGATTGGATGGGTAGAACCCACAACTATCGAGACTGGTATGGAGATCGAAATCGAGCCATTGAATAGCGGCAAAGTTTATAAGATCGAAACTGATGTAGAGGATGAGTACTTCCTTATCGAGAACCGCAGCACCGATGCTATCGTTTGGGAGAATTATATTCCAAGCAGCGGTCTTATTATCTCGCATGTCGATCGTTCAACAAACTACATGAGCAAATGGTCGGCTAATGGCCCCAATAACGACACCTCGCACGAATGTTATTACTTCGTACCTTCGAGTGGCGCTACGATGGATGACACCAACTGGGGCGAGGTTCCCTACCCATATCAAGGTAACACTGAGTGGACAAGCACTTCGACTCCGGCAGCTAAGAGCTGGAGTGGCAACGACTTGGAGATTGGCATTGTCGATATCACTAAGCTCAGCGACGGCAATGTCACATTCAAAGCAATCAAATACTCGGATGATATCAATGTCCTAATTAGCGTGGATAAGGATGCAGCATATGTGGGTCAGACTCTCCAGTTCTCAGCCTCTACCTACCCTGTTCAAGATGATTCAAGCGTTACTTGGTCGTCGTCTGACACCACCGTAGCGACAATCGATGAAGATGGTTGTGCTATATTTATTGGGGCAGGTACCACGACATTTACCGCAACACTCAACTCCGATTCAAGCTATTCGAGCTCGCTTACATATAGCGTAATTGACCTACTCGGTGCAAACGGATTTGTGACCGACGTCGATACATCTGCACCATTGGAGGGCGCTGAGCTTAGATTCTATGCTGTGACTCGCTCAATGGAGAGTGTGGCAGGTGTCGCAAGTGCAGTTTACACTCGCTCAACAACCTCAGCATACTATAAAGCAACTTGTGACGAAACTGGTGAGTACAGAATAGAACTCGACGAGGGTTACTACGAGGTCGAACTTTCGTGCTCATGCTACAACGATGACTTCCAGATCATATACGTTGCCAGCGGAATAACTGAGCTTGACTTCACGCTAAGCAGCATCGCTTCTACTGTCGATACAATCATTATTGAGCCAAGCCAAACAACTGCTACCATCTATTGGAATCCACAGGATTACACAGCTTTCGAGATTGTATACAGCAAGGGTTCAGCATACGTCAACTACGAGGTTTACCTTGATGGCGAGAACCAATACACAATCGATGAGTTGGAGACTGACCGCCAATATACAGTTACCGTAAGTGGTCGTATCGGCACCAGCTCGTCGTACAAAGAGCTATACTCGACCACATTCACTACACTCTCACAAACTACTACCATACCTATGGTACAGATCGACACTTATGAATATACCGCCGGAGAGACCCTTACGCTCAATATGCTCAATAGCGACAGCAAGGATACTATCACATGGTATATCGACGATGAGATGCTCGAGAACAACAAATATATCATGGAGGTTGGCGAGCACACGATCAAAGCTACTGTCGAAAGAGGTACTCTGGTATATAGAATCCTTCGCAAGATCAACGTAAACTAAGAAAAGACAACAATGAAAAATATATTTTTTAAAACTATAGCAGCAGTTGCGATCATCCTCGGAAGCATCGCATGTACAAACGATAGCACTGATAGCAAGGCTAAATACCGCTCAAGCTTCTTGGATAGCAGCGAGATTGGCGCATATGTTAAAGGTGTAGCAGTAAAGAGTTACAACGCCGAGACCGATCAGGTAATTTACGACGATAGCCGAAGCATGTATATGATCAGCGACATGAACTGCACAGACTACTACTCGCTCTCCTTTTCTGGTTCGTTCATCATCGACTTCACAGTCTTTGTAACGTGCCAAACAACTGGTGTCAATGGACTTATCAACGACAACCAATATATTATGACTGTCGTCCAAGCCGAGGATAGCGATAAGATCTATTGGTTGTGGGATAGCGATACATCCACTGGATTTGTGGTTAACTTCACGCTTTAGGCGCGGCGTTGATTACTAAATGGGATGCGGGAGATGAACTTTGGTTTGTCTCCTGCTTTTTTTTGCTTATCATTTATTACACTGTGGGCAATTAGTAAGATTCCTTACACCAAGAACATCAGTCCCGTGATGAAACCAAGCTCGTCAGTCCCGTGATGAAACCAAGAACGTCATTCCCGTGAAAACGGGAATCTTAACTCCCCTGTGCTTGCATAAGATTCCCGATCGAGCCGGGAATGACAAGCAAGGGGTTGTCATTCCCATGAAAGCAAGCAAATATCCAAAAATCCAAAGCAACATTTCACACGTTTGCATAGCCATTTCTATGTTAAAATCGTGTTAATTTATTAAAATATTTTATTTTATTGGAGATTTGTATTATCTTTGCACCAGAATAAAAATGAAAATAAAACCGAGAGCCGAGATGCGGTTCTCATAAATTTTGGATGCAAAATGACAACAACAGGAAAAAAAGTGGCACTCGTTGCCCATGATTTTATGAAGCAGGATCTTGCCGAATGGGTAGATTGGAACAGCTCAGTACTTAGCAAGCACTCTATGGTCTGCACAGGTACAACGGGTAAAATGGTCGAAAGAACCCTACTTCTACACAAAATCAAGAACACACCAGCTAACACTACGGGAACCCCCGAACTACCACTTGATATCACACTTCTTAAATCGGGACCACTTGGTGGAGACCAGCAATTAGGGTCGATGATCGCCTCTGGAAAGATCTCAGCAATGATCTTCTTCTGGGATCCAATGTCAGCTCAACCACACGACGTCGACGTCAAAGCGCTACTCCGTTTGGCTACACTCTACAATGTGCCAACTGCGATCAACCGCTCATCGGCCGACTTCTTGATCTCGTCTCCTCTGTTCGCCACCGACGAATATGAGCCCGAAGTAAAGGATTACAAATCATACGTGGAACGCGTTCTACAGTAGGTTTTCAATTTTTGAAGCTCCCCTTTTTGGGGAGCTTTTTTTGTGCATCAAGCCCCCCGTGGAGAAAAAAATCTTAAATCTGCTACAACCCTCCTCGTCATCCCCGTGAAAGCGGGGATCTTATGCAAACGCAATAGATGACACAATTAAGATTCCCGTTTTCACGGGAATGACGTGCGGGTGGATTATGGAATGAGGTAGGGTGAGCAAAGCAATAACGAAGTGGGCACACCCAACCAATCATAACAAATATAGGCAAAAGTGTAAAAAGATAGGATATATATTGCATTTAATATTGTTATTTATTGCATAATTACAATATTATATTTACCTTGCGGATCATTTCCATACACTTAACATCTTAAAACAATTGCTTATGAACAAAAAGGAGGATCAGGCGATCAGTCAGCCTATGATTGTACGCTTCAGCACATCAATGAACTGCGGCATTGAGCCACTAACAATTGCACGTCATGCCATCGGGTATGTCGTCAGAGGGGAGAAATACATCTATGATGGCGACAGTAGCCTCCATGCACAACGAGGCGACATATTCTTTATGGGAAAGGGGCTGCACCACATCGAGAATGTCTCGGAGAAGTTCTCGCACTTCGAACAGATTGTATTTTATTTCAGCTCCGAAGAGCTCAAACACATCATCACCACCTTCGGCATCACCTACGATCTGAACATCACCAACGACCACTGTTGTGAGAGGTGTCGCACCGGAAATTCGGTGATCACAAAGACGCCCACATTATTAAAAAATTTCTTTAATAGTGCTATCGACTACCTCTACGACGAAAACTTCTCGCACGACCAAGCTGCCGAGAATATCAAGATGACCGAGCTAATATATCACATCATCTCGCAAGAGGATTGTTGCCTCAAAAACAAGGTTGTCGGATGCATCGACCTCGACAAAAGCTCTTTCGAGCAGGTAATTTACGCCAACACATTCAACGACATCCCCATAGATCAATTGGCGACGATGAGCAACCGCTCGCTAACCTCCTTCAAAAAGGAGTTCCGCCGAATATTCGAGACCTCGCCCCACCAATGGTTTCTCCGCCAACGTCTCAGCCACGCTCGACTGCTGCTGATCTCCACTCGCAAGTCTATCGCCCAAATCGGTCAGGAGTGCTCTTTCCCCAACACATCGCACTTCATCAAGCTCTTCAAACGCTCCTACGACCTCACTCCGGCCAACTATCGACAACAACACCTCAAATTAGTCTCCATCACTCCGACTCCAGTAAAAGAGCCGAATACGAAAATTATTGAGAGAGAAACAGAAAAAGTGGTTTAAAAATTGCTCAGCAAATTGATGTAATATAAATCTACAATTATGAAAAACACTACATCAATTATCGTCTCACTTGTGGGAGGAGCCCTAATAGGCTCGGCTGTGACATGTATCCTGCGCGACACATGCAAAATGAAAAAAGGAGATATCCACAAAAAGATCATGGGAGAGTTAGAACAACTCCGCAAATTCGTCGCTGAGAACCATCCAGAGGCACTCGGCAGCTGCACTGATCCCGCATGTAATAGCTCCAAAGAGTAGTGGATAGCCAGCGCAATTGCCCACCTCGCCGCTCATTGGTTGTGCCAACGCTGCTCTTTGCAGTGTTGGCGCTAACTTGTGCGATGCTACTGCTCTCGTGCTTTGTGATTTGGCTTGCCGAGCAGATCCATTCGCTCACACTCTCGCTGCTGATCACTGGCGCTGTGATGGGCGCGGCGGCAGCTGTGATCTACATTGTTTCGCTTGCGCCAACACTTAGCCGCATCAAGGCAGAATATGAAGAGGTTTTAGCCTTTGTCGCTCTGCTTCGAGGGGGATATAGTTGCGCAGTGCAACACATCAAACAGCTATTACACAGAGTGTTAGGACTCGGAATAGCATCTAAACCCGGCAAATAGCGCGGAAGTCACAATAGCTACAAGTACCTTCCTTATCGTCAGCTTGACGGAATGGAATCGAACGATCGAGAAGTTCAGAGAGGGTCTCGCTGAGATACTCTTCGAACTTTTTTTGCGTCGCACCACCCTCGGTGTCGATATTGTCGTAAGCCTCGTCGATCGTCGCAACCACGCCATTACGCTTGGAGATAAGCAGCGGCGAGTAGTCGGGGGAGTGCATAAATCGCACATAGTAGAGCGAGGGCACCACGGAGGTCTGCTCGATATGCTGCAACATCATGGAGTAGGTAAAGGTCTGAATGATATGGCCTTGGCGCTCAGCACCATCGCCATGAAATAGCGAATTTATATCCTTGAATTCGAGGTGCTTGCCACCACTCTTATAATCTATCACCCTAAGTCTGCCATTAGGCAGGCGATCGACCCTATCGAATGTTCCGCCGATCGTCACAGCGCCACCAGTAGGGAGCTGCACGCTATATTGGTACTTCCGCTCGGTATCCTCCACCGCGAAATCGGGGTGAGCGAGATCGTAAGCCACGACACCATTGATAATATATTTCACGACAATATCCTTGATCAAGAGCAGATCGCCCGAGAAGTCAGTCGCAGCGACACCCTCGCGGATTTTGCACACATTGCGCATTGCTGCCTCAACATGCGCCTCGATCAAGGGGCGATTATCGCTCAGCGCCATAAGATCGGTGGTGATATCCGACGACCCTTTGAGCAGCTTATAGATCTCGGCAATGGCCTCATGGAGGATATTTCCGAACATTGAGTTGTCGACATCCTCGCTCAGATCGTCACTACTACGCAGGCGCGCTACATGTTGAAAATAGAAGCGCATAGGGCATGCCACATAACGATTTATCGCAGAAGGCGATAGGAGCAGCGGATCCTCGGGATCGGTATAGCGACTCAGCAGTGCATCCACTTCACCCTCCTTTGCAACCTCGATTGGTGCATTCTCGTAGATATTGACGTCGACCGCCACATCGGTGCGCGACAGATCAAAATTAGACTCATAATCAAGCTGATAGATATAACGACTCGCCTCGCCCGTAGTCTTATCGTCGGCATGCGAACAGTAGAGCATCCAAACTTTCTCGGCACGTTGAATAAGTCGATAGAAGTAATAGGCAAAGACACCCTCGTGGTGTTCGGGGGTGGGGATACCATAGGCAGCGCGCAGATTATAAGGCACATACGATGGCGTGGTGAGACGGTTGCCGGGGAAGTTATCGTCGTTCATCGAGAGGATTATCACATTACGGAAGTCGAGGTTACGCGTCTCGAGGATTCCCATAACTTGGAGTCCCTCCAAGGGCTCACCCTCGAATGGCACGCGTAGCGACTGCAAGAGTCGGCGCAAAAGCGAGAGGTAGATGGTAAGCGAGATCTCGATCTTGCACTCCTGCAAAGAGTTATGCAGCGATGTGACACTCTCCGAGATGGTCGCCAAGAGTTCCAAGCGGCGCATAGGCTCCTCATCATCGTAGGGGTGTTGCGCCACAAAGGCGATCACACGCTGGAGGTACTCCGAAAGCGACTGCCAACTGTCGCACGCCTCGAATAGAGTGGCGAGGAAGTCGGGGCGGTTCTCCATGAGCGTCGCTCGATCTACCGAGATCAGGCGCTCGGTGTTGATCTGCGCTATGATCGAGGCAAATAGCTCTTTGTCAACGACATTGATATAGGGGTGCGATAAGAGTGCCACAACGTCGACATAGTAGAATTGGGGATTATCTGCCGAGCGCCGTTTTGCCTGCGACTGCAACGATAGTAGACGCTCGACAAGCGAGTAAGCAAGCGACTGTTTGATGGGGTAACCCATTGTCACATTGACCTTTCCAGCCTCTTCGGGCAGAGCATAGAGCAGCGGCGTGAGAAGATTCTCGTCGGTAAGTACTATGGCTGTATCCTTGTTGATTTTACCCTGTGCGGCAAGCTCCGAGATGATCGTAGAGGCATATTTACACTGCAAAACATTGGAGGCTGCCGCCGCAACATTTATCTGCTTGGGCTTTGCGAAGTTGTCGTGCGAGATATCGAAATCGGATGAGTAGCGTGCCACATTCTCACGGATAAACAATCCCGCCTCCTGCTCCTTGGCTGCGTAGTAGTAGTTGTCGTAATCCCAGAAGAAGTCAACCGAGGCATCGCGCTCTAAAGCATCAAAAATCCGCTTCTCGCACTCCGAGAGGGCATTGAACCCCACCACGGCATAGCGCTCCGAGCTATCGAAATGGAACTCCCCCGCCGCCAAACGCTCCACTGCTGCACGTTGCATCAAGCCTGTGTAGGCTATACCAAGCTCCTTGAGGCGAGCATGGTAGAGGTGGTAGATCTTGGGGAGCGACTCCCACACCTCCAAAAAGCGCTGCTTCTCACGCGAGAGCTCATGCCCCTGCTGCAAGGAGCTCCAAAAGGAGATTATCTTGAGTTGTTGGTCGGTCATATACGACAGATCGGTCTCGAGTGCCTTGAGGTCAGCTACATTGGTAAAAAGCATATCGGCATCGACCATATATTTGTCGATCATATCGAAATCCGAAAGCAGGATCTCGCCCCAGAAATAGAACTTATCAAAGCTCTCGGCGTGGAATTGCGAATAGATACGATAAAGCTCAGCTATAAGGCGCACATTCTCACCACGTTGCAGCGGCGAGACCTGCGAGGCGATCTCGTCGAGACCCACCCAAGTAGGCTGCCACAGCGGCTCGGTGGCAACCTGAGAGAGTGCTTCGGTGAAGAAGATGCGTGAACGGCGTGAGGGGAAGATTAGCTTCAGGGAGCTAATCTCAGCTCCATGTTTATGATAAAGCCTCTCGGCAACTTCGTTTAAGAAACCTCGCATGTTGGTTGTTTTATTATTTAAAAGTTGATGCAAGGTACAAAAAAATAGCGAAAAAAATAGTATTTCCACCCTAAATTTTGTTACCTTTGAGTTTTAAAATCAAACGATGAGAGCAACGATATATAATGCAAGTGCAGGCTCGGGCAAGACCTACACACTGGCCTACAAGTATGTGCGTGATGTTGTGGAGGAACCACAGATCTACCGCAATATCTTGGCGGTGACCTTTACCAATAAGGCCACCGAGGAGATGAAACGGCGTATATTGAGCGAGATCCATGCACTCGCCTCGGGTGCTCCATGCGGATATCTCGAGCGCCTGACCAGAGAACTCGAGCTTAGCGAGGCCATTGTACGGCAGCGTGCGAAGAGCGTGCGCACCTCGATCCTACACGACTATTCACGCTTTACGATCCTTACGATCGACCGCTTCTTTCAGCGTATCATTCGCTCATTTATCCAAGAGTTGGGCATCGATATCAACTACAATATCGAGCTCGACCCCGCCTCACTACTCACCCAAAGTGCCGATCGGATTATCGAGGAGGTAGCAACCAATGAGGAACTCAAGCGGTGGATCTCGGAGTTCATCGAGGAGCGGATCGAGGATGGTCGCAGCTGGGATATTCACGAAGGAATCCTCTCGCTCAGCGGCGAGATATTCAAGGAGTCCAACAGCGCAAGCCTTGAGCATAAACGTTCCAAAGAGGATCTTAAAGAGATCGTCGAGCGCTTCGCAGCCAACGCCCAGAGGCGCAAGGAGGAGATGTGTCAGATAGCCCAAGAGGCGATGTCGATAATGGAGGCTAACGGGCTAAGTCCCGAAAGCTTCAACGGCAAGAGCCGCAGCTTCGCCAAGCACTTTGCAATCACAGCAAGTGGCGAGATCAAGGAACCGGGCAAAGTCGTTCGCGAGCGCAGTGAATCAACCGAGGGGTGGGGCAAAGGGCTCGAGGCAACCTCAACGAAGCTACAACCAATTCTGCGTGAGATTGTTGCGACGTACGACCAGAGCATAAAACTCTGGAACACCGCCTCACTCCTCAGAGAGAACTATCGCAGTTTCGCACTACTCTCCGACCTCTACGATATGGTCAACCGCATTAGCAACGAGCAGAATATGATGCTGCTATCGGAGACCAAACTAATCCTGTCGAAATTTATCGCCGACAACGACGCACCATTTATCTACGAAAAGGTGGGCAACCGCTTCGAGCGCTATATGATAGATGAATTTCAGGATACATCACTCAAGGAGTGGCACAACTTCCTGCCACTTCTACAAAACGCCATGTCGCAGAGCGATAAGAGTTCGGTGCTGATCGTGGGCGATGTCAAGCAGTCTATATATAGGTGGCGCGGTGGCGATTGGCGTATTCTCCACTCGAGGGCTAAAGAGGAGATGGGGCACACTAATACCGAGGTGATCAACCTCAAGGAGAATTACCGCAGTCTGCCCAACATCGTAAACTTCAACAATGCCCTGATCGAAGCTGTAGTCGAGGCCGACAACGCAGTGCTAAATGCCAAAATCGCGGAGGCAAGCGACCAGACGCTCACGCCACAAACGAAGGCCGAGCTGCACAATATGCTCAAGGATGCCTACTGCGAGCATGCGCAGATCCCCCGCAAGAGTGGCCAGAGCAGCGGGTATATCGAGGTGACGGTACATCCCGACGAGCCGCAGATAATCGAACGAATAAAGGAGGTTTTGGATCTCGGATTCCGCCCCTGCGAGATATTGATTTTGGTGCGCTCCAACTCCGAAGGTGTTCGCATTGCGGGCAAGCTCCTCGAGTTTAAGCGCGAGAATAGCGACCCACACTACCGCTTCGATGTGATGACACAAGAGGCTTTGGTGGTGGGACTCTCACCCGTGAGCCAGTTTGTCGTGGCGGCGCTGATGCTATCGATCGACACCGAGGATTCGATCCAACGAGCCATCTACAACCGCTTCTTGGGCGACAGGGCGTTCAACACTCCACTTAGCGAGCAGGAGGCCGACAAGCTCCGTTCGATCCGCCTGCTATCGAGCCAAGAGGCTTTCGAACAGATCGTTATAGAGTATCGGCTCGATACCGAACCCAAAAATATCGCCTACCTCCAAGCGATGCACGAGGCTATTTGCAGCTTCTGCTCCTCGAAAAGTGGCGACATCGCCCAATTCCTCAAATGGTGGGAGGAGCATGGTGCATCACGCTCGATCAGTGTTGAGCAGAGCGAGATGACAATCGAAATCACCACGATCCACAAAGCCAAGGGATTGGAAAAAGCGGTGGTGATGATCCCCTATTGCACATGGGCGCTCGACCCCAAGAGCAGCGGCGGTGGGCGCAAGGATGGCAAGAAGCCACTATCATCGAATGCCGTGTGGGCAGAGGCCTCGCAAGGCCTCGATGAGTTGGGGGCATTCCCAGTGAAGTACAAGAAGGCGATGGGTGAATCATTATTCTCGGCGCAATATTATCGGGAGTTCGTCTACTCGCATATCGACAATATTAATATGTTGTATGTGGCGCTTACGCGAGCCTCACAGTCGCTACATATATTCATTAAGCAAGACAAGTTGGGCATTGGCCGCACAATAAATGGGCTCATTGACTCCCCCGCCGACAATATCACACTCGGCACGCTGCAAGGCAAAGTGAGTCGCCACGATGAGATCACCACATATAGCTTCGGCGAGAAGGGCGCACCGATAGCCGACAAGAAGCAGACGAAGCGATCCTCGCTCTTTAGGATGGATCGCTACCCCACCTCGGTGGCCGATCTACGCCTGCGCCTCCCCTCGCAGCGCTACTTCGAGCAGACTGAGCAACAGGAACTCTCGCCACGCCACGAGGGAATCTTGATGCACAAGGCGTTTGCCGAGGCGCAGAATGGTGAGCAGATCGAGGAGCGCCTCCACTCGATGCTGCTCAATGGTCAGATCAACCAAACGGAGCACAAATCGCTGAGCGCCAAAATCGCCCAAGCCCTCGCACGTGAACCAATCAAGAGTTGGTTCGAGACCCCATGGGATAGCGTGCGCAATGAGCACGATATAATCATCCCCCGCAGCTCTAACTTCAAACGCCCCGACAGGGTGATGATCCGTGGCGAGCAGGCCACAATGGTCGACTACAAATTCGGTCTGAAGGAGCTACCCGAGCACCGCCGACAAGTCGAGGAGTATATGGCACTGCTCAGACAGATGGGCTACACGAGTGTCGAGGGGTACGTTTGGTATATTAAGAGTGGGCGGATTGTTGCCATATAATATTTTTTAACCAGCTACGTCATTGCAGCTCAAGACTCCCCTACACGTCATTGCAGCTCAAGACTCCCCTACACGTCATTCCCGTGAAAACGGGAATCTTAAATTTGCAATACTGCGCTTGTATAAGATTCCCGATCGAGCCGGGAATGACGATATACTATATTATTCTACAATAACGTGATGGAGCTGCCCATAAGCGTAAGAGGCAAAAAACTAACGCAATTATAAAAAATGAGTATTTGAACTTATTTGATAATAAAATATTATATATACTTTTGCATATAATTTCGCAATTTATAACATTAACTATATTTAAAAATGAAGAAATTCTTTGCACAGTTTCAAGGAGAGGATTGGATAATTGTACTTGCGGGTACCATTATCATCGCTCTGGCCTGCCTATTTCCATCTATTATGCCAACAATGCCTAAGGTGCTTTCAGGCCAAGGCGATTGGATGAATGCCGGCAAAATGTATGTACTTATCACATTGATAACATTGGGAAGTAACATACTTCTAAAGCGCTCACTCAAGGGTGTAGTACTTTCACTTTTCGTAATTTTTGCTTTGGCCGTAGCGGCTCAACTTATCGCCGAGATCCCCGCAGTGAAGGGATTGGGTCTTGAGGTTGTTCTTTTCTCGGTTCTTATCGGTCTTATCATCAGCAATGTTTTCCGCGTTCCTGCATGGCTTAAGCCCGCGATTCAGAGTGAGTTCTATATCAAGATCGGTATCATCTGCCTTGGTTCGACTATCCTCTTTGGCGATGTGCTAAAATCGGGTGCTTATGGTCTTATCCAGTCGCTTATCGTGGTGTTCACAGTGTGGAACTTCACATTCTGGTTGGGTAAGAAGATGGGCGTAGACAATGAGTTGCGTACGATGCTCTCGAGCGCGGTAAGTATCTGCGGCGTTTCGGCTGCGATCGCTACTTGTGGTGTAATCAAGGGTGATAGCAAGAAGCTTTCGTCGGTGATTTCGCTCGTATTGGTTTGTGCAATCCCTATGATGTATATTATGCCTCCCGTAGCTCAGTGGCTTACAGGACTTATTGGCATGAACCCCGTTACTGCTCAAGAGGTTTCGGGAGCATGGTTAGGAGGTACTATCGACACCACTGGTGCCGTAGCAGCTTCGGGAACTATGTTGGGTGAAGTTGCTGCTCAAACAGCTATCATCGTTAAATCTTCGCAGAATGTATTGTTGGGTGTTGCGGCATTCTTCATCTCACTTATATGGACTTACCAAGGTAAGGAGCAGCAGGAGAAGCCAACTGTCGGCATGATCTGGGATCGCTTCCCTAAGTTCGTTGTTGGATTTATCGCTGCATCGCTTATCTTTAGCTTCTGCTTCGCTCCCGAGGTAGCTAAGAGCGTGGGTAAACTCACCAAGTCGATGACTAACACACTATTCGGAATCGCATTCGTGTGTATCGGTCTTGAGACTCGCTTCAGCGAGATCTTCGCTAAGGAGAACCGCAAGCAGATGTGGGTATTCTTGATCGCACAAGGATTTAATATCCTCGTGACATTGGTTGTCGCTTACGTGATGTTTGGTTACCTTAAGCCACTTTTGAGCGCTTAATTTAACTTAAGATATATAATAGAGCCTTGCTTCGGATCCGAAGCAAGGCTCTATTATTATAAGGTACGGCTCAAGAGGATGAGCGAAAGGAGTAATAGCAGCAGAAAGTAGAAACCCGATATCGCCAGACGCTGCCATGCGGTGAGCTCTCGCTCCACTTCGACGACCTCCCTTACGAGGCGTTCGCGGTAGACGACGCTATCACGCAGGGTCACCGGCAGGGCGATGGGCTCGACGATCTGTTGCGGTAGCGTCGCAAGGGTGTGGTGCAGTGCGCCATCGGGGAGGATACGTGCCTCGGAAGTTGCAAACTGATTACAGAGGATACTCGAATCACACTGCACCTCCCGTTGCTGCTCGAGGTGCGGAATCGAGATACGAACCGTGTCGTGCACAATCTCACGGCGCTCCACCACCTCGATCCTCACGCTATCTTGCTGCGAGAGACTTGCCACACGGCGTGCGGCGCAACTCACAGCTAACAGCGAGGCAAATAAAAGTAGTGCTACCCTACTCATTGTGCGGTGCTCGCTTTTCAACATTGGGCTCCTGCTCCTCGATGGTTATTATATCGGTCTTGCGGGCAAACCACTTGAAGATATCGACTCGAAGAAGTTTACCCTTAGACTCAAAGTAGTTGGCAAAGCAGGAGTTGATCTCCACACCATAGATCACAAGCATCACCAAAAGCGGCAGGATCGTCACCCCGATCGACTCTCCAAACGTAGCGCCGATGGAGCCGGCCAACAGCAGCCAACAGATATAGTCGACCGCCTTGTTGATCGTGCGGCGCACGGCACGCGAGGGGCGAATCTTATCGCCACGCACGCGTGCTGCACGAAGACCAAATCGCAAGTCGGCCACAATAAGCACCGCCCCCAACATCAAGAGCCATCGCAGGGGCTCAACAAAATCGAAGATGCCACTAAGCGCCGTTGCTGTGACCCCACCGATTACATTGCGTTCGTCCATTGGGCAAAGTCTTTGGCGATTTGTACTTTGAGCGCTTGGCGCTCCACCAAGAAGTCGAGGTAGGCCTCCGCAGCATCCTCTTCGAGGAGACCGGCGAGCGAGGCGTTGTAGTCGTTGATAAGCTTCTGCTCCACACCGCCACCCCAAAGGGCATCCATCACTCGCTCGGTGATAAGGTTCTCGGTGGGCAGACCACCGATGAGGGTTTGGTAGCACTCCCATGCTATTGATCGCCCCTGCCCGTTGGCGCATTCAAATTCGATTTGGCTAATTCCCCAACGATAGAGGTATGAACCGTTGCCTACAGCCTCGATTGGTGAGGGCTGATTGTTATAATGTACTTTTCTCATGATTAGTTATTTTTAGTTATTTGGATGAAAACATAGACGCGTTCCGATATACGAGGCGGTATCGTCGAAGAGATCCTTATCGACTGCGAAGTTCGTCAGGCCGGCAGTAAGCGCTCCACTTGCAGCACCACCGACGTAAGCGCAGCAGGGGACATCGAGGATCGTATCGGTCAAGAAGCCATCGCAGCAATAGGTGCTCGAGCTACCTCCGGTGGCTGAAGGCAGGTTGCAACCACTCTCTCCAAAGATCATCGCGCTAACATAGTTGTCACTAAAGCGAGAGAGGTCGCCGAGGTACTCATAGCCACTATAACCACTATCCTCGCAGCTTGTCGGAAAGGCGAAGTTAGATGGATCCTCGCAGCAGTAGAGTCTCGACACGCTGCTATAAAGGCTACTTGTCGAAGCAGAGGAGTAGTGATTAACCACAACCCCAACTACAAATTGCCATAAATGGCCAAATGGATTCTCAATACCGCGATATCGAGAGGCGTAAATCGAAAAGTCAATCCCATCGCCATCGGCAGCAGTGTAGAGCAACTCACCGGTGCCATTGCCCAAAGAGTCGGTGTAGCCACATGGGATAAGTGGGTAGGCATTGTTCATTGCCGACCACTCGGAATAGCTAAGCGTGGTGGCTCCAAGACCAAGGCCGCCCTGTCGATATCCATCCGCGGTGAGTTGAGAGGTGTAGTCAGCTTGGCTATTGAGCGATGCATACTCGACCGTGTAGAGCCAATATATCGCCTTATGCGCCAGATAGGTGTAGCAATTCCACTCGGCGGTCGAAGAGTTGTGACGTCGAGCATAGGTGTGGAGCAGACCGATGGGAAGATTGGTTACGGGGCGACCCAAGAGGGTGAGATCCGTAGAGTCATTGGCAGAGTTGTTATTGCCTCCGCGGTACTCAGTGGTAGTGTTGACCACCGAGCAGAGCGACAAGGTGGAGCGCCTTACGGCTGCCTCGTATGCCGAAACATAGAACGCAGGCACATAGTGGTAACCATCCAACGCCCTCTCCGAGAGCCAAACCTGCTGCTTAGTGCCATCGGTCACAAACTTGCGATAGTGCGCAGGGATCTCGACCATGACCTGTCCAAGGGAACCATCGCGCATCGAGGAGCTCCAATCGCCTGTTGGGAGATACTCTACAACCTCGCCGGTAGAATTGAGGATGCACCCTCGCATATTGGATTGAATCGGCAGCGTACGGTGGTATGCCGAATTTCCAATACGTGTGCAGGTTGGTGACGAGACTGCCGTGTCGAACTCAACACCATAAGCAAAGTACTCCTCAAGGCTGCTATCGCCATATTGGACGAAGGCAAGAGTGGCGGCAGCTTGGCTCATAGCCTTGGTGGTATCGGAACCCACTTCGTCGACAAGGATATCGCCAACATCGGCAACCTTTACAAATGAGGGGAATACCTCGACAAGAACCTCGGCATTGGCCTCATCGCTCTTGCCCGAGGTTAGCGTGACGTCTAACTTCTCGACTGATACCGAGTGGCAAACACCCGAAGCAAAATCTTCGTCGGTTAGGTAATACTCGCGGCGCACCTCTAATGCACCAGCGCTAAGCCCATGAGATTCAAAGATAACAAGAAGTGTCGATTCATCTATGCGACGGCAGCCAGTGTAGGCCTCACCATCGAATTGAGCAACAACGCTCCCAAGCGCACCTGTACGATAGGTAAATCTAAAAGGTGTCTCTGTATCATTTATTGAACTTGATTCAAGTAGCTTAAAATCTGATTGATAATTAATATTCATATAAATTTTTAGATTAAATAATTAAATAATTTGACGCACAAATATACATCAGCAAATAGCTGAATGCAAATTAAATTTTCAAAAAAGTTTAATCGAATGTGACTCTCAGTGGGTTAGCGCAGGGTCTCGGCAACAAAGAAGTGAAAAAACTGAAAAAACTTGAAAACCTTTTTGGTTTTTTGAGTTTTTTACCTACCTTTGCATCGTTATAAATGTTTTAAAAAAGAATAATGGATATACAACAAAGAGCCGATGTGATCTCACACACGCGAAAAATGATCCTTAGAATGGGAGTTAAAGCACTGAGAATGGACGATGTAGCGCAAGCTACTCACATCTCTAAGCGCACTCTCTACGAGACTTTTGGCGACAAAGAAGAGCTACTATTCTTGGCCGTCAAGGAGCACTTCGACGTCTTCGAGAGTAACAATGCCAAGGCTGCAACAGATGCACCTAATATATTAGTGGCGATGCTAATAATCATGGATGAGATTCGCGAGAATGCTGAGATCAACTGGCAGATCCGCAACTCCCTCAGACGCTTCTACCCCAATATCGCCAATAGATTACTCAGCGATCAATCGGACGAGAAGCGCAAGGTTGTAGCGCAATCAATCAAAATAGGTGTCAAGCAGGGCTACATCATGAGCCATATCAATATTGAGCTCACAATGAACATGTTCTCATACATCGCATTGGGTGTTTCGGAGAACAACGAAATGATCAGCATACCGAAGGAAATGCATGTCGAGGATGCTTTCCACGAGGTGCTCACCAACTATATGCGCGGTATCAGCACTGCAAAAGGTATTGCTGCGATCGACGAATATCTGGCTAAACAAAAAATCTAAACTACAAAATAACATTTTTATCAATGAGAAGATTATTTATTTCGGCAGCTGCACTACTATTTAGTGTGAGCACATATGCGCAAGAGCTGCAATTAACACTCGACCAAGCGGTAAAAATCGCACTCGACGAGAACCCAACCATCAAGATCGCCAATATGGAGATCGAGCGTTTCGACTTTGTTTTGGCCGAAACTAAGGGTATGTTCCTACCCTCGCTAAGCATCGATTCATACTATAATTATAGTGCGATCTCACAACAACTATCCAAGAGTTTTCAACTATCGGCCGATGGCGTTTCGACTGTTTCGGCAGCTGCAAACCTCTCGATTCCACTCTTTGCACCAGCTATCTCGCGCACTCTTGCACTCAACAAAACCCAGATGGCGGCAGCTGTAGAGGCGGCTCGCGGTTCGAAGATTTCGTTGGTGGCAGAGGTTAAAAAGGCATACTACAATATACTTTTGGCCGAGCAGTCATTAGTGGTGTTAGAGGAGAGCTCGGCGATCTCCAAGAAGAGCGTCGACGATACGCAGGTGATGTTCGATAATGGACTCACTTCGGAGTACGATCTGCTCACAGCACAGGTGCAATATAGCAACCTCCAACCCACTATCGTGCAGACACGCAACTCGGTAGAGGTAGCCAAATTGCTTTTGAAGATGTACCTATCACTACCTGCCGACACTCAGATATCGCTCTCGGGTTCGCTCGACCAGATGCGCGAGGCGGTATTCCAAGGCACAGATGGACTCACTACCGACATCTCGCAAAATAGCGACCTATTGGCTCTCGAACACCAATCGCAACTGCTTGCCGATCAGCTTAATCTGACTAACACAGCTCGTCTCCCAACATTGGCACTCTATGGCAGCGCAACATATTATGGCACCGAATCAGTTATTTTCGATTGGGATACATTCGCGACCACTGGCACAGAGTTCTACGGTCAAGTTCCTGTTAATATCGGTATATCGCTCTCTATTCCGATCTTCTCGGGTAACACAAACCTCAACAAAGCGAAGTCGATCAAAAACCAGATCAAGCAGCTCGAGCTTCAGAAATTATATGTAGAGCAGAGCAAGATTGTGGAACTCAAATCCTCGATCAACAACCTCTTCGCAGCTCGCGAGAAGATGTTCTCCGAGCAGGCAACAGTGGAGCAGGCGACCAAAGCTTATAACATCTCCAAAACACGCTACGATGCAGGTGTAGGAACGATGCTCGAGCTTAACTCAGCTCAACTCGCTCAAACTCAATCGGAGCTAAACTACTCGCAAGCGATATACGACTACCTATCGGCTAAATGCGATTACGACAAAATTGTAGGAAAAGAAAATTAAAAATATAAATTACAAGGATGAAAAGAATTATTTATTGCGCATTTGCCTTGGCAGCGCTTACAAGTTGCGGATCGAAGCAACAGAAAACAGTTGAGAGCACCGAAGTGCAGAGAGTAGCTACAAAAACGAGTGCAGCTACAGCCGAGACAATCACCATCTCGGAGGTTTACTCATCGGAGATCAGACCCTACAAGGAGATTATGGTAACTCCAGCCGCTTCGGGTGTCAGAGTCGAAGAGATCTTGGTAGAGGTTGGCGACAAAGTAAAAGAGAATCAGTTGGTAGCGACACTCGACCCAACGCAGTACGACCAGCACATGACCTCGCTAAAGAACCTCCGCGCCGATTACGAGCGTTTGGAGTCGGTCTACAACGCAGGTGGTATCTCGCGCCAGACTCTCGATCAGACACGTACAAACCTTATGATCCAAGAGGAGGTTGCCAAAAACCTCAAGACTAATATCGAGGTTCGCACCCCAATCAACGGAATTGTTACAGCGCGTAACACCGAGGCGGGTAACCTCTTCGTCGCTCAACCTATCATAAATGTGATGCAGATGGACAAGCTAAAGGTTATGGCCGACATTCCCGAGATCTACTTCCCCGATGTTAAGATCGGAATGAATGTAGCGATCACAACCGAGGTATATCCCGGCGAGGTATTCGAGGGTAAAGTGAGCCTTATCGCACCAGCGATCAGCCACGACACTCGCACATTTTCTGTAGAGATAACTGTTCCAAACTCAGATGAGCGACTTCGTCCCGGTATGTTTGCCCGCACAACATTCGCTATGCGCAGCAAGGATGGAATCATGATCCCCGACATCGCTGTTCAGAAGCAGGTGGGTACCGACGATCGTTTCGTATATGTTAACAAAGGTGGTGTTGCTGAGCGTCGCGCGGTAACTATTGGTCGCCTTGTAGGTTCGCAATACGACATCCTTTCGGGCTTAGAGGCTGGTGAAGAGGTTCTTACAACTGCTTTCTCTCGTGTCTCGAACGGTACTGCTATCCAAGTTAAATAATCCATTAGATAAGTCAATAGTATGAATATATATGAAAGTGCTGTAAAGAAGCCTATCTCAACCGTGCTGATTTTTATCGGTGTCGTGGTTATGGGTCTCTTTTCGCTCAAGAATCTTGCAGTGGATCAATATCCCGATATTGACCTGCCAATGATCTCGGTTATCACCACCTATGCGGGCGCTAATGCCTCGGATATCGAGACTAACGTTACACGTGTATTGGAGGATAACCTCAACACGGTGGATGACCTCAAGAAACTTACATCAACTTCGTCGGATAACTTCTCGATGATAACACTCGAATTTGAGTATGGAATAGATTTAGCCGATGCGACCAACGACATCCGCGACGTTGTCAGCCGCGTTCAGTCGTTGCTTCCCGAGGATGCCGACTACCCTACCATCTTCCGTTTCTCCTCGTCGATGATGCCTGTAATGATGTTTACAGTAACGGCCGAAGAGAGCTACCAAGCATTGGCAAAGATCCTCGATGATGACTTTGTCAATACCCTCAACCGTATCGACGGAGTGGGCTCGGTGAGTATCACCGGTGCTCCCGAGCGCGAGATCCAAGTCAATGTCGATCCTCGCAAACTCGATGCTTATGGACTCTCGATCGAGCTTATTGGTCAGATTATCGCATACGAAAATATCAATATCCCAGCAGGTACAATTGATATCGGAAATAACACCTTTAACCTCAAATCCGATGGTGAGTTCAACGAGAGTAGCGATTTGCACAATATCGTTGTTTCGAACCGTGGCGGTCGTACCGTACGTCTTTCAGAGGTTGCGGAGATTCGCGATACGCTCGCAACCTCGACAATGGATGAGAAGGTCAACGGTCAGACTGGTGTGCGTGTAATCGTGCAGAAGCAGTCGGGAGCCAACACCGTAAATATCGTCAAGGCGATTCAAGCAGAGATGCCTGCAATCGAAAATTCTCTTCCCGACGATGTGAAGGTTGATATCATCTTCGAGGGTTCATCGGAGATCACCAACAATATCAACTCTCTCTCTAAGACTATTATGTATGCCTTTATCTTTGTTATCTTTGTGGTAATGGCATTCTTAGGCCGCTGGAGAGCTACATTCATCATCTGCCTTACTATCCCTATCTCGCTGATTTGTTCGTTTATATACCTATATATCACTGGATCTACTCTGAATATCATATCACTTTCGTCGCTCTCCGTAGCCATCGGTATGGTGGTTGATGACGCTATCGTGGTACTCGAGAATATCACCACTCATATCGAAAAGGGCTCGAGCCCTAAGGAGGCTGCGATCTACGGCACCAACGAGGTGTGGTTGTCGGTTATCGCCACGACGTTGGTTGTTATTGCGGTGTTCTTGCCTCTAACTATGCTTTCGGGTATGGCTGGTATTATGTTCAAAGAGTTAGGTTGGATCGTAACAATTGTGGTTTGTGTCTCGACTACCGCTGCGATCACCCTCACCCCTATGCTTTCGGCATATATCCTTTCGTCGAAAGGTGGCGAGCACGACTACAAGGGAATAGGCATTGTCTACAAACCTATCGACAAAGCTCTCAACTGGTTAGACCGCGCTTATGCTAAGATGCTTCGTTTGGTTTTGGCTCACCGTCGCATCACTATGAGTATCGTTGCCCTTACCTTTATCGGCTCGCTGATGATTATGGGCTCTGGTAAGATCGCTACTGACTTCTTCCCTGCGAGCGATAATGACCGTATGACAGGCGTGGTGAAGTTGGAGCAGAATATCGCAGTAGAAAATACCGCTAAAATTGCACGACAGATCGACAGCATTATCTATGCAAAGTATCCCGAGATTATCCTCGTATCGGCTTCGGCAGGTGCCAACTCATCGGACAATGCATCCTCGGATATGACTACCACCGGTTCGCACATCATCAACTATACTGTTCGTTTCTCGCCCGCCGCGGAGCGCGATCGCACAATCTTCGAAGTTGCCGACCTCTTGCGCGAGGATATCGCAGCAATCCCCGAGGTTCGTGACTACTCGCTCACACCGGGTGGTGGAGCAGGCCCTATGGGTAGCAGTACAGCCGACATCAAGGTTATTGGCTACGATATGGAGCTCACCAACGCCGTAGCAACCGAGCTTAAGGAGTTAGCAAAGCAGGTCTCAGGACTTCGCGATGTGCAGCTCTCGCGCGAGGATCTTCGCCCAGAGTACAACGTTGTTTTCGATCGCGAGAAACTTTCGTACTATGGTCTAAACTACGCTACAGTTGCCTCGGCAGTACGTAATCGCATCAATGGACTCACTGCAAGTGTCTACCGCGAGGATGGCGACGAGTACGACATTGTGGTTCGCTACGATGAGTCATACCGCAAGTCGCTTAGCGACGTGGAGAATATCTCTCTGACAACAGCTATGGGTCGCCAGATACCTCTCAAGAATGTCGCTACAATCACCACCGAGGAGGCTGCACCATCGATCAAGCGAGAGAATCGCCAACGTATTGTATCGGTTCAGGGTACGCTGGGTGCAGGAGTAGCATTGAGTGATGTTACAACAGAGCTACAAACGATAATCAACAACTACCAGACTCCCGATGGAGTATTCATTGAGTTAGGTGGTACTATCGAGGATCAGCAGGAGTCATTTGGTGACCTTGGAGTATTGTTCCTTTTGATCGTAATCTTGGTTTACATCGTTATGGCGACGCAGTTCGAATCACTACTCTTCCCATTCATCATTATGTTTACCATCCCTCTTGCATTCACCGGAGTTATCTTGGCTTTGTGGATGACATCGACTCCACTTTCGCTTATCGCCTTAATTGGTGCGATTATGTTGGTGGGTATCGTAACCAAGAATGGTATCGTTATGGTTGACTATATGAACCTCTTGGTGGAGCGTGGCTCGAGCGTCTACAATGCTGTTATCGATGGCGGTAAGAGCCGTCTACGCCCAGTGCTTATGACCTCGTTCACCACAATCTTGGGTATGTTGCCAATGGCAATCTCCGCGGATGCAGGTTCGGAAACATGGCGCCCGATGGGTATCGCAGTAATCGGAGGACTCACATTCTCCACCCTACTTACGCTGCTTGTAGTGCCTATCTTCTACTCTGTATTCGTCAACCACAAGATCCGTCGCGAGCAAAGAAAGGCTGAAAACGCTGAGGCAAACCAATAAAATTTAGAAAAATGAAAGCAGTATTTATATCATACAACCAAGCTCTCACCGAGAGAGTTTATAAAATCCTCGACGATCTTTCGATCCGTGGATTCACCAAATGGGCTCTCACCGAGGGTCGTGGCACCTTCGATGGCGAGCCACACCACGGCACCCATACATGGCCATCTATGAACTCCTCGATCATGACAATCGTCGAGGACGAGAAGATCGATCCGCTAATGGATGCTCTTCGCAAAATGGACGAGGTGACCAAGATGCAAGGCTCACGCGCATTTGTTTGGAATATCGAGCATATGAGCTAAGAGCGAGTAAATTTTGAAACAGAGGGACATTGAGACATTGAAACAGTCTTAATGTCCCTCTGTCTCTTAATAAAAATCCCTTGCGCAGTTCAAGAATTTTGATTATCTTTGCACACTTATATGTAAATTATTGACCACTATGAATATAGAATCATTTATCACACAGGTGGCTGCAACGTCACTAAGTGCACTCTATGGCGAGCTTCCTATCGAGGAGGTTCAGATCCAAAAGACCCGCAAAGAGTTTGAGGGCGACTACACATTAGTTGTCTTCCCACTACTTCGTCGTAGCCGCCTTTCACCCGAGGCTACCGCTACGCAGGTGGGCGAGCATATCGTTGCTAACAATGCGGAGTTCAGCGCTTTTAACGTTGTGAAAGGTTTCTTAAACCTCTCGCTCTCGGCGTCATTCTGGGCTACCGCATTTGGTGACATCTACTCTACTGCCGACTTTGGGCGTGCTGCGTCGAGCGGTCGCACTGTGATGGTCGAATACTCTTCGCCCAACACCAACAAGCCACTCCACTTGGGGCACATCCGCAACAACCTTTTAGGTTACTCCGTAGCGCAGATCTTGGAGGCTAATGGGCACAAGGTAATCAAGGCTAACTTGGTGAATGATCGCGGCATACATATCTGCAAGTCGATGCTTGCATGGCAAAAATTTGGCAATGCTGAGACCCCTGCATCATCGGGACTCAAAGGCGATCACCTCGTGGGTAAGTACTACGTCGAATTCGACAAGCACTACAAAGCTGAGATCAAAGAGCTCGTCGCAGGTGGCATGAGCGAGGAGGAGGCTAAGAAGAGTGCTCCGATGATCCTCGAGGCGCAAGAGATGTTGCGCAAGTGGGAGGCTAAAGATCCCGAAGTTTATGGTCTATGGGAGATGATGAATGGTTGGGTCTACGAGGGCTTTGATGTTACATATAAGGCTCTTGGAGTCTCATTCGACAAGATTTACCACGAGTCGCAGACCTACCTTTTGGGTAAGAGCATCGTCGATGAGGGATTGGCTAAGGAGGTATTCTTCCGCAAGGAGGACAACTCGGTGTGGATCGACTTAGAGAGCGATGGCTTAGACCAAAAGCTCTTGCTACGCAGCGATGGCACTTCGGTATATATGACCCAAGATCTTGGCACGGCATTCAGCCGCTTCGAGGAGAATAACCTCGACGACTTGATCTACGTTGTGGGCAATGAGCAGAATTACCACTTCCAAGTACTTAAGCTCGTACTCAAGAAGTTGGGCTACGCATGGAGCGACAATATCACCCACCTTTCCTACGGCATGGTCGAGCTCCCCGAGGGCAAGATGAAATCGCGCGAGGGAACCGTGGTGGATGCCGATGATCTTATTGCAGCGATGGTTGCCTCGGCTCGCGAGATCTCCGAGGAGGCTGGCAAGCTCGATGGTTGCTCGGAGGAGCAGATCACCGAGATCACCACAACCGTGGGCATGGGTGCCCTTAAGTACTTTATACTCAAGGTAGACCCTAAGAAAACTATGTTATTCGACCCCAAAGAGTCGATCGACTTCAACGGCAACACAGGCCCATTTATTCAATACACCCACGCTCGCATCTGCTCGATCATGCGCAAAGCCTCTGAGGCAGGAATCGCAATCGAGAGCGAGGTCACAGCAGCCCTCGAGGCGGACGACATCAACCTCGTGAAGATGCTCGCAGACTACCCTAACGCAGTTAAGGCAGCGGGCGAAAATTGTGCACCCTCTGTTATTGGAGCATATATATATGACCTCGCAAAGGAGTTCAATGGTTACTACCACGACCACTCGATCCTCAAAGAGGAGCGCACGGAGGTTCGTAATTTCCGCCTCCAACTCGCACTACAAGTCGCAAAGGTAATCAAGAGCGGCATGGCACTTTTGGGAATTAACGTTCCTGAGAGGATGTAGAGTTTTTCCGCTTGGGGTCTACCCCCCAAGCGGATGGACTTTAGTGAAGTAACCGCAAAGCATATTAAATAGTTGAAAGCAAGCTAAATGATCAACCTCGCAAAAGGCTCAGACACCACACATCAAATGAACAATTTAAACAAATATTAACTGTGAGTTCAGTTGCATTTGCGGGTTGAATTCAGCATACCAGTAAAATCTATACCCAATTATGAATACTATTGTGAAGAAATGTAATAAACTTTTAACAAAGTTACGATGGGAGATTCCCATTCCTTATAAGCACTATTTGGGGCGTAAAAATCCTAAAAAATTAGTTATAAGAGGTTATAGACGACAATTTAAGAAGGAGATGGATTTTGATAACCCTAAGAACTTCAACGAGATTGTTTGCATGTTGAAAATAAAGGGAAATATTGAGCTTTGGAGTAAACTTGCCGATAAATATTTAGTGCGCGAGCATATCAAAGAGAGAGGGTTTGAGAATAATCTGGTCAAGCTCTACGGCGTTTGGGATAATGCTAAGGATATTGATTTTGACGCTCTGCCCGACAAGTTTATCCTCAAAACCAATAACGCAGCAGGTAAGGTAGTGATCGTTAATGATAAGAGCACCCTTGATATTCCAGCTACACGCAAGCTTTTAAATCGTATGCTTAAAAAAGTCTACGGTATTAGTAGTGCCCAACTGCACTACCGCCTTATTGAGCCTAAGATAATAGCCGAGGAGTTGCTCGAGAATGACCCCGAAACAAATGCTATTTCGTCGTCGCTTATCGACTATAAGTGGTTTTGTTTCAATGGTTATGTCTCTTATGTTGAGGTTATGACCAACCGAGGATCAAAGTCGGGTAAGCGTTCAGCAGTCTTTTCGCCAGAATGGGTAGAGCACCCCGAATTTATGAATGCCTCAAATAGACTCACAGAGACCACAATCCCAAAGCCTAAGCAACTTAAAGAGATGGTAGAGATGTGCCAAACTCTCTCTAAGGGTCATCCATTTGTGCGTGTAGATCTCTACGAAACCAATGGTAAAGTCTACTTTGGCGAGCTAACCTTCACCCCCGGCGGAGGATTAAGTAAATCCAGATCAGATCTCTTCCTTGACCATTTAGGCGATATCTACTATCAAAATAACCCCGATTCTAATTAACGTGAGTTCGATAATTATCTACCACACGTTATATTAAGATTCCCGTTTTCACGGGAATGACGTGGGGGGGGGTACTTGTTATTAATCACAATGCATATCACAGGCCGCACGCCAGCGAGGTTGCATAGAGCCACTACAAGAGGCCAGCTTCGTAGTATATAACAATCTGCTCGATAATAGCATCCTCATCGGCCTCACCATATTTGGCTTTAAGATCTTGGCCAAAGACCTTGGAGACACCCTGCCAGAAGCCGGCGAGGAAGCGGCCACGGAATTCGTGAACGATGTTGTAGGCGGTGTATTCGGTCTCGCGATCAATTAGGCGTAGCAGGACTCGCCCTTGGGTACGAGTCATCTTCTTTAGGACGGGTGTATACTCGTCGATTATCGCTTGATAGACCTGTTTAACGTACTCTTTCTGCTCTTTCTCAGTCTCGAGGGATGCTAACTCGTACTCCATGTCGGCCATCATCTCCTTGGCGGTCTGAGCTATAGGATAAACTTTCTTAACAGCATTTACAAGCAGCCAATATTTGCGTTGGTCGATTCCCTTTGAGAATACATAAACCGGCAGGATATGAATATGGGGAATGCGTTCACCATCGACCACAGTCCACTCCTGATGCCAATGGCCTTTAGGGAGCCTCTCTTGTGCCGCTGAACTAACGAAAATCGCTGCCAAGAGTAGTGTGAGTATGATCAATCGTTTCATTTTTCGCCAAAAATATTTATCTTTGTGCAAATATAACTATTTTTTGATAATAAATATTATAACGCGATATGTTAGAAATTGGATTAAAAGCCTCGAGCAGCACCACCGTTGCTTCGAGCAACACAGCTATAGCCTTGGGCTCTGGCGACTTAGAGGTCTTTGCAACACCCGCAATGATTGCACTAATGGAGAATGCCGCGATGTGCGCTGTTGCCCCAGAACTCCCCGAGGGCTCGACCACAGTTGGCACAGCGATGAGCTCGTCGCACGTCAAGGCCTCGGGCATGGGTGCCCAGATCACCGCAACAGCGACACTTACGGCTTTTGAGGGGCGTATGCTTAGCTTTAAGGTCGAGGCATACGATGGTGAGAGCCTAATTGGTGAGGGTGAGCACACTCGATTTGTGGTCGACAAAACTAAATTTATGCAGAAAGTAAAGAGTTTGTAGCGGCAAAATTCGATATTCTCTCATTTTTTTGCTACTTTTGCTCCTTAAATGACACACTTATATGTTTGAAAATTTAACAGATAGATTAGAACGCTCATTCAAGATCCTCAAAGGTGAGGGTCGAATTAGCGAAATTAATGTTGCCGAGACTCTCAAAGAGATCCGCCGTGCCCTTATTGACGCCGACGTTAACTACAAGGTAGCCAAAACTTTCACCGACGAGGTGAAGCAAAAGGCAATTGGTGCCGACGTCCTAAAGTCGGTCAAGCCCGGTCAGATGATGACCAAGATTGTGCGCGACGAATTGGCGGAGTTGATGGGTGGCTCGACCGTAGATATCACCCTCGAGGGATCGCCCGCAGTGGTGCTTATTGCAGGACTGCAAGGTTCGGGTAAAACCACATTCACAGGCAAATTGGCATTGCTTCTCAAAACAAAGCGAGACCGCAAGGTGATGGTTGTTGCAGGCGACGTATATCGACCAGCGGCGATAGACCAGCTCAAGGTCTTAGGCGAGCAAATTGGCGTGGAGGTCTACACCGAAGCAGGTAATACAAATCCTGTTGAGATTGCACAGAACGCTATTCGATATGCCCGCGAGAAGGGCTACAACACCGTTATTGTCGATACCGCAGGTCGTTTGGCCGTGGATGAGGCGATGATGCAGGAGATCACCGCGATCAAGGCTGCCGTGTCGCCTTCGGAGACTCTCTTCGTTGTGGACTCTATGACAGGTCAGGATGCAGTGAACACCGCCAAGGAGTTTAACGATCGCCTCGATTTTGATGGCGTGGTGCTCACTAAGTTAGATGGTGACACACGTGGTGGTGCTGCGATCTCGATCCGTGCGGTGGTTAACAAGCCACTTAAATTTATCTCGAGCGGCGAGAAGATGGATGCACTCCAACCATTCCACCCCGAGCGTATGGCCGACAGAATTTTGGGCATGGGCGACGTGGTGTCACTCGTGGAGCGTGCTCAGGAGCACTACGACGAGGAGGAGGCACGCAAGCTCAAGAAGAAGATCGTGACCAACAAGTTTGACTTCAATGACTTCCTCGCGCAGATAGCTCAGATCAAGAAGATGGGTAACCTCAAGGATTTGGCAAGCATGATCCCCGGAGTGGGCAAGGCAATGAAGGATGTAGATATTCCAGACGACGCATTCAAGCAGACCGAGGCGATAATCTTCTCGATGACCCCCGAAGAGCGCGAGAAGCCCGAGATTATCAACGTTAAGCGCCGCGAAAGAATCGCAAAAGGTAGCGGCACTACCCTTGCCGATGTCAACCGCCTTATCAAGCAGTTCGACGATACGCGCAAGATGATGAAGATGGTTGCAGGAGGTAAGATGCCGCAGATGGGTATGCAAAGAGGTGGCCGCAGACGATAATCAATAAGTAATTTTAAAAATAAAGAATGAACAAACACAGATCAGGTTTCGTAAACATCATTGGCAACCCCAATGTCGGCAAGTCAACCCTAATGAATGCATTGGTGGGTGAGCGCCTTTCGATCATCACATCCAAAGCGCAGACCACTCGCCACCGTATTATGGGTATCGTCAATGGCGACGACTTCCAGATAATCTACTCCGATACACCGGGAATACTCAAGCCCAACTACAAGCTCCAAGAGTCAATGATGCGCTTTGTGACTGGTGCCGTATCGGATGCCGATATCCTTGTATACGTGACCGACACTGTCGAGAAGAGTGACCGTTCGCAAGAGATAATCGAGAAGATCGCCAAGAGCGACACACCTACTATTTTGGTTATCAACAAGATCGACTTGACCACACCCGAGCAGCTTAATATCCTCGTTGCACAGTGGCAGGAGCGACTCCCCGCAGCCTTTATCGTTCCGGCATCGGCCAAAGAGAGTTTCAACATCGGAGGTCTCTTCGACCAGATCTTGGAGCGCCTACCCGAGGGCGAACCATATTACCCAAAAGATACCCTCACCGACAAGACTCTGCGTTTCTTCGCTACGGAGATCATCCGCGAGAAGATCCTCACCAACTACGACAAGGAGATCCCCTACTGCTGTGAGGTCTCAATCGAGGAGTATAAGGAGGAGCCCACAATCGACCGCATCTCGGCTACGATCTACGTGGCACGTGACTCTCAAAAAGGAATTCTCATTGGCCATAAGGGCGAAAAGCTAAAGCGCGTCGGCACTCAAGCGCGACTCGATATGGAGCAGTTCCTCGACAAAAAGGTATTCCTACAGCTCCACGTCAAGGTAATGGACGACTGGCGCAATAGCGACCGTCAGCTCAAAAGATTTGGCTACGATGAGTAATAATTAGAGGTTGAGCAGCGTTTGTAAAAGGTGTAAATCAGATTAATCGTATGGGCAAAAGAGGCAAGATCATATCTATCGTATTGGCATTGGTGATAATTTTCACTAATGCTGGTCGACTTCGAGCCCAATACGACAAAGATTACTTCTTCTGGATCGGTCGCAACCACATGATTAACAACGATTACCGTGGTGCAATCGACGTTCTGAACTCACTGCTACGCTTCGACGACAACTCCTACGAGGCCTATTTCCTACGTGGCATTGCCAAATACAATCTCAATGACTTGCTGGGTGCCGATGCCGATTTCACAATCGCCCTCGACAAAAACCCAGTATTCACCAACGCCTACGTCAATCGCGCTATAACACGCTCGCGTCTTGGTAATTACGACGACGCACTGCGCGACTTCGAGGAGGCAATCGAGCTACGTCCCGACATGCCGAACCCCTATTATAGCCGTGGCGTAACACGCCTACTCAATGGTCAGGCGGAGGAGGCGATCAAGGACTTCGACGAATTTATAAAGTCCGAGAAGTTAGTTTCCGACGCCTTTGTCAATCGCGGCGTCTGCTACCTCTATCTTCGCGACACGCTCCAAGCGATGGAGAATTTCAACACCGCTGTGCGCACCAATCGCAATAGCTCCACGGCATACACTCGTCGCGGCACGCTCCACCTGCAAAGAGGTGATATGCAACAAGCTGAGGAGGATTTCGACAATGCGATCAACAACGATTCGACCTACTTATTGAGCTTCTTCAACCGCTCATTGGTATACAACGATACGCAGCGTCCGCTGTTAGCTCTCAGCGACTTAGACCGTGTGATCGAGCTCGACTCCACCTCGTCGCTCTCGTTCTTCAATCGCGCCATCGTTCGCACCCAAGTGGGTGACTACAACCGCGCATTGGAGGATTACAACAAAGTGGTTGGCTACTCACCAAACAACGTCCTTGCCTACTTCTACCGAGCAAACCTGCTCACGCAGTTAGGTGATATCGAAGATGCCGAGCAGGATTATACACAGGCCATAAAGCTCTACCCCGACTTTGCCAATGCCTATATGTATCGCAGCAACATCCGATATATGCTCGGCAATAGCTCGGCGGCAAAAGAGGATCGCAACATCGCCGAGCGCAAGATCGCCGAGCACCAATCCAAGCTCAAGGATAGCACCTACTCGATCTACTCCGATACCACATACCGCTTCGACAAACTTCTGTCGTTCGACAGCAACTTTTCGGGTAGCAAATTCGAAAATCTATCGCTGCAAGGTGGTGGCGGTAATTCACTGACCCTCATACCACTACTTCGCTTTTCATTGGAGAAAGTCGACACCACTGCCCTGCCCGACGTCAACCGATATGAACCCACCGAGATGCGACTATTCGCCGAGGCAATCGGCAACAACTCGCTGACAATCAACAACGGCAAGAGCCTCTTTAGCCCCGAGGAGCTAATCGAGGTCAATAAGGCAAACAGCGAGCGAGTGCGCAAAGAGCCTGACAGTTGGCAGTGCCTATTCGAAAGCGCTGTATCACAGAGCCTTATCAAACAATATACCAATGCCGTGAATACCTACTCCGCAGCCATTGCGCTCAACCCTATCAATCCATTCCTATATCTAAATCGCTCGACGACACAAGCCGAAATGATCGACTTTATCTCGTCGATCGACAACTCATACCAGCGTATATCTGTCGACTCCGACCCTGCTAACAGGCTCAACAACAGCCGACAAGCGCGCAGCTACAACTACGACGAGGCTCTCTCCGACCTAAATATCGTACTCAAGCTATTGCCTGACTTCGCCTACGCATACTACAACCGTGCGAACCTATTAGCACTCTCGGGCAAATTACCCGAGGCCTACGACGACTATACGCGCGCCATCGAAGAGTACCCAGCTTTCGCCGAGGCCTACTACAACCGCGGCGTAATCCAGATCTTTATGAACGACACGCGCAAGGGCTGTATCGACATCTCGAAAGCCGGCGAGTTGGGCATAATCAAGGCATACGCCATCTTGGAGGAGTATGCGCGCGACATCAAATAGGCCTTAGAATCCTTTTCTAACCCTCTCTGCACCATCCTCGCGCCCCTTTTCACGTCATCCTCACCCATACTCACGTCATCCTCGCGAACGCGGGGATCTTAAAGACCTCTTGCGCTTGTATAAGATTCCCGATCAAGTCGGGAATGACGTGTGAGAAGTCAGGAATGACGTGTGAGAAGTTAGGAATGACGCGTGAGGAATCGGGAATGACGCGTGAGGAATCGGGAATGACGTGTGAGAAGTCGGGAATGACGTGTGAGAAGTCAGGACGTATTAGGAGTCTGGAATGACGCGTGAGGAGTCAGGACGCGTGAGAAGTTTGGAATGACACACCTATTAAATATACAAATATTTCGTTATATTTGTATATTTTTTATTATCTCGCTTGCTCTTTTCAAAAAAGAGCTCTATCTTTGCCGTGAGTAGAATTTCGCTAAAAAGCGCAGCTTTACTATTATCACATTCACACCTTACGTTTTTTTGATTAAATATACCTGATGTTATATATCTAAGGTGTTAATTTTAGATTTATAGTGATTATTTTATCACCATTTATCTAATTACTTATTTTCAATAACTTACTTCAATTAGATGGCTATATACTATTTTGCCATGTATTTAACAATTTATTTATAAACGAAACACCATAACTTAAATTTTATATTATGAAAAACAACTATTCAACACCAATGATCGAGGTTTTAGAAATCGAGATCGAAGATGCTATCCTACAAGAAAGCGACACTACTACCAGCCTACTCGAGTCATTCGGCGAGGGCGGTTCATTAGGCTCAAACTAAACAAACTACTACAAACAATTAAAAACAGAAAATGATGAAGAAATTCAATAAACTTACTATTTTCGCCTCGATGCTTCTTCTCGCAGGAAGCTGTGCAGAGTCAAATGTAGAGGAGGCAGCAGTTAATAGCGGAGCAGATCAAGGCGAGAGCGTTACATTCAGTGTATCGTTCGACGAGTCGGTAGCAGACACCCGTATCGACGTCTCTGAGGATTGGAATCTTACTTGGACTCCGGCAGATGAAGAGAATTATATATATGATGACCTCTCGATCTATAGCTATGAACTCAGCGACTGGGGCATGGCAATGTTCTTAGAAGCTTCAGACGATTTAACGTCAGCAACATTTAACTATTCAGGTATAGAGGGTGAGGAAGTTCGTATGATCTATCCATACAGCAGCCAAAGATCAGACTCAACTTTCGACGTAAGCGAGCAAGAGCCAGGCCTTTCGGCTCTATACATGATCTCTGACGACGTTTACACACTTGGTCTCGACGGATCTATGCCTACAGTTATCATGAAGCACATAGGTGCAGCCGTTGTCCTTAACATTGACTTCCGTACTAATACGGAGAACTACACAGTTAAGTCAATCGTAGTTAATGGTTTGAATGCTAAGGCTTCGGTTGACACCTCAAAGGCTTATGACGATGCAGATTTCTACACTAATATTGAGGCAGGCGAAATCACTATAACTAAGACTGACGATATTGCTGTTGTCGACAAAGAGACGGCTCAGATCCGCTTCAACATCATGCCATCGACTATCGCTGCAAATGATGAGGTTACTATCGCTTACAACCTTGTTGGCGCTGATGATACAGAGTACACATACGTCGACACCGTAACTAATACAAGTGAATCGGCAATTGAGTTCGCTCGTGCAACATACAACACCATAAGCTCTACGCTCGCATATATCACCGAGACAGATCCAGATGCAGGTGGTGATGATGAAGTTTATACGCCTACAGTTTCTGCATTCACATATGAAGTAACATCATCTGCAACCAATGCGGAGATCGTATTCGACATCGACCTAAGCCTTTGCGACGGTGTGGCTGTGTCGACTGACTGTATCGACACAATAGGCGCAAGCGAGTATACAAGCTATATCCTTTTAGATCTCGTAGATGGTTACGATTCGGAGTATCTACAGTTTGCTACTGATTCAACCCCTATCTATGCATACACTAAGGGAGAATTGAATGCTGACGATTATTTTGTAGATGTTGTTGCATACAAGGATGTAGATGGATCTTTGGAGGCCGTAGGTGACGTAGAGAGAATCTACTTTACTGTAGAGGGTTTGGTTAATGTATATGTTGATATCACACTTGATGTAGAACTTTCGTCGGTCACAAAATCTACTATCGATATTGATGTAACACGCATTGACGGTGTTGACTCGTACTATTATGGTTGCGTCTTGGCATCTTCAGTCATGTCAGAGTATGGTGGTTTGATAGAGAATTGGATTGATGCTAACTACACAACATACACTATGACTGAGTCTATTACATCTGTAGAGGTTGGTCAAACATACACTCAATCAATTTCTCACACATCGGCTCTACCTACAGATGGCTCTAAATGGGGAACAACACTATCTGAAGGAACTGAGTACTATGTCTTTGTAATTCCAGTTGATTCAACAACTGGTGGTAAGGGTAATGTGTCATATATCGTAGCTACTACTGCGTCTTATGAGTCTGCAAGTAGAGATCTCGTTGTAAACTACTCTTTGGTAGTGACTGAGACTGCATTTACTGCTACATTTACTTCGGATGACTGTACTAAGATTCACGCTCAGGCGTTTACTTACGATGCATCTGAGTGGATACAGAGTGACGCATTTGAAAGCGGTTATTATTCTCTTACAAACAATGGTGATGATACCTATACCTATACTTATAATTTTAGCTCTTGGTATACATCATCAAGCACATATTATCTATATTATATGGGCTTTGATGATTCAGGTAATAGCAGTTTATTAGGAACTTATGTTTTCGTTCCAAACGATCTAATGGAAAGTAGCGACGACGACGAGGATGACGAAGTGCCTGTCAACATCTTTACAGGCACTTCGTATGTAAGCTCGATCGATGTGAACTGGAATAGTTCTACTCTTATTTGGTCTAACGACCCATCGACATATGGTTATAACTTTGTAGATAATAACGGTGACCTTCGTTTATATGGAACAATTACAGGAAGTGGTGCATCATATAAGTATTGCTGCGTTTCGAAAGAGAAAGTCACTGTGGCGACCGAGAATAATATCGCTGAGAACCTTACAGATGATGAGGTTTTGGCATATGCAAGTTTTATAACTACCTATGCTCCTCTTATGTTGGCCGATAGTGATGGATCATCATTCTCAGATCTCGGAGCCTACTACAACTATTACATCCTTGTTATCCCTGTAGATGCAGATGGTACATATGGTTCGCCAGCTGTATTTGATATCGATTGGGATTATATCGAGACAAATAAGTTTGGTAGCTACTAAGTTTCAGAGCAACACCCAAACCCCGAACTAACAAGTTCAGCAAAATAAATAGAAAAAAGGGACGATGAGTTTATAATTACTCATCGTCCTTTTTTCTTTTTCGTCATTCCTCTTCGTCATGCCCTCTTCGTCATTCCTCTTCGTCATGCCCTCTTCGTCATTCCTCTTCGTCATGCCCTCTTCGTCATTCCTCTTCGTCATTCACCTCCACGTCATTCACCGCCACGTCATCCCCCCTCTTCGTCATTCCCGTGAAAACGGGAATCTTATACAAATGCGACTTGTCCAAAGTTAAGATTCCCGATCAAGTCGGGAATGACGCACAGGGAGACCAAGTCGGGAATGACGCACGGGAAGACCAAGTCGGGAATGACGCACAGGGAGATC
>JBCQVM010000008.1:0-60139 GCA_047173105.1 Rikenellaceae bacterium
TACGTCATCCCCGCGAACCTATACGTCATCCCCGCGAACCTCCACGTCATCCCCGCGAACGCGGGGATCTTAACACCCCTTGCATTTGTATAAGATTCCCGATCAAGTCGGGAATGACGTACTTAGTGAATTATGAATTAAGAATTATGAATTACAAATTATGAATTATGAATTAAAAAAAATCGTATCTTTGCCAAAACTTAAGCAACTCATCCAAAAATGAAAATCGTAATCGACTCCGCAATACCTTTTATTAAAGGTGTTTTCGAACCATACGCCTCGGTGCAATACATCGCCGGCGATAGCTTCACACCCCACGCCATAGAGGGCGCAGATGGGCTTATAATACGCACTCGTACACGCTGCAACAACTCTCTATTAGAGGGCTGCTCGGTGCGACACATCGCCACCGCTACGATCGGCACAGACCACATAGATTCGCACTTCTGCTCCGAGCAAGGGATCACCACCTCGAGTGCCGCAGGATGCAATGCTCGCGCCGTTTTGCAGTGGTTTGGGGCTGTGATGGCACACCTCTCTCGCACTCAAGGATGGGAACCATCCTCCAAGAAATTGGGCGTCGTGGGAGTGGGTAACGTCGGAGGGCTTGTCGCCGCTTATGGTGCTGCTTGGGGCTTCGAAGTGATCTGCTGCGATCCTCCCCGCATGGAGGCCGAGGGGGGCGATTTCGTCTCTTTAGAGGAGCTTTTGGAGGCTGCCGACATAGTGACGCTCCACACTCCACTCAACTCATCTACACGCCATATGATAGGCGCCCAGAGCCTCGCCAAGGCTGGTCGAGATACAATAATCATCAATAGCTCACGAGGCGAAGTGGTCGACACAGAGGCACTTTTAAAGGCCTCCAACCCCTTTGTGATGGATGTATGGGAGAGAGAGCCAGCGATCAACTCCGAAGCGCTCAGAAGAGCTCTATTAGCCACTCCACACATAGCGGGCTACTCTCTGCAAGGCAAGGCCAACGCCACCACAATGGCCGTCAGAGGAGTCGCCAAAGCGTTAGGTCTGCCCCTCGAGGGATGGCGCTCAGATGCCCCACAGAGCACTCCTCGCCCAATCTCGTGGAACGATCTGCTCCAGAGCATCGATTCCAAGTTCGACATAGCAGCCCAAAGCAACCACCTCAAAGCCCACGTAGAAGAGTTCGAAAAGCTACGCAATGAGTATGATTATCGGATAGAGTACTTTTAGAGTTAGTCATTTCCATTTTCCATTTTCCACCCCGTCATTCCCGTGAAAACGGGAATCTTATACAAACGCAAAGGGATAGAGTTAAGATCCCCGCGTTCGCGAGGATGACGTATAGGTTCTTTTTCTCATATTATCATTTCCCATTTCCCACCAAGCGAGAAAAAAACAGGCAAAAAAGCAATAATTCCAAAAAAAATCCCTATATTCGTCGGTTGAAATAAAAAAAACACAATGGCAGATAACAGACTCAAGATAGGCATAACCCAAGGCGACACCAATGGTGTGGGCTGGGAGCTTATACTCAAAATATTCTCCGATGGCAGAATCACGGAGCTTTGCACACCTATAATATATGGATCATCCAAGGTTGCCGAGCACTACAAAAAGATCATCACAGTCGAGCGGTTCTCATTCAACGTGGTCAAATCCGCGCGTGAGGCTATCCCGGGCAAGATCAATTTGGTAGAGTGCGGCGAGCAGTCGATCGAGGTGACCCCCTCAGTGCCCTCAGCGGCGGCAGGAAAGGCTGCTGTAGATGCCCTTGTACGTGCTACAGAGGAGCTTAAGGCGGGCGTGTTAGAGGCTATCGTAACGGCTCCATTCAACAAGGAGAGCGTGCAGAGCGGGGAGTTTAGCTTCACCGGTCACACCGAATATATGGCCTCTCAGTTCGAGGGTGAGTCGATGATGATGATGTGTAGCGATATCCTCAAGGTGGGTCTGGTGACCAAGCATATACCGCTCAGCAAGATCGGCGAGGCACTAAACAAGGAGAAGATAATCAAGGATTTGCACAACCTGCGCCTATCGCTCAAAAAGGATTTCGGCATCATCGAGCCACGCATCGCTGTTTTGGCTCTCAACCCCCACGCAGGCGAGGGCGGCATGTTGGGAGGCGAGGAGCTTTCGATCCTCCAACCAGCTATCACCGAAGCCTTTAAGCAGGGTGTTTTGGCATTCGGACCTTTCGCTGCCGATGGCTTCTTCGCTGCGGCGAGCTACAAGAAATATGATGCTGTTTTGGCGATGTACCACGACCAAGGACTGATCCCATTCAAGACTCTTTCGCCCGAGGGGGTGAACTTCACGGCAGGATTATTGGGCGTTCGTACCTCGCCCGACCATGGTGTGGCCTATGATATCGCAGGCAAAGGGGTGGCAAATCCCGACTCTATGCGCAATGCGCTCTATATGGCCATAGATATCGTGCGTTCTCGCCGTTCGCACTTCGCAGCCCTTGCTTCTCCGCTTCAACGCGCCGAGAGGGAGAAATCACGCCGCGATATGTCGCTCAAGGATCTAAACAATCAGAGCCGCCGCGAGAGAGATTAAAAGAAAAAAATACTCCTTAGATGCCTATTCCGTCTCGTAATTGTGGAAGGGTCGACGAGGGTAAAATTTAAAATAAAAACAAAACTATGATTAAAGTTACATTTCCCGATGGCTCCATCCGTGAGTTCGAAGCGGGAACAACTGCCTTTCAGGTTGCAGAGAGTATCAGCCCTCGTTTAGCTGCTGACTGCCTTGCGGCCTCAATTGACGGGGAGGTTGTCGATATGACACGCCCCATTTCGGCCGATGCGTCGATCAAATTCTTCAAGTGGGATGATGCTGAGGGCAAGCACGCTTTCTGGCACACCTCCTCTCACCTCTTGGCCGAGGCTCTTATGGAGCTCTACCCCGGCATTAAGTTCGGAATTGGCCCTGCTATCGAGAGCGGATTCTACTACGATGTAGACTCTCCGACGCCCATCACCGAGTCGGACTTGGTCAAAATCGAGGCTAAGATGTTGGAGTTAGCTCGCCAAAAGGAGCAGCTTATTCGCACCGATGTGGCTAAGGCCGATGCATTGAAGCACTTCGAGGATATGGGCGAGACATACAAAGTCGAGCTAATCAACGACTTGGAGGATGGAACGATCACATACTATACCAACGGAAACTTCACAGACCTCTGTCGAGGGCCACATATCCCCACCACGGCGGGAATCAAAGCGATCAAATTGACTTCGGTTGCCGGAGCATACTGGCGAGGCGACGAGAAAAACAAGATGCTTACACGTGTATATGGTATCACTTTCCCCAAGAAATCGCTGCTCGATGAGTATTTGGTGATGATGGAGGAGGCCAAGAAGCGTGACCACCGCAAATTGGGCAAGGAGTTAGAATTATTCGCATTCTCACAGCGTGTGGGTCAAGGCTTGCCATTGTGGCTCCCCAAAGGTGCTGCACTGCGTGAGCGCTTGGAGAACTTCTTGCGCACCGTTCAACGAGAGAGTGGATACCAACAAGTTATGACTCCACACATCGGAAACAAGGAGCTCTATGTCACTTCGGGTCACTACGCTAAATATGGCAAGGATTCGTTCCAACCAATCCATACTCCCGACGAGAATGAGGAGTTCTTGCTCAAACCAATGAACTGCCCTCACCACTGCGAGATCTACAAGGTGAAGCCTCGTTCATACAAGGATCTTCCAATCCGCCTTGCCGAGTTCGGAACAGTCTATCGTTATGAGCAGACCGGCGAGCTTCATGGATTGACCCGTGTGCGTGGATTTACTCAGGATGATGCCCACCTTTTCGTGCGTCCAGACCAGCTTTTGGAGGAGTTCAAGAGTGTGATCGACATCGTGTTGTATATCTTCAAGACACTTAAATTCGACAACTATACGGCTCAGATTTCGCTTCGTGATCCCAACAATACCGAGAAGTATATCGGATCTGACGAGAACTGGGATAAGGCCGAGAGTGCGATCATCCAAGCCTCAGCCGAAAAGGGACTCAACACCATCGTGGAGTATGGCGAAGCAGCTTTCTATGGGCCTAAGCTCGACTTTATGGTCAAGGATGCTATCGGTCGCAAGTGGCAATTGGGAACTATCCAAGTCGATTATAACCTCCCCGAGCGTTTCGACCTCACATACAAGGGTTCGGACGACAAGCTTCACCGCCCAATTATGATCCACCGCGCACCATTTGGCTCGATGGAGCGATTTGTGGCAGTATTATTGGAGCATACGGGTGGTAAATTCCCTCTATGGCTTTCGCCCGATCAGGCTGTGATCCTGCCTATCTCGGAGAAGTACAACGACTATGCAGAGCGTGTAGCGGCTGAATTAAACCGCAATGACGTCCGCACACAGGTCGATGACCGTAACGAGAAGATCGGCCGTAAGATCCGCGATAATGAGCTCAAACGCATCCCTTACCTACTTATCGTGGGCGAGAAAGAGGAGGCTGATGGCTTAGTGTCGGTTCGTGCTCAAGGCGAGGGCGACAAGGGTCAGATGTCAATCTCTGAGTTCAGCACATATATCTCGGATATCGTTAAGGCTGAGATCGAAGCGAACAAAATGTAGTAAAAAAATGATAAACTGCCCTCTTTTTCGAGGGAGGGCGGTTTTATTTTTACCAAAATAATTGTTTAGAAAAATAAAAAGTTTTATCTTTGCAGTGTAAAACTATATATAACACACGTTTAACTAAATTTGGGAGGACAAAGCTATAGCAGCACCAAAACCATTTCAACCAAGACCGTATAATGCGGCAAACACAGCACGACCAAAACCTAATAATAGGAATCGTGGTGGCAGATTACCCGAGAAGGAGAATCCAAATCGTATCAACGATCAGATCACTGCGGCTCAAGTGCGTATCGTAGGCGAGAACATCGAGCAACCTGTAGTGTTGTCGATCCGCGAGGCGATCAAGCTTGCCGTCGAGATGGAGCTCGACCTAATCGAGATCTCTCCAAAGGCAGATCCACCAGTGTGTCGCATCGCCGACTACTCGAAATATCTTTACCAACAGAAGAAAAAGGCTAAAGAGCTCAAAGCAAACCAAACTAAGGTTGTTATCAAGGAGATCCGCTTCGGCCCACAGACCGACGATCACGATTACAACTTCAAGCTCAAGCATGCCGAGAACTTCCTCAAGGAGGGCTCTAAGGTCAAAGCTTATGTCTTCTTCCGCGGACGTTCGATCGTCTTTAAGGAGCAGGGCGAGATCCTACTTCTTCGCTTCGCCACTGACCTCGAGGAGGTAGCAAAGGTCGAGGTTATGCCTAAGTTGGAGGGTAAGAAGATGAATATGATCTTGGCTCCCAAAGTTAAGAAATAAGGCATTGAGTGGGCTTTTACGGTGCCTATCAAGCCACTATTGCAGTGTAATATTAATTTGCTCCGAATACTTTTCGGGGCAAATTTCTTTTATATACCAAACAAATTCGTATATTTGCCGTGAACAATATACTTTAAGCATGTATCAACGGATCATAAAACCGCTTCTCTTCAAGCTCAGCATCGACAATGCGCACCGCACTGCCCTATGGCTGCTGCATATTGTCGGGATGCTGCCCTATGGTCACAAGCTACTGCGCAACTCCTATCGCATAGACCACCCCTCGCTCGAGCGCGATGTATTTGGTGTGAAGTTTCGTAACCCTATCGGCCTTGCCGCAGGCTTCGATTGCAATGGCGATATCATCAACGAGGCTGCCGATATAGGCTTCGGATTTATCGAGGTGGGCACAATCACCCCCGAGCCTCAGGAGGGCAACCCAAAGCCACGTATATTCCGTCTTACACGCGACAAAGCCATCGTCAACCGCATTGGCCACGCTAACCGAGGATGGCAATATGCAATCGAGAACCTACGCAAGAAGCACTCCGAGGTGGTCGTAGGGTGTAATATCGGCGCCGGCAATAACACAAATCCCAAGCATGCAGCCCAAGATTTCTTGAAATGCTTCCGCACGCTCTACCAATACTCCGACTACTTTACGGTGAACCTCACCTCGGATAATGCAGCGCTCGACACCAAGGGATACAATGGCGAGAGCCTCGCTGCAACCCTCGCACCACTCTTTGAGTTCCGCCGAGGGCAGAGCGAATATCGCCCCATTATGGTCAAAATCTCGCCCGACGTGAGCGACGAGGTGCTCGATATGGTTATCGCAGTGATGATCGACACCCCTCTCGATGGCATTGTGGCGGTGGCTGGTACTCGTCAGCGTGAGAACCTAAAGACCTCGCAGGCATCACTCTCGAAGATCGGTTCGGGACGCCTGAGCGGAGTTCCCCTGCGCGAGCGAGCTATCGAGGTTGTGAAGTATATCCACGACAAGACCGAGGGCGCCTACCCTATCATCGGTGTTGGTGGCATGATGACCCCTGCGGACGTTGCACGCATGATGGAGGCGGGAGCATCGCTCGTGCAGCTCTATACAGGCTTTATTGCCGAGGGTCCATCGACAGCAAAGAAAATGTGTCAATCACTGATTCGCGAAGAGGCGACAGACGATAAAAAGTAAAATAGAATGAACAGCTCAATTATCACTATTGGCGACGAGATCCTTATCGGGCAGATCGTCGACACTAACTCTGCATTTATAGCTAAATGCCTAAGCAACATCGGGTTGCGCATTAGCGACAAGATATCAATTGGCGACAATGCCGCACAGATCAGCTCCACGCTCGATAAGGCTCTAACAGAGAACAAGTTAGTGATCGTCACCGGAGGTCTGGGCCCCACCAAGGATGATATCACCAAACACACTCTCGCGGCGATGTTCGACTCCAAGATGGTCGAAAACAAGCAGGTCACCGAGCATGTCAAGGCACTCACCAAGAGGCGTGGAATCACATTCAATGCGCTCAACGCAAGCCAAGCGATGGTGCCCGAGGTGTGCACAACCATATTTAATATTCATGGCACCGCTCCGGCGATGTGGTTCGAGCGTGATGGGCATGTGTTGATCTCGCTTCCGGGAGTCCCATTCGAGATGGAGCAACTGATGCTCAGCGAGATTATCCCTCGTCTTAAGTCGCACTTTTCGCTACGCGAGAATATCCACCGCACCATGATCACCTCGGGTCTGGCCGAATCAATCTTGGCCGAGACGATCGAGGAGTGGGAGAATGGATTGCCCGAATATATCAAATTGGCATACCTGCCCAGCTTTGGCCGCGTAAGGCTTCGATTGTCGGCCTACCAGATCGAGAGTGGCAACGTGCGCGAGGAGCTCAACGCAGCCTTTGCAGCCCTCGAAAAGATCATCCCTCAATATGTTGTGGGCTACGAGTCCGCCTCGATCGAGCAAATTGTCCACGAGAAGTTGCTTGCCAAAGGGGCAAAGTTAGCTATCGCCGAGAGCTGCACGGGTGGCGCTATCGCTGCTAAGTTCACCGCATTGGCGGGAACCTCGGGATATTTGGAATGTGGCGTGGTGAGTTATAGCAATGACTCCAAGGAGCAGATATTAGGCGTTGCACACGCCACGCTCGAGGAGTATGGCGCCGTGAGTGAGCAGGTCGCATTAGAGATGGCCGAGGGTGCAAAGCGCATCGCAGGAGCCGATTACGCGGTAGCCACCACCGGCATCGCAGGCCCCACAGGAGGCAGCGCCGAGAAGCCCGTAGGCACAGTCTGGTTCGGTATCGCTACCCCCGAGGGGAGCTTCGCCAAGATGGTTGATTGCGGCACGGAGCGCTCGCAGATAATAGGTCGCGCCACGGCTACCGCCATTACGATGCTGCGTGACGAATTAATAAAATAGGAGAAAACCAACTTTTTTCGAGCCACAACACTCTTTATTTGCCAAAATCTATTGCGGTTTGAAAAATAATGATTATATTTGCGCTCCCTTTGGGGTAAAATAAAAAAATATTAAGAACAATGAAAGTTTGTGAAATTACAGGTAAAGCGGTAATGGTGGGCAACAATGTTTCTCACTCACACCACAAGACCAAACGCACCTTCAGCCCCAACTTGAAGACAAAGCGTTTCTGGTCAGAAGAGGAGGGTCGCTGGATCACACTTAAAGTGACAGCTGCCGGAATGAAAACAATCAACAAGAAGGGTTTGGCTGTAGCGCTACGCGAGGCAGTTGCACCTAAGAAAGTTTACTAAACAGAAGTAAAAAATGGCAAAAAAAGGTAACAGAGTTCAGGTCATCTTAGAGTGTACCGAACAAAGAGAGAGTGGAGTTGCGGGAATGTCTCGTTACATCACAACAAAAAACAAAAAGAACACACCCGATCGTTTGGAGCGTAAGAAGTACAATCCATTCTTGAAGAAGGTAACTTTACACCGTGAAATTAAATAATTTTAGCGCGTTATGGCAAAGAAAGTAGTTGCAACACTAAAGACAGGTGCAGGTAAACAATACACTAAGTGCATCAAGATGGTTAAGTCAGACAAAACTGGCGCATACACCTTCAAAGAGGGCGTAATCCACAACAACGAGATCAAAGAGTTCTTCGACAAGAAGTAATTCACTTTATTAGCGATAGGGAAATCTATACTAATACAAAGGGCATCCATTCAGGGTGCCCTTTGTGTTTGTTGGCACCTTTGTGTTTATAAATAAAATTTTGTATCTTTGTTCAACTTTTAACCAAAACATGTAATTTAGAAATGAGCGAAAGCGTAAAAACAAAATTTAGCAGGGCGTTCTGGGTAGCCAACTCCGTTGAGCTACTCGAGAGAGCTGCCTACTACGGGGTATTTGTGGTGATCACCCTCTACCTAAGTCGAATCATCGGATTCAACGACATCCAATCGGCGACAATTGCCGGAGGTTTCTCTGCACTACTCTATCTTCTTCCAACATTCGCAGGAGCCTTGGCCGACAAGATTGGCTTCCGCTCGGCGATGCTTCTTGCATTTAGCCTGCTCACGCTGGGATACCTCGGTTTGGCAATCTACCCCACTTACCTCGAGTCGACCGGCCTTGTTGAGTATGGCACTGTGACTAACTTCACGGGGCTACTCGAGAGCGGAATGCGCTACGGTATCATCCCAATCCTAATTATAATCGTGATCGGAGGTTCGTTCATCAAGAGCGTAATCACGGGAACGGTAGCCAAAGAGACCAACGAGGCGAACCGTGCAAGAGGATTCTCAATCTTCTATGCGATGGTCAACATCGGAGCATTCTCGGGCAAGACCGTAGTGAAGCCGCTCCGCGACGCTTTGGGAAATGAGGGCTTTATCACACTCAACTACTTCTCGGCAGCGATGACCTTTATCGCACTTATCGCGATCTTCCTATTCTACAAGAGCTCTCAGACCAAAGGCGAGGGCAAGAGCTTCGGCGAGATCTGGCAGGCACTCATCAAGATCTGTGGCAATGGTCGTTTGATCGCCCTAATCTTGATTATCACCGGCTTCTGGATGGTGCAGCAGCAGTTATACGCAACCATGCCAAAGTATGTGCTTCGCTTGGCGGGTGAGAGCTCGGCTCCATCGTGGTATGCCAATGTCAACCCACTTGTTGTGGTGCTCACCGTTAACTTCGTCACTCGACTTATGAGCAAGGGCTCGGCACTCCGCTCGATGACTTTCGGTATGTTTATCATGCCTATCTCGGCTCTCTGCATGGCGTCGGGAAATCTATTCGATCCATCGACCACCATTTTGGGAATGCACCCTGTGGCATTTATGATGATCGTAGGTATTGTGTTCCAAGGATTTGCCGAGACCTTTATCTCGCCTCGCTTCCTCGAATTCTTCTCGCTCCAAGCACCCAAAGGCGAGGAGGGCATGTATTTGGGTTTTAGCCACTTGCACTCATTCCTATCGTCGATCTTAGGATTCGGACTCTCGGGATATTTGCTTAGCCGCTACTGCCCCGAACCAACCGAATTTGCTACACGCGAGCTCTGGTTAGAGGCCTCGTCCAATGCCCACTACATCTGGTACTACTTCGCCGCAATCGCCTTGGTTTCGGCCATCGCACTGATCGTCTATGGTAAGGTAATCGCCAAATTAGACAGCAAGTAAAACAAACACCACCAATATAAAAGAATGCAGCTCAAAAAATTGAGCTGCATTTTCTTTATACATAGAGCAGTGAAAATCACAGAGGATAGTCCCCCTCATTCATTTGCCTGCCGACCGACTAATAATCTTTACAAACCTTATCAAGATCCATCGTGAAGCCACTATTGGTAGGCTTGAATTTACCTTTGGCAGCCAAGAACTCGATGATCGCATCGGCATCCATCCCCTCGGCCGAGCAGGTATTGAAGCGCGCATCAACGCCAAACTTGTCGATAATAGCCTGCTTTAGCGACTCTTGTGTGTAGCTGTTCCCCTCCATCATTCGGAGTATTTCGTGTGCATGAATATCCATATCTAAAATTAAATTAATATTATCTTGACAAATATAGAACATTTTCGCCACATAACCCAATCCACAGCAGGTATAATCAGGGCAAACGCATGAAAAATAACTCTCTTACTGCGCTTACGCCGCGCAGGAAATAGTCTCCCCTGCACGTCATTCCCGTCCCTTGCACGTCATTCCCGCGAAGGCGGGAATCTTATACAAATGCGAGTTTACTTATTTAAGATCCCCGCCTGCGCGGGGATGACGTACAGGGAGAGTTTTTCATGCGTTTGCCCTGCAGGTGTAATCCCAAAATCCACCATCCTAAAACCCGACGAACACAAAAAATACAGCCCAGAAAACCGAGCTGCATTTCAATTTGTACAGTAAGAAGTTGGATAGGTGGATGAGATTTTAAAGATGGCGCTGAGGGATCTGAATGAGCATACTTTAGGTATGTGACTGAAGAGCCTTCTGCGTTATCTTTGAAATATCGCCGCCATGCAAACTTCTTTTTAGCAGTTCATTGCTCCACAACAATGAATAACCTGCCCACTAACATACGACGAAAGATCCGACGCAAGGAACAGAGCCACCTTAGCCACATCCTCGGTAGTACCGCCACGGCGAAGTGGAATTTGGCTGTACCAGCCTTGCTTAACCTCCTCGGGGAGTTGGTCGGTCATCTCAGTGATGATAAAGCCGGGAGCGATGGCGTTAGCGCGGATTCCGCGAGGGCCCATCTCCTTAGCGATAGACTTAGCCAAACCAATCATACCAGCCTTAGATGCAGAGTAGTTACATTGACCAGCATTTCCGCTCACACCTACTACAGATGACATATTAATGATCGAACCACTCTTCTGACGTGCCATAATTGGGGTCACAGCGTGAACGAAGTTGAATGCCGACTTAAGGTTTACTGCGATCACAGCATCCCATTGAGCCTCCGACATACGCATCATCAGACCATCCTTGGTAATTCCCGCGTTGTTGACCAAGACGTCGATACGACCGAAATCCTTGTGTATCTGCTCGATCACCTCGTGGGTTGCTGCGAAGTCAGCTGCGTTCGAAGCGTAGCCTTTACCCATAACACCAAGAGCATTGATCTCAGCCTCAGTTGCCAAGCCATTCTCGTCGATTACCAAGTCGGTGAACGCCACATTAGCGCCAGCCTTAGCAAATTCAATTGCGATCGCCTTACCGATACCACGTGCCGCACCAGTTACGACAGCTACTTTTCCTTCTAATAGTTTCATAAGTTTAATCAATTGTTTGGACGCAAAGGTAAAAAAATATTGGGGAAATAGTACCCTAAATCTACATTACGTCTAAATATTATACATATACCTTGGCCTCAGCCTCGCCCCGCAAAACAGACAGGGCATTAGAAGCCAACGACTTAAGTTCATTTTCACCCGGATAAAGATAGACCGGTGCGATAAAACCACATCGCTCACTTATACGCGAGGTGATATAATCGCTATGGGCAATACCTCCCGTGAGGATCACGCCATCGACCTTACCACTCACCACCGTTGCCAATGCGCCGATATCCTTGGAGACATTGTAGCAGAATGCATCGACAATAAGCTTAGCATGCTCATCGCCCGCCTCAACACGATTCATAACCTCGATCACTGAATTTGTGCCCAAGTGAGCAACGAAACCACCTGCGCCAGTAATAAAGCGATGCATCTGCTTCTGGGTATACTCACCCGAAAAGCAGAGGTCAATCAAGGTATTGGTAGCTACACGTCCAGCACGCTCGGGCGAGAACGAACCATCGCCACCCATTCCGCAAAATGTGTCGATAATACGCCCCTGAGCATGAAGACTTACAGTAACACCACCACCGAGGTGTGCCACAATAAGGTTCAATTTGTCGTAGGAGGTGTCATGCTTTGCAGCATGGATGCGCGAAGTTGCGCGAGTATTGAGAGCATGGAAGATCGAGCGTCGAGGGCAAAATGGCAAACCACTAATGCGCGCCTCAGGGATCATCTCGTCCAATACAACGGGGTCTGCGATAAAGGATCGCACCCCAACTTGGTCACCAATAGCACGTGCTATGAGTGCACCTAAATTACATGCATGCTCCAAATCTGCATGCTTGGTGTCGTGCCACAACCTATCGTTGATCTCGTAGACTCCACCAGCGATGGGTTTGACGATACCTCCACGACCAATTACAGCCGAGATTTGCGAGATGTCGAACCCCGCTTGATTGAGATGATACACAACAAGATCCTGCCGCCACTCAAATTGGTCGACTACCTGATCGTAGCAACCAATCTCTTCGGCTGAATGATCGATGACCAACTCGAACAAAGGATGCTCATCTTCGTAGAGAGCAGCCTTTGTCGAAGTTGACCCCGGATCAATAGCTAAAATATAATAGCTCATAAAGAATACGTAGTCCTTTTATTTAGCTCTTAACAGCCAAACATGCCAAAGCAATAGAATATAACTTAGTCTTGCTCGAATCGCCACGCGAAGTGAGCACACATGGAACCTTAGTACCCATAACCATAGCTGCCAACTCACCACCACAAAGGTGTGAAGCAGATTTGAAGAATACGTTTGCTGACTCCAAGTTAGGGAACAACAAGCAATCAGGCACACCTGCGATAGAAGAACCCTTCACCTTCTTGTGGTCGGCAACCTCCTTGAACAAAGCTACGTCGAGCGAAAGTGGGCCATCTACGATAACGTCGCCCAATTGGCCACGATCGGCCATCTTCGAAAGCAATGCGCCATCGGTCGATGAAGTCACGTTGAGTAGAACCTGCTCCGATGGTGCGATACAAGCGATCTTTGGAGTCTTAACACCCAACAACTTAGCTGTTTGAGCCAAATAGCCGATCTGTACCATCTTCTGCTTGAAGTCGGGAAGTGGCAACACCGCAACATCCGAGATAGTAAGCAAACGTGGGTAGCTGCTTGGCATCTCGATAATCGAAACGTGGCTCAACACACCGCGAGGTGGGAACAAACCAGCCTCCTTATTGAGGATACCGCGCATATATTTGTCTGTCGAAACTAACCCTTTCATCAATACATCAGCATCGCCTGCAACAACAGCTGCCACAGCCATACGAACACACTTTACGTCTGACGACTCGTCGATAATCTTGAATACGCTAACATCGAGACCCTCAGCTGCGCAGATCTCCTCGATTACTGCCTTATCGCCATAGAGCGTTGGCTCTACAAGCCCCTCTTGGTAGGCTGCATATACAGCCTCGAGTGTGTGTGAATCTTGTCCATAGGCAACTGCCATACGACGACGGCCGCGCTTGCGAGCCTCTTCTACGATTTGATCTAAACGTTCAATTAACATTTTATTTTAAGTTTTAAGTTGTTTGTTTTACTATTTTAATAGGTTGTATGTATCGGTCGCGATTACCAACTCCTCGTCGGTAGGGATAACTGCGACCTTAACTTTTGATTCGGGCTTTGAGAGGATCTTATCCACGCCGCGCACACCTACGTTGCCTTCGACATCAAACTCGACACCCATAAACTCAAGACCACGACACGCCTGCTCACGCATCTCAGCAGAGTTCTCGCCAACACCTCCGGTGAAGATAATCATATCCAAACCACACATCTCGGCAGCATATTGTCCGATAAACTTCTTGATGCGCTCGTAGTACATCTCACGAGCTATGATAGCTAATTCATTACCCTCGGCGTAAGCCTTGTCGATATCACGCATATCGCTAGAAAGACCATCGGTAAGACCCCATACACCCGACTCCTTGTTCATCATTGAGTTAAGCTCGTCGTAGCTCATACCCTCTTTGCTTCCGATAAATGTGATTGCACTTGCATCAACATTTCCGCAACGAGTACCCATCACCAAACCATCGAGCGGAGAGAAGCCCATCGAGGTGTCGTAAGATTTACCATTGAGAACAGCAGTAATAGAACCACCATTACCAACGTGGCAAGTGACGATCTTAGAGTTGTTGAAATCCACGCCATAAAGTTCGCAAGCTCTCTGCGCCACAAAACGGTGGCTGGTGCCGTGGAAACCATACTTGCGTACGCGATATTTATTGTAGTACTTCACGGGAAGTGCAAACATATAGTTCTCGGCAGGGATAGTCTGGTGGAACGAAGTGTCGAACACTGCGACCTGACCAACGCCGGGCAAGATCTTCTCGATCGATAGGATTCCCTCCATTGCTGGTGGGTTGTGTAGAGGTGCGATCTCAAAAAGCGAACTGATATTAGCCTTAACTTGCTCATCGACAACAGCACTTGCAGCGAAGAACTCACCACCATGAGCCACACGGTGACCTACGGCGCTGATCTCAGAGATCGAGCCCAACACGCCATGCTCAGCATCCAAAAGAGCATCGACAACAAGTGCGATACCTGTTGTATGATCCATGATTGGTTGGCGAACTTCGAACTTTGATTTACCAACTGGTTTGTGCTCGAGGTGACCCTCAGGTAGGCCAATGCGCTCAACGATACCCTTTGCCAAGAGTACTCCTGCTCCACCTTCCATATCAATCACTTGATACTTAATCGAGGAGCTACCACAGTTTAAGACTAAAATTTTCATACGGTTTTGTTTTATTTTAATATAAGTTGTTTTCGCCTACACACACCGCGAGCTTTACAATTTAAGGTCTCAAGAAACCCTAAAAGATCAAAGTAATAATCGCCGCTATTCTATCTGCAACACAAAAGTACGTAAAAAAATCTCAACTTCCTACACTCGAATATACTTTTTTTCGTGTGTTAACAAACTAACAGCTAACTATGTGATAGTCAACACGAATAAACTAATTGGTTGACCAGTTGTTAATCTTATTTGCGAACGATTTTACCAATAACACCCTCGACCAACTCCTCGATCACCGACACTGCGCTCACCGAAGATGGGTTCGAAGCATCGTGCACAACGCCCGACGAAACTCCATGCTGATAGGGGTAGACAAGTACAAAATTTATACCACTAAAGTAGGTGTCGATATAGCGCGGAATGCTCTCCATCATCTCGTTATATGAAGGATTCAAGCGTTTACTCATAATGAATATAAGTCCATCGTCTGCCTTGAGCTCACGCGTGACGATCAAAAGATCCTTATAGCTCTCGAATGGACGTGTCTCGACGGGGATTGGCGCCCCCTTATTGATCTTCTCGATCACCTGCAATGTCGAGGCATTACCAAAGATCACAGCGCTGGCACCAGTGGAGCGCAACAGCCCCCACACGCGCACAATCCAACTACGAAAACCAAACTCCAACTCAGCATTAGGTGGTATTACGATCACCTGACGCTTGATGGTTTGGATCGGTTGACACGAGCGATAGACGAAGGTTGTCACATCACCATTATGAAGCTCATTGTGCGAGATTTTGCTTAGCAGCGACTCCTTAATAAATTTGTTGGAGTCGATATCTAACAGCAGATCCGAGACATTGTATTCACGCAGTAGATTCAAAATACCATTGGTATAGCTGGTGTCGTAGCGCAAGCAGGTATCCACTACCCTTTCGGCAGCAGCCGAGCACTGCATAGCACGCTCAAAGAGCTTCTGAGCACGCTTGACTTGAACTCCCTGCTCACCCTCGCTGTCGATTATTGCCGCCACCGAAACCAAGTTATTCTCGCTCTGAGGGGTCAAAAGATGGGCGAAGCTAATTAGCTCGTCGGTCACCTCCTCGTTGTAGACCGGAATCAATAAGCGGTGATCCAAATCATCCTCAACATCGAGGTCGATCTCCTCGCTCATCGAGATCTTGTGAGCCGCCCTCTGCGCCGAGAATGATGCCACGGTACAGGTGATAAAGATCATCAAGATCGTACCATTGAGGACACTATCGTTCAACAGACAAATAGCGCTACCATCAGGCGCCACAGCCACGATCAAGTTGTAACCCACCAACGCCATAGCCAACGTCGCCGCCACACGAGCGCTACTAAGTCCATAGATCAAATTGCGTTCCTCACGCGTAAAGCGGAAGCTCTTCTGAGCCAAGTAAGCTGCCAAATATTTCGACAATAGCGCCACGGTTGTCATAACCAACGCTATTATAATGGTATTCCAATCCGAGATAAAGACTCTAAAGTCGAGCAACATTCCCACACTAATCAAAAAGAAGGGAATAAAGATCGCATTACCCACAAAGTCGATTCGATTCATCAAAGCCGACGATTGAGGGATCAGGCGATTTAGTGCCAGACCCGCAAAGAAGGCTCCAATGATAGCCTCCAAGCCTGCGATCTCGGCCAACACCGCACCCAAAAAGACCATAAAGAGGACAAAAATAAATTGCGACAATCCATCCGAAACCCTCTTGAGAAAGAAGCGAGCGACAATAGGAAAGAGCAAGGTGACGATAGCTACAAAGACCAAAATCGAGATACCCAACTGCGTCCAGAAAGCGGGATCAGCCTCGCCATTGGCCAATCCAACAACGCCCGACAGAGCCAACAGCGCAAGGGTGTCGGTCACAACCGTGCCGCCGATGGCTACCGTCACAGCTCGATTATTCTTCACCCCCATCTTCGATACCATCGGATAGGTCACCAAGGTATGCGAGGCAAACATGCTACCCAACATCAGCGAGGTAATCATCGAAAACTCAAGAATATAGTAGCCCGTCACAAATCCCAACCCCAAGGGAATCAAGAAGGTAAACAGACCAAAGATTATGCTTCGGGCGCGGTTGCGCATCAACTCATTGAAGTCGATCTCCAAACCCGCCAAGAACATCAAGTAGAGCATGCCAGCGGTACCCGACAGAAGAATACCATCGTCGCGCAAAATAAGATTGAAACCATAGGGCCCAATGATAGCACCCGCAATAATAAGCCCCAAGATATGAGGCACTCGCAGGCGATTGAGCACCAACGGTGCGAATAGAATTATGGCCAAGATTATCAAAAACTTAACCACCGGATTTTCAATTGGTCGGACTAAGTGCTCCGACATGATCAGGCTATTTATCATACATATCTATTTTCAAATTCTGTAAATATTCGATAAATATAGGAATTTTTTCTCTCTTTTGCAATCTTTCGAGAAAAAAACCTTATATTTGCGAGATAAATTGTAGTCTAAAAAAGTAGACCCGAAATGGCAACTGAAAACCCTATCCTTCCTGCTCCAAGTGAGCAAGTCAGCGCAGCTGAAGATACGCAAAAAAGCACCTCCACAGAGAGCGTGGCTACCGAACCTCAAGTAGAAGAGAGAGCCCAAGAGGTTGATCTCCAAGAAGAAGATGCTGCCTTGGCAGCCGACAATGCCGGCCTCGAGCTGAGCGAAGCGACCTCCGAAGAGGTCGAGATCGAGCAATCAACCTCGTCAGAGTCGTTCGACTCTAAGAGCAAAGATGAGCTTGTCGAAACCTTCGCCTCACTTCTTCAAAATGAATCTATCCAATCGCTACGCCGTAGTGCTGAGGCGATCAAGATTGCATTCTACAAACTCCACCGCTCCGAGCTCGACGCATTGCGCCGTGCGTTTGTCGAGCAGGGTGGCAAAGAGGAGGAGTTCGTGGCACCCATCGACGCTGCCGAAGTGCGCCTAAAGGATCTATTTAAATTCTACCGCAAGGAGCGCGACGAGTATATCGCATCGCTCGAGAGCCAGAAAGAGGAGAATCTCAAACTTAAATTGGCTGTAATCGAGGAGCTTAAGGAGCTTGTCAACTCCGACGAGACAATCAACCACACCTTCACCCGTTTCCGCGACTTGCAGCAGCGCTGGAAGGATATTGGCTTGGTTCCACTCCAGAATGTCAAGGATCTGTGGGAGACCTACAACCTTCATACCGAGAATTTCTACAACTTCATCAAGATCAACAAGGAGCTACGCGATTTAGACCTCAAGAAAAACCTTGCGGCCAAAACCGAGCTCTGCGAAGAGGCCGAAGTGTTGTGCACCGAGACTTCGATTGTCGAGGCATTCCGCAAACTACAGAAGCTCCACGAGCAGTGGCACGAGACTGGCCCGGTAGCAAATGAGTTCAAAGAGGCACTTTGGGAGCGTTTCCGCGCAGCATCGAGCCGCATCAATAAGCTCCACCAAGAGCACTTCGAGTCGTTGAAGTCGGAGCAAGTAGCCAACCTCGAGCTTAAGACAAAGCTGTGTGAGCAGACCGAGGAGCTATTAGCTGAGATGCTATCGGTGCGCAAAGATTGGAACAAGGCGAGCGACAAGCTACTCGAGCTACAAAAAATATGGAAGAGTATTGGGTTTGCACCCAAGAAAGATAACAACCGCATCTACGAGCGTTTCCGCACCGCTTGCGACAAATTCTTCGAGGCTAAGCGCGAATACTACTCGTCGGCAAAGAGCGAGATGGATCACAACTTAGAGCTCAAGACCGAACTATGCGAGGCAGCAGAGTCATTGCAAACATCCGAAGATTGGAAGGCGGCAACAGACTCAATCCTTGAGCTTCAAGCTAAATGGAAGTCGATCGGAGCTGTACCACGTCGCTACTCAGACCAGATCTGGAAGCGCTTTAGAGCTGCTTGCGACACCTTCTTCACTCGCAAATCCGAGCACTTCGCAGGTCGCGACAATGAGCAAGAGTCGAACTTAGCGGCTAAAAAAGCTCTTTTAGAGGAGATGCGCGCAGCAAATATCACCGAGGGTGGCTTCGAGGCAATCAAGGCATTCCAACGTCGCTGGAGCGAGATCGGCTTTGTGCCCATCAAACTTAAGGACTCAATCCAAAAGGAGTACAAAGAGGTAGTCGACGTGATGTTCACCACACTTCGTGGCTCGGAGCGTGACCGCTCGATGAAGAGTTTCAAGGAGAAGGTATCGACGATGAAGAGCTCGGGCGATCGCCGCATAAAGAGCGAACGAGAGAAGCTATATAATAAGGTACGCCAATTGGAGGCCGATATAGCTCTACTTGAGAACAACATCGGATTCTTTGCCAACTCAAAGGGTGCGGAGTCGATGATTGCCGACGTCAAAGCTAAGATCGAGCGCACGCGCCAAGAGATGTTGCAGACAATCGAGAAGGTAAAACTTATCGACCAACAAGAGGCCTAAATTTTAGAAAAGTAATACAAATATATAATATAATGAAATTAGACAAACCCAAATATATCTTTGTCACCGGTGGCGTTGCGTCGTCGTTAGGTAAAGGAATTATCTCAGCTTCGCTCGCTCGATTGCTCCAAGCACGTGGCTATTCGGTTACGATCCAGAAGCTTGATCCATATATCAACGTCGATCCGGGCACTTTGAACCCCTACGAGCATGGCGAATGCTACGTAACCGAAGATGGTGCCGAGACCGACCTCGACTTAGGACACTACGAGCGTTTCACCTCGATCCACACCTCGAAGGCCAACAACGTTACAACCGGTAAGATCTACCAAAATGTAATCGACAAAGAGCGCAAAGGTGAATTCTTGGGCAAGACCGTGCAGGTTATCCCCCACATCACCGACGAGATCAAGCGACGCATTCAGCTACTCAGCCAACGCAAGGAGTTCGATATTATCATCACCGAGATCGGTGGTACGGTTGGCGATATTGAGTCGCAGCCATTTATCGAGTCTGTGCGTCAGCTTCGCTACCAATTGGGTTACCAAAACACAGTTTTAGTTCACCTCACGCTGATCCCATATATGGCAGCTTCGGGCGAGCTCAAGACCAAACCTACGCAGCACTCTGTGAAATTGCTTTTAGAGAATGGGCTTCAGCCCGACATCTTGGTGCTTCGTGCCGAGCATGAGCTTTCGGCAGAGGTTAAGCGCAAGGTTGCTCAATTCTGTAATGTCGATGCCAACGCTGTGATGGCTTCGCTCGACGTACCTACTATCTATGAGGTGCCAATCAAGATGCACGAGCAGAATTTCGACGGCGTGGTTTGCACCAAGTTAGGCCTCGATAGCTCCACAAAGCCCGAGATGAGTAAGTGGATCGATTTTGTAGATCGTATCAAGAACCCAAAGAGCTTTATCGAGATCGCATTGGTAGGTAAGTACACCGAGCTTCCTGACGCATATAAATCTATCTGTGAGTCATTTATCCACGCAGGAACTGTCAACGAATGCAAAGTCAAGTTGACTTACGTAAACTCGGAGAATATCACCGAGGCTAACGCCGCTGAGAAGTTGGGCGATAAGGCTGCTATCTTGGTTGCACCGGGATTTGGTAATCGTGGTATCGAGGGTAAGATCGAGGCTGTTCGATTTGCACGCGAGCAGAAGATCCCATTCTTGGGAATCTGTTTGGGTATGCAGAGCGCCGTGATTGAGTTTGCGCGCAACGTCTTGGGTTATAGCGATGCTCACTCGAGCGAGATGAACCCTATGACAACCCACCCTGTGATCGACTTGATGGAGGAGCAAAAGGGAATCACCGCCAAGGGTGGCACAATGCGCCTTGGAGGCTATGCTTGCTCGCTCAAGGAGGGTTCTAAGATTGCCGTAGCTTATGGCACACAAACAGTTGTGGAGCGTCACCGTCACCGCTATGAGTTCAATAGCAACTTCCGCGAGCAGTACGAAGCAGCTGGCATGATTGCAACAGGAGTCAACCCCGACACTAACCTTGTGGAGGTTGTCGAGATCGAGAATCACCCATGGTTCGTCGGTACTCAATACCACCCAGAGTACAAGAGTACAGCAATGACACCTCACCCACTCTTCGTAGCTTTCGTTAAGGCTGCATTAGAGCATGTTGGACAATCAAACCAGTAAATTTAGGATGGATAAAAATACGATCATAACACTTGTAGTGGGAGTACTACTATTGGGTGGATATATGTTTTACAGCTCTAAGGAGCAAGAGAAATATCAGGCAGAAGTTGCCCAGTACAACGCTAAGGTAGAGGCGGCAGCTCAGGCCAAGGCCGAGGCAACAGCCAAAGCGAATGCCGAGGCGGCAGCAGCACTCCAATTAGAAACAACGCCAAGCAACACTCTAAGCGAGGAGCAGATGGCACAAATCGAGCGCCAAAAGAGCATCAATAGCGTTGGCGAAGCACTCACCGAGGCTATGAACAGCGAGTCGAGCAACTACACCTTGGAGAATGAGGTGCTTAAGATCGACTTCACATCGCGCGGTGCACAGGTAGCCGATGTCACACTTAAGCAATACACTAAATGGGCGGAAGATGAGCGCGAGGAGCTTATCAAATTATTCGACCCACGTAGCGCAAAGATGGATTTTGAGTTCTATATCCGCAACGGATTCAACAACGTCAAGATCAACTCTACCGACTATAACTTCGTGGCACTCCCCATTCAGAGCGTGGAGGGTGGCGAGCGATTGACCTTCGTTTTGGACTTTGGCTCGGGCGCCTCGATGGAGTACATCTACACACTCTACAACACCGAGGACGAGAGCCGCAACTACCTCGTAGACTTCGATGTGAAGCTCAACGGAATGGCTCCGGTGATGGCTAACCAAACCACAATCGGCATCGATTGGCGCAACACATCGTACCAAAACGAACGTGGCTTCAAGAATGAGAATATGTACACCACAATCTCGTACCACATCGAGGGCGAGCGATCGATCGAGGAGCTTAGAATGAGCGAGGAGAACAAGAGCGAGAGCGTGTCGACTCAGGTTGAGTGGGTTGCATTCAAGCAACAATACTTCACCTCAGCATTTATCGCTCCCGACAACTTCAGCTATGCCGACATGGGCTACTCCACAGCTAAGCCATATTCGGGCTACCTCAAGAGTTTCTCATCGAAGATGGCAGTGCCTTATACTCCTCAGAGCGAAGGGTATAACTTCGCGCTATATTTCGGCCCCAACAAATACAGCATCCTTAAGGGGATCGACGATTTGGGCTACGGCAACTTGGAGTTGGACGAGATTATCCCACTTGGTTGGGGAATCTTCGGCTGGGTTAGCAGGTGGATAATTATTCCTACATTCGACTTCCTACGCCGATATATCTCGAACTTCGGTGTTATCATCTTCCTTTTGGCTTTGGGTGTGAAGATTGTAACTTCGTTTATGACCTATAGCTCATACCTTTCGATGGGTAAGATGCGCGTAATCAAGCCCGAGGTAGATGCAATCAACGCAAAATACCCCAAGCAGGAGGATGCAGCGAAGCGCCAACAGGCTACTATGGATCTCTACAAAAAGGCTGGAATCAACCCTATGGGAGGATGTATCCCGATGCTTATCCAGATGCCGATCATCATTGCGATGTTCCGCTTCTTCCCCGCGTCGATCGAGCTTCGCGAGCAGTCGTTCCTTTGGGCGGGTGACCTTTCGTCGTACGATAGCATCTTGAATTTACCATTCAACATCCCATTCTATGGCGACCACGTATCGCTCTTTGCACTACTTATGGCAATCTCTATGTTCCTATATTCGCGCATCAACTATCAGCAAACCGCTTCGTCGCAACCACAGATGGCCGGCATGAAGTTTATGATGGTCTACATGATGCCTGTGATGATGTTGTTGTGGTTCAATAGCTACTCAAGTGGTCTATGCTACTACTACCTATTGGCTAATATCTTGACAATTGCACAAACCAGCATCATCCGCAATATGGTCGACGACGAGAAGATCCACGCTATGATCAAAGCAAACTCAGCAAAGAACAAAAATGGCGGTAAAAAGTCGAAGTTCCAACAACGCTACGAGGAGCTAATGGCAGAGCAGCAACGTGCACAAGCAAAGAAATAGTAAAAAAAGATAAAGAATAAGATTATGACACAGGAAGAGTTATTCAAGAAATTGGTCGCTCACTGCAAGGAGTACGGTTTTGTATTCCCTTCGAGCGAGATATATGATGGCCTTGGTGCCGTATACGATTATGGTCAGAATGGTGTTGAGCTTAAGAATAACATCAAGCGTTATTGGTGGGATTCGATGGTCAAGCTCCACGAGAATATCGTAGGATTGGACGCAGCGATCTTTATGCACCCACGCACATGGGAGGCTTCGGGTCACGTAGGTGCATTCAACGATCCACTTATCGACAACAAGGATTCAAAGAAGCGCTACCGTGCCGACGTCCTTGTCGAGGAGTGGTTAGCAAAGCAAGATGAGAAGATCCAAAAGGAGGTCGACAAAGCTGCTAAACGTTTCGGTGAATCGTTCGACGAGGCTCAATATCGCGCAACATCGCCTCGCGTGGTGGAGATCGCCGCAAAGCGCGAGGCGGTTCACGCTCGCTTCGTGGAGGCTCTCAACGATAGTAACCTCGATGAGTTGAAGCAGATCATCGTTGACTGCGAGGTAGTTTGCCCGATCTCGGGTACTCGCAACTGGACTGACGTTCGCCAATTCAACTTGATGTTCTCGACCCAAATGGGCTCTACGGCCGATGGTGCTAACACTATCTACCTCCGTCCCGAGACAGCTCAGGGTATCTTCGTGAACTTCCTTAATGTGCAGAAGAGTGGCCGCATGAAGCTCCCATTTGGTATTGCACAGATCGGTAAGGCATTCCGCAACGAGATCGTAGCACGCCAATTTATCTTCCGTATGCGCGAATTCGAGCAGATGGAGATGCAATTCTTCGTTCGTCCCGGCGAGGAGATGAAGTGGTGGCAGCAGTGGAAAGATAGCCGTATGGCTTGGCACCGTGCTTTGGGCTTCGGTGATGAGAACTACCGCTTCCACGATCACGACAAATTGGCTCACTACGCCAACGCTGCGGCAGATATCGAATACAACTTCCCATTCGGATTCAAGGAGGTCGAGGGTATTCACTCGCGTACCGACTTCGACTTGGGTAGCCACCAGAAGTTCTGCGGTAAGAAGTTGCAATACTTCGATCCAGAGACTTCGCAAAACTATGTACCTTACGTTGTTGAGACCTCTATTGGTGTCGACCGTATGTTCCTTCAGGTGATGTCCGCGTCGTACAAGGAGGAGGCTTTGGAGGGTGGCGACAGCCGCGTGGTGTTGAGCCTGCCTCCAGCATTGGCTCCTACCAAGGTTGCCGTGTTGCCACTTATCAAAAAGGGTGGACTTCCGGAGGTTGCTCGAAAGATTATCGACGACTTGAAATATGACTTCAATGTAGCTTACGACGAGAAAGATTCGATCGGCAAGCGCTACCGTCGCCAAGATGCAGTGGGTACCCCATTCTGCGTTACGGTAGACCACCAGACACTTGAGGACAACACCGTGACAGTTCGCCACCGCGACTCGATGGAACAGGAGCGAGTAGCGATTGACTCACTATACGATATGGTTAGCAAGGCCTCATCGTTCCGCGAGCTCTACAAGAAAGTTCAATACTAATTTTCGAGGCTGTGAGTAGAATCCTCTCGATAGATTATGGTACAAAACGCACAGGGATCGCAGTTAGCGATCCCTTGCAAATAATAGCAGGCGGCTTGGATACAGTAGCTACCAAGGAGTTGGAGCGGTGGTTGGCTGCCTACATAAGCAAGAACGATGTCTCGACAATCGTTGTTGGCAAGCCCTCGCAGCTCAGCGGCGAGCCCTCCGCCACGTGGCGCTTTATCGAGCCCTTGGTGGCACGATTAAAGGCTGCCTACCCCACCAAGGAGGTTGTGCTGCACGACGAGCGCTTCACCTCGGTATTGGCACAGCGCACGATCCTTGAGAGCGGCATCGGCAAGATGGCACGTCGTGATAAGGCTCTTGTCGACAAAGTTTCGGCAACCATAATCCTTCAGAGCTATATGGAGTCCAAAGAATATAACAAATTTTAAGAAAATGATTTACCCAATAGTAATTTACGGCTCACCCGTGCTACGCAAAGTCTCGGAGGATATAGACAAGGATTATCCCGGCTTAGAGAAACTTATCGCCGATATGTTTCTCACGCTCGACGACTGCGCCGGAGTTGGTTTGGCCGCGCCTCAAATTGGCAAAAACATCCGCCTATTTTTAGTCGACTGCACCCCATGGGCTGATGAGAACCCCGAATTGGCAGAGTACAAAAAGGTATTTATCAATGCCGAAATCTATGAGGAGTCCGAGGAGGAGGAGTTATTCAACGAAGGTTGCCTTTCGTTGCCCGGCCTCAATGAGGATGTACGTCGCCCCGTGGCGATCCGCATGCGATACCTCGACGAGAATTTCGTGGAGCACGACGAATTATTCGAAGGTCTCCCCGCACGCGTTATTCAGCACGAATACGACCATATCGAGGGCGAAGTATTCACTGATCACCTCTCGCCACTGCGCAAAAACTTGATCAAGAGCAAACTCATGAACCTTACCAAAGGAAAATATCGCTGCTCCTACAAGACCAAGTAGGCACAAAGAAAAGATTCAACACCTTAAGAAATCCACGTCCCCCCGACGTGGATTTTTTTTGATGCTCTCAGATCGTCTAAAAATAGCCTTTATTGAGAAAATATATAAATATTTGCATAAAAAAGGCGAAAAAGATTGCTCCAAAATTGCATATATCTAAAATTATGGCTATATTTGTTCGTTAATAATGTTATAGAATAATGCTAATAGAAGAGCAAAAAAATGAAGAGTTGACGGGGCGTATTATCCCGATCAACATTGAGGAGCAGATGAAGTCAGCCTATATCGACTATTCGATGTCGGTGATCGTTTCGCGTGCCCTCCCCGACGTGCGCGATGGTCTTAAGCCTGTGCACCGTCGTATCCTATTCGATATGAATTCGGAGTTGAACCTATACTCCGACAAACCACACCGTAAATCTGCCCGTATCGTGGGAGATGTACTCGGTAAGTTTCACCCCCACGGCGACACCTCGGTCTACGATGCTATGGTGCGTATGGCTCAAGATTGGTCTATGCGCTACCCTTTGGTCGATGGTCAAGGTAACTTCGGTTCGATGGATGGTGACTCACCTGCTGCCATGCGTTACACCGAGGCTCGTATGCAGAAGATCACCGATGAGGTGCTTTCTGATATCGACAAAGATACTATCGACTGGACTCTCAACTTCGATGATACGATTCAGGAGCCAACCGTTTTGCCAACCAAGGTGCCACTTTTGTTGGTTAATGGTGCGAGCGGTATCGCCGTAGGTATGGCTACCAATATGGCGCCACACAACCTCAGCGAGGTGATCGACGCATGCTGTGCATATATCGACAACCCCGAGGTAGAGTGCGAGGAGCTACTCAACTACGTCAAGGCGCCGGACTTCCCTACCGGAGGTTTGATCTATGGCTATGAGGGAGTTAAAGAGGCTCTACTCACAGGTCGTGGTCGAGTTGTGATGCGTGCTAAGACCGAGATCGAGCATACAGCTTCGGGGCGCGAATGCATCGTGATCACCGAGATCCCGTATATGGTCAACAAGGCCGATATGATCAAGAAGATCGCCGATATGATCAACGAGAAGAAGATCGACGGAATCTCATATATCAACGACGAGAGTGACCGCACCGGTCTACGCATCGTAGTGATCCTCAAATCTGATGCTGTGTCGAGCGTAGTGCTCAACACCCTATTCAAGAATTCACAACTGCAGACTTCGTTTGCCGTTAATAATATCGCGCTTGTCAATGGTCGTCCTATGATGCTCAACTTGCGCGACATGATCCACTACTTTATTGAGCACCGCCACGAGGTTGTCGTTCGTCGCACACGCTACGACTTACGCAAAGCCGAGGAGCGTATCCATATCGTTAAGGGATTACTTATTGCACAAGACAATATCGACGAGGTTATCCGCCTAATTCGCGCAGCGAAGAACCCAGAGGAGGCTCGCAACAGCCTTATCGAGCGTTTCGGGCTCAGCGAGTTGCAGGCTGCGGCAATCATCGAGATGCGTCTTCGTGCCCTCACCGGACTGGAGCACGACAAGCTCACTGCCGAGCACGATGAGTTGGCTCGCCAGATCGCTTACTTCAACGATGTTCTCGCTAATCGCGAGCTCCAAATGTCGATCATCAAGGATGAACTTATCGACATCAAGGCTAAGTATGGCGACGAGCGACGCTCTCAGATCGTCTACTCATCCGAGGAGTTCAATCCCGAAGATTTCTACGCTAACGACGATATGGTTATCACAATCTCGCACATGGGCTACATCAAGCGCACCCCACTTGCAGAGTACCGCACACAAAACCGTGGCGGCGTAGGAGCCAAAGGTAGCGCAACACGCAACGAGGATTTTATCGAGCATATCTACGTGGCAACAATGCACAACACAATGCTCTTCTTCACCGAGAAGGGTCGCTGCTACTGGCTTAAGGTTTACGAGATCCCAGAGGGCACACGCTCATCGAAGGGTCGCGCAATCCAGAATGTGATCCAGATCGAACCAGACGACAAGATCCGCGCATATATCAACGTCAAAAAACTCAACGACCATGAGTATGTCGACTCGAACTACATCATCATGTGTACCAAGGATGGCACCATCAAGAAGACTAAGTTAGAGGCATACTCACGCCCACGTCAGAGCGGTGTGAACGCTATCGTGATCCGCGAGGGAGATGAGCTAATCGAGGCAACATTGACTTCGGGCGCAGCCGAGGTGATGATCGCAGCACGCGGTGGCAAAGCAATCCGCTTCAACGAGCAGACTGTACGCCCAATTGGTCGTGTGGGAGCCGGCGTAAGAGGTATTTCGCTCGACCCAAGCGACGAGGTGATCGGCATGATCTGTATTGAGCCCGACTCAATGCAAGATGTATTGGTACTCAGCGAGAATGGATATGGTAAGCGTACCGATTTGGACGAGTACCGCATCACAAACCGTGGTGGTAAGGGTGTTAAGACTATCAACGTAACTGAGAAAACCGGCGAATTGATCTCGATTCAGGCGGTGACCGACGAGAACGACTTGATGATTATCAACCGCTCGGGACTCACTATTCGCACTTCGGTGGATCAGATTCGTGTAGCGGGTCGTGCCACACAAGGTGTGCGTATTATCAACCTTCGCGAGGGCGACGCAATTGCTTCGGTGATGGCAGTACCTAAGAGCGAGGAGGAAGAGGTAGTCGCAATAGCCGAGGGCGAAGAGGGTGCAGCAGCAGTAGTAGCAACTGAGGTTGCAACCGATGGCAGCGAGGCAACTCCAACAACTGAGCAGACACAACAAGAAGAGTAATAAATAGCAATTTTTAAATTTTAACTAATATGAAAAAAATTATTATGATCGTCGCAGCAGTGTTGATGTTGTCAGCACCTGCAACAATGGCTCAGAAGATCAACGCTGAGACTTACCAAGGTAAATTGGAGAAGAGCGACCAAGCCATTGCAAATGAGAAGAAGGCTGCTAAGGCTGCTACTTGGATTGCACGTGGTAATACTTACGTAGAGGCATTGGAGGCTCCAACTAAGGATCTTTACGTGGGTATGGATCTTAACATCCTCACACTTGCATGTGGAGAGCCTAAGAAAAAAGGCATGGAGGAGATTCGCGGTACTGAGTACCAGACTCTAAACTACCCTTACTTCAAGGCTTACACCCTTAATGGCAAACTCGCAGGATGGAAAGTCACAAAGTTTATCCACGAGGATGCTGACCAGATTGCATTCGAGGCATACGCTAAAGCTTATGAGCTTGATCTAAAGTTAGCGGCTAAGGTTAAAACTGGTATGGACAAGCTTACCAACTACGAGGCGCAGATCGGTGATATCTCTAACACCCTTTCGGACTATGTTCGTGGTGCTGAGGCATATATCAAAGTTTATGAGATCCAATCTCACGAGTCAATTGGCAATGCAGATCCAATGATGCTATACTACGCAGGCTACATGTACACTATCGGTGCTAACGACGATTCATCGCTCTACGCAACTGGTGTTGATGTACTTAACCGCGCTGTAGAGGCTGGTTACCCTGAGGTTGAATTGGCTGACACCGAGGTTGATGACAAGGACAAAGGTAACATCTACTACTACCTATACCACTGCTACTATGGTCAGAAAGATGCTGACGCAGCAAACGTGATCCGTGCAAAAGAGGCTTTGGTAAAGGGTGTCGAGGTATTCCCTAAGAACCAACGTATCCTCGATGCACTCACTCAGCTCTACACTACCGAGGAGGGAATTGGCGATCCAAGCGAGCTTATCGTGATGATCGATACAGCTATCAAGGCTGACCCAACCAATGCTGACCTTTGGTTTGGTCGCGGTCGTATCTACTTCTCACTTCAAGATTATGACAACTGTATTGACTCATTCCTCGAGGTAACACGCCTTGCTCCAGATCTATTCGATGGACACTTCTACTTGGGTCTATTCTACATCTACAAGGGTGATGCTCTCAACGAGGAGATCAGTAGCAAATCATACACCGAGAATGCAGCATACGAGCAAGACATTAAGGAGGCGAACGCAGTATATGCAACAGCAATCCCAGTTTTGGAGCGTGCACACGAGTTGCGTCCAGATGACCTTTCTACTGTAGAGTACCTTAAGTCTCTATGCTTCCGCCTCCGCGACGAGGATGGTATCATGGATAAGTATACTCAATATAACACTCTATTCAACGATCTTAAGGATCGCCAATAGTAGTAAGTAACACTTATAAAAAGAAGAGATGGCCTATGAGGTCATCTCTTCTTTTTTGTGCGTTTAGTGGCCAATGCGCCAGAAAGTGCCTGCCCAACATCGGAGGTCATATAAGGGTGTGTGTTGTCGAGAACAACGTGCCGCTTCATAAGGCGGCAGATTGAATCTAACATCGGTTTCTCGTCGGGGGTCATTAGTGATATTGCGCGCCCAGCCTGTCCTGCTCTACCGCAGCGACCAACACGGTGGATATATTGCTCAGCATTTTGGGGCAAACCGAAGTTAAAGACGTGACTCACAGAGTCGATATCAATTCCGCGCGCAATGACGTCGGTAGCGACAATCGTCGAGGTCTCACCAGTGCGGAAACGCGCGAGGATGTGCTCTCGCGCTGCTTGCGAGCGGTCGCTATGCATCGCCTCAGCGGTGATCGAATTCTCGGCAAGGAGCCCCACAACACGATCTGCCATCTTGCGCGAGCGCGTGAAGATGATAGAGTGCTGTGCACTCTCCACACGCAGCAGGTGCAGCAAGAGGTGATCCATCATCGCAAAGGAGACGAAGTAGCCCACCTGCTCGACATGCTCCACCGAGAGTGACTCACCCTCGATGGTGATCTGCTCCATGTTTGGACAGAGCGACGACGCCATCGAGCATACATCGTCGGGAAGTGTCGCCGAAAAGAAGAGGCTCTGCGCATCGGGCGATCGGAGGTCTGCAAGATGGATTATCGAATCGCGAAACCCCAAGTCGAGCATCTGGTCAACCTCATCCAACACAAAACAACTGAGCGAACTAACAGCGGCTACACCCTGTTTCATAAGATCAATCAAGCGCCCGGGAGTAGCGACAATAATATCGGGCGAAGTGGCCAACGCCTCGCGTTGCGGGGCATACTCTACCCCACCGACAATCGTGGCAACACTCAAAGATAACGCCTCGCAAAGAGGTGATGCGACCGTGGAGATCTGCTGCACAAGTTCGCGCGTGGGTGCCAAAATCAGTGCTCGAGAGGTGGGCGCAGCGCAAAGTCGTTCGACGATAGGCAGCAGATAGGCCAAGGTCTTACCGCTGCCGGTCTGCGATCCCACCAGAAGATTGCGCCCTGCGACTGCCGCAGGAATCACAAGCTGCTGAATGGGTCGAACATCCTCGATATTAATACTTTGGAGCGCTACCACAAGCGACTCAGAGAGAGATAGAGATTGAAATTTCATAATGCAAAATTAGTAAAATTATGTGAAAACGATCCAAAAATTGCATTATTAAAATATTTTTATTATTTTTGTCTTTTACAATAAAATTCACAGAAACACTACACAATAGCGTATGTCAAACCTAACTACTGAACCTCAGAAAGAGAGGTCATTAAATTTCCTCGAAGAGATTATCGAGGAGTCGATTGCCGCGGGCAATAAACGCGTTCAAACCCGATTTCCACCCGAGCCAAATGGCTATCTACATATTGGTCACGCCAAGAGTATCTGCATCAACTTCGGTTTAGCCAAGAAGTATGGCGGCTTGTGCAACCTGCGTTTCGACGACACCAACCCCGTCAAGGAGGATGTGGAGTATGTCGACGCTATCAAGCGCGATATCGAATGGTTAGGCTTCAAGTGGGCTGTTGAGCGCTACGCTTCGGACTACTTCGATCAGCTCTACGATTGGGCTGTGGAGCTTATCAAGCGCGGTGCGGCGTATGTCGACGACCAGTCGCAGGAGCAGATCCGCGAAAACCGTGGTACTGTCTCTGTTCCCGGCACCAACTCACCATTCCGCGAGCGCACTATAGAGGAGAACTTGCGCCTATTCACAGAGATGAAAGATGGCAAACACCCCGATGGTGCAATGGTGCTTCGCGCTAAGGTCGATATGGCTCACCCAAATATGTTGATGCGTGACCCGATCATGTATCGCATCCTTCACACCGACCACCACCGCACGGGCGACAAGTGGTGCATCTACCCTATGTATGATTATGCACACGGTCAGAGCGATTCGATCGAGGAGATTACACACTCAATCTGCACACTCGAATTCGACGTTCACCGCCCGTTATATGACTGGTTTATCGAAGCTTTGGAGATCTACCCATCACATCAATATGAGTTTGCACGCCTCAATTTGACCTACACTATGATGTCGAAACGTCGACTCTTAAAGTTGGTCGAGGAGGGTGCCGTGATGGGTTGGGATGACCCACGCATGCCAACTATCTGTGGACTTCGCCGCAAGGGATATTCGCCCGCTTCGGTTCGTGCTTTTGCCGAGATGGTCGGCGTAGCTAAGCGCGACAACACCATTGACTTAGGCAAATTGGAGTACTGCGTTCGCGAGGATCTCAACAAAATTGCCGAGCGCCGCATGGCTGTGCTAAATCCTCTTAAGGTAACTATCACCAACTATGAGGAGGGCAAAACCGAACTTTTCTCGGCTGTGAACAACCCCGAAAATGCCGAGGCTGGTAGCCGCGAGGTGCCTTTCTCGAAGCATCTATGGATCGAGCGCGATGACTTTATGGAGAACCCTCCCAAGAAATTCTTCCGCCTCTCGATCGGTGGCGAGGTTCGTCTTCGCTACGCATACTTACTTAAGTGTGAGGATGTTGTGCGCGACGAGAATGGTGAGATCATCGAGTTACTATGTACTATCGACCCGCAATCAGGCGAGGGTTCATCGAGCGATGGACGCCGCGTAAAGGGTGTTATTCACTGGGTCTCGGCAGCAGATGCCATCGAGGCAGAGGTTCGTCTATTCAACCCGCTCTTCACCAAGGAGAATCCCGATGACTGCGCCGAGGGCGAGACTTGGGAGGATAACCTTAACCCCGACTCAATGGTCAAGATCACCGGTTACCTCGAGCCATCATTGGCTACAGCTCCGGTGGGCACAACATACCAATTTGAGCGCGTAGGTTACTTCTGTCCCGATAGCGACTCCACCCCCCAGAGACTTGTGTTCAACCGCACGGTGACACTCAAAGATTCTTGGGCTAAAGCGAACGCCAAGAAATAGTGACACAATACAATATCTAACCACCAAATCTCGTTATTGTTAAAAATCACAAAACTAAAAACTCAAATAAGATGAAAAAAGTTACACTTTTGGCAGCAATTTGTATGACCTTCATTTCGCTAAGCGGCTTCGCACAGATGGGCGGTGGCGGCATGGGCGGTGGCGGCGGACGCGGCGGCGGTCAGGGCGGACAAGGTGGTGGCCAAGGAGCTCCTCCACAACAACAATCGCAACGCAACCTCGATATTAACTTTATCGGCTCTGCTGGATTCTTCGAAATTGATAGCGAAGAGGCTCTCAAGAAGTTGAAGATCAAGAAGAACAAACCTAAGGAGGAGGCTGTAGTAGCTGCAATCGAGACTTATACCGCTGCATATGAGGAGCTTATTCCCCAGCACCGCACCGATATTGATGTACTCGAATTTGCAAAAGAGGCCATCGAAGAGGCGACAGGTGATATGACCACACTGCGGGCAATTATGGCAGCCGTGAACAAAAGTATGATGGTAGTTCGTCCTAAATTGGTCGAGATTCACAAGACGCTCAACCTCAACATGGCCGAGATTCTCAATGAAAAGGAGATGGAGAAGTGGACTAAATTCTACAAATCCATCTGCAAAGATAACACCTTCGATCCCGACGCTCGCCTAAGAGGTCGACCCGAAGGCGAAGAGGGAGAAGGACCCGAGGGTGAGCATCCAGAAGGCGAACACCCCGAGGGCGGTAGACCCCCTATGGAGTAGGCGCTAAAGTAGATAATTATATAGAAGTCGGTGGAATGATTTTCCACCGACTTCTTTTGTTATTACACTCTAAATAGAAAAAATAGGAATAAATCTACAAAATTGAGAGACTAATATTTTGAGGTCTCATAAATATAAATTACTTTTGTTATAAATATAATATTTGCCTAATCGCCATCAAACTACGACATTGATTAAATAGGCTTAGAAATTGTCTTGTACTTAGGCAAAGTAGCACTGTGTGCCTACTTTGCAAAGACAATGGGGTGTCGTAGCCCTTGATGGCGTGCAATTTAGGTGCACTTTTTTTTGAAATAAAAACTTATTGTTAAATAATTAATCATCAAAACTACGACAAAATGAAAACACAGATTCTACTAATTCCGCTATGTGGCCTACTACTAACATCATGTGCCACAGTATTTTGCGGATCAAAGCAAAATGTACTATTTACATCAAATGTTGATGAGCCATCCAAATTCACGATCGATGGAATCCCACAAAACAACGTAACATTCCCCTACACGGCCAAGGTTAAACGTGGCTTTAGCTCCACTTTAGTGAGCGCTGAAGCAGAAGGGTACCAACCAGTAATTCTCGAGATCGAGAAAAAATTCAACGCCGTTTCGGTGCTAAACCTTACCGACATTTTGGGTTGGGGAATAGATGCTGCAACGGGAGCTATCACCAAGCCAGAGCACAAAGGATATGAGCTAAACTTTGAGGCTAAAGAGTAACAAACAGAAATCGGATCATGTACAATTTTCAGTGAGGCGAAAATACCTTAAGACCCCGTGCGTCATCCTCGCGAAAGCGGGGATCTTAAAGTAGAAGCATAGCTTTTAAGATTCCCGTTTTCACGGGAATGACGGCTTACATATTACTATCCTCTGGAAAAATTTTGTGATCACACAATTAATCCAATAATCGACAATAAGTTTGTAGGAGCCTATAATGGCTCCTACTTTTATAAAAGAAAGGTGACTAACAGGACCCGTAGATCTGTTAGTCACCTATTCATTTATCGGCTATTGAGAAACTACCAGCCGAGAATCTTGTTGAAGTCGTAAGCCTCTGGATTTGGAACGTAAGCCTTAGCAGCCTCGTAGTCCTCCTCGGTGATGTAGCTTAGGATGTTGTCAACAACTGCCTTAACCTTATCAGACTCGATGTTCACCAAGCGTGGTGGAATCTTGCCTGAGATTGGATCTTGGAGATCCTTAAGGTAAAGAGGTGACACATTGCCCTCAGTATCAACGAATACCATACAACCAGTCTTGTCATCTGAGAATAGCTTGTAGACACCCATACCCAACTCCGAGCAGTAAGTAAGGTCGAACGCAGCAGGAGTTTGGCAACGAACCTCGTAGCCGATCTCTACCGGACGGCTCTTAACTTTCACGCCGATCTCTTTGAGCTTCTTCTCCAACATCTCGTTGAAGATATGCGCCTTAGATACTTTACCAAGTTCTGGGTGACCGTGGTCGTCGTAGGAGAAGCTCACGCCGCTCTTCTTGATCTCCTCATCCGATAGCTCGTGGAATACACCCTCCGAGATCATCGCTGCACCGTAGTCCATGCCGGTGATCTTACGCTTGATGATAGACGACACTACGAGGTTAACGATCTTATCCACAGTGATTTCAGTCTTGTTGAACATCTCTGGAATAACGATCATTGGGTAGTGACAAGCCTCACCGATACCGAAAGCAAGGTGACCTGCCGAGCGACCCATCGCTGCAACAACGAACCAGTTGCCACTTGTGCGAGCGTCAACGTATACTGCGCGAGCGATAACAGCGCCGCTATCCTTAGCCGACTCATAACCAAAAGTTGGAGTACCTGCGGGCAATGGAAGATCGTTATCGATAGTCTTTGGAACGTGGATATTTGAGATTGGATATTGCTTCTCCTCGAGGAACTTAGCGATGCGGTTAGCAGTCGAAGCGGTATCGTCACCACCGACAGTCACAAGCAACTTGATGTTGTTCTTGATAAAGAAATCAAGGTTGAAGTTGCATGCGAAATCGTTGTCAGTTGGCTTAAAACGGCTCATCTGAAGGAATGAACCTCCACGGTTGAAGATATCATCAGCCATTGGGAATGAGATCTCAACGGTGTTTGGGTTAGGATTAAATAGACCTGAGTAACCGCCATTAAGACCGATTACGGTGTAACCTTTCTGGAGGAATGTCTTAGCGACACTACCTACTACGGTGTTCATGCCCGGTGCAGGACCACCACCTGTTAGAATTGCAATTGCTTCTTTCATAGTTTAATTTATTGTTTAGTTTGAACAAGTTCAAAAAGTCATGTCAAAGATAATATTTTTTACTCAATCAAACAAAATGTTTTAAAATATATTAAGGTTTATGCTTGGCGCTTCTTCGCTACAATAGCATCAATGACAGCTACCGCAGCAATATTAACAATATCGCTCACCGAGCTCTCGATGTCGGTGAAGTGGATTGGCTTGTTAAGTCCCATCTGGATAGGCCCGATCACCTCAGTTTCGCTCATCGCCTGAATAAATTTGTAGGTGCTATTAGATGAGCTCAAGTTAGGGAAGATCAGGGTGTTGACATCCTTGCCATTGATGCGAGTGAATGGGAACTTAGCATCGCGCAACTCGCGGTTGAGCGCAAAATTAACTTGCATCTCGCCGTCGATTGCCAACCCCGGATAGTTGTGCTGCATATAGTCTACCGCCTCGTGCACCATCGCAGGAGAGCCTACTGGATCCGAGCCAAAGTTAGAATACGAAAGCATTGCGATAACTGGAGTGTGGTTGAAGAAGTTCACAGTCTGCTCCGAGAGGCGTGCGATATCAATCAAGGTATCGGTATTGGGGTGGCGGTTGATAAGTGTATCGGCCACGAAGTAGGTACCCTGCTTAGAATTAAGGATATGCATCGTTCCGAAGTGGTTGTAGCCCTCTTGGATTCCGACAACCTCCTTGGCAACTTTGATCGTGTTGGAGTACTTGGTGTAAAGACCCGTGATGCATGCATCGGCATCGCCCGTCTCGACCATCATCATACCGAAGTAGTTGCGTTCAAACATCTTGTCGTTACTCTCCTGATAGTTTGCTCCGGCACGCTGGCGCTTCTCGGTGAGGATTCGCGCGTAGTTCTCGCGGCGCGCAGTCTCCTCGTCGCTGCGCAAGTCGACGATCTCGATCCCCTCGAGGTTGACATCGTGCTCGCTGGCCAATGCGACGATTTTGTCTCGGGTTCCCAATAGGATTGGTTGGCAAATGCCCTCCGACTTAGCCTGCGAAGCTGCTTTAAGCATATTGGGGTGTGTCGCCTCGGCAAACACAACGCGCTGAGGGTCGAGGCGTGCGGTCTGGTGAAGCTGATTCACCAATGTTGACTCCTGCCCCATCAACACCTTGAGGTGCTTGCGGTACTCATCCCAATCGCCAATGGTAGTACGTGCTACACCCGACTCCATTGCTGCCTTTGCCACTGCGACCGAAACCTCGGTGATAAGGCGTGGATCGACAGGCTTTGGAATAAAGTATTCGCGACCAAAGGTGAAATTATTGACTTTGTAAGCCTCATTCACAACATCAGGCACAGGTTGCTTAGCAAGATTTGCGATAGCGTAAACCGCTGCTAACTTCATCTCCTCGTTGATTGCGCGAGCCGATGTATCGAGCGCGCCACGGAAGATATAAGGGAAACCTAATACGTTATTAATCTGGTTGGGATAGTCCGAACGACCTGTCGACATCAATACATCGGGGCGAGCCGACATAGCATCTTCGTACGATATCTCGGGAGTAGGATTAGCTAAAGCAAAGATAATTGGGTCGTGTGCCATGCTGCGAACCATATCTTGCGAGAGGACATTACCACGGGAAAGACCTAAAAATACATCGGCACCCTTCACCGCATCTTCCAAAGTCTTAAGATCGCGACGATCTGTTGCGAAACGCTGCTTACTCTCTGGAAGGTTCTCTCTGTCGGAGGTGATTACACCCTTGCTGTCCAACATGATAACGTTCTTAGGGTCGACACCCAAAGCCACATAGAGCGTCGTACATGAGATCGCCGAAGCGCCCGCGCCATTTACAACCACCTTGACCTCGCTGATCTTCTTGCCTGCGACCTCCAAAGCGTTGATGAGTCCTGCCGACGAGATAATAGCTGTACCATGCTGGTCGTCGTGCATCACGGGGATATCCAACTCCTCCTTGAGGCGCTTCTCGATGAGGAAGCACTCGGGTGCCTTGATATCCTCCAAGTTGATACCTCCAAATGTGGGAGCGATCGACTTAACGATCTCGACAAATTTATCGGGATCCTTCTCGTCGACCTCAATATCGAACACATCGATACCTGCGTAGATCTTAAAGAGCAGACCCTTACCCTCCATCACTGGTTTACCGGCCAAAGCGCCGATGTCGCCCAATCCTAATACGGCGGTACCGTTGGAGATAACCGCTACCAAGTTGCCCTTGGCTGTATATTTGTAGGCATCCTCCTCATTTTTTTCGATCTCGAGACACGGCTCAGCCACACCGGGCGAGTAGGCCAGCGAAAGGTCCGTTTGGGTCGAATAGGGTTTAGTTGGAATAACCTCAATTTTGCCGGGCTTACCCTGCGAGTGATAGAGCAGAGCTGCCTCTTTTGTAATCTTTACCATGGTTTTATTGTTTTTGGTTGATAATCTCTAAGGTGTGGTGATTCTCGAAAAATTAAATCTGTTAAAATTACAAAAAAATATTTAAGATTCCAAATTTTCGATGCAAAATCTCGCAGTAAAGCGCAAATAACCACCTACAACGCCTATTTATGGTATTAAGAATCAATCGCTTTTTCTGTGGACAATAGTATAATATAACGTGAGGTAGATAACTATCTACCTCGCAACCTCCTATTACGGAGCAATTTGTAAAATTGCGACAAAGCCCACTCTTTGTAAAGAGTGGGCTTGGGGGAGAGGCAAGAGGTGGTTACCGAGTATAATATATATAAGCCGCCATTCCCGTGAAAACGGGAATCTTAAAAACCATGTGTAGACTCCTCTCTTTAAGACCCCTATCTTTGCGAGGATGACGCAGTGTTTTTTGAAGAATTTTGCTGTTAACTCTCGCGTGAAAACCACTCAGCCAAACGCTGCATCGCTGCGCGGTTCTCCTCTTTGTAGCACGAGCGGATGGTGATCGTCTCGTCGAAGATCTCGACACTCTTCATCCCCTCCAATGCTGCACGCATAACCTTGCCTGCGGTGGGAGCCCACGATCCATTCTCGATGATACCGACCTTGCGTCCCTGATAGTTCTTACTCTTAAGGTGGTGCAAGAAGTGCTCCATGGGTGGGAATACCCCCGCGTCGTATGAGGCTGCTGCCAAGATAAGGTGCTGGGTTTGGAATGCATCCTCCACCATAAACGACTGGTCGCCGCGGCACAGGTCGAATAGCTTGACATGCTCCACGCCCTGCTCTCGCAGAACCTCGGCCATCTTTTCGGCAGCCTCAGCAGTGTTGCCATGGATCGAGGCGTAGGCAATCATAACTCCGCGATCCTCGAATTGGTAGCGGCTCCACATATCGTACATACCTATATAATAAGAGATCTCCCCTCCGAGAAACTCTCCGTGAAGTGGTGCAATCGTCGAAATGGGTGTGCCATCCAACTTTTTGAGAAGCGACTGAACATTGGTGCCATACTTACCCACGATATTGTAGTAGTAGCGGCGCGCCTCACACGTCCAACCCTCGGGGTCGGGTGCATCGAGTGCTCCGAATTTACCAAATGCATCGGCACTGTATAACGTCTGATCGAAAGAGTCGTACACCACCATCACCTCAGGCCAATGCACCATCGGCGCCATCATAAATTTGAGGAAATGCTCACCCAACTCCAATGTGTCGCCCTCCTTGACCACCACTTGTCGCTCGGAGATATCGAGCGAAAAGAATTGAGGGATCATGCCAAAGGTCTTAGCATTGCCCACAATCTGCATCGAGGGGTAGAGCTCCAATGCGCGCACCAATCCTGCTGCGTGGTCGGGCTCCATATGTGTCACTATGATGTAGTCGGGGGTACGCCCTGCCAACTCACGCTGCAAGTTCTCGACCCACTGCTCAATCTTGGAGATATCGACCGTATCGAGGATTGCGATCTTCTCGTCCAAAATAAGATAAGAATTGTAGCTCATTCCATCGGGAACGCTATATTGGCTCTCAAAGAGATCGAGTTCGTGATCATCCACACCTATATATCTTGCGGAATCTGAAATATGTTGAATCATGTTACTTGACTATATAAAAGCACTAAAATGTTTAAGGAATTGCGATCTCATCACAGTGTCGCTATGCTCCTCGACGCTGTTATTCATAAGGCCACGGAAGCTCTCGATCGACTCATAGTTATGTTTGGTCTGCCAATCTCTAACTCTATTGAGCGCATCAGCAATCCACTGCGTAGCATCTGCCCCTTGGCGATAGAGGATACTGCACACCGAAACAGTTGCCGCACCAGCCAAGATCGCCTTGATGATACACTCACCACTATGCACACTACCCGAGAGTGAGAATGAAGAGTTAGGGTTTGATGCCGATGCTATTGCAACGTGGCGTAAAGGTGTAGATAAATCATCAATTGAGCCCAAGATCGAACCATGAGTATATTTCATCTGCTCGATGTCGATATCAATTGGATAGGCACGATTGAAGAGCACAAAACCCGAAACACCATATGCGGCGAGACGCGAGACAAGGCTTGATGGATTGCTTAACATCGTACCCAACTTCATTATAACTGGGATATTAACCACCTCACACACCGACTTAGCGATTGCGATATGGCGTTTCTCTAACTCGCCATCGGCCATCATTGCATCCGAAGCAATTGTCATCACATTAAGCTCCAAGGCGTCGGCTCCCGCTAACTCGATTGCACGAGCATACTCCACCCATTCGCCACTATTCGAGCAGTTAATACTTGCAATAATCTTGGTAAAGGCACTCAACTTCTTACTCTCTTTGATAAGGTTAATGTAGTTGCTAAGTGCCTCAGCTGCAATATATGCTTGTAGATAATCATCGGCTTCGGTGTGAGTAGAAGCCTGATTCAGCACAGCACTCTCGCGAATGATATCCTCCTCAAATAGCGATTTGAGCACAACAGCTCCAACGCTCACATCGGTAAAAGTTCGTACACCATTCACGTCGCCAGTAAGGCTACAGCTCGAAACGATAATTGGATTGCATAGCTCAAGGCCTGCAAATTTTGTCTCCAGATTTTTCATATCATATATTCTTTACGTATAGTTCACACTTCATTAATATACAAAGATATACATTTATTTATTTATTTGAACATATTCAGAGAATAAATTCAGTGCAAACACAATGTTGCTCATTTAAGATCCCCGCGTTCGCGGGAATGACGGCTTACATATTATTGCCACAGAAATTTTGGATTGACCCGAAAAAGTTTCTCGTGCGTTTGCCCCAAAAATAAATTAACGTGAGTTCGATATTAATCAAACCCACGTTAACCTCTTGTTTACGCTTTATTGCGACTCTTACTCCTTATTCTGGAGGAAGTAGCTTTGTGCATTCATCAAATTCTTCGATTGAAGGACGATTGTTTTGGTCTCGTTAAGGATATTGAGATACAACATACTTGAGCGAGATGAGTTGCCTTCGGCATTTGCCTTGATGCGTTTGAGTTGCTTCTTGGTTGCATCGGCAAACTTGCCCGAAAGCTCGTGACGCAGATTGATAAGTGAGTCTAACTCTGCGAAATCCTTGGTCTTAAGCATTGCGCGCATCTTAGAGAATACCTCCTCCACATCGTTGTTGATGCTCATTAGATCGTGGATCTGCTCCTTGGTCAAGCCCGAGTGGTTGTTGTCGATATGAGCGAACGAAGGCTTGGTGATATAGGTAAGCGCCTTAGTAACCTCGCCCACATAGTCAACCACCTGCACATAGAAGTGACCAGAGTTGATATTGTTATCTTGGAGGTGGTTAAGGGTCTCGAGGATGTTATACTTGCGCTCGCTTGCCTTCTGACTGAGTGCGCGTGCCTCGTGATCCATCTCCTTGAGCACCTTGCGATTCTCCTTGAAGAGGGCTACAAGTGTGCGGTTATAGATTTTGTTGATACGAGTGACATTCTCGAGGATCTCCTCGGTACAACGGTATAGAATCTCCTCGCCCTTAGCTGTTGCAATTAGATCCATATTATCATCATACTCCTCGCTCTCCCTCTTCTTAGGGAAGAAGTTGCTGCGGATAGCCAAGAAGAGGCAAAGGCCAACTACAAGGATCATTGCGATCCAACCGCCATCCCAAAGCTGGGTACCCCAAATAAGCGCCGAAGAGGTGCTTAGTGCGATAGTAAAGCCGACGATAGCCGTTAGGAACCATCCCATAATAACGGTCATGACACCTGTGATACGGTATACAGCGCTCTCGCGTCCCCAAGCCTTGTCGGCAAGCGACGAACCCATCGCAACCATAAATACAACGTATGTTGTCGAAAGAGGTAGTCCAAACGAGGTTGCAATCGAGATTAGGATAGAGGCTGCGGTGAGGTTTACAGTGGCACGAATAAGGTCGTAGCTCGCTCCACCACGCTCCTCGACTGGTAGCTGCTCGAACTGCTTGTCGATAAACTTCTGGACTCTCTTAGGAGTGATTCTGACATAGAAGTTATTGATCGAGAGTGCAGCACGCACCATGCCTCGAGAGAGCTCCGACGAGCTAAACTTCTCGTTTCCTTCGTTCTGGTTGGATAGCGACAGCTCTGTTTTGGATACATTCATCGCCTTTTTCGAAAGGAAAAGTGTAAGCACCATAATCATACCCGACACCACAAGCATCCATGTGTTTGCGCGAGGCGAACGAGAGATACCAAGTTCGGATTTCGAAACTGGCTTATACGAAGTGTTTGGAATTGCATCTGGGAGATTGCTGCCCGACTGAAGTGCAGTCATGCGCATATTCATCGGGTCATCGCTCTGCTGTGCGATCTGGTATGACTCGTAACCCGCAACTGGAACTCCGATGAAGTTCACAAGGTCATTTCCAGCAAAGGCAAGCGCCAAGGAGAAGGTACCGGCAAGGATAGTCACCTTGAGGAGCTTCACTTTGAACATCTGCATTAAGAATAGGATAAACGAACTTGCTGCCCATATAATTAGAAGCGAGATAAATGTATTCTCGTTGATATATGCAGTGAGTTCAGGTGGGATCAAACCACTGCTCTTCAAACCCTTGAACAGCACGAAGTAGACGATACCAGTAAACGAAATACCGCACCACAAAGCGCCAAACTTAGAGAAGACCGTCTTGTAGCGGAACGAGAAGATCAAACGCGAGATATACATAAAGAGCAAACCCAAAAGGAATGAGAGAGGCACCGAAAGAAGAATACCCGAGATCAATTTGAAAGCTCCTGCCGTATTGATCAAATCGCCAACATTAGCTGCAACTAACTCACTCTCCATAGCCACTTTGTAGATCGAAACACCCACAGCTGCACCCAACAATCCGAAGACCATCGACACGGTGGTAGAGGTGGGAAGACCCAATGTGTTGAAGATGTCAAGAAGTATGATATCACCCACAATCATACCCAAGAAAAGCATCATAATCTCGGGGAAGGTGAAGTAGCCCGGGTGGAAAACACCACTCTTGGCAACATCCATCATACCCGATGAGGTGAGCGTACCGATCAAAATACCGACAGCTGCCACAGCAAGAATAACCTTGAGAGGTGCAATCTTAGAGCCGATAGCTGAATTCAAAAAGTTTACGGCATCGTTGGATACTCCCACGATAATGTCAAAAATAGCTAATACTGCTAATGTAATGACTACAAATGTAAAAATAGGACTCATATTTATTCTGTATAGTTTCAGACTGCAAAGGAACAATAACAATGTTAAAGTTGTGTTAACGAACTATTGCAGAATGGTTAATATTCTCTCTAATTTAGCTAAATATCTCTTTTGTTATAATTTTTGCAGCTCCTTGCTGACTCTGCGTGTATTGCTTTGTGATCAGGCTTCTCTTTTTGTATAGCTCCTCGTTGGTGCGAAGATAGCCAAGCCACTCCACTAACTCTTCGGAGTTATTCACCGAGCTACTACCTCCGAGTCGCACTAACTCCTTGGCCTCGTTGAACTTTTGGTAATTTGGGCCAAACGACATCGGAAGCCCAAATGTAGCAGCCTCGAGCGTATTGTGGATGCCGACTCCAAAACCACCTCCGATATATGCCCACGAGGCATAACGGTAGATTCGCGAGAGTTGCCCCATTGTGTCGAGGATCAATATTTTAGCTTTCGACAGATCGACACCCTCATCGATTTGGGTGTAGCGGATCGCTCCCCCAAACTGGCTCTGGAGTGCTTCAACCCTCTCTGACCCGATCTCATGTGGCGCAATGACAAACTTAAGATCCTCGTTAGCTTTGACCAGCTCTCCGAGCAGAAGCTCGTCAGCAGGCCATGTCGAGCCCGCTATAAAGAGCTGACTCTCGCCCTTGAATCGCGCTATGATAGGGTTTTCTTTGACACCTTGAGCGATCTGCGCAACACGGTCGAAGCGCGTATCTCCGGCGATCACCACGTTGTCGAACCCGAGCGTATGCAACAACTCTTTCGACTCCTGATTCTGGATAAATAGAACTTCGAAGCTCTTCAGCGCACGACGCCACATCTGACCATAGTTGCGGAAAAAGATCGAACCCGGGCGGAAGATAGCCGAAACGATATAGCTCTTGATATTGCGGCGGTGCAACTCATAGAGCATATTGAGCCAAAATTCGTATTTTACAAAGATCACAATCTCGGGGTGCGCCACATCGAGGAATCGGCGTGCATTGCGCGGAGTATCGATCGGCAGGTAGAAGATATAATCTGCACCTGCATAATTTTTTTGAACCTCATAGCCCGATGGAGAGAAGAATGTAAGAAGTATTTTATACTCGGGATGCTCCTCGCGAATGCGCTCCAAGAGGGGTCTACCCTGCTCAAATTCGCCAAGCGATGCAACGTGTATCCAGACAATACGATCATCGGGGGAGATGGCCTGAGCCATTCTTTCAAAGATATTTTTACGTCCTTCGCTCCACAGCTTAGCCTTAGGCATCCACATCGAGGCTATTCTAACCATCAAGGAGTAGAGAAGAACTATAATATTATATAACCACATCTGTTATTTAAATGTTTTGCACCACAAAGATAACATTTTTAGTCGAAAAAACAATGCTACCATGCTGATTGCATTGCATTTTCTGTAAATCGCACTGCCACAGGCTCTTCGCCCTGCATGTCGACTGCGACCAAATCGAACTGATGTTCGCCCCGGATTGCATTAATGCCTAAGTAGGCAGCGGCAGCTCGCCGAAGCGACTCAAATTTATGCTTGTCGATCGCCTGCTCGGGAGTGCTCCAACCATCCACCTTGCGACTCTTAACCTCCACAAAGTGGATCACACCCCACCGCTCGGCAATAATATCGATCTCGTAACGACCATTGCGCCAATTGCGCTCACGGATCATAAAACCATTCGAGCGAAGGTAAGCTACTGCCGCCCTCTCACCCACCTCTCCGATCGTCGCTCTGCGCGGGATCATGAGTTGATGATTCGCTTGATTGAGTTGGCGCGCTCGATCATCTCCTTGAGTTGCTCGGCATCGTCCTGCTCAATGGCTTTGCGCATAAGTTGGAGCTGGTGGATATGTTCGCGCAACACATCCAATACATTGTATTTGTTGCGCAGCAACACCGGAATCCACGTCGCATGTGAGCTCTTAGCCAAACGAACTGTCGACTCGAAACCGGTTGCAGCCATATCGAAAATATGTTGCTCCTCGCGCTCCTTCTCCAAAACCGTAAGAGCTAAGGCAAAGGAGGTGATGTGCGAAATATGCGAAATATATGCTGCGTGCAGGTCATGCTCCTCGCTATTCATCTCGATGATGTTCATCCCCAACTTGGTGTAAAGCTGCTTGGTGCAATGCAAAGCGTGTTCCGAACTACGCTCAGCGTCGCACAAAACTACGGTATTACCATCGAATGCCCCCTCTTGTGCCGCCTCGGGTCCACTATGCTCGGTTCCCCACATAGGGTGGGTTGCCACAAACTGCTCACGCTTGGCGTGCATCGAGACCATCTCGCAGATCTCACCCTTGATCGAACCAACATCCATCAGCACCTGATCCTCGCGCAACTTATTTAAGATCTTGACAGCGAGCGATGGCGCAGCACTCACGGGGGTCGAGATGATTACCAAATCGGCTTCAGAAAGCCCCTCATCCATCTCAACTATCCGATCCACCAAGCCTCGCTTCAGTGCACACTCTTGATTCTCGACCGATGTATCGAAACCCAAGACAACATCGCTAACACCCTTGTGACGAAGTGCAAGAGCCATCGAGCCGCCAATAAGTCCTATACCTATTATATATGTTGTCATTTTGCCTATTTTAGTAAGAATGAAATATCGTCACCGGCGTTAACCTCGATGGTTGGCTCACCATACTTAAAAATTCGCATTGGGCGAGAACCAATAAGCTGCATCTCTCCATCACGATATTCGATCATGCAACCCTCGCGAAGTCCCGCCACGTAGGTATTGGGATTAGCCGCGATAAACTCCTCGATACGCTGCTCGCGAGTCTCGCCGGCGTGACCCTCGGGATTTGCATCGAGGTAGTGAGGATTGATCTGGAATGGGACGAGCCCCATCAACTTAAAGGACAAGGGCTCCACAATAGGCATATCGTTGGTGGTGCAGAGCGTGGGGCAGGTCACATTGCTCCCCGCCGACCAACCGACATACTTGGCTCCTTGAGCCACACGCGCAGTGATGGCCTCGACCAAGCCCAACTCCTGCATCGCTTTGCTTAATGCAAATGTATTACCACCTCCAACGCAGATAGCCTCGGCCTGAGCGATAGTCGCCACGGGGTTCTCGCTATGGTGGATTGAGCGCACTTTGACACCAATCTCAGCGAATCTATCTGCTACTTTTGCCTCGTATTGATCGTACGAAAAGGTTACGGCAGCGTAGGGAATAAAGATCACTTCGCCGACGCCTTGGAGGAATTCTCCGATCTTATTTATCGGATATTTGAGATAAGCTTCACCAGCATTAGTCGAATTTGATATTAACAGAAGTTTCATAATTATCTATGTTTTAGTTGTTTAACAAAAAAGGTTGAATTTTTTTTAATAAAAAAGCAATTCAATGAGTCAAAAGTAATAAAAAAGTATTAAATTTGTCGACGATTATGAGAGAAATATTAATCAATTACAATATTTAATAATTATTAACTAAAAATTTAAAGTTATGGCAGAAGTTCAAACAAAGGTTGTCGAGATTATCGTTGACAAATTGGGTGTTAAGGAGTCAGAGGTAGTTGCTGATGCAGGTTTCACAAGCCACCTTGGCGCAGATTCACTCGACACAGTTGAGTTGATCATGGAGTTCGAGAAGGCATTTGACATCCAAATTCCAGACGAGGACGCTGAGAAGATCGCTACTGTAGGTGACGCAGTCTCTTACATCGAGGCTCACCTCAACTAATTTATATAAGTTTATAGCAAGCATTTTTTTAAGTCTTTTTTAGTATTATGGTAGAAAGAAGAGTTGTTGTAACAGGCGTAGGAACTATCAATCCGCTTGGAAACAATATTGAAGAGTACTTTTCAAATTTGGAAAAGGGTGTTAATGGCTGCGGCACAATTACTCGTTTTGATGCAGAGAAATTTAAGACAAGATTTGCTTGTGAAGTAAAGGACTACGACTGGGCTGAGCACTTTGATCGTAAAGAGGTTCGCAAATACGACCTCTACACACAATATGCTCTTGTGGCTGCTACACAAGCAGTTGATGATGCGGGATTCGACATGGAGACCCTCGACAAGGAGCAAGTTGGTGTGATCTGGAGCTCAGGTATTGGAGGTCTCAAGACCTTCTTCGACGAATGTGTTGGCTTTGCGGAGGGTGGTAACACCCCCCGCTTTAGCCCATTCTTCATCCCTCGAATGATTGCCGATATCGCCGCAGGTTATATCTCTATTAAGTATGGCTTTATGGGGCCTAACTACTGTACAGTTTCGGCATGTGCTTCGTCCAATCATGGTATGATCCACGCTCTCGACACTATACGTTATGGCAAGGCTGATGTTGTAGTTACCGGTGGCTCAGAGGCTCCGGTCAACGAACCGTCAATCGGTGGATTCAACTCTATGCAGGCTCTTTCGACTCGCAACGATGATTGCATGACTGCTTCGCGTCCGTTCGACGTAAACCGCGATGGTTTCGTTGTTGGCGAGGGTGCAGGTGCGCTAATCTTCGAGGAGTATGAGCACGCTAAGGCTCGCGGAGCTAAGATCTACTGCGAGGTTATCGGTGGTGGCTGCTCGGCTGACGCTCACCACTTTACTGCACCACACCCCGAGGGTCTCGGTGCTATGAAATCTATGCGCGACGCGATCAAAGATGCTTCGATTGCGCCCGAGGATATCGACTACATCAATGTTCACGGCACCTCGACTCCACTTGGCGACAAGGCTGAGTTGAAGGCAGTTCAAGGAGTATTCGGCGACCACGCATACAATCTCAACATCTCTTCGACCAAGTCAATGACTGGTCACCTATTGGGCGCTACAGGTGCTGTCGAGGCTTTGGCTTGTATCTTTGCAATCCAGAATGGAGTTATCCCTCCCTCGATCAACTGCAAGGATCTCGATCCCGAGATCGACACCAAACTCAACTTGACTTTGGATGTAGCGCAAAAACGTGAGGTTAGATGTGCATTGAGCAACACGTTCGGCTTTGGCGGACACAATGCTACAATCATCTTCCGTAAATTCTAACACCTTTCGAGCCGTGTTCAATACTATTCGTCGTGCGATAAAGTGTCGATTCGGCTCTGACAAGGAGTATTTCAAGATCTTCGACGATATGTTTGGGTATGCCCCACACAATATCGACATCTACAAGTTGGCTTTGATCCATAAGTCAGCCTCGATACAACTCGAAGATGGATCCCAAATCAACAATGAGCGATTAGAGTATCTCGGTGATGCCGTGATAGAGTCCGTTACATCGGACTATCTCTATATCCAATACCCCACCGAGAATGAGGGTTTCTTGACGCAGCTACGATCAAAGATTGTTTCGCGCCAATCGCTCAACAAATTGGCAAAGGCCATTGGTCTGGACAAACATATCATCAGTAACGCCACAGGTAGCTTCTCGCAGAAGCATATCTTTGGCGATGCTTTTGAAGCACTAATCGGTGCGATCTACCTCGATAAAGGGTATGAGTTTGTCAATCGCCTATTAATCAACAATATCTACTACAAGCACCTCGATATCGACGAGATCCTACACTCCGAGACCGACTTCAAGAGTCGTCTGATTGAGTGGTCTCAAAAGGAGCATCTCTCGATTGAGTTCCGCACACGCAACGACAAGGATTCCACCTCCTTGCGCCCACTATTCTACTCCAAGGCAATTATCGGCGGTGTAGAGGTAGGTCACGGCATAGGTGAGTCCAAAAAAGAGGCCGAACAGCGTGCAGCATTCTCCGTGTCGCAAGGAATTAGCGACGAGGATGGTGACACAATCCTCGAGCAAGTCGACCGCCTCGCAAGTCAAGTAGAACAATAAACAACCACATTATGCTCTCCCTGCAAGAAAAAATCGCTGTCCGAGGTGTCGAGGCACTCACCGACGTCGAGATTCTTGCGCTCCTTTTGGGCGGGTCTCAACACGCTGAATCTCAAGCGGTAGAACTTCTGAAAGCCTACAAAGACTCCCTTGCGGCAATAGCCAAAGAGGAGGTCTCGCGCCTGCGCATGGTCGAGGGCATTGGCCTAAAGAGTGCAACATTACTCAAGGTTGCCGCAGAGTGGGGACGCCGCACAGCAGCAGCACAAGCTGAGAATAAACAGGTCATCTCGAGTAGTGCCGATGTGGTCGAGCTCTTCGGCTCATACTTCAGCTCCATGAAGCACGAGGAGTGCTGGGTGATTTTCCTCTCAGCATCCAACCGCATCGTGGAGCGTCTGCGCGTGAGCCAAGGCGGGATCACAGCCACCGTTGTTGACCACCGTATAATCGTAAAACGCGCCCTCGAACTCCTCTCGACACAGATGATCATGGTGCACAACCACCCCTCGGGAGCTGTCGAGCCAAGTCGCGAAGATATTGACCTTACACAAAAAATAAAGAGTGCCGCAGCACTCTTTGATATTTCACTCATCGACCATATCATAATCTCCTCGACGGGATCATACTATAGTTTCCTTAGTAAGGGTCGGTTGTAATTTCTTTCTAAAAGTTTAGCAATAGAATCTCACAACCCAAACTCAGCCTTGATACTCTCCACTGCATCGAGGCGCTCCCAACCGAAGAATTCGATTTTGCGCTCCACCTCTTTGCTATTTTCGATAAACTTCGCCATCGCACTGTATGGGCGATTTCCGAAGTGACCATACGATGCTGTAGCCTCGAAGATCGGGTTCTTGAGTCCGTAGCGGTTGACGATTGCTGCGGGACGAAGGTCGAAGAGACGACCGATACGCTCGGCGATCTCACCCTCACTTATCGCGAGCTTGTTGCTGCCATAAGTTGTAACGTATACCGACAGCGGCTGCGCAATGCCGATAGCATAGCTAAGCTGCACCATAACCTCGTCGGCAACACCTGCCGCAACCATATTCTTGGCAATGTGGCGCGCAGCATAGGCTGCCGAGCGGTCAACCTTAGATGAGTCCTTACCCGAGAAGGCACCGCCACCGTGGGCACCGCGGCCACCATAAGTATCAACAATTATTTTGCGACCTGTAAGACCAGTATCGCCATGAGGTCCTCCGATCACAAACTTGCCGGTAGGGTTCACGTGGAGGATATACTCCTCGCCAATAAGCTCCGAGAGTTTATCTCCGGCGCGCTCCAAACGAGCCTTGACACGTGGAATAAGAATTGTGCGAACATCCTCGCGGATCTTATCCTGCATCTGCTTCTCGGCCTCCTTCTCGCTGACACCCTCCGAGGCTGTGATGAACTCGTCGTGTTGGGTCGAAACAACGATCGTGTGCACACGCTCAGGCTTGCGGTCGTCGCCATACTCGATTGTCACCTGACTCTTTGAGTCGGGGCGCAGGTAGGTCATCACCTCACCTTGGCGGCGAATGTCGGCCAACTCCTTGAGGATCACGTGCGACAATGTGAGCGTTGCGGGCATCAACTCGAGGGTCTCATTAGTAGCATATCCAAACATAATACCTTGGTCTCCAGCACCCTGCTCAGCCTCCTCTTCGCGCACTACACCCTGATTGATATCCGACGACTGCTCGTGGATTGCCGAGAGGATACCGCACGAATTGCCATCGAACTGGTACTCGCTTTTGTTGTACCCGATCTTGTTGATCACCGCTCGCGTGATACTCTGAACATCGACATAAGCCTCCGAACGCACCTCACCCGACACCACAACTAAACCTGTGGTGCAAAGGGTCTCGCAAGCGACCTTTGAATTTTGGTCATGACGAAGAAACTCGTCGAGAATGGCATCAGAAATCTGATCCGCAACTTTATCTGGGTGTCCCTCAGAGACTGACTCAGATGTAAATAGAAATCCCATAGTCTATATAATTTAAAATTTAACATTTCAAACTATGGATAGGCAGACGTCACAACAATAAAATAGGGGGCTATAGGCTCTATGAGGGCTGTTTTAGCTCTTTTTTATTGTGGTTTGCAATCAGTCAAATCTTTCCACAGTGCTTTTGTACTATACAAAAGTCTTGCAAAGGTATTAATTTTTTTTGAATATCTAACGACTTTGCATTTTTTTATTTAACTATCTTCTTTGTAGCGATATAGAATAGGTCGAACGACGCCTCAGCAGACACCGGCTTCAAAACATAATTATCCATGGTAATCGAAGCGGTGAGTGAATTATTATCTTTGAGTAACTTACGGCGGTTCAAACGATTAAGAATGTCGTAAGGGATTTGCAACACCCAGCGAGGTAGGCGATGTTGGAGATCGAAAATATCGAAGCGAGTGATCTTCTCGACCCCCTCGCGATTCTTACGATAATACTCCATGATCTTTTCGTCGCCCGCTACGCCAAGCTCTTCGACCGACTGAAATTGAGCAACTAACAACGAGCGCAACTCCTCGGGGGTATATTCGCGAACATGCCATGGATTGCGCGTGAGCGACATCTTGATGTTGGGTGTCGAGACGATAAAACGACCTCCGGGGCGCAGCACACGTCGCACCTCCTCCACAAAGCGCTTGTCATCCTTGATGTGCTCGATCACCTGAAATGATATCACACAGTCGAACGATTCGTCAGCAAATGGCAGGGGTGGCACGGTAGCCTCGCGGAACTCCACATTTGGCGGACTAACAACCTCCAAAGCAGGAGCATGTTTGTCGATTGTAACGAAGCGAGTAGCCTTAGGTGCGATCACCTCGACACCATAACCCGAGCCTGTTCCAATCTCCAATACCTCACCATTAACCCTCTGGGCAGCAGCATAATATGCCAACAGCGAGCGCTGAAAAACGAAGTTATCGGAGAGCTCGGTAGAGACCCTCTCGGCCGTAGCCAATTTACTCATTATCCTCTCTTTTGATTAGACGAATTCCGCCCTCTACAGCCTCAACCTCACCTCGTTTGAGCAGTACACCCAATGAGCGTTTGAAAAGTTTTTTGCTCATCTGAGTATATTTGGTCACCACCTGCGGGTCGCTATTATCGCCAATTGGAAGCTCGCCACCATTGGCCACGATAAGTTCCAAAAGAGTCTCAGCTGAGTTTTTAACCTCCTTATATCCTTGTTGTTGAAGCGTTAGATCAACTCGATTATCCTCGGTTATACGACGCACAAAAGCCTTCATGCGATCCCCAACACTCACAGGTTTGAAAATCTGGTTGCGATAAATCATACCCCAGTGGCGATCGTTGATAATAACGCGGTAGCCGATCTCCGACTCCGACGCGACTAAGATATCGACCTCTTGGCGAGTGTCGATCGTGAGCACCTCATTGCTGATAAAGCCCTTAAGCTTGGAGGTCGCCACGCAGCGTCCCGTGACATTGTCCTCATATGCGAAAACAATGATCGGCTTGTCGAGCAACACTCCACCCTGCTGATTGCGATTAGGCAGGAACAGATCCTTGCCGAAGAGCCCCCAGTCGAGGAATGCGCCATGCAGATTTTTGTCGACAACCTTTAGGAAAGCGGCCTCGCCCACCATGATCGAAGGGGTCTCGGTGGTAGCCACCAAGCGATCCTCGGAGTCGTGATATACGAAAACCTCCATTGTGTCGCCCTCCTTATCGCTGAGCGAAACGTAGCGATTGGGGAGCAAAACTTCGTTCTGCTCATCATCCATTAAATATAGTCCGAAGTCCGAAATTCGGCTTACGGTAAGTCTTTGTCGTCTACCTGCTTTTATCATTTGCCATATAAATTTTCACAAAAGTAACCATTTTTGCGGGACTTTTGCTAATTTTGTTCCATTATATTTAGTCTACCGTATGAAAGATGATAAAATTAAGATATTAGGGGCACGTGTCCACAACCTCAAAAGCATTGATTTAGAGATACCTCGCGAGGCTTTGGTGGTTATTACTGGCCTTTCGGGTTCGGGTAAATCTTCGCTGGCATTCGACACAATTTATGCCGAGGGGCAGCGCCGATATATGGAGACGCTATCTACTTATGCTCGCCAATTTGTTGGAACGATGGAGCGACCCGATGTCGACAAGATCACCGGATTGAGTCCCGTCGTGGCAATCGAGCAGAAGACCACAAACAAAAATCCCCGCTCAACGGTGGGCACTGTGACCGAAATCAACGACTTCCTGCGAGTGCTCTTTGCTCGAGCTTCGCGTGCCTACTCCCCCATCACAGGCGAGGCAATGGTGCGCTACTCCGATGAGCAAATTTTGGAGCTTATCCTCGATGGCTTTGCCGGCCAAAAGGTCGCTGTGGTCTCCCCGATCATCAAGGGGCGTAAGGGTCACTACCGTGAGCTCTTCGAGTCGTTGCGCAAAAAGGGATATCTCTACGCACGTATTGATGGCGAGATCCGCGAGTTCTCGCAAGGGATGCGTCTGGATCGCTACAAGACCCACGACATCGAACTTGTGATCGACCGACTCCGAATCAAGGATGAGCATGGCGAGCGCCTACTAAAATCGCTCAAGGAGGCGATGAAGCAGGGCGATGGCACCATGGCTATATATGACTACGAGTCGGACGCCATGCGCTTCTACTCCCGCCACTTGATGTGCCCCTCGACCGGTGTTGCATTCGAGGAGCCGGCGCCCTACTCCTTCTCGTTCAACTCTCCTAAGGGAGCCTGCCCACATTGCAATGGGTTGGGTGTGGAGGCGGTATTCGAGATCGACAAGATCATCCCCGACATGAGCCGTTCGCTACGCGAGGGAGGCGTGGAGCCGTTGGGTAAATATCGTAACAATATGCTCTTTGCAATCCTCGAGATGCTCTCACGACGTCATGGTTTCTCGCTTGACGACCCATTGGAGACCCTCGACACCGAGTCGCTCAATGCGCTTATATATGGTGATTCCGACCCTCTCACCGTCAACCTTTCGGAGTTCTCACACTCACACGGTATACAGTTTATGGCATGGGAGGGTGTTGGTGAATATATCGCCCGCACTGAGGAGGATGACTCCAAGCGCGGGCAGAAGTGGCGAGAGCAATTCTTGGTCACTAAGCAGTGTAGCGAATGTGGTGGTTCACGATTGCGCCGCGAGGCTCTCCAATTTAAGATCGGCGAGAAGAGTATTGCCGACCTCTGCGCACTATCTATAGCCGACTTCGCCGTATGGATGGCCTCCATCGAGGAGCATTTCACCGACAAGGAACTGCGAATCGCCCGCGAGGTGATCAAGGAGATCCGCGAGCGCTTGGGATTTTTGATCGACGTGGGACTCGGCTACCTCTCCCTCTCGCGCGGCTCCAAGACTCTTTCGGGTGGAGAGAGTCAGCGCATACGTTTAGCTACGCAGGTTGGTTCCAAGTTGGTAAATGTGCTCTACATTCTCGACGAGCCCAGCATTGGACTCCATCAGCGTGATAATCACCGCTTGATCAAGTCGTTGCAAGATCTGCGCGATGCAGGCAACTCGGTGATCGTCGTGGAGCATGACGAAGATATGATGCGTGCCGCAGATTTCATCGTCGACGTGGGCCCCAAGGCGGGACGTCGCGGTGGCGAGATTATGGCAGCGGGCGCCTTCGACGAGATCATCAACAGCGGCTCGATCACCTCGGACTACCTCACCGGGCGTCGCAAGATAGCTCTGCCCGAAACTCTACGAGAGGGTAATGGCAAGAGTATTGTGCTGCGAGGTGCGCGCGGAAATAACCTCAAAGGGGTCGACGTAGAGTTCCCATTGGGCAAATTCATCTGCGTCACGGGTGTAAGTGGCTCTGGCAAGTCATCGCTAATCAATGGCACACTGCGCCCAATAATCAGCCGTGAGCTCTACCGCTCGTTAGATAGGCCACTACCCTACGACTCGATCGAGGGGCTCGAGAATATCGACAAAATGGTCGTGGTGGATCAATCGCCCATAGGTCATACGCCACGCAGCAACCCGGCAACATATACCAATGTCTTTGGCGATATACGCAAGCTCTTCGAGGCGACTCCCGATGCTCAGATCCGCGGATTTAAAGCTGGTCGCTTCTCGTTTAATGTCAAGGGTGGTCGCTGCGAAGCGTGCCGTGGAGCAGGTGTACAGACCATCGAGATGAACTTCCTGCCCGACGTCTACGTCACCTGCAAAGCGTGCGGTGGCAAGCGCTACAACCGCGAGACGCTCGAGGTGAAGTACAAGGGTAAGAGCATAAACGACGTTCTGAACATGACCATAAATATCGCTGTGGAGTTCTTCGAGCATATTCCCACGATCCACCAGAAGCTCAAAGCGATCCAAGATGTGGGGCTTGGATACCTCACATTGGGGCAACCATGCACAACCCTCTCGGGCGGTGAGTGTCAACGCATTAAACTCTCCAGCGAGCTCTCCAAGCGCGACACAGGACGTACGCTATACATTCTCGATGAGCCCACCACAGGTCTACACTTCGAGGATATTCGCCAACTGCTCGACGTACTCTACAAGTTGGTCGATCGCGGCAACTCGGCAATTGTCATCGAACACAACCTCGATGTGATCAAGGTCGCCGACCATATTATAGATATAGGAGCCGAGGGTGGCGCCGAGGGCGGAGAGCTGCTTGTGGCGGGCACACCTCGCGATGTCGCCGCATGCGAGCGTAGTTATACTGGTCATTTCTTGCGGGAGATATTTTCCTAAAGTATTCTTGATCTGGTTTGAGACTGCCTCCGGCGGGCGGGGATTGCACCCCCAACACGTCATTCCCGACTCGATCGGGAATCTTATACAAACACAAAGTAAGATTCCCGTTTTCACGGGAATAACGCACAGGAGCAATACAAAACTCAAAAAAAGGGCAGCCCAAAAAAGAGCTGCCCTTTATATCACATTGCTAATGATTATTCTCAATCTTGATATACTCTCTCCTCGAGTGTATAGTACTTCCAATAGGTATCTAAGTAGAGATCCATAGTGCCGTATGGGATGTAGATGGTGTTGTCTGTAAAGTAGCCATCCAGCCCGTAGTCAACCGATTCGAAGATATCTGGGAATATCGTTGTTGCGTAGAATGATGATGTGCTCAGGGTGGCGATATCATCTGCCGAAGTCCAGTAGACGTTGATATAGTCTATGTTGTAGCAATATTCAAATGCATAGGAGCCGATATAGCCTACGCTCGAGGGGATCTCGAGGGTGCCTGTAACGCCACTACACTTGTAGAATGCGTAGTTACTAATATAGGTCAGATTGCTGTTGAAGTTGATAGTTGAGATAGATGAACACTCAGCAAATGCGTAGCGACCAATGCTTTCGAGTCGAGTGCCGAAGTTTAGCTCTCCTGTGAGCTCTTCGCACTCATAAAATGCGTAGTGCTCAATCTCGGAGAGTAGTGCGTTGAATTCGACCTTGTCGAGCGATGAGCAGTAGGAGAATGCTCCGATCTTGTTGGTCTCGTCACCGGCGATGCTGGTTAGTGTGCTTGGGAATGTTACCGTGCCGTCGAGCTTAGAGCAGTAGGCAAACGCTGCAACGTCGATCTCGGTGATTCCCTCCTCCAATGTGAGCGAAGTGATGTTAGTGCCGTAGAAAGCGTACTTATTTACTGTCTCAAAAGATCCGGGGATTGTAAGGGCTCCCGTGATACCGCAATTGTAGAATGCATAAGTTCCGATGCTGCTAATTGTTGATGGGAGTACCAACTCATTGGAAATTCCTGAGCAGCCATAGAATGCAGAAATTGCGATCGATCTGACTCCCTCCTCTAAGGTAAGTGAGGTGAATCCCGTGCAATTGCGGAATGTGTACTGATCAACATAGGTGATATGACTTGGTATCACCAAATCTCCCGAGAGATTACTACAGCCAATGAATGCACTCGCGCCAATAGATGTTATAGTCGATGGTATCACAAGCTCTCCTGTGAGCGAAGAACAGCCCCTAAAGGTTGCGTCGTAGATTTTAGTAATTTGGCTGGGGAAAGTAAGTGAGCCCGCAATTGAGCTACAGTTCGCGAATGCCGACTCGCCCAAGTAGGTCAAAGTCTCGGGGAGTTTCATATCGCCACTAAGGCTTGAACAGGTATAGAATGCGTCATATCCGATATACTCGACGTCATCGGCGATAAGCTCATCGGTTGTCATATCCAATTTATTACAGCCTGAGAAGGCATAATCACCAATATACTTAATGTTTTTAGGCATCTCAAAGCGAGTTAGGTAGCTCGCACCATAGAGTAGAGCCGCAGGTATCGCATCACCATCGACAACCTCACTCTCGTTGGCAAAGTACTTAAGTTCAATGTCACCAACAACATCAACCTCCGAAAGGTCAATATCGATTAGTAACTTATCCTTTGCTAATGTTCCCAACACCTCCAAGCTGGTTTGATCTAACTTTCCTGCGACAACGATTCCCTCCATTGTGTTGAGGTAGGTCGAAGAGCCAAAGAGCTCGGTTAGATACTCTTCGAACCCAACTGTAGCACTTGTCGCATCGTAGAATGCGGCATCACCTTGCGATACACCATAGTTAAACTCAAACCCAGTGTCACTATTCTTAAAAACGATTGATCCACAACGGCCATAACCATTCTTTGTACTAAACGACTCAGCTAAGAAGTTGTAGACGCGAGTAGTTGTTGCGCGCGACTCCGAGCTATCGATTAGGGTTATCCAATCTGGCATCTCGCTGATCTCGAGGGTCATATTGGCATCAAAGGTGACATTGAACACTCCACCATCGAGCGACACAACAGAGTACATCGGCTCGTCGCCAAGGTCAATAATACTGTCGTATGATTGGGTCACAGTTACCACCACAGGATCCATGTCGGTGCGATTCTTTGCCGAGATAGTGATTGTTGCGGTGCGATCACCATAATCATCATTTGCCTCGTAACAAAAGCCGTAGAAGCTCTGAGATACCGACATCGAGGTATAACCCTTAGTCTCCGCCTCATCAGAAAGTGAGGCTACTAAGTAAGCATCATCTTCGGGATCGTTGGCACTCAACCAACTATCACTAAACTCAATCTTTATTGGTGTGTTGTAGGCAACCAGAAGGCTAAGCATTCCGCTCTCAGAATCAACATCTATCTCCATCTCACTTAGACACGAAGCGGCGATCTCGCTCTCGTCGCTGATACGGACATAGCTATCTAAAACACCCAATATATCGCCCAGACCTGCTGCGTGAGTCACCTCCAATGTAAACTGATCGCCATTGGCATCGGTTAAGACGATCGTTGCTGTGCGCTTATCAGTTCTTGAATTGGCGAATACGTAGACATAGATATCGGTTGAGCCCTTTGATCCCTCGTTTGTTCCAATGCGGAGCCAATCGGTTACCGTAGAGTCCGTAGGGTCGAAGTTGTAGTAATCCTCGGCAAGCTCCTCATCCTCCTGATCCTCCTCAAAATAGCTCTCGCTGGTTGTGCTATCCACAATTACGTCGGAGTAGCCACTATCGGTTGAGTCATCCTCCTCTTCCTCTTCTTCGAAGTATGAGGTTACGCCCTCTGATCCATCGGAGTAGACAACGCGAGCAGTCCAACTGCTATTAGCATAGACCGAAATAGATTGACCACTATAGCTCCACGACTCAAAGGCAAGTGTCTCACAGCTAAACGATATGGCATCTGAGCTGCCATTGTTGTAGTTCTCCTCAACCTCGTCGCTACCTGAAAAAAGCTCGGAGCAGGATGTAACAAAAAACATTGCCGCAAGCAGCAGCATAATGAAATGTAAACGTTTCATAACTTAATATTTTAGTTAATTCTTAATAAATTCGCAGCTAATACAAATGCACGACTAACAAAAGTAAATAAGAATTCTCTAATCAGCAAATCCCCACACATTTAAAGCAAATTGTAGCAACTTATTTTCGTTATTCATTTTTTTGTATTACCTTTGTGGGCTAAAACGAAAAAAACAAATTAATTATATCAAATTAAAGATGAATATTGTAAGAGAACAACGTGCAGAGTTGAACTCGCTTATCAAGATTGTTGTAAGCGAGAGTGATTACGCAGAGGCTGTAAGCAAGAGCCTTCGTGAGTACAAACGTAAGGCTAACGTTCCCGGGTTCCGTCCCGGAATGGTTCCGATGGGTGTTATCAAGAAGATGTTTGGCAAGGGTGTTTTGGCCGAGCAATCTTTCCGCTGCGCTTCGGATGCTGCTTATAACTACCTTCAGGAGGAGAAGATCGACTACTTGGGTGATATCATCCCATCTGAGGAGCAGGGTGATTTCGACTTTGACAACGGTACCGAATTTGAGTTTATCTTCGAGATTGGCGAGGCTCCAGCATTCGAGCTTGAGCTAAGCGACAAAGATAAAATCACATACAACAAGATCGCAATCGAGGAGAAGATGCGCAGCGACTTCCGCGCAAACTTCCTTCGTCGCTTCGGCCGCTTGGAGGATACCGACGTGGTTACAGCAGACGAGGCGGTGATCGCAACACTCGACAACTCTGAGATCAACGTAGAGGAGGCTTACGTAGGCCTTGTTTCGATGAGCGAGGAGGAGCGTGCTCCATTTATCGGCAAGAAGATTGGCGACAAGATGGAGGTTAACGTAAATGACCTTTACAAAACAGCTTCGCAGCGCGCAGCAATCCTCCAAGTTAAGGAGGATGAGTTGGAGGGTATCAACCCCGAATTCTCACTCGAGATCACTAACATCCGCCGCTTCGCTGAGCCTGAGCTCAACGAGGAGTTCTTCAAGTTGGCATTCCCCGCTGGTGAGGTCTCTGACGAGGCAGGTTTAGCAGCATTTGTAGATGCTCAGATTTCAGTTGAGCTTGACCGCGAGAGCGACAACCTCTTCGCAGCACAGCTTCGCAACTACATCATCGAGAAGGCTAACATCACAATGCCTGCTGCGTTCCTTAAGCGTTGGTTGTACACCATCAACGAGGGTAAGTTCACAATGGAGGAGATCGAGAAGGACTTCGACC
>JBCQVM010000042.1:0-15773 GCA_047173105.1 Rikenellaceae bacterium
CCCCGTCATCCCCGTGAAAACGGGGATCTTAATTAATTGATAACATTACGTAAATTTAAGATCCCCGTTTTCACGGGGATGACGGGAGTGGTTTTCACGGGGATGACGGGAGGGGTTTTCACGGGGATGACGGGAGGGATTTTCACGGGGATGACGGGAGGGGTTGACCTTTGACCTTTAACCTTTAACCCTCCTTTTTCCTTTTTCACTCCCGCCCCATTGGCACAATCCTTGCGAAGATCTCCACAACATGACTTCGAAGATCGACAATATAGCCATCGTGTGTAGCGTTGTGCAGTTGGTTGTGCTTTCGCTCGAGATTATCTTGGGTGATCATCGCAATTTTACGCATTATTACATTGCTATAGAGGGGGTTGTATGTAGCTGTTACGTCACGAAATTTTTTAATGATATGCGGGGAGCACTGCACCGCAAGCGCTTTTTTTACACGCACCTGCCCATTTTGCTAATCTCGATTCCATACTTGGCTATTGTGATGCTCACGGGGGTGGAGGTAAGTCGAGTAGTAGCGCTGAGCTTGGGTCTGCTGCCGATCTTGCGGGCTTTTGTCTCGTTCTACAGGCTCTTTGTGCGGTTGGTCTCGGCTCAGAGCATCGACAAAATCTTGTTAGCTTATTTGATGGTGACAGTTCTGTTTACGTATGTGGCGGCGCTAATCTTTTATGATGTTGAGTATCACGTAAATAGCAATCTGAAAGGGTTGGGCAACGCGATCTGGTGGGCGTGGATGAACCTCACCACGGTGGGTGCTGCGATCTACCCTGTCACCACTTTGGGCAAGGTTCTCTCGGTGCTACTACCTTTGGTTGGGATGATGCTTTTGCCGCTCTTCACCAGTTATATTATTGCGCTGCACAAGCGGCGAGGAGGGTGAGGCAGCCATCTTCCATCAGGTCGAGGACGTCGTCGAAGCCTCTTGCTCCACCATAGTATGGGTCGGGGACGAAGTGCACATCGGCATGGCGAGTGCAGAGTGTGGCAAAGCGCTCGATCTTAGCCTCCGCCTCGACGGAAGGAGCCATACAGCGCAGTGCCTCGACATTGTTGTCGTCCATTGCGATGATGCGGTCGAAATGCAGGAAGTCGTCGAGGCATACGGGGCGTGAGCGGTGGTCGAGGTTGTATCCTCTCGCTGCGGCAGCCTTACGCATACGCCCATCGGGCAACTCTCCCGCATGGCCGGCATAGGTGCCTGCAGAGTCTATTTCGAACTCATTGCTCCGCCCCACCTTGGCTGCCATAGAGCGCAGAACGCCATCGGCAGCCGGGGAGCGACATATATTGCCTAAGCAGACAAATAGAATCTTTTGTTTCATAACCTATAGGCCACCAGTATCTTACTCGACAGTAACCGACTTGGCCAAGTTGCGAGGTTGGTCGACATCCTTGCCTTTGCAGACTGCGATATGGTATGCTAAGAGCTGGAGGGGCACGGTTGCCACAAGGGGCTCGAGGCATGGCGCCACTGCGGGGATCTCGATCACTTCGTCGGCGATTGTCGACATCTGCGTATCGCCCTTAGTCACTATGGCTATCACGCGACCCTTGCGCGCTTTGATCTCTTGGATGTTGCTAAATAGCTTCTCGTACATATCGTTGTGAGTCGCTATGACCACCACAGGCATCTCGGCGTCGATCAGTGCGATGGGCCCATGCTTCATCTCGGCTGCGGGGTATCCCTCGGCGTGGATGTACGATATCTCCTTGAGCTTGAGGGCTCCCTCGAGCGCTACGGGATAGTTATATCCGCGACCCAAGTAGAGGATATTGTGGGCATAGGTGAATGTTCGTGCTAACTGCTTGATCTGGTCGTTGACCTCCAAGACCTCGGTGATTCGGTCGGGGATCTGGCTAAGAGCATCAACCAAATCGAGGTATGTGGTCTTATCGACAGAGCCCTTGGAGCGACCCAAGGTGAGGGCAAGCATAGTGAGCACAGTGACCTGACCGGTGAATGCCTTGGTGGAGGCTACTCCGATCTCGGGACCCACGTGAATATAGGCTCCTGTGTCGGTGGCACGAGGGATGGATGATCCCACAGCGTTGCAAATACCATATACAAAAGCGCCATTGTCACGAGCCAAGTCGATCGCAGCGAGAGTGTCGGCAGTCTCGCCCGACTGTGAGAGTGCTATAACTACATCGGTGGAGTTGATCACGGGGTTACGATAGCGGAACTCCGAGGCATACTCCACATCCACAGGGATCTTGACATAGGTCTCGAGGAGCTGTTTGCCGATTAGGGCAGCATGCCACGAGGTGCCACACGCCACGATGATAAAGCGCGAGGCATTCATCAAGCGCCCTTGGTTGTCGATCACCGACGAGAGGACTATGTTGTTGGCCTCCACGTTGACACGTCCACGCATACAGTCCTTGATACATGCGGGCTGCTCGAAGATCTCTTTGAGCATAAAGTGGGGGTATCCGCCCTTCTCCAATTGGCCTAAGTTGAGCTCCACGCTCTTAACCTCGGGGATCACCTCGACGTTGTCGATATCGACCACCTTGATCTCCTCGCCACGGCAGAGCACAGCGATCTCGCCATCCTTGAGGTAGACTACCTTGTCGGTGAACTCCACAATGGGCGAGGCGTCGGAGCCCAAGAAGAACTCGTCGTTGTTCTCGCCAATGCCCACCACAAGGGGGCTACTCTTGCGAGCAGCGATAATCTGGTTGGGTGTATTGCTGTCGAGGATCGCTACGGCATAGGCTCCAACTACTTGGTGAAAAGCAATTTGCGCAGCTGCGAGTAGATCTACGTCGTTGGTCTCGAGGATATACTCTATGAGTTGAACAAGCACCTCGGTGTCGGTGTCGCTCTTGAATGTGTAGCCCTTGCTCTCGAGGTTTTGGCGCAGTGGCGCATAGTTCTCGATGATTCCGTTGTGGATTATAGCCAAGCGCTGCGAACCAGAGTAGTGGGGGTGCGAATTGCGCTGACAAGGCTCGCCATGGGTTGCCCAACGTGTGTGAGCTATGCCGACACCACCGCTGAGGTTCTTACCCTCGGTGAATGCCTCAAGTTCGGAGACCTTACCCTTTTCCTTATATACATTTAGCGAATTTTCGCTATCAATCAATGCCACTCCCGCACTATCGTAACCACGATACTCGAGGCGCTTAAGTCCCTTAATTAGGATCGGATAGGCCTCGCGTGAGCCTATGTAGCCAACTATTCCGCACATATTATATTCTTGTTCTTGTTGTTAGTATTGATCTTGCTTGGCAAAGGTAGCTATTTTTTCGGGGAGTAGCAAGGTTTTTTTGAGGGTTTGCATGGTTTTTTTGTGTGTATTTCTTCTTTCTTTCTCACGTCATTACTCCGCACACGTCATTCCCGTGAAAACGGGAATCTTAAACTGTTTGCAACGTTGCGTTTGTATAAGATTCCCGTTTTCACGGGAATGACGGGGAGGGGTCGAGATTGCGGGTCGAGCCCGCAATGACGGGGAGGGGTAGGGTAATGCAAGTGGGTATACCCTACTGCTGTCTAACTACTCCAAGACTGGATAGCCACCATCGGGATCCGCTATCCATGTGGTAGCGCCACTGATCTTGTCGGCGTTGGCGTTTAGGGTCTCGACAAAGGATGCGGCTTTCATAGCTTCATCCTCGAGGGATCCGTAGGTTAGGTAACCGCCCTCGTTCCAGTTTTTACTGTTATTATTGTCGATGTAGAAGGTGGTGAATTGATCCAGACCTACCGCCTTGCTTGGGTCGACGCAGCTCGAGAGGAAGTAGCTATTCTGGATGTACTGCACATTCCATGTCTCACCGATAAGGCCTCCACGGAGGTCGCTGTATTCGTAGCCATTCTCAGTTATGGTGCCATAGTCTGTGTCGGATGTCACAGTACCGGTGTTGTAGCAGTTGTCCATATAAGAGCTTACGGAACAACCGATTAAACCACCTGCACGAACATACGAGTAGACATCTCCAGTGTTATAGCTATTGCTAAGGGTTGCGCCACCCTCCAAGCGGCCAGCAATGCCACCCGTATGTTTGAAGTCGCTATATAGCTCTCCACTATTCGAGCAGTTAATAACCGACGATGAGTAGAGGTATCCGACAACACCACCTACCCGAGCCTCGGTGCTCTCGTCCAGAGTATCACTACTGTTGGTGATTGTTGCCGAGCTATGGCAATTATCGAGCGATGAGGAGTTGTTGACGTAACCTACCACGCCACCGATATACTTGGAGTCCAAGGTATTGATAGAACCACTCACCTCGCAGTTCTCGAGGGTGGCTGTATTGAGGTAGCCCGCGATAAGGCCAACGCTCTGAAGTCCACTAACTGAGCTAAGGTCGATCTCACCCTCGACTGTGAGGTTCTTTACCACACCACCTGTCGAGACGATCTTGAAGAGGCCATAGTCGTAGGAAGTGCCGTGGCTCGCATCAATCTTCAATCCCGAAATTGTGTAGCTATCGCCATCGAATGTACCGGTAAACTCGGGCAGAGGTGTCCACGAGACATTCTTGAGGTCGATATTCGAGGTGAGGACATAGTCGTCGAAAGATAAGTAGAAGGCATCGTTACCAATCTTAGCCAACTCCTCGGCCGAGGAGATCTCGTACCGCATAGCTTCGCGAGCAGCGGGCTCGACTGTTGGATCCAACACGGGATAGCCGCCCTCGTTGTATGCCCATCCATAAGCTTTGTAGGTTGGGTTCGAGGAGTTGTAGAGGTAGGCTGCATTGTTGAGGAGCTCTACCAAGGTCTCCGACTGCATATATAAAGTTGAGAAAGCTGCACAGCCAGTGGAGGTGCCATCCGCCTCATCGCCTATAAGCGCATCCGAGCAGACATCAGAGTCTGAATAGCAATAAGATAGTGTTGCATCATTGTTCGCTACGATAGTACCTCTCGAAGTAGTACTATAACTACTCAAAGATGTACATACGCTATAACAACCTGTCACAGTCGAGCTATACCAATTCCAACCAACGATGCCTCCTACTGTTGAAGTTCCAACCACATCAGCGATACTATAGCAACTTACAATGGTTCCTTTACATGCATCACCAACAACTCCTCCGATATACAAACTACCAGTCGTAGATATCTTGCCAGCATTATAACAATTAATAACATAGGATCCAACTCCAGAATAAGAACGAATACGACCTGCAATACCACCGCACGAGTGATAATCAGAGATGATAGTACCATGATTCGAGCAACCTGAGAGCACGCTACCGTCATACGCATATCCTGCAATACCAGCTACAAACTCCGCATCGCCTGTGGCGGTTACCGCTCCATAGTTGTGGCAATTGGTGATCTTAGTTACGTTATAGCCGACGATACCGCCGATTTGGCTCTGCTTATCACTGGTTCTATTGGTGTCGCTTACCGATCCATAATTAACTGTGTTCGAGATGGTTATAGATGAATTATTGGTAAATCCAGTTATTCCGCCCGCATTGCGCGAGCCGATGATCGTTGCGTAGTTGGTGCAATTGTCGATCGAGCCAGACTCCAAGAGAGAGCCAGCGATACCTGCGACGTTGTTACCCACGCCATTGATCACTGTATTCTCGGTTGTCGAGCAGTTGCTGATGGTGGAGTTGTAGGAGTAGCCCACGATTGCGGCGGCGGTTTCGTTCTCAGTTGCGGTGATCTGTGCCTCGACTGTCAGGTTCTTGATTGTCGCGCCATCGGTGTAGCGGATAAGGGCGAGGCCTTGATCTGGGCTATTGATATAGAGCCCCGAGATTGTGAAGCCGTTACCATCGAAAGTTCCTGCATAGCGAGCATCGTTGGTTCCGATAGGAGTCCATTGATTATCCTCATCGCCCTTTAGGTCGATGTCTTTCATCAATTTACACGAAGCCGCGGTGTTGCCCGCATTAACACTCGCAGCAAATGCCTCAAGCTCCTCGAGGTCGTAGATTTCCGTTAAGATAATATTGTCCGCAGAGAGCTCCGAACGATACTGAACGCCGGCGCTGTATACAGCCTCGGTCATAGCCGAGATCGAGGTGATCTGGCCATCGTCATAGCTCATCGTGAAACTCACCTCGCGCTCAGTGCCATTCTCGTTGGGGTAGATTACGTAGTTGGCTGTGTAGGTGCCCGCGTCGGAGGTGCCGCTAAGGTAGAGCGTGTAGCTCGCCTCATCGCCATCGTCGAATACGATCTGGGTGGGGGCAGAGTCGCCGTAGGTGCTGAACGTTAGGCGAATTGCAGCCATCTGGTGTTCGAATGTGATTGCGTTATCGGCATCGGCAACGAATGTGAATGGTGCCTCCATCAACATATAGTCGTTGTAGTGGCTCTTGTCGTTGTCGCCTACTTGGCTCTGGTATAGGATACTTGTAGTGACCGCTGTACGGTACTCTTCGAGGGTGAGCGAAGTTTGCTGCGTGCCCTCGGGGGCTGGATAGATAGCTACATACTCTTGGCCGCCGACCAAGCTCACGGAGCCTACTGTGGTGAATAGCACCTCGTTGCTGCCATTGACTGCGCTATATTGATAGAGCGCTGTGTAGGCTCCATCGGCAGTATAGACTGCAAAGGTGTCGTTGCTCTCCCAAGCTAAGGCTACGCTACTCTCGCCATCGGTGAAGGTCACGCGGCTGGCGACATCATCCTCCGAGGGTAAAGAGACCAAAAGTGAATTAGAGCCTACAGCCGAAAGCTCGACTGCGGGATCATTCTGGCAGCCAACGATGGTTAGCGCTGCCAATACCATATATATATAATACTTTTTCATATTCTTCTTTATTTTTCGCTTAATTACCAAATGCTACCTGTTTCCATATCGGTTAGTCCGCCCGCGGTAGAGACCCACTTAGCGTAGAGGGTAATATCGGCAGTGATGGAAGTCGTGAAGCTCCACTCAGCCGAAAGCGATGAGTCGGAGTACCACCCATCGAAGATGTAATTTTCGCGAGTGGGGTCAGTTGGCTCGGTAGCATAGCCACCCTCCTCGACACTCTGCGAGGTCACACTACTACCACCATTCGACTCAAACGAAACGACGTAAGTGGGAGTCACCACCTCGTCAACAGCAGCAGAATCCTCGCTACAGCTACCGCAAAAGGCCACTGCGAACAAAGCTACTGTAAATAGCATAGATAATCGTAATAATTTCATAATATAAGTTTTGTTAATAATTACACATAATTCATAGCAAAGTTATGAAGAATTTGCCGAAAATGCAAATTTACAATGAAATAATAATCACTTATTTACGCTACTATTTGGAATGGTATTTTATCTTTTCTTTCGCCAACCCCTCCGCAGGAGAGACACAAGGGGATTATGACCGTTGGTGCAGTTATTATGGATCAATCGACAATTCCGGTAGGCGATAAATATAAGCCGTCCTGACTCGATTGCCTCGCCATTCCCGCGCCCTTTTTTTACGTCATTCTCGCGAACGCGGGAATCTTATACAAATTCAAGGGGTGTAAAATTAAGATCCCCGCGTTCTCGAGGATGACGTAAGGGGGGGCGAGGATGACGCGAGATGAGGGGGCTCCAAAGTGTTGCCGGATCTCGCGCGTGAGTTGGATCGAGGAGCCGGGAGCCGTTGAAACAAACCACAAACATATTTTGCAACTTCCCAAAATTTAACTATCTTTGCGTGATATGGAAAGAGTTGCGATATTCCCCGGGTCTTTCGACCCATTTACGCGAGGGCATGCGGCAGTGGTCGAGCAGGCGCTACAGCTATTCGACCGAGTTATTGTGGCTGTTGGCTGCAATAGCGACAAGCGCGGGTTCTTGCCTTTCGAGGCGCGGGTAGCCCTTTTGGAGGAGCTTTACGCCTCGCAGCAGCGAGTGGAGGTTGCCTCATACGAGGGGCTCACTATCGACTTTGCACGGTCGAGGGGTGCTGTGGCGATGATTCGCGGCATGCGCAATATGGTCGACTTCGAGTATGAGCGGTCGTTGGCGGCGGTCAATAGTCGCATTGGTGCAGATGTAGCCACGGTGGTGCTTTTTGCGCCGGCGGATCTTGCCGACATCTCGTCGAATATTGTGAGGGAGCTATATAGTTATGGTCATTGCGTCAATGAGTTTTTGCCCGATGGCGTTGAAATTGAGAAGTATACAAAACAAAGATAGATATGAAAATGGAATTTACAGCCGAGATGATCGCAGGCCTTTTGGGCGGCGAGGTAGTAGGCGACAAGGGTGCAGCGGTCTGCAAGATCTCCTCGATTGAGGAGGGCACAAGCGGCTGCTTGGCATACCTTACAAATCTAAAATATGAGCAGTATCTCTACTCTTCGCAAGCCTCGATCGTAATTGTTGAGCGCAGCTTCGAGCCCTCGGCTCCTGTGGTGCCAACCCTCGTTAAGGTCGATGACGCTACGGCGGCAATTGTCAAGCTGTTGGAGATCTACAGCGCAGCGATCAATAAACCCCGTTCGGGAGTCTCGGCGATGTGCTCGGTGAGCGACGAGGCGACAATCGAGGGCGAGATCTACGTAGGCGACTTCTCGGTCATTGAGCGTGGTGCTAAGGTGGGTGCAGGGTGTCAGATCTATCCCCAATGCTTTATTGGTGAGGGGGTTACTATTGGCGAGGGGACAATCCTCTATGCCGGCGTCAAGATCTACCGCGACTGCCATATCGGCGCTAATTGCATCATCCACTCGGGCGCTGTCATCGGAGCCGACGGCTTTGGCTTTGCACTCAAGGCTGATGGCACATTCGACAAGATCCCTCAGTTGGGCAATGTTATAATCGAAGATTATGTCGAGGTGGGTGCCAACACCTGCATCGACCGTGCTAAGACCGACTCGACGATCATTCGCCGTGGTGTGAAGTTAGACAACCTGATCCAAGTGGCTCACAATGTGCAGATTGGCCAGAACACCGTTTCGTCGGCACAGATGGGTATAGCGGGCTCGTCGACAATCGGCCGCAACTGCTTCCTTGGTGGCAAGGTTGGTATCGTCGACCATATGCATATTGGCGATAACTGCAAGTTGGGCTCAATGACCGGCGTGGTAAAAGATATCCCCGACAATGAGACTCGCGTAGGCTTCTACCCGGCACAGCCCGCAACGCAATATCACCGCACATCGGCTCTATTGCGCACACTGCCCGATATGGCGCGCACCATCCGCATACTGGAGAAGGAGATCAAAGCACTCAAAGGCGAATAGCGAATGGCAGCCATCGAGGAGCGATACCGCATAATGGGCATCGACCCGGGCACCAACTATATGGGTTATGGCGTCTTGGAGGTCGATGGGCGGAGTATTCGTGCCGTGGTCTTGGGCGAGATCGATCTCCACAAGATCTCGGATCCATACGCTAAATTGAGCCATATCTTCGACCGTGTCTTGGCATTGGTCAAGGAGTATCAGCCGCGTGAGGTAGCACTCGAATCGCCATTCTTTGGCTCCAACGTGCAGTCGATGCTCAAGTTGGGACGGGCTCAGGGGGTGGCAATGGCAGCTGCACTTAGCCTTCAGGTCGACGTATTCGAGTATGCTCCAACCCGCGTCAAGCAGGCTATAACAGGTCGAGGTGGCGCTACCAAGGAGTCTCTGGCAGCGATGCTCAAGTCGATCCTCGCGGTGGAATCACCCTCTGCGCGCCTCGATGCAACCGATGGGATGGCCGTTGCCCTCTGCCACTACTACGCCATCAGCTCGCCCCTAATTGGGCTCGATCGCGGAGCTAAAAGCAAGGGGTTGGGTGGCGCAGCAAAGTCCGCGAGCCGCAAGGGAAGCTCCTCGTGGGAGCAGTTCGTAAAGGAGAACCCCCAGCGAGAATTGAAGACAGAAACCAAAAAAAAATAGAGATGAAAAAAGTAATTTACCTACTCTTAGCTGCCCTTATGTGCAGCTGTTCGAACGGAAGCTATACCCTCTCGGGTGAGGCCGTAGGAGCCAATGCAGGCGACTCAGTAATGATCTACTCGTACTACGACAAGGAGCAGTGCCATGCAGCAGGCGTGGTAGCCGAGGATGGCACATTCGCCCTCTCGGGCAAGGTCGACAAGCCCACGGTGGCAGCCTTGGTGCTCAATGGTCGCATCCTACTTGCGCAGTTCTTCCTCGAGAAAGGCTCACTAAGCTTGGCATCTACCCCAAGTGGCCGCGTAGATATCTCGGGTAGCGACAACAACAATGCTATGATCCTATTCAAGGAGGGCAATGCCGCATTGGAGGCAAGATTCACCGCAGTCGATCCCACGCTCGCCCCCGAGGAGGCTAACGCGGAGCGCACGGCGATCTACGAGGAGTATGTGGAGTATATCGCCAACACAGTCTCGGCAAACTCCGACAACATCTTCGGTGCATATATCTTCGCCAACGAGGAGTTTAACCGCCTCGAAACTGCCGAGGCTCTATCTCGCATCGAGAGCTTCGAGGCCGCACTGCTCAAGCTCGACTTTATGGCACCCATCGTGGAGTCTGTGGCCAACCTCAGCAAGACCGATATCGGAAAGCCATACATCGACATCACCCTCACCTCGACCGAGGGGGAGGATGTGAGCGTATCTGAGATCATCGCCCAAGGCAAATATGTGCTTATCGACTTCTGGGCAACGTGGTGTGGCCCCTGCATGGATGAGCTACCTCACCTCAAAGCGGCCTACGAGCAGTACAAAGATAAGGGATTGGAGATCTACGGCATCTCACTCGACCGCAACGAAAGAGACTGGATGTCGGTGGCAAGCAGCCAAATGTCATGGGTGAATGTGCTCAACAGTGAGGAGTCCAGCGCTACGGTCGACTACGCCGTGCGCACAATCCCCACAAATATCCTCGTTTCGCCCGAAGGAATTATCATTGCCAAAAACCTTAGAGGTGAGGCAGTTGCAGCAACATTAGCCGAATATCTCGACTAAGAGAAAAAAAGTTTTAGGCTCCAAAATTTGCGAGAGTTAAATTTTTATCATATATTTGCACTCGCAATTCGGCACCGTAGCTTAATTGAATAGAGCATCTGACTACGGATCAGAAGGTTCCAGGTTTGAGTCCTGGCGGTGTCACTCAAAGGCTGTCCCAAAACGAAAGTTTAGGACAGTCTTTTTTTTTGAACATATCCCACTAACTATAGATTCCCGCATTCGCGGGAATGACGTGCGGGAGCAGAAATCTTACCGAAGCAACATTTCAGTCCTATGCTCGTCATTCCCGACTTGATCGGAAATCTTAGTTCTTTATACCTCGCGTTTGTATAACCTGAGTTTTAAGATAAATTCTCCACAGGGTTGGCATCGGCCGCCTTGCGGGTGGTGAGGAGGATTACCGCGGCGATTACTGCTACTACTACCACGGCGCTCGAGGCGAAGATCCACCAGCTTAGCGGGATCTTGTAGGCGAACATCTCGAGGAGTTTGCTTGCGGCAAAGAGGCTTGTGGCGGCTCCTGCCACTATTCCGAAGGCGAGTAGCCACACAATGTCGCGCATGAAGATATGGATAATCTCGGCGGTGGTTGCTCCGTGGATCTTTCGGATTGCGACCTCGGAGCGGCGGCGCTGGATCTCGTCGCGGGTGTAGCCGACGAGTCCGATTAGGGTGATAATCAAGACTATTAGGCCTGCGTATAATACCATGTTGCGGAACTTTTTGCTCTGGGAGTATGCGGCGATTACCTCCTCGGTGTAGCTTTGTGTGTAGAGCATCTTTTCGGGGAGTAGGCGTTGTAACAGCTCATTGATTGATGCAGTTATTTCGGGTGTCTCCTCCTCTACTTTAATCATCAGGGTGAATAGATAGTCTTGGAAACCAATGCTTTCGACCTCGGTATGGCTGAAGAATATCACCTGCGGTCTGCTATCCTTGGTGTAGGATGTGCCGCCGATCATCTCTTTGAAAACTCCGCAAATAGTAAATCTATGGTCGTTACTTTGGCTATGCTCCGAGAATAGCAATTCTCTGCCGATGGCGTTGCCGCCCCAATCCACCTGCTTCTCCATCTCGGTGATAAACCTCTGGCTCACCAAAATTTCATGACCTACGGGGGCATCTTTGCTGAAGTTGCGACCTGCGACAATCTCTATGCCTAATAGGTCGATGTAGTTCTCGTCTGCCGAGTAAAAATCACGAATATTAAAGCGCACATTAGCATCTTCGGGGAGCTCTGCATCATTGCCCGAACCGCTATTGAGAGGCAAAAGTGAGCAATAGCTCATCGTCTCGACACCTGCAATTTTGCTAATCTCCTCTTTGAGTAAGAGCCTCTCTTCGGGGGTGAGGGTTGCGGTCTGCACCGTAATGATGTTCTCGTAGTTGTAGCCCATGTCGAGGTTTAGCGCAAATCTATATTGCATAGCGATAATGCCCAAGAGCGACACAAAGAACATAGCCCCTGCAAATTGAACCGCCAAAAGTGCATGCTTCCACTTGGTGTTACTCTCCTTGAAGCGTGTAAATGCCGCTGCAAGTGGAATCCGAGAGTAGAGCACAGCGGGCAAAATACCGCACACCGCCACCACAAAGATCGAAACAACAGAGACAATCACCGCCGAGCCCCACCCAAAGAGCGCATAGTACTCCACGCCCACAATCTCCTCAATGGGCTCTTGCAGAGCAAAAATCAGAAGGGCGGCAAGGGCGAGCGAAAGAAGCAGAGTGGCAAGCGCCTCGCCAATAAGCATTTTGTAGATCACCCATGTAGGCGCACCGTAGCAACGTCGAGTGGCGATATTCTTCGCCCGCTTGACAAGTGCCGTAACGGCAATCAACACGTAGTTGAGCATCGCAATTAGTAACATCGCTATGCCAAGCGCAGTGAGCATATAGGTCATAATCTTGACATCCGACTGCCCGCTGTGATACTCAGACAAGGGGAGAAGATGAAAGATCATATCCAACCCTCCGTCGGTATTTACGCCCCACGCCCGGGCTTGCGCCAATATATTCTTCTCCTTAACATCTACGAATGCCTGCTCGACCTCTGCGATGTTTGCCCCCTCAATAAGCCTTATATAGCCTTGGTAGCGGTCGTTACCCAATACTCCATCTTTGCCACCACCCATAATATCGATAGGCGTTATGATTTCGATATTGCGTAAATCTGAGTTCTCGGGGAAGTCCTCGAACAACCCCTTAACTACGTGCTCACCAAGATGTCTGGTAATACACCTAATACTTACTCCAATCATAGAATTGGGGTCACTGTTGCCGCTCATCTTCTCGGCAAGGGAACGAGAGATCATCACACCCCCGAGATTTGCGAGCGTAGTTTTGGGGCTCTCACCAGTTGTTGCAGTGGGGAACATCTCGAAGAATAGTGAGTCGGCTGCTACGATAGAGGCAGCTGTTGTTGGTCTCGACTCCTCGAAAGCAACCCCAGCACGAGCGAAAGTGAGGTCGTCGCCAAGGAGGGTAAACCGAGTTGACATCTCGATCTGAGGAGTGTAGGCGGCGGCAAATCCGACGATTCCACCTGAGACCCGACTGCTATCGCCCAACTTTCCTCCATCTACATAGGTGACTGTGACTTGATACGTCCTATCGACGTGCGGCACAAAGTTCTCATAACTATTCTCGAACCAAACTTTCGAGAACATCACCAGCGACATTGCAAGTGCTACACCTAACAGGATGACTTTCAATAAAGCCCCGTCGCGGTTTTGGATTATATTTTTCATTGTCAATAATTTAAAAATTATTTTAAGATAAATTCTCCACAGGGTTGGCCTCGGCAGCTCGGCGGGTGGTGAGGAGGATTACCGCGGCGATTACTGCTACTACTACCACGGCGCTCGAGGCGAAGATCCACCAGCTTAGCGGGATCTTGTAGGCGAACATCTCGAGGAGTTTGCTTGCGGCAAAGAGGCTTGTGGCGGCTCCTGCCACTATTCCGAAGGCGAGTAGCCACACAATGTCGCGCATGAAGATATGGATAATCTCGGCGGTGGTCGCTCCGTGGATCTTGCGGATTGCTACCTCGGCTCTACGGCGCTGGATCTCGTCGCGGGTGTAGCCGACGAGTCCGATTAGGGTTATGATTAGGACTATTAAGCCTGCGTATATGACCAAATCACGGAACTTCTTGCTGTCGGAGTAGGACTCCTCGAACCTTGCGGAGTAGCTGCGCACTTCGATATTTTGGTCGGGGATCACCTCTTTTACTGCTCGCTCGATTTCTGCTCGTAGTGCGGGGGTATCCTCCTGCACCTTGACGAGGAGATACTTCATAAAGGTATTATACCTATCGTCTTGGGTCTCGTTGAAGAAGATTACCGAGGGGGTATTTTCGAGCGAAGTTGCATTTCCAACCATAAAATCCTCGTAGACGCCACATATAGTTGAGAAATTGCCATCGTGATCGTGCGACGCAAATTTCATAGTCTTGCCAACTGCGCCATCGCTCCAATCCTCGAATTTTGACATCGCCTCGACAAATCGCTGACTTACTAACACCTCTCGTCCTATCGGCCTCTCAGCATCAAAATCACGACCATCGATAATATTTAGCCCCAAAATTGATGGTAAATCCTTGTCGGCAGCGCTCATCTCATTAGCTGTAAAGAGATAACCATCTTCTTCACTATTGACACTATTTGATCCAATGTAAGGATAAGGAAGATCCGAAGCACGAGCTACTTGCCTAACACCTGCTATCCCCTCAACTTCGTCTTTAGTAGCTTGGTAGCCATCGTAATGGAAGCGCTCGAATTGGATATACAACAAATTGTCGTAGTCATAACCCACGTCGGCCGTGAGCAGATAGTTATACTGCAACGAGAGGATAGAAAGTAGCGAAACGAAGAACATCGCCCCCGCAAATTGGAGCGCGAGCAGTGCATGCTTCCACTTAGCGTTGCGCTCCTTGAAGCGACGGAAGGCTGCCGACAGCGGAATCTTAGCGTATATAGCGGCAGGTATAACACCGCAAACTACAACTGCCAAGATTGATACAGCTGCGACAATCCAAACCAAGTTCAACGTGAAAAGGTCACCATACCTCACACTTGTAAGCTCCTCAATATTGGGCTGCAAGGCAAAAATTAGAAATGCAGCGAGTGCCAACGAAAGCAACAATATCATTAAGGCATCACTAATAAGCATCTTATAAATAGCCCAAGTTGGTGCTCCGTAACAACGACGAGTAGCGATATTCTTAGCTCGTTTAACAAGTGCTGTAACAGCAAATAAAACATAGTTGAGCATTGCAATAGCGAGCACCGAAAAGCCTAAGATCAAGAGCAACGTGGTCGTTGAACGCACGGTTCGCTCCGAGGTGTGGATATTTTTTATCTTCTCCAAATAATACTTAATTGACAGATTGTCGGGGATATACTCTGCATATAGATCGATTACATTCTCCTTAATGGCCTTATCAATAGCCTCTTTCGCCTGCTCATCAGTAACATTTGGGAACAATCTAACGTAGCTATGATAGACCTCATTACCCATTAGCCAATTGTGTTCATCACGACCAAAGGTGTTGCTAATCTCCACCGATCCAATCATCTCGATATTGCGCAGATCGGAGTTCTTGGGGAAGTCCTCGAAGACTCCCTTGATGGTGAAGTTCTCTTTGATTACTATGGCGTTACTACGCAGCATCTTGCCGATCACCGCCTCTGCATCGCCATCTTCACTTAAAGCCTCAGCCAAGGAGCGAGCAATAAGCACATCGTGAGTGGTTGCGGCAATCTCCTGCATCGAAGCCCCGATGACCTGACGTGTATAACACTCCCCAGAAAAGCGACCATAGTTTAAGTCAAAAATAATTTGTAAATTTGAGACAATTATGGGAACAACACGCAGACAACACAGTGCCGCCTTCAAGGCGAAAGTAGCCATCGA
>JBCQVM010000043.1:0-15751 GCA_047173105.1 Rikenellaceae bacterium
TGAAGATAGAGGTAAATTTCCTCATTTTCAGCACCTTGCTGTCAGTCGGGGTGACAAGATTCGAACTTGCGACCACACGCCCCCCAGACGTGTACGCTAACCGGACTGCGCTACACCCCGCGCTTTTCCTGTTTGGAAAGTTGTGCAAAGATATAACTGTTTTTTGCTTTTTGCAAATGTTTGTTGGTTTTATTTTCGGATTTTTTGCGTAAGTTTGCGTTATGAAATATTTAATTGCTTTTGTTTGTTTGGTGGCGGGACTCGCTTGTGGGTGCAGTTCGGGGGGGCAACGTGCTGACCTTTCGGATTTTACTGTGTCTATTTATCAGCCGGCTTATGCTTCGGGATTCGAGATTTTGGGCTCCGAGGAGTCGGCGAGTTCGCTTGTGCGCATTACGCGACCTTGGCAGGGGGAGGCGCTCGAGAGCTTCGATCTGCTTATCTTGCGCGAGGGGGAGGCGGCTCCATCCGACTTTGCGGGTGCTGTGATCGAGGGAGAGGCGCTCCGGATTGTGGCGCTCTCGTCGAGCAATGTTGCTATGTTTGACCGACTTGGCGAGGCTCAGCGCATCGTCGGCGTTTCGGGCATTGACTACATAACCAGCGCGAATATCACCAAGCGCGCGGCAGAGGGCGAGCTCCACGACGTGGGCTACGACACCGCCCTCAACTACGAACTTCTGACAATTCTTAAACCCGATATTGTGCTGCTATACAGCGTCTCGGGAGCCAATAGCGGCGTCACGGCTAAGCTCACAGAGCTAAATATTCCCTATATCTACATCGGCGACTATGCCGAAGAATCACCCCTTGGCAAGGCCGAATGGATGGTAGCGATGGGTGAGATTTGTGGCAAGCGCACCGTGGCTGAGCAACTTTTCGCGCAGAGCGAAGCAAGCTACAATGACCTAAAACAAAAAGCATTAGAGTGCTCCGAACGCCCCGCTGTGATGCTCAATGCTCCTTATCGCGACATCTGGTATATGCCCTCCGAACGCAGCTACATGGTGCGCCTAATCGAGGATGCTGGTGCCCAATACGCCTACAAAGGCAACTCTACTGCGTCGACCAAACCGATCTCCGTAGAGGAGGCATACGCCTTGGCGACCACCTCGCAATTTTGGCTCAACACGGGTGTCTCGATCAACTCGATGGCCGACCTGCGCAGTCAGGTTCCCAAGTTTGCCCAGATGCCAATGGTGCGCAACTCGGCGGTCTACAATAGCACAGCGCGCAGCACCCCCATGGGAGGCAGCGACTTCTGGGAGTCGGGCGTGGTCTACCCCGAACGCATCTTGGCCGACCTTATCGAGATCTTCCACCCATCGCTCATCGAGGGCGAGGGACTCTACTACTACAAACAATTAGAGTAAATTATGCGCACCCGACAACCGATACTCTTCGCCTCCTTTGGCCTGCTGCTGATCCTGCTTTTTGGGCTCGATCTTATGACTGGCGACCTTGCGATCACCCCCTCTCAGATGTGGGCGGCACTCACGGGAGGCGCATGCGACCCCCTTATTGCGGAGGTTGTCTGGAAAATCCGCTTCATTAAAAGCATCGTGGCGCTGATCGTGGGCGTAGCGCTCTCGGCCGCGGGACTTCAGATGCAGACGCTATTTTGCAACCCCTTGGCCGGCCCCTATGTGTTGGGCGTGAGCTCGGGTGCGGGATTGGGTGTGTCGCTATTTTTGTTGGGTGCACCTCTCTTGGGGCTCAATTATACTCCTATGTGGCAATCTATTGGCATCGCGGGTGCCGCATGGGTAGGTGCCGCGATGATCCTCGTTGTGATGATGATCGTCAGCCAGCGCCTCAAGGATATCATGGCTATTTTGGTCTTGGGAATGATGTTAGGTTCGGGCGTGGGCTCGATGGTCGAGATCCTCCAATACCTCAGCGAGGAGTCTGCCCTCAAGTCGTTCGTGATCTGGACGATGGGTTCTTTGGGCGACGTAACTATGCGCCAATTGTGGGTTTTGTCGGCTGCCGTAGTGGTGGGTGTGCTGCTAACACTCTCGATTATTAAACCGCTTAACGTCATGCTCTTAGGCGAGAACTACGCTCGCACGATGGGGGTTAACATCTCGCGCACTCGCGCCATAATTTTTGTTGCCACCACCCTGTTAGCTGGTTCTGTGACAGCCTTTTGCGGCCCCATAGGCTTTGTGGGGTTGGCTATTCCACATGTTGCGCGCATGCTCTTTCGCACGGCGAACCACGCTACTCTGATCCCCGCCTCGATGCTCTTGGGTGCGGTGATGATGCTCGGCTGCGATGTGATCTCAAAGAGCCTACTGCTCCCCATCAACGCCATCACGGCACTCTGCGGAATCCCCATCGTAGTCTTTGTCGTCCTTCAGAATCGAACAATCGGATAAAAACATAAAGCTATGAAAATCAAACAACTAATCATCGCCCTGCTACTACTCGTACCCACCCTGCTCGTAGCTCAACCCAAGAACTCAGACCACAAACCCGCCGCACCACGCACGGCCAATGCACTTGTGGAGCAGTACTCCTCGCGCAAAGATGTGGAGTATGTTAAGGCAAACAAAGCGATACTCTGGATGGTCAAAGCCTCGGCACCAAAGGGGTCGATGGAGGGTGTCAAAGAGTTAGAGATTCTTAACTTCAAGGGCGGCGACAAGACGCAAGCTTATCGTGAATTCCGCCGCGATGCCGAGGCTCTATTCACCTCGCTAAGAGCCGAATGCCTCAGCAAAGAGCAAACCAACAAAGGACTCACCGAGGTCTACGCAGAGCGTAAGCGCCCCATCACCCAATACATGATGTTCGTACACGACGACAAAGGCGACATAATCTTTATGTTAATGCAGGGCGAAAAGCTCCCCGAGCCTAAGAAGTGATCAGCTCTACACATCATTTTTCCCTCCGCGGCATCCCCTCCTCCCGGCCTGTTATTCTTTCCGTCTGACTTGTTGTTCCCTCCGCCCGACTCGTCATTCCCGCCTTCTGCCCTCGTCATTCCCGCCTTCTGCCCTCGTCATTCCCGACTCGATCGGGAATCTTATGCATTCTGCAATGTTGCTCATTCTACCATCCCCGCGTTTGCGAGGATGACATGTTGAATACCAACCATAATGCAAATGGGCGGTAATCCAAGCCAGTTTTAACAAATGTACTATTTAAATATCTCTACCTTTTGCGATATTTCGAAATTAATTTGTTAATTTTGAACTCTAAAAAATACTTATTATGGCCGAATATAGCGCGTCGCGCAGAAATAAAGAATCTTTCGATGCCCTCACAGAGGGAGCAGGGGTTGTGCCACCACAGGCCGTAGAGCTTGAGGAGGCGGTTTTGGGCGCTTTGATGTTGGAGAAAGATAGCATCATTGCGGTGCAGGAGTATGTCTCGCCCGACGCATTCTACACCGAGCAGCACCGCACGATCTACAAGGCGATCGAGGAGCTCTCGGCAGAGCTTAAACCTATAGACCTCTACACCGTTGCCGACAAGCTGCGTTCGAATAGAGAGCTCACCAAGGTAGGTGGTGCGAGCTATTTGGCCAAGTTGACCCAAAAGGTCGACTCGGCTGCCAACGTAGAGTTTCACGCCAAAATCATTGCGCAGAAGTACGTGCAGCGCGAGCTGATTCGCTCGGCCTCCGAGATCCAGAAGCGTTCGTACGATGAGTCGACCGACGTCACGGAGCTGATCGGATATGCCGAGGGTGAGATCTTCAAGGTGGCCGAGGGTCACGTAAAGCGCTCGGTGCAATCCTCCAAGGATATCTTGGCCAAGGCTCTCTCGCAGATCGAGGAGGCGGCCAAGAATAAGAATTCGTTCAATGGAGTCCCCTCGGGCTTTGTCGATATCGACAAAAAGACTTTGGGCTGGCAGCTCTCGGATTTGATTATTGTGGCGGCGCGTCCCTCGATGGGAAAGACCGCATTCGTATTGACCATGGCGCGAAATATGGCTGTCGACTACGACCAAGCTGTGGCGCTATTCTCGCTGGAGATGTCCTCCGTGCAGCTTATGATGCGTCTTATTGTGGGCGAGACCGGTATACATAGCAACAAGATCAAGACCGGAGATCTCTCGAGCGACCAGTGGCGCCACTTGGAGTCGGCCACCAAGCCTTTGGCTTCGGCTCAGCTCTTTATCGACGACACCCCGTCGCTCTCGGTTTTCGAATTCCGAAGCAAGGCTCGACGACTCAAGATCCACCACGACATCAAGATAATCATCATCGACTACTTGCAGCTTATGACCGGTGGCGGCGACAACAAGGGTAACCGTGAGCAGGAGGTATCCTTTATCTCGCGAACGCTTAAGGCGATTGCCAAGGAGTTAAATGTACCGATCATAGCCCTCTCGCAGCTGAGTCGTGCTGCCGAGATGCGTGGCGGTTCGAAGCGACCACAGCTAAGCGACCTTCGTGAGTCGGGTGCGATCGAGCAGGATGCCGATATCGTGGCATTTATCCACCGCCCGGAGTATTACGGAATTCACCAGACCGACGATGGAATCCCCACGGCCGGTATGGCGGAGATCATCTTGGCCAAGCACCGTAATGGTGAGGTGTGTGACGTGCCGTTGCGATTCATCAAGGAGCAGGCCAAGTTCGTCGATATAAACCAATTGGATATCCCCGCGGCAGCCACATTTGGTGCCAATACCCAATACGAAGATATCGCCAGCAGCTCGAATAGTTTCGAGGTGGGGGCGAGTGGTGCAACACCACTTATGAGCAATGAATTTGATATAACTCCTGCCAAGGAGTCCGAAGAGGCACCATTCTAAATTAACACGAAAAAGATGTTTGTAAAGAGCTATTCGGGAGCAATCGTAGGAATTAATGCCGTGGAGGTCACCGTTGAGGTGAACTTGGCGGAGGGAGGCTTGGGGCTATTCTTAGTGGGATTGCCCGACAATGCTGTCAAGGAGTCGGGGGAGCGTATTCGCTCCTCGTTCGAGAACTCCTCGCTGCGTTTCACTGCCAAGAAATTGGTTGTTAACTTGGCTCCGGCCGATCTTCGCAAGGAGGGGTCGGCCTTTGACCTGCCTATAGCTGTGGGAATCTTGGCGGCTACCTCGCAGATTCAAACCGAGATGTTGGAGGAGTCGATGATCTTGGGCGAACTCTCGCTCGATGGATCGGTCAAGGCAATCAAGGGGGCTCTGCCATTGGCTGTCGAGGCGCGCAACAAAGGGCGCAAGCGGATCTTCCTACCCCGCGAAAATGTTGCCGAGGCGGCAGTTGTCGAGGGGTTAGATGTGGTTGGCGTGAACACTTTGCGCGACTTGGTTGATATGCTCAATGGCTACCTCGAGATCATCCCTGTGCAGCCTCAGAGCATCGAGGTGGAGGGCTGCGAGGAGCTATATGCCGAGGATTTCGCCGACGTCAAGGGTCAGGTGCAGGTCAAGCGTGCGATGGAGATATTGGCCGCAGGAGGTCACAACGCAATCATGATCGGCTCGCCCGGTTCGGGTAAGACGATGTTGGCGCGCCGCCTACCCACGATAATGCCCCCACTGAGCACCGAGGAGGCGCTCGAGACCACTAAGATCCACTCGGTGGCCGGCAAGTTGGGGGTCTCAACGGGGCTGATGCTTAACCGCCCATTCCGCTCGCCTCACCATCTCACCTCGCAGGTGGCGCTGATCGGAGGTGGTCAATCGCCACAACCGGGCGAGGTGTCGTTGGCGCACAATGGGGTGCTTTTCTTGGATGAGCTGCCCGAGTTTGGGCGCAATGTGTTGGAGGTTTTGCGACAACCATTGGAGGAGAAGCGCATCACGATTTCGCGGGCGCGTTACAGCGTGGAGTACCCCGCGAACTTCACTCTGGTCGCTTCGATGAACCCCTGCCCATGTGGCTTTTATAACCATCCCACGCGCGAATGCAGCTGCTCACCGGGGGCGGTGCACCGCTATATGAATCGAATTTCGGGCCCACTGTTAGATCGCATAGATCTACATATCGAGGTGACTCCGGTAGCCATCAGCGATATGACGCGCGACAGAGTCGAGGAGCCCAGCGAGAAGATCCGCGAGAGGGTCATCGCAGCACGCGCAATTCAGGCCGAGCGATTCAAGGGGGTCGAGGGTGTCTACACCAATTCGATGATGAATAGCAAGATGCTGCGCGAGTTTTGTGCGCTGGACACATCGGCAAAAAAGATGTTGGAGATGGCTATGGAACGATTGCACCTTTCGGCGCGAGCTTACGACAGAATAATTAAGGTGGCACGCACCATCGCAGACTTAGGCGGGACTAAGGATATCGGCACTCAGCATATTTCAGAGGCTATCGCTTTCCGTAGTTTGGATCGTGATCAATGGGGAAGAATAATGAATTAAGAGGATAAATAGATGAAAAGGTTAGTGGTTTTAGGCGGCGGCGTGAGTGGATATGGCTCCGCAATTTTGGCAAAGAAAGAGGGGTACGACGTATTCCTTTCGGATCGTGGTGCACTCTCGAGCGGGGTTATCGCTAAGCTCGAGGAGTGGGATATTCCCTACGAGCAGGGCACTCACAGCGAGGAGCGGATCTTGGAGGCAGACTTAGTGATTAAGTCGCCCGGAATACCCGACAAAGCTCCCTTGGTGCGCCAGATTGCCGAGCGCGGGATCCCCATTATCTCGGAGATTGAGTTCGCGGGTCGCTACCTGCGAGGAGCGCGAACTATCTGTATCACAGGCTCTAATGGCAAGACTACGACAACATCGCTGATCTATAAGATTCTCGCCGATGCCGGCTACTCAGTGGCCGTGGGTGGCAATATTGGCGAGAGCTTCGCCTACTCGGTGGCTACCGGATCGTTCGACTGGTATGTGTTGGAACTCAGCTCATTCCAACTCGATGGCATGTTTAATTTCAAGGCCGATGTGGCGGTGTTGCTCAACATCACCCCCGACCACTTGGATCGCTACGACTACCGTTTCGAGAATTATGCCGCCTCGAAGATGCGTATCACGCAAAACCAGAGCGAGGAGGATTACTTTATCTACTTCGCGGGCGATAAAACCATCCTCGATTTGATGGACAAGATGCGACTCGACATGCAGCGACTCCGCTTCGGCGAGCGCGATGGCGATAGCATCGAGGCAAAGGTGGGAGAGTGCACAATTTCGATCCCAAATACTAAGCTATTACTAAGTGGACGACACAATATGTACAACGCTGAGGCGGCAGCTTTGGCAGCTTTGGCAGCGGGTGTTGACTGCGAGCAGATCACACGCTCGATCTGCGAATTCGAAGCTGTGGATCACCGCTTGCAGCCCTTGGGCGAGATCGGTGGAGTGTTGTATATTAATGATTCTAAGGCAACTAACGTCGACTCTGTGTGGTATGCGCTTGAGGCTATGACACGCCCTGTGGTGTGGATTGCAGGCGGAACGGACAAGGGTAATGACTACACTCCGCTCAAGGAGTTTGCCCGCCAAAAGGTCAAAAAGTTGATCTGCATGGGACTCGACAATGCGGCACTCGAAAGAGAGTTCACAGGGGTGGTTCCATCCTTAGCTATAACTAAGGATTTCGAGAGTGCAATGGCGGCAGCAGAGGCGGCAGCAGAGGCGGGCGATGTGGTTTTGCTCTCTCCTGCATGTGCTTCGTTCGACCTGTTCCGCAGCTATATCCATCGCGGTGAGTGTTTTGCAAAGTGGTTCGAAGAGAGACAGAAATAAAGGTAAATAATGGAGCAGAATAGTAGAAATATTGGACAAGATCGCCTGCGGTTGATCTATGGCGACAAGGTGTTGTGGGTGATCTTAGCGATACTCTCGATTATCTCGGTGCTGTTGGTATTTTCGTCGACTGCCAAGATGGCCTACGACGTTACCGATAGCCGCTCATCGGTCAATTTTTTGGTGATGCAACTTGGATATTTGATCGCCTCGGTGGTGATTGTGGTACTGCTCCACCGGTTGAGCGTTAGAGTTTACAAGAAAATTTCGTGGATTATTTGGGGCGCATTTGTCGCTCTAACGATCTTTACGTTGATCTTTGGCGCCTCGACCAATGGCGCTGCTCGATGGCTCAGTATTGGTTTTATTCGCATTCAGCCATCGGAGTTTTTGAAGGTCGCCACAGTGCTGCACCTCACGGCGATGCTCACGCGCGGCAAGACGCAGATCAAAAACCTGCGGCTCTTCCCCTCGATGAGCCGCACGGCGAGTAAGGCGCAAAACCGGAAGATCCTCCTCGGTAATACCCTCACTATCGTTATGCCGATCTACCTCTCGGTGGGTGCGATCTTAATTGCACACACCTCCTCGGCGGTGTTGGTCTTTATAGTCTCAATACTAATCCTCTATATTGCTGGAGTTAAGTTTCGCGAGATTTTTAAACTTGTGGCGCTTGCAGCACTCGTTGGTGCTTTGTTCACAATGTTGGGCATGGGGCGCAGTGGCACGGCCTCCAATAGAGTCGAGACGTGGTTCGAGACGTGGGGCAGCGACCGCACCGAGATCCGCGTGGATGATATCTCCGACACGGAGCGCTCGATGATCGCAATTCAGAATGGCGGTCTTTTGGGGCGTGGCGCAGGACAGAGTGCTATGCGCGTGGAGATGATCCACCCGGAGAGCGACTACGCCTTTGCCTTCTTCGTCGAGGAGTATGGTTTGATCCTTTCGATGCTCTTGCTACTCCTATATATATGGATCTTCTTCCGCGCAATGTGGATCTATGAGAGGTGTCGCGACCCGTTCCGCGAGCTGTTAGTACTTAGTTTGGCGACACTTATATTGATTCAGGCGCTGCTGCATGTGATGGTTTCGGTGAACTTCCTACCCGAGACGGGTCAGGTGCTGCCACTGGTCTCGCGTGGTGGTTCGGCACTCTTCTGCACCTATATGGTTTTTATGTTAATGCTTAGCATTAGCGTAAAAAATGATCAGGACGAAAAATAAAAAAGTGGCTTAGGAGGCACTATATCAAATCTATAAAAGAAATGTGTGTTAATTGTCAATAACTATTTTGGAAAAGCTTTTGTAATTCGACTAATTTTTACGAATTTTGTATCGCTACGCGTTAATGAAAGAAGAATACAAAAATAGATATTATGACAAAAAAAGAAACCACCGCACCACTAACAGAGGTGAGCTACAACGACGCCGTTGCTGCTGCAAAAGAGTACTTTGCAGGTGACGACCTCGCTGCGACAGTCTGGGTGAGCAAGTATGCTCTCAAGGATTCGTTTGGCAAAATCTTCGAGTCCTCACCACTCGACATGCACAACCGTATCGCCTCGGAGATCGAGCGCATCGAGCAGAAGTATCCTAACCCTATGAGCCGTGAGTCGATCTTCGAATTGCTCGACCATTTCCGCTATGTGATCCCTCAGGGAGGCCCTATGACCGGTATTGGTAACACGCTCCAAGTGGCGTCGCTCTCCAACTGTTTTGTGATTGGCCACAAGAACCCTGCGGACTCTTACGGTGGAATCTTCCGTATCGACGAGGAGCAGGTGCAACTTATGAAGCGCCGAGGTGGCGTTGGTCACGACCTTTCGCACATTCGCCCTCAGGGTAGCCCTGTGCTCAACTCGGCTTTGACCTCTACGGGTATCGTTCCCTTTATGGAGCGCTACTCTAACTCTACTCGCGAGGTGGCTCAGGATGGTCGTCGTGGAGCACTTATGCTCTCGATCTCGGTTAAGCACCCCGATGCTGAGGCATTTGTAGATGCTAAGACCGATATGGGCAAGGTGACTGGAGCCAACGTTTCGGTGAAGTTGGATGACGACTTTATGCGTGCCGCTATCAGCGATACCAAATATACTCAACAATTCCCAATCAAGGGAGATGCTCCTCGCGTGAATAAAACCATCGAGGCCAAGAAGTTGTGGGATAAAATCATCCACAACGCGTGGAAGTCGGCCGAGCCGGGAGTGTTGTTCTGGGATACTATCATCCGCGAGTCGGTGCCCGATTGTTATGCCGAGGATGGTTTCACTACAGTCTCGACAAACCCTTGTGGTGAGATCCCATTGTGCCCCTACGACTCATGCCGTTTGTTGGCTATCAACCTTTTGAGCTATGTGGAGAATCCATTTACCCCCGAGGCGTCGTTCAATATCGAACTCTTTAAAAATCACATCGATCGCGCAATGCGCATCATGGACGATATCATCGACCTCGAATTGGAGAAGGTAGAGCAGATCATCGGCAAGATCGCTTCGGATCCCGAGGATGACGATGTTCGCCGTGTGGAGATCAGCCTCTGGAGCAAGATTCGCGAGATGGCACTTAAGGGTCGCCGTACAGGTCTTGGCATCACTGCCGAGGGTGATATGTTGGCGGCGCTTGGTCTGCGCTATGGTAGCGACGAGGCGATCGACTTCGCTGTTGAGGTTCAGAAAACCCTTGCCATTGAGGCATACCGCACTTCGGTTAAGATGGCCGCAGAGCGTGGTGCATTCGAGGTGTTCGATGCAGCTAAGGAGAAGGGCAATCCGATGATCGAGCGCATCCGCGAGGCCGATCCCGCTCTCTACGAGCAGATGACACAAGTGGGTCGCCGCAATATTGCGATGCTCACCATCGCCCCTACCGGCACCACTTCGCTTATGTCGCAGACAACTTCGGGAATCGAACCCGTGTTCCGCCCCGTATATAAGCGTCGTCGCAAGATCAACCCATCGGACAAAAATAAGGTCGCTACATTTGTCGACGAGACCGGCGAGAAGTTCGAGGAGTACTACGTATACCACCATAACTTTGTGAAGTGGGCTGCGGCAGCGGGCTACGACACCTCTAAGTTGGAGTCGATCAGCGATGCTGAGCTCGACAAGATTGTGGCAGCATCGCCATACCACAAAGCTACAGCCAACGATATCGACTGGGTAGCTAAGGTTAAGATGCAGGGTGCGATCCAGAAGTGGGTCGACCACTCGATCTCAGTTACGGTGAATCTTCCTAACGATGTGAGCCAAGAGTTAGTGGCCGATGTATATCGCACCGCGTGGGAGTGTGGCTGTAAGGGTATCACTGTCTACCGCGATGGTTGCCGCGATGGAGTGCTCATCGAGAAGAGCAATAAGCCCGCTGAGAATGCTCCCAACACCGCTAAACGTCCAATCTCGATCCCTGCCGACGTGGTTCGCTTCAAGAATGGTTCGGAGGATTGGATCGCATTTGTCGGAATCCAAAATGGACAACCATACGAGATCTTCACCGGAAAGATCGAGGAGGATGCAATGTACATCCCACCAAAGATCAATAAAGGATTTATCATCAAAGTGCGCGACGAAGAGGGTAACAAGCGCTACGACTTCCAATACCTCGATCGCTATGGCTACACCAACACCATCGGTGGCGTGTCGCGTCTCTTCTCCGAGGAGTTCTGGAACTACGCTAAATTGATCTCGGGTGTGCTCCGCCAAGGAATGCCTATCGAGAGCGTGGTGACACTAATCGACTCGCTACACCTCGATTCGGAGAGCATCAACACATGGAAGAATGGCGTCGAGCGCGCCCTAAAGCAATATATCATCGATGGCACCAAGTGCAAAGGCACCTGTCCCTCGTGTGGACAAGAGGAGATGGCCTACCAAAACGGCTGCCTAACCTGCATGAGCTGCGGCTACTCTAAGTGCGGTTGATCTCTGTAGACAACAAAAAAGAGGATAACTGACAAAGTTATCCTCTTTTTTGTGCCGTAACTCCTCCACGTTCCTGCACCTCTCCTCTTCTTCGTCATCCTCGCGATATGGGTTGCGAGAGGACATGAATGAACGAGATAGGCCGTAATGCCGTTGAGTGAATAAGAAAGCCATGGAGTGATTTAACTTTGAGCAGAGCGAAAAAGCCCAAAGATAAACAACTCTAACTGCGAACAACTACCCGCGTACCTGAGCAGCGCAAACGCGTTCGAACTGCCTTTGGATGTTGGCCATTGTTTTCTCGATCACCTTGTCGGTGAGGGTCTGGTTTTTGTCCTCCAAGAGGAAGCTTAGGGCGTATGACTTTTTGCCTGCGGGGAGCTTATCTCCTTGGTATACATCGAATAGTGAGACACTCTTTAGCAGCTTCTTCTCGGCTTGGAAAGCCACGGTGCGCAGCTGCTCGAATGTGATACTCTCGTCGAGTAGAAGTGCCAAGTCGCGCTTCACCTCGGGGAATTTAGAGAGTTCGCTCACTGTTATCTTATGCTTGCGCGTGCTCTTCACCAATGCATCGAAGTCGAACTCGGCATAGAACACATCTTGCTTCACTCCAAGTGATTTGCAGATGGCAGGTGCAACCACACCCATCTCGGCAAAGAGTTTGGGGCCTTGGCTCAAGGAGATGCCCTCGGCGAAGATGTCGCTCTGTGATGTTGCACTCTTGAGGGCATAAATATCTATGCCGAAGCGACTTAAGATCATCTCGACCGCTGCACGCAGGGTGTAGAACGATGCCTGAACGCTCTTCTGGTTCCACGAAGCAGGCTCAGCGATGCCAGTTACAGCTACCGCAAGGCGGTAGTTTTCGCTATATGGCGCGAGGATCTTTTCGGAGTTGTCAGCATCGGCGTTGAAGTAGTAGCAGTTACCAAATTCGTAGATCTTAAGATCGCCATTGCGACGATTTGCATTGAGCTCTACAGCCTCCAATGTGTTGAATAGCAACGTTTGGCGCATCACATTAAGGTCGGAGCTGAGCGGGTTGATTATCTTCACACACTTCTCGGCGGGGTATGCCGTGAGCGAGTCGTAGTAGGTCGACTTGGTGAGTGAGTTGGACATAATCTCGGTGTAGCCGTTTGCCGTGAGCATATCGGCTGTGAGGTTCATCAGCTTGCTGCGGTCGGGGCGTGGAGCGTATGAGATTGTCGATTTGACGTGTGTTGGAATCTCGATATTGTTGTATCCGTATATACGTAGGATATCCTCTACGAGGTCTGCTTCGCGCTGAACATCAACACGATATGGAGGCACAGCAACGCTCAGCACCTCCCCATTCTCACTCTCGATCTTTATGTCGAGCGCCTCGATGATTGTGCGGATGGTGTCGGAGGGGAAACCCTTGCCGATGAGCTTACGCGTGCGATCCATCGAGATCTCAAAGCGGAAATCCTCGATGGGTGTGGGGTAGTTGTCGATCACTTCACCCACAATCTCACCACCAGCTAACTCCTTGTACAATAGCGCAGCACGCTTGAGGGCGTAGATCTGCATATTGGGGTCGATGCCGCGCTCGAAGCGGAATGAGGCGTCTGTGTTAAGTCCAAATCTCTTGGCGCTCTTACGCACCCACACGGGGTTGAAGTAGGCTGATTCCAAGAAGATGTTGACTGTGGAGTCGCTCACACCCGAATCGGTGCCTCCAAAAACTCCCGCGATGCACATAGGTTTCTGCGCAGAGCAGATCATAAGGTCGGAGGCGGTCAGAGTGCGCTCCACTCCATCGAGCGTAATGAACTTAGTACCCTCGTCGCAGGTCGATACAACGACTCGGCCACCCTCGATCTTGTCGGCATCGAATGCGTGGAGTGGTTGTCCTAACTCGAAAAGTATGTAGTTGGTGATATCCACCAAGTTGTTTTTGGGGGTCAATCCCGCTGCACGCAGGTCGTTCTGCATCCACTCGGGCGATGGTGCGATCTTACAGCCGCGAATGGTGACACCCGCGTATCGTGGTGCCGCTTCAGCGTTACGCACCTCGACTTCGATTGCATCCTCGCATGGAGCAGTTGCAAACTCCTCGACCGAAGGTAGCGTGAAAGAGTAGCTCTCACCGCGGCTTTTGAGATATGCCGCCAAGTCGCGAGCGACACCGATATGCGATGCAGCATCGACACGGTTTGGTGTGAGGCCGATTTCGATCAAGTAGTCATCCTCGATGCCGAAGTATTCCTTAGCCGAACTGCCCACAACAGCCTCGGCAGGGAGCTCCATGATGCCCTCGTGGCCGCAACCCAATCCCAACTCATCCTCGGCGCAAAGCATTCCGAGCGACTCTACGCCGCGAATTTTCGAGCGCTTGATCTTGAACTCCTCCTCCGATCCAGTCGGGTAGAGCACCGCACCGACCATCGCACAAACCACTTTGAGTCCTGCGCGGCAGTTAGCAGCTCCGCAGACAATATGCAATGGAGCCTCGGCACCCACGTTGACACTTGTAATATTGAGATGATCCGAATCGGGGTGAGCCTCGCAGGTCATAACCTCGCCAATCACAACGTTTTGCAAACCGCCCTTGATCGTCTCGATCTTCTCAAAGGAGTCAACCTCCAGACCAATGTCGGTCAGCGTTGAAGCAACCTGCTCGGCCGAGAGGTCGCACTGTAGATAGCGTTTAAGCCAATTATATGAAATATTCATCTTCCTTATAGTTTTTTTTCGAACTACAAAGTTAACAATAATTGTTTAGTTTCCATGTTTTTGAGTGTAAAATTATAGGGTAGATGTTTGAAAATTGTGTGATCATTCAAGCGTTCGCAGCGCAAAACTCATAATGCAAGAAACTCCCAGCCCAAGCACACTCCAATAAACGTGGCCTATAAATTGCATAATACAACAACGAAAGAACTATTTAAAAGCCCCCCTATATATAATATAGGTATAGGTACACAAAAACATCATGCCATATGAAAAGAATCGCAACACTCTTGGTGGGACTCCTCCTCTCCACCATTACACTCTCGGCGCAAGGCCTCACCGATCCTTGGTGGGGTGTTCGTGCGGGAGTCAACTTCTCGAACCTCTCGTCGATGGATTACTCCACGGGATACCTCACCGGTTACAATGTGGGGGTGATCTATGCCCATCCAATCTCCAACTTCGCGCCGATCTATTTGGAGAGTGGACTCTACTACCAGAAGCGAGGCGCTCGCGACAATGGCTTCCTGATCGAGAATGGCGGCGAGTCGAGGTTGACACAATATGAGTTGGAGGTGCCGCTGTTGTTGGGCTACCAAACGCAACTCACCGGCGAGTGGAGCATCCAGTCGGTGGTCGGTTTGTTCTACTCCGTGGCGCTCGATGGGAGCTTTGTTATCGGCGACGATGAGTTCGACCCCTACCAGCTCGAGATGCTACAGACACTTCGCAATAGCGAGGCGACGATGCAAAAGCTCCTGCATCGCTCCAATTTCGGAGTGCGTGTGGGTGTCACGGTGCTTTATGAGCGCTTCTCGGTGGGCTTTCTCTTCGATGGCGGATTGTGCAACCTCTATAGCCGTGCACTGCGCGATGTGGGGTACATAGCGCGCACAGGGTGTTTGACCATTCAGGGCGGTTATAATTTTTAGGCTGATTATCAACGAGATAAGAAAAAACGTGAAAAAATAATTGAAAAAAGAGTACAAAAAGTTTGCAGGTTACAAAAAAGTCGCTACCTTTGCAACCGCAATACGGAAAACAGGTCACTAACAAAAAGCTTCTCAGAAGTTGTGAAATTGATGAGAAACGAGACTTGAAAAATTTATTGCAAAAAGTTCTTTAAAAATTTGGTAGTTTAAAATAAACTCCTTACCTTTGCAGTCCCGCCTTATGTGAAAGGGGGCTAAGAAGAGTTGGAAGATTATTTAAATCGACAGCAAATTTTTGAAATTGTTCTTTGAATTATTGGTTATATATTTTTGAAAGAAAAATGTAGTATTTATCTGTCAATTCCTTTTTTGAGGAATTAAAAATTAAATAGTCAGGACTCTAAACAACATTTAAAACATTTTACAATGGAGAGTTTGATCCTGGCTCAGGATGAACGCTAGCGGCAGGCCTAACACATGCAAGTCGAGGGGCAGCATAATGAAGCTTTCGGGCAGAATTGATGGCGACCGGCG
>JBCQVM010000079.1:0-2792 GCA_047173105.1 Rikenellaceae bacterium
GGAATGTGTATGTGTATTCGGCACCATTGGTCATTATCGCCGAGAGTGTCCATGTAGCAGTTGCTGCAATGGTTTGTGGCAAGATTGGAATACGAACGGTCATCGCGGTCAACGCCTTGAAATCCTCTGCATAAGCTCCACCTGTGGCGTTAGAGGTGCCGATGGTGAGTGGAATAGATGTGACTGTTGAATCGCCTGGGGTTTGCTCGCCAGTTGCGATATCGTATGTTACACTTGTTAGGAACGGCTCATCGGATGTGAGTGTGACAGTTGCAAGATAGACTTCCTCGGAGAAATCCAAATTAGTAAATGAGAAATCTTGCACCGCTAAACCATGCTTCATAACCACATCGACAGATGTTGTGGTTGAGTCAACCTCCTCAGTTACGCCATACAAGAATAGGTATTTACCTAAGGTAGCGGTGTTGGTCGTTGTGTTAGTTGCTACATTGTGTGCAGCGTTTAGGCTTTGTGATATGGTGTAGGAAGTGCCATCTGCGCTAAAGTTAGCGCCGTTATTTACCGCATCAAATACAACATATAGAGGTTGACTCTCGGTGATTTCGAGTTCGCCCTCAAATGTAGTGTTAGCACCTGTCGAGCTTGTAGTGAATTCATTCACTGATGAGTTTACATAGATCACATCGTTTTTTGCCCATTTTACAGTAGTGCCGTCGACCGAAACGCGACTTTCGGGGTCAACCGAAGCATTTAGTGAAAGTTCGGTCGTAGCACCTACATTTGGTCCGTCGCTCTGCATATCGGTCGAACAGCCCCCCGCAACAAGAAGTAGAGCAAGAGATGCTTGCGCGTATGCTCTAACTGTTTGCATGTTTAAAATTTTTGTTTTCATCTAATTGGTTTTTTGGTTATCTCGAGAAATGATAACATTTTTAACGACAATAACTAATGCAGTCTCCCGCATTAGTTATTGTTGATTAATTATTTGTATACTCTACCACAAGTCGCTTGCTCCGTAGTCAGTGTAATCTGAGGCTGGGATAAAGGTGAATGATGCGATATCAAAAGTTCCGCCTTCGAATGGGTCAACTGTACCATCATTATACGTAGGGTTAGTTGTGTTAGTAGCATCTGTCATTTTAGGGTAATAATCACCCGATGTGTGGAATGCTCTAAATCCAACTGTGTTAAGAGTACTATTATGCCAACCAACATTATCTACTGAAACCATATTGAAAGAGCTATCATCTGCTTTAAGCGATGTTATCCAAGTGGTGTATGTTTCATCAGTTACTGTAACATATTTTACTCTGACAATATTACTTGCTACATTATTTGTATTATCGGCACTGATCCACATGATGTTTTTGTCGAAGGTTATAGATTTTATCAAACCTAACTCAAACATAGAGTTATTTCCGACACCATTGATAAATGTGTTGTTTGTAACTTCAACAACAAAATCCGCTGCTAACACCTTGGTTGAATCTAATACTAACATCTTCGAAGAGTAATTGGTATATAACACTGAGTTATTTATCACAAATGACTCGATGGTTGTTAGGCCAGTATTGTTGATATATAGACCACGAACATATGCATTCTCGCTGGCTTGTGTGATATCAAAAATACTATTGTTGAATTTAACACTCTTGACACCAGATCCAGTTTGGTTAAAGTTTACAACAGCCGTAAGTCCACCATCAACACAAGTGTGAATAATCGAATTGTCAACAATTAAATTATCATGTATATTAGTTGGAGTCGAAGTCGCACCAAACACAGCTGAAGTAGAAGTATTCAATGCACCTTGAGTAGCCTCAATATTATTTAAAATAATACCATTGGAACTCGACACGCCATCACCAAAGTTAATAGAACCAGTAAACGCAATCTTTGATCTATATTCGCGTGAATCACCAATTATCACCAAATTATTATAAGTAACAGAAGCGGAGATAGTAAACTCAACATCCTCGGTAGCTGAAAGGAAGTATACACCATCCTCCGTGATTGTTGTGCTTTCGGTCAACATAGTTCCGTCTGCTGCATAATATGTTTTATCACCTACTGTGTAACCATCAACTGAATAGGGGTCAGTTGCAATTGGTGTTGAAATTGTGTAACTATCTATTGTGCTTTCCACTGAGCTGTTGTATGCTATAACATATATAACATACTCTGTATTTTGCGATAAGGCTGATACTGACACCGAAGTTGTTGAAGTGTCAACGGCTGTACCATTTGCCAATAACTCTGCAGCTGTTGGTGCTGTATCACTCGATGGAAGCACTTGATAGTACCACGCTGTAGCATCGGTTAATGTCGATAAATCGAATGATATACTACTGCTCTTAGATGTAACACTACTTTCGTTGATATCAATAGCAGGGGTATTAATTGTTGCGACAGCCTCAACCTCAATCTTTGCAATTGCTACAAGTCCTGAAGCTGATACTGCAGTGATTGCGATATCTGATTGGTTGCTTGCTGTGGCGCGCGTGTCAGTTTGAGCAGGTGCAGTTACAATAAGTTGCGTCTCTGTTAGTTCAACTACCCATCTGTCTGGAGCAGAAATTGAAGCCGATGCAACATCTACTTGCACTACCTCAAAAATTTGAGTATCCTCATATGTGAATAACTGAACACCAGCAACGGCAGTAATAATCTCGAATGAGAAGTTTGAGATTGGCACCTCGACAACAGCTCCATTAGAAAGAGTTAAGGTCAAACAATCGTCAGTTGCAACTGCATCTTGGAAGAAAGCATCGCCGTCGGCTCCTGTCTCTCCATCAACACCTAAAGCCGATACCTTATTGCCCGATGCATCG
>JBCQVM010000044.1:0-15287 GCA_047173105.1 Rikenellaceae bacterium
TCCCCGTGAAAACGGGGATCTTAAATTTACGTAATGTTATCAATTAATTAAGATCCCCGTTTTCACGGGGATGACGGGGGAGGGGTGACCCTTTAACTTTCGACCCTTGACCTTTGACCCTTTTCATTTTTTATAGGTAGAGAAGAGAAAATGACGACGCAAGCCAACAATGAATAATTCAATATTTCACAACGAATAATTCACAATTCACAATATTTTTTATAAATTTGTACATTCAAACAAAACTTAAATAAGAAACGTAATGAAAAAAGAGTGTGTATTAGTTGCAGGAGGTGCGGGCTACATTGGCTCTCACACAGCCGTAGAGCTTATCGAGGCGGGCTATGACGTGGTTATAGCTGACAATTTATCTAATTCAGAGATCGCTGCTGTCGAGGGTGTTCGTCGTATCACAGGCGTCGATGTGCCTTTTGTCGAGGTCGACTGCTGCGACAAGGAGGCTTTTGCACGCCTTTTCGAGCAATATGAGTTTAACTCGGCAATTCACTTCGCAGCATCAAAAGCTGTGGGTGAGTCGGTGAGCAAACCTTTGGAGTACTACCAAAACAACCTCACTTCGCTAATGAACCTTATCGAGCTTATGCGTCGCTATTCGCGCCAAAACATAATCTTCTCATCATCGTGCACAGTCTATGGCGAGCCCGATATTCAGCCCGTAACCGAGGCGACACCTCGCAAGGCTGCTACATCGCCCTATGGCAACACCAAGAGCATGAGCGAGGATATCCTCCGCGACTCGATGACCACATACGAGGGAATGCGAGGCATAGCACTCCGCTACTTCAACCCCTTTGGTGCCCACCCATCGGCTCTTATTGGAGAGCTCCCACAGGGTGTTCCCCAGAACCTTGTTCCATACATCACTCAGACTGCCGCAGGATTGCGCGAGCAGCTCTCGGTCTTTGGCGACGACTACCCCACTGCCGATGGCTCTTGCATCCGCGACTATATCGACGTAGTAGATTTGGCCAAGGCTCACGTGGTGGCCGTAGGTCGCCTTATCGAGGGCAACAACAAAGCCGACTACGAGATCTTCAACATCGGTACCGGCAATGGTGTTTCGGTGCTTGAGTTGCTTAACAGCTTCCAGAGAGTCAACAACATCGAGATCAAATACAAGATCGCACCTCGCCGTGCGGGCGACATCACAGCGATCTGGGCTGATCCCACTTTAGCCAACGATGAGTTGGGATGGAGCGCCACACGCACCCTCGATGAGACCTTAGCTTCGGCTTGGGCTTGGGAGAAAAAAGTTCGTAAAATAGAGTAATCAACACACAAATATATATAATGAAAAGAGATGTAATCATAGCGTGCGACTTCGCAAGTGCTGAGCAAACTTTCGCATTCCTCGATCAATTTACTCAGGAAAAACCTTTTGTAAAGATCGGCATGGAGCTATTCTACGCTGAGGGGCCCGCGATCGTTCGCGAGATTAAGGCTCGTGGCCACCAGATCTTCCTTGATCTCAAACTCCACGACATTCCCAACACTGTCAAGAAGTCGATGAGCGTGCTCTCACGCCTCGATGTGGATATGTGCAACCTCCACGCTGCCGGCACCATCGAGATGATGAAAGCTGCTCTCGAGGGGTTGACACGCCCCGATGGCACTCGTCCGCTACTTATCGCTGTGACCCAACTCACTTCGACCAGCGAGGAGCGTCTGCGCAAAGATCTCTTGATCGAGACCCCAATGAACGACACCATTGTCCACTATGCCCGCAATGCCAAAGAGGCTGGTCTGGATGGCGTAGTCTGCTCACCATTAGAGGCAGGCATGGTGCATGAGGCTTGTGGCGAGGAGTTTATGACAGTTACTCCCGGAGTACGCTTTGCCGATGGCGAGCTTGCCGATCAGGTGCGTGTAACCACCCCTGCGCGTGCTCGCGAGATTGGCTCGGATTATATTGTTGTGGGTCGCCCCATCACCGCAGCCGAGGATCCCGTAGCGGCATATCGTCGTTGCGTAGCCGAATTTGTTAAATAATTTTCACCATTAATATAAAGAAAAACATGGAAAAAAAGATAGCTAAAGATCTCCTTTCGATTGGAGCAGTATTCCTCCGCCCCGAAAACCCATTCACATGGGCAAGCGGCATCAAGAGCCCAATCTATTGCGATAACCGCCTCACATTGTCGGCGCCCGAAGTGCGCACACACGTCGAGGATGGCTTAGCTGAGATCGTTCGCACCAAGTTCCCCGAGGCTGAGATCTTGATGGGTACCTCCACTGCCGGCATTGCTCACGCTGCAATCACCGCTACGATCCTCGACCTACCGATGGGCTACGTGCGCAGCGGCTCGAAAGATCACGGCCGTGGCAACCAGATCGAGGGTAAGCTCACCGAGGGTCAGAAGGTTGTAGTGATCGAGGATTTGATCTCTACCGGAGGCTCATGCATCGAGGTTGTGGAGGTTCTCCGCGCAGCTGGTGCCGAGGTGTTGGGCGTTGCGAGCATCTTTACTTATGGTATGCAAAAGGGAATCGATCGCATGGCGGCAGCCTCTGTGGTCAACTACTCGCTCTCGAACCTCGACACTCTATCGGAGGTCGCAGTCGAGGAGGGCTACATCGCAGCCGAAGCTAAGGATCGCCTTATCAAATTCCGCAACAATCCCGCTGACGAATCTTGGATGCAATAAGCGGGTAAACCAACTAACGATCAATATTATGCCGAAAATATCTACGCGAGGCGTCGAGATGCCTGCCTCACCTATTCGAAAATTATCACCCTTGGCCGATGCTGCCAAGCGACGAGGCACGCATGTATTTCATCTTAATATTGGTCAACCAGATCTACCAACACCACAAGCGGCGATCGATGCCATCAAAAACATCGATCGCTCAGTGTTGGAGTATAGCCCCAGCCAAGGCTACCGCTCCTACCGCGAGAAGTTAGTGGGCTACTACGCTTCGTACGATATTCGCCTCTCGGCCGAGGATATCATCATCACTACGGGAGGCTCCGAAGCGGTGCTATTCGCCTTTTTGAGCTGCTTAAACCCCGGCGACGAGATCATCGTACCCGAGCCTGCTTATGCCAATTATATGGCCTTTGCGATCTCGGCAGGAGCTGTAATCCGTACTGTGACAACCACTATCGAGGAGGGCTTCGCTCTGCCAAAGGTAGAGAGATTCGAGGAGCTAATCAACGAACGTACCAAGGCGATTTTGATCTGCAACCCAAACAACCCCACGGGATACCTATACAGTCGCCGCGAGATGAACCAGATCCGCGATTTGGTGAAGCGCTACGACCTCTACCTATTCTCCGATGAGGTATATCGCGAATTTATCTACACCGGCTCGCCCTACATCTCGGCATGCCATCTGGAGGGAATAGAGCAAAATGTGGTGCTTATCGACTCCGTATCGAAGCGTTACTCCGAGTGCGGAATCCGTATCGGAGCCCTTATAACCAAGAATATAGCTGTTCGCGAGGCAGTGATGAAGTTCTGCCAAGCGCGCCTCAGCCCTCCGCTAATCGGACAGATTGCGGCCGAAGCCTCGCTCGATGCTCCCGAGGAGTACACTCGCGAAACCTACGACGAATATGTCGAGCGCCGCAAGTGCCTTATCGACGGTCTGAACCGCATCCGCGGAGTCTACTCACCGATTCCAATGGGCGCTTTCTACACCGTGGCAAAGCTCCCTGTGGATGATAGCGACAAATTCTGCGCATGGTGTCTCGAGGAGTTTAGCTACGAGGGGCAGACCGTGATGATGGCTCCCGCCTCGGGATTCTACACCACCCCCGGTGCCGGACACAATGAGGTGCGTATAGCTTACGTCCTCAAAAAGGAGGATCTCGCTCGCGCCCTATTTATCCTCTCCAAGGCGCTCGATCAATACCCGGGTCGCGTCGACGAGCAGTAGTATAAGAGCCTATCACCAACGCCACACCCGCAACGATCACTACTCCAAATAGGAGTGTGCTCCAGTGCAATTTGTCGACCCCTAACCACACCGAGACACTTATAGCCAACACTGGTTGCAGATAGCTATAGATGCTCGAGATGGTAGGTGTAACGCGCGAAAGGGCGAAGTTCAGTAGCAGATTAGGCAGGAACGTGGGCACAACAACCACAAAGGCTGCCATATACAAAATGTGAGGTGACATTCCCGCAAAAGGGTTCTGCACCAAATCGGCATATCCAAAGGGCAGAAATAGCAGTGCCGAGATCGAATAGACCCACCGCAGTAGCGTCACCGGCCTATATTTTCTGAAGATCGGTTGCAACCACACCATGTAGAAGCCCGCAGCAACGGTATAGACTAACATCAGCAAGTTACCACTCAAGGCGCCACCTCCCGCAGCACCACCACTCAGAATCACCGCTAAGGCACCTGCCATGCCCAACGCCACACCCGCCACACGCGGCAAAGTAAATCTATCAACACCCATCACAACCGAGATCAACAAAGCCATCACTGGCAGCAGCGACCCGATAATCGAGGCATCGATAGGCGAGGTGAGCGACAAACCAAAGACAACCAACCCCTTGCGCAAGAGTCCCGAAAGAACAGCCGCAGCAACCAAGTACTTGATGTCGCCCCGCTCAACCCTCTCGGCACGCCCCCACAGCAGTGGCACAAAGGAGAAGAGAGCAGCAACAAGCAAAGATAGCTCCAACATCGCCGCAGCCGAGATTCCCTTCGACATCACAATGTGGTAAAATGGATAGTTGATCGCCCAAATCGCATTGCAGAGAAAGAGCGCTATATGTGGTTTGATTCTGTTCATGGGAGAGGCTGCTGCAATAAGTGCGCCATGGGGCGGGAATGCTATGAAATAATACACAGTTGCGCCACTTGCTTGCGTCAGTTGCGTCAGCTGCTCCCACCGCGTCACTTGCGTCAGCTGCTCCCACCGCGTCATTCCCGCGAAAACGGGAATCTTAAATTCTTTGTCACATTGCATTTGTATAAGATTCCCGCTTTCGCGGGAATGACGCGGTGGGAGCGGGAATGACGCGGTGGGAGCGGGTGCAACGAGGTAAAGAGAGGAATGACGTGGTGAGGCCGTGGACAATGAGGTAAAGAGGAGTGACGCGGTGGGAGCGGAATGACGATATATAAAAATTTCCTCTTAAATTATATAGTTATATTGTGACAAAGGTGCAAAAGAGAAAGGGACACTGAGACTCAATGTCTCAATGTCCCTTTCTAAAGTCTTTAGAGCACTAAAGCAGGTTAATTAGCTGTATGGCGGTGGCCAAACGGAATGCTCAAACCGAACTTAAGGTTAAGGTTAGTCGATGAGTATGGGATAAACTGAGGGGTCACCTTAGTTACCATACAGTCGCTACCTACAAAGAAGTTGAGGAAGTAGTGAGGGCTGTAGTTAAGCGCCCATCCCCAATATGTGCCGTAGGTCGAGGTAGTACCCGAGAGAGCGATGCTAAACCACTTTGCGGGGGTATATGTCACAACACCCATCAACTCGTGGGTAGTCACCGAACTAAATGTCGCAGTGTAGATAGCACCTACCGAGAGGCAATCAAAGATATCGTACTGTGCCGACATATTGAGGTTTGCAGCGAGCCATGTACTGTAAGCGTCGGTAGATGTAAGCTCCATGCTATCGCCAAGATCTGTAAAGGGATCCATCAACTCCTCTAACTGATCCTCGGTGCTTCCCGAGAAGTCATTGAGGTCGAGGTCGTTGAAACCAGTGAATGTTGTCTCTGCGCCCATCGAAACGGTGCTTGGAGCCGACCATCTTATGAATCCGAGGTCAGTCAAAGCAAGGGCAAAAGTAAAGTCATCCATCTCGTAAGTTGCACCGAGATCTACTGCAAATCCGCTATTCGAAACACTGGCAAAGTCGAAGGTGTCGAAAGCAAGATCGGAGAATGAGCCATTGAGCTGCATTCCTGCCGCAGCAACTGTACCGGTTGTGTGGAAGCCCACCATAACCTGCTCTTCGCTTGACTCAAATTGCATTTGATCCACGGTAAGAGAGGCATTGGCTGCACCTATCAAGTACTTGAGTTTGATACCCGCAGTAATGTTCTCATTGATACGATGCGAGTGACCTATAGAGGTCTCGATCCAACTTGTTAGGTCGATTGATGTGCCCGACATATCGTAAACACCGTTATCGTTTGCACCCACCATAAACTCGAAGAGTGACTTCTGGATATTGATGCCGAAGTTCTCACGCACCGACACATCGAAGGTATTGTAACCGCCGAAGCCATGGAATCCTAACGAGAGGATCGAGAGGCTAAGATCCTGATTGATCAGGTTGTCTTGGTTAAGGTTACTAAGGAATGCACTCTGATCGACATCGGGGTGAGCAAATAGACCAAGCTCCCCACTCTCTAAAGGAAATAGAAAGTCGTCGAGGCTCATTGTAGAGTTTACACCGAAGTTGATATCGCCAAGGGCAGGGATTGCGAAGTAGCCCTGCTCGTTGGAGAATGCAGGGTTGAACTCATGACGCATAGACATACGATCCATAAAGTAGCCTGTCTTGAGCGTCGATTGTGCCGACACAGCAGTGCAGAAGCAGAGCAGGATGGCCATTACGATTATATTCTTTTTCATATTATTCTCTTTTTTAGCTTTTCTACAGATTTATTACTCTTCGTCACTGCTAAGGTCGATTGTGATTCCCTCGGGAAGCGCTGCCGACATGCTGATAACCAAATATTGGTCGGCGCAAAGATCAACGCCACCCTCGGTCGATGTTGCCGAAGCCTCGATGTGGATCTTGAATCCATCGATGAGCTTAAGGTCGCCATCAGCGTTATCGGCCAAAGATATACCCAACTCGGAGGTAGCCAACGCTGCAATGGTGCCATCGCCCACGAGGATCGAACCAAGTGAGGTGATCTCATCGCCCGAAGCATCGATCGGTGTGAGCTCGCTGATCGAAAGGCTAATTGGTAGAGTATTCTCAATCTCCATGTTGATATCCAAAGCTGAGATATAATCAAGGACAGACTCCAAGCTCTCGCCCAAACCATCCATTACGACCTCGTAGTCGAACGAAAGCTCGTCGAATGTTAGAGGCACGTCGAGGCTATAGTCGAGCGTGAATGAGTAAGCCTCCTCGCGGTTGAGATCGATCATGTGGGTTTGCTCCTCCGACACCGACGCTGAGTACTCCATAGCCAAGCTATTAGGCAGACCCGAAAGCAGGTAGCCGAAGTCGCTAAGTTGGACGTAGGTCACACCATCGCTATTCATCGAATTCACAACCTCATAGTTAACAAGGTGAATCACGGTGGTTGTAGCCTCACCATTCACCGCTGCACCAATGGAGATAGCCTCGGGAGTCGAGATATAGATATCCGACTCATCGCCATTCTCGTCTATCTTGGTTGTAGGCTCGCCATCCTTGGTTGGGCTAAGGCGAACGTAGTCGATCAAGATAGGTATCTCGAGAGTATTGGTCGCAGTAAGCACAATTGTAGGATCGGTAAGTACCAAAGTGAGCTCTCCCTCCATCGCATCGGAGAGCGACGAAAGGTCGAACTCCTCGCTATCGGCTGGTAGATCGGGGCTGAATAGACCGTAGACTTTGTCTACCGACATCTCGTCGAGGCTGTAGCTAACGTTAGCTATGATCACGTCACTCAGTGCGTCGATATCAACATCACCACCATCCAAGGCAAGAGCACCCTCGAGGAGTATCTCCTCGTTGAGCGAAAGGTTGCCATTTTCGATCGTCACATTCGAAAGGTCGATCTGAGTAACCTCGAATTGGCGATAGAAGTAGCGTGTGCTGCCATCCTCGCTCACGTCGAAAGTGGAGTTGATGGTCATTTTGTTATCCTCATCGAGAGTGATTCCCTCCTCTGTGCCGACACTCTCGTCGAATACAAGGAACTCTGGGAATGTGATAGTATACTTGTTGAACTTAAGATCCGACTCGTCGAGACCCGTAAGCTCCACATCCACGTCGATAGTGAGATATACACTCTCGGCGAAGGTCATATAGTCGATACGCGTCAACTCCTCGGGTAGGTCGATAGACTCTGAGATCAAGGTTGTCATAGGATCGAGCTCAATATCATAACCACCGATCTCGATATCAGCATCCTCTACTTCTAACTCGTCGTCGCTAACCTGCGTAAGGATCGCCTGCTCCGAGACTGCAAACTCGTTGTAGGCGCTAAGTGTGATCTGGCTACCCTCAGCATCTCCCATATAGAGGATTGTGCCGGTCATTGTGATCTCGGGGTCGAACTCGAGGTAGTTAGATTCTGTCTCGCTATCTACCACGGTGATCTCCTCATCGAAGAGGATCTTGGTGATAACAACGTCGGCATCAAAGCCATCGCCATTGACAAGTGAGGTTAGAGGAATCTCCAAAACGTAGCTATCCTCGACAAGTTTTACCTCATCGCTCTCAATAATTTCGAACTTCGTTGCAGGGAAAAGGATCTGAATAGGATCGCCACTTGGAGGCAAGATCGACTCGATAGAGTTAATCGAGATCTCGATAACATTCTCGCCATCGACCAGTGACACCCAGTTAACATCGGTGATAAGGTCGGTAAGCTCGATTGTAACGGGATCATCACCGCTCAACAGGCTGCCCTCGATCTCGGTTTCGACCTGCGACACAGTAAAGGTCATGTCGGCAACCTCGATCGACGAATTCACGTCGAGGGTCATATTAGCTGACTCGTCGATTGTTGTTCCGCTCAAGGTACCCCAAACCATGATCTCCTCGGCGATATCAGTTGACACATTGCCATTTAGAGCCTCAAGGCCTTCACCCTCCTCGAATACAAACTTCTCGATAGTGAAGTCAAATTCGATATTGTCGCCCTCGTTCTCGAGATTCTCCAAACGATAGATGTGCGATCCGCTCTCGCTAATCACGAAGCCCTCGGGGAAGGCAATCTCGACATACTCCAACTCCACGAAGAATTTGTCCTCTTGGAATAGGTTAGCCAAAGGCGAAAGATCCAAAACAACCGATGCTACCACACCCTCGTCGCTGCCATCGCTACCAAAACGGATCTCTTGGAAGCTAATCACCTGATCTGGTTGGGTGATATCGGCACCCACATTGAGCTCTACGGGGTCGCGAACAAACCCAAATTCGACTACTTTAGGTTCGTCCTTGTCAATTTCTTGACCTGTAGCATAACCCGAACTGAGGATATCCTTTAGCGCAGTTGGATAGGTGGGAGCAATAGTGATATTCTGCGCCAAAGGCACGGCATCGCCTGTCGAAACTTGGTCGAGCGCAGGGTTCACGTCGATTGTCGAGGGCGAAACGCTAAGGGCAAAAGATGGGAAAGTTGGGGTCTCGAGAGCACTCTCGATCACCTGCACATTCTCGATTCCCTCGATTGCAACCTCGGTCTCGGTGAGCGAGCTAAGGTCGATCTCGATAACGTCGGCCATCGAGATTTTGTAGAGGCCACTCTCGCCGATTGCCTCCAACTGCTCAATCTCGTCGGTGTCGAGCATATCGCCAAGCAAAATTGGCTCTGTGCTACCCAATGGGAATCCGAGCGAGCCACCAAGGCTCATCGACATATCCAACCCCTTATCAAGGTCGTAAGTGTCATCCACACAAGAAGTTGGCGCCATGAGCAATACACCCGCAAGGGCTACTGCACATAAGAACCTTCCTCTTAGAAAGTAATTCTTTTTCATAATTTTGTTTATTTAAGTTTTACGTATTTATCCGAAGAAAACGCATATACAGCGGCAAAGATACCTATTATATAAGGAACCTCCAAATAAATTATCATTTATTATGTATTTTTAACAACTCCCTCCACATCTCATCCCCGCGTATGCGCGGATCTTGAACAAACGCAAACCGTCATCCCCGCGAAAACAACACATTAATCTCATGAAAACAACACGTCATTCCCGTGAAAACAACACATTAATCTCATGAAAACAACACGTCATCCCCGCGAAAACGGGAATCTTAATTCGCACACAACATTGCGTTTATCTAAGATTCCCGATCAAGTCGGGAATGACGCAGGAGAAAACTCTTTTTAATTAAATATTTCAAAGCATAATTGGCATAATTAACATTTTTTCACTATCTTTGTGAGAAGCTAAAAAGGTTAAAAAGATGACAAATAACGCTGTAATAACCCTCCACGAGGCAGGAATATACCACCTACCCAACCCCTTTTCGTCGCAAAGAGTCGCCAAGCTCAAACGCAGCGGCGAGCTTATCCTTTCGGGGATCAACCTCACGGTGCGGGAGGGGGAGTTTGTCTACCTTATCGGGCGTGTGGGTAGTGGCAAAAGTTCGCTGCTAAAGACCCTCTATGCACAGATGCAACTTATCGAGGGCGAGGGGCAAGTGGCTGGCTTCGACCTACGGCAAATCAAGCAGCGCGATGTGCCCTATCTGCGTCGCAAAATCGGTATCGTATTCCAAGATTATCAGCTACTTACCGACCGCAACGTATTTATGAATCTCTACTTCGTTATGCGTGCCACGGGGTGGCGTTCGGAGACCGAAATTCGCCGCAGAATCTCCGAGGTTTTGACCATGGTTTCGCTCCAAGACAAGGCGCACAAAATGCCTTTCGAGATGTCGGGAGGTGAGCAGCAACGTCTGGTCATTGCACGTGCACTTATCAACTCACCCAAGCTACTTTTGGCCGACGAGCCCACCGGCAACCTCGACCCCAAAACTGCCGATGGGATCATGGAGCTTTTCCAGCGGATCGCTGCCGAGGGATGTGCCGTGGTGATGTCGACGCACAACACTGCACTTATCGACGATTTTCCCGCTCGCACCCTGCTCTTTGCTAAGGGAACGATGAGCGAAGTGGATATCAATTCACTCTAATTTTTTCAATTATTTTTGATATTTTTTTGACAAAAAGAGCGTATAAATATTTATTTTATTCGTATATTTGTACGTTATTTACATTTAAGAGATAAAGATGAACACAGAACAAGAAGAGATAAAGCAACAGGGCGAATATTCGGCATCGAATATTCAGGTTCTTGAGGGCTTGGAGGCAGTGCGTAAGCGCCCTGCGATGTACATTGGAGATACCGGCGAAAAGGGTCTCCACCACTTGGTATACGAGGTTGTCGACAACTCAATCGACGAGGCCTTGGCAGGTTACTGCGACCATATCGAGGTGACTATCAACGAGGACAACTCGATCAGTGTCAAGGACAACGGTCGCGGAATCCCGGTAGACTACCACGAGAAAGAGAAGAAATCTGCCCTCGAGGTTGTGCTCACCGTGCTTCACGCCGGAGGTAAGTTCGACAAGGGTAGCTACAAGGTCTCGGGAGGTCTGCACGGAGTGGGTGTATCGTGTGTTAATGCCCTTTCGACCCTGCTTATCGCCGAGATCCACAAGGATGGCAAGGTATACCGCCAGAGTTACAGCAAGGGTGCTCCAACATCGCAAGTCGAGGTTGTGGGCGAGTGCGAGGATCGCGGAACTACTGTCACCTTTAAGCCCGATAGCGAGATCTTCACTCAAACTACAACATATCGCTACGAGATTTTGGCCAAGCGCCTACGCGAGCTTGCTTTCCTCAACAAGGGAATCCACCTTACACTCACCGACAAGCGTGAAGCCGAGGATCGCGAGGAGCCACTAACCGAGACTTTCTACTCGGAGGAGGGACTCAAAGAGTTCGTCGCATACCTCGACGCAACACGTGGCGAGAAGATTATCGAATCTATCATCTACCTCGATACCGAGCGCAATGGCGTTCCTGTGGAGGTGGCTATGCAATACAACAACTCCTACTCGGAGAATGTTCACTCCTATGTCAACAACATCAACACGATCGAGGGAGGCACCCACCTCACCGGTTTCCGCCGTGCATTGACCCGCACACTCAAGAAATACGCCGATGAGTCGGGAATGCTCGCTAAGCTCAAGTTCGAGATTAGTGGTGATGACTTCCGCGAGGGTCTCACAGCGGTAGTTTCGGTAAAGGTTGCCGAGCCTCAGTTCGAGGGTCAGACCAAGACTAAGTTGGGTAACGACGAGGTTTCGGCCGCAGTCGACCAAGCTATGTCTGCCGCACTTGGCCACTACCTCGAGGAGAACCCCAAGGATGCTAAGGCGATCGTACAAAAGGTGATATTGGCAGCTACCGCGCGCCACGCAGCACGCAACGCTCGCGAGATGGTACAGCGCAAGACTGCCCTATCGGGAGTTGGACTTCCCGGAAAACTTGCTGACTGCTCGAGTCGCGACCGCTCTATCGCTGAGATCTTCTTTGTGGAGGGTGACTCGGCGGGTGGAACTGCTAAGCAGGGACGCGACCGTAACTTCCAAGCAATCATGCCACTACGTGGTAAGATCCTCAATATCGAGAAGGCTCAAGAGCACAAGATGTGGGAGAACGAGGAGATCAAGAATATGTTTACAGCCTTAGGCGTAACCATCGGAACAGCCGAGGATAGCAAGGCGCTCAATATCGAGAAACTCCGCTACGACAAGATCATCATTATGACCGATGCCGACGTCGACGGAAGCCACATCGCAACGCTTATGCTCACCTTCTTCTTCCGCAAAATGAAGGAGCTAATCGAGAATGGCCACATCTATATCGCTACCCCACCGCTCTACCTTATTAAGAAAGGTAAGAACGAACGCTACTGTTGGGACGAGGTGGAGCGCGAGAAGGCAATCGAGGATTTCGGCTCGAAAGGTGTTCACATTCAGCGATATAAAGGTCTTGGAGAGATGAACGCACACCAGCTTTGGGACACCACAATGAACCCCGATAGCCGCATTCTACGCCAAGTGACCATCGACAACGCTGTCGAGGCCGACCGTGTATTCTCGATGCTAATGGGCGACGAGGTGCCACCACGCCGTGAGTTTATCGAGCAGAATGCTCACTACGCTAATATTGACGCATAAAACTATGGATAAGGTTACTATTATTGGAGTTGCAGGAGGTACCGGATCGGGCAAAAGCACCTTGGTGAAGTGCCTCAAGGAGGCTTTCCGCGATGAGGATGTGGCGACAATCTGCCACGACTACTACTACAAGGCGCACCCGGAGCTCTCCTACGAGGAGCGCACAAAGCTCAACTACGACCACCCACAGTCGTTCGATACCGATATGATGGTCGAGCACATCAGCGCTCTGAAGAGTGGCGTGGCGATCTCGCACCCCCTCTACTCATTCGTCGACCACGATAGAATGGAGGAGACAGTGACCCTCACCCCCTCCAAGGTGATTATCATTGATGGTATCCTAATCTTCGAGAATAAAGCCTTGCGCGACCTAATGGATGTCAAAGTCTACGTCGACACCGACGCCGACCTGCGCCTATCTCGCCGCATCCTGCGCGATGTGCGCGACCGTGGCCGCACCATGGAGTCCGTGATCAAGCAATATGTCGACACCGTGAAACCCATGCATGACGAATTCGTAGAGCCCTCAAAGCGCTACGCCGACGTCATAATCCCCGAGGGCGGCTTCAACTCTGTCGCTGTCTCGATGCTTATCGAGAGCATTAAGGCGCTGATTAAGTAGGGGTTATTATTCTCGTCTGCTTTTGTTTCTTACTGCGTTAGCCGGGCGAGAATTACACCACCCTCACTTCATTCCAGTCTTCACTTCATTCCAGCCTTCACATTATTGCTGCCTCCACATTATTCCAGTCTTCACATTATTCCTGCCTCCACTACGTCATTCCTGCGGAGGCAGGAATCTCTTTGCTGCAATATTTCGCCCTATACTCGTCATTCCCGACTTGATCGGGAATCTTAATTCTTGACAAAGCCCACTCTTTACAACTGCTCTTCGCACCTCGGCATTCAAGTGAATTTGAATGCCGAGGTGCGAAGAGCAGGAAAGAAGCTTAAAGAGAGGGTTTGGGGGAATTTTAAATACTCAGTGCTGTTTAAAAACAACACTTATTTGGTGTATTCCACACTTTAGTTTTTGCGCAAGAGATTGTCGTCACCTCGCCACCACACATGATTGCGAAGTCGCCCTGCTCTAAGCGCCATGCACCATCGGTGCCGACAAAGGCTAAATCGCTTGCCTTGATAGTTAGCTCCACGGTTTGGGTCTGGCCGGGCTCCAACGCGATCTTTGTGAAGCCTCGCAAGCGCTTGTTGTCGGGCGACACGGAGGCTACCAAGTCGCTCGAGAAGAGCAACACGGGCTCCTTACCGGCTACCTTACCGCTGTTGGTTACATCAACCGAGATTGTCAAGGTGTCGCCGGCGCCAAACTCCGCTTTGTCGACATTCAAGTTTGAGTACTCATAGGTAGTGTAGCTCAAGCCGTGGCCGAACTCCCACTCTACATCCATCACCGAGTCGTAGTTGTAGTTGCCATCCATCTGGCCGATATTCTCGCATGGCTTATAGTCGTAGGTCATTATCGAATTGATGTGGCGGGGATAGGTGAATGGCAGCTTCGCACTGAAGTTCGCATCGCCCACCAAAAGGTCTGCCAAAGCATCGCCACCATAGTTACCCGGCAACATAATATCAACTACGGCATCGGCCATCGGCACCAAGTCGCGAATGATGCGTGGGCGACCCTCGTTGAGGATTAAGACGATTGGCTTTCCTGTCTTGGCAAGTGCCTTGACCAAATCGCTCTGAGCAGTCGAGAGGTGCAGGTCATTGAGGTTGCCCGGGGTCTCGCAATAAGAGTTCTCGCCGATGCATGCAACGATCACATCGACTCCGCGCGCTGCGCGAACTGCCGCTGCGATATCGGGCTCGTTCTCCTCCCACCACAGAGCCTTAGGGGTGGTTTTGTAGGTTACGCCCTGCTCCATTACGACATTCTTTTTGCCAAATTTATTTACCATCGCCTCATAAATTGTGTTGTAGGCTCCAGCGCACTGATCGGCCTTATCGCCCTGCCATGAGTATGACCAACCGCCATTGAGCGTACGCATAGAGTTAGCATTGGGACCCGTAAGCAAGATCTTGGTGTTTTTGCTAAGTGGCAAGATGTTGTTCTCGTTTTTGAGCAACACCTGCGCCTCGTGAGCCGAAGCCAATGCTACTGCTGCCGACTCATCGCTGCCAAATTCGGTATACTTCTCGATATCCCAATATGGAGCATCGAACAAGCCCAAGCGATATTTTAGGCGCAACACACGGCGCACAGCATCGTCGATACGGCTCATCTTCACTTCGCCCTCCTCGACCAACTCACGCAAATAGTCGCAGAAACTCACCTTGGAATTACCTATCCCAGATGCAGACAAAGTTAAGCAACAAATTATTAACTTTGCATTATGGGAAGAAAACATTATGACAAGGCATTTAAAGAGAATGCCGTTAAGCTAAGCAAGC
>JBCQVM010000045.1:0-14895 GCA_047173105.1 Rikenellaceae bacterium
AGTACGTCTCACAGGTTGCAAGACCATGTATACCGACATTTAAGGGTTACTCGCCCGTTGTCGGGGGGTAGGTTGCTGGAGGCGGCAGGTGACTGTCGTCGTAGATAAATGATAGAGGCTCGCTCGCAAGAGCGGGTACAGAACTCGGCTTATAGGATTTGCAAATAAAAAAGGACAACCTACACACGGTTGTCCTTTTTTTTAGATTGCACAATGTAAAAACTTATTCAACAATAAATTTATCCTCATATAGAGAATATAAATCAGCTGGTAAAATCCTAAAACCAGTTCCGTGGTCATGTGGTTTACCTGCATTCTTTCCATTTTTATATGACCCTATTCTAATGTCAATCATTAGCTTTCCTTCATCAATTAGGTTGAGTAATCTCTTTAATGATGGATTTCGGTAAATTTCTGCTTTTGTATAATGAAAATATTCAACGCCATTTTCAACTTTCGTATCTGCATAAACAAAAAATAACGCTTTTAACTTGTTTGATAAGCATGAGTCTAAATCAGTATATGACCAATAGGTAGAATTATCTATTTCGCCCGTTATCAAGTTTTTAATCTCTATAATAACTCTTTCATTATCTTTGTCATTGGTGAGCTTAAAGCCATACTTGCCTTTATATGAATTGAACTTATTTGCAAAAATTGACGTATGTAATCTCTTCAGCGTTGTATTATTTTCATATGGTTCGCCATAAGTATCCCTCAAAAATGCATTTACGCCTTTAGGTGCAGATGGGCTTTTGGTAAAAAGGGTAAGAAATGAGGTCGTTTCAGCCCTCTTGCTTTTAACCTCGAAACCTGCAAAATCAGGAGCCTTGTCGTTATTTTCATCAACCCCTAAGTAGTCCTCAAACGTTTTTCCTATTCCTGTATTATGCGATCGTCTACTCATAATATAACCAAGCGACTTAATTCTCTTAAACTCCTTAATAATCAATTCCTTGTCCACCATATTCTATTATTTTTTTAATGAGACACTCTGTATATTCTTTTTTATCTAAAAGTAACTCGCTGTCATTGAGAAACAACTTTTCTATAGGATACTGAAACTCGTTGCAAAGTATACTTATATGTTTTAACGTATATTTATGCTTAAATTTAGAACTTTCAATATTTCCAATAGAGCCATAACTATTCAAGCCTAATATATCACTTATAGCTGCTTGCGAAATTTTCTGGTTCAACCGAAGCTCTTTAAGTCTATTTATGATCTCAAGTTGAAATTCTGATTTGTTTATATTCATAGATATGCAATGTTAATTTACACTCATTTTGTGAGCAAAGTTCGTTAATATTCACAAATAAATCACTCTCATGTTGTGAGTAAAAATTATTTATATTATATTTGCACTATAACTAAATTGATGTATATGTATAAAAGAGTAATATCAACAGAGTGGGATTTTAGATCAGCTGATACTAAAGAGTATACTCATTGCTATCACAGCTATCCAGCAATGATGATTCCCCAAATTGCTCGGAAGTTAATTGATGATTTTGCACCTAATGAGAACCTTAAACTAATTCTCGACCCATATATGGGGTCGGGGACTACACTTGTAGAAGCCTCTATTAAAGGTATTAATTCTATTGGATTTGATATTAATCCTCTTGCAAAATTAATTGCGAATGCAAAAGTTTCATTATTTGATATTGAAAAAATAGAAAGTTCATTAGATGCTTTAAGTAATAAAATAAATTGTTACGTGGAAGATAGTATGTCATTTGACAAAAATGACTACGAGCATATTACTAAATCAGACTATTGGTACAGTCGTAGTAATTTACTCAAATTAAGATTCTTAACTAATGCCATTGAACTATTAACAGATGAAAGCGTCAAGGCATTTTTTAGGATTCCTCTATCAGAGGTTATAAGAGAAGTGTCATACACTCGAAATGGAGAATTTAAGAGGTATAGACTTGCAGAAGATAAAATAAGTCAATTTAAGCCTAATACATTTGGCCTTTTTTTTGATAAATGTGAGCGTAATAAAAAAGGACTTATAGATTTAATAAACACCAATAAGACTTTCTCCGCAATTATAACAGATTGCAATAGTGTACAAGATATACCTAATTCTATTGTTGAGGATGAAAGTGTCGATATGATTGTAACTTCTCCTCCTTATGGAGATAGTCGCACAACTGTTGCCTATGGTCAATTTTCACGATGGTCGAGCGAATGGTTTAAGTTTGATAATGCAAAAAACATTGATCGTATATTAATGGGAGGTATCCCTAATAAAACTACAAAGTTATATTCAAAGACTATATCAAAAGAATTGGATCTTATAAAAAGAGAAGATGAAAAAAGATATATAGAGGTTATTACATTTCTCGATGAGTATAGGCGATCAATGATCAATGTTTCGAAAAAGGTACGTAAAGGCGGCCGGATCTGCTATGTAGTAGGAAATAGAAATGTGAAAGGTGTTCAAATCCCTTTAGACTATTTCACCGCAGAAATATTTGAAGACTGCGGATTTAAACATGATATTACTATAATTCGAAATATTCCCAATAAAAGAATGCCAAGCAAAACAAGCCCAACGAACAAAAAGGGCATCAATGTTTCTACAATGTCAGCAGAATATATAGTAATTCTTACTAAGCAATAAAATAATAAAGTTAAGAAAACTTAACTCTGCATCAACAAAAAAGCATATATGTTTGGGATATAATCAACCTATATCAATGATGATCAACAAATTTCTCCAATATATCGAAAGTGAGCGGCGCTCCTCGCCCCACACTTTACGCGCCTATCGCACCGATTTGGAGAGCTTTTTGCACTACTTAGATCTGAAGCCTGCATCGTTCGATCCTGCACTCATCCACTCAGAAGATATCCGCGAGTGGCTCGTGAGCCGCACAGAGAGTGGCACAACCAAGAGCAACTCAATCAACCGAGCCCTCTCCACGCTGCGCAGCTTCTTCGGGTGGGCGATGGCCAAGGGACACATCGAGCGCGACCCCACAGCACAGGTCAAGTCGCTTAAGGTTGGCCGACGCCTGCCCACATTCCTCAGCGAGGGGCGCATGAACGGTGTGGTGGAGCAGGGGAAGCCGCAGTCACCCGATTGGGATTTTGTGGAGTGCCGCAATGCGCTGATCATAAAAATGTTCTACGGCACAGGCATCCGCCTCAGCGAGCTGCAAGGGATAACATTGGATGATTTCAGCGACCAGATGCGACTACTCAAGGTGCGCGGAAAGGGCGACAAAGAGCGATTAGTGCCAATAGTGACCGAGCTACGGCGGGAGATAAATGACTACTTGGAGAAAATTAGGGGGTCTAAAATTTGGAAAAGTGGGAATAAATTCCTATTTTTATCTCAACGAGGTGAAGCTCTATCGCAAAACATGATCTATCGGATCGTGCGCGGCGAGCTCGCAGCGGCCAAAGTTCAGGGGCGCAAGAGCCCACACGTTCTTCGACACACCTTCGCGACGCATCTGCTCAATGCAGGTGCCGACATGCGTGATATTCAAGAGCTATTGGGGCATAGCTCATTGCAGGCAACCCAGATCTACACACACAACTCGATCTCACACCTGCAAGAGGCATACAAAGCCGCCCACCCACGCACAAAGAGAAATAGAAAAGATATCGACGAGCAGTGACCCTGCACGCCACATTGTTGAACTACTAAAATATGATGTTATGAACCTGCAAATTCAATCCGTAAAGTTCGATGCCGACAAAAAATTGATCGACTTCGTAGAGACTAAAGTAGCAAAATTAGAAAGATTCGCCGACCGCTCAACAGGAGCCGAAGTGATCCTAAAGTTAGATAAAGACCACGAAAAAGGTAATAAGGTAGCTTCGCTCACCCTCCGCATGCCCGGCAACGATATGTTCGCCGAGCGCCGCGCAAAGAGCTTCGAAGAGGCCTTCGACGACTGCGTAGACGCTATCCGCAAACAACTCGACCACTCTAAGTAAGAGTTGCCTGTTCTGGCTTAGGACAACCTCCGACGGTTATCACCTTGGGACTGCCTCCAGCTTCCTTACTTGGGGGCTTTCCTTACTTGGGGACTGCCTCCGGCGGGCGGGGATAGCACCCCCGCGGGTGCGTACTCCTTGCGGTTTTGGGCTTTTCGCTTTGCTCAAAGTTTAAAGAGTAGATATATCTTGGTATCAAGCAAGCTTGACCAAGATATATCTACTCTTTAAATTTTCAAACACCATAGGTGTTTGACCCACAACCGAGGTGAACTTCTCTCTCATCATTCCTGACTTTCCCTCCCGTCATTCCCGTGAAAACGGGAATCTTATACAAACTCAAGGAGGATAGAATTTAAGATTCCCGATCGAGTCGGGAATGACAAAAAAGAGAAAATCGGGAATGACGAGAATAACAACATCGACTATAAACGAAAAAAGCACCCCAAAAGGTGCTTTTTCGTTTATATCGCAGTGAGGGTTACTCTGCTGCAACTGGTGTGAGTTCTGCTTTGAGACCTACTGCGAGGGTGTCGTAGTCGCGAAGACCGGTACCGCCCGGGATTAGGTGTCCACAGATAACATTCTCCTTGAGGTTCGATAGTGGATCGACCTTGTGCTGGATCGCCGCCTCGTTGAGCACCTTGGTAGTCTCTTGGAAAGAGGCTGCCGAGATGAAGCTCGAGGTTTGGAGTGCTGCGCGAGTGATACCCTGAAGCACCTGAGTAGATGTTGCAGGAACGATATCGCGAGTCTCCACTTGGCGCATATCGCGACGCTTGAGTGTTGAGTTCTCGTCGCGAAGCTGACGCAAGGTGATGATCTGACCCGGCTGAACGTTTGGTGAGTCGCCTGCGTCCACTACAACGGTCTTGTCGTAGAGTTCGTCGTTGACATCCATAAACTCCCACTTGTCGATGATCTGATCCTCGAAGAAACGGCTGTCGCCCGGATCCTTGATCTTGACCTTGTTCATCATCTGACGAACGATCACCTCGAAGTGCTTGTCGTTGATCTTCACACCCTGCATGCGGTATACCTCTTGCACCTCGTTCACGATGTGCTCCTGAACGCGTGTTGGACCCAAGATATTGAGGATATCAGCTGGCGTGATTGCACCATCCGAAAGTGGGTTACCAGCCTTCACAAAGTCGTTCTCTTGAACGATGATCTGGCGTGATAGTGGCACCAAGTAGCGCTTAACGTCACCCTCCTTACTTGTGATGATGATCTCGCGGTTACCACGCTTGATCTTACCGAATGCTACCTCTCCGTCGATCTCTGAGACGATAGCGGGGTTCGATGGGTTACGAGCCTCGAAGAGCTCGGTAACGCGTGGAAGACCTCCGGTGATATCACCACCCGACTTACCTACGGCACGTGGGATCTTGATAAGGATGTCGCCAGCCTTGATCTTAGCTTTATTCTTAACGATGATGTGCGCGTTCACTGGCAATTGGTATGCCTTGATCTCGTCGCCCTCACGGTTATTAACCTTAAGTACAGGGTTCTTAGTCTTATCCTTCGACTCTGTTACAACTCGCTCCGAGAGACCAGTCTGCTCATCGCGCTCCTCGCGGTATGTTACACCCTCGATTACAGCGTCGTAAGCGATAACTCCATCGTGCTCCGAGATAACAACTGCGTTGTATGGATCCCACTCACAGATCAAATCGCCCTTCTTAACCTGAGCACCCTCAGCCATAAAGATGGTCGAACCATAAGGAAGTGGGTGTGTGTAGAGTACAATCTCGGTCTTAGGATCGACAATGCGGAACTCCGATTGACGCGATACCACCAAGTCAACAGCCTCGCCCTGAGCATTCTTGCTCTTGATTGTGCGAAGATCGTCGATCTCGAGCGTACCCTCATATTTTGAGATAACGTTAGTCTCGATAGTAGAGCCTCCCGCCACACCACCGACGTGGAATGTACGAAGAGTAAGCTGCGTACCCGGCTCACCGATAGACTGTGCTGCGATAACGCCCACAACCTCTCCCTTTTGAACCATGCGTGCAGTAGCCAAGTTACGGCCATAACACTTAGCACACACACCGCGACGAGCCTCACATGTGAGAACCGAACGGATCTCGACAGACTCAACTGGCGATTGCTCGATTGCCTCGGCGATATCCTCGGTGATCTCGACTCCCGCAGGGCACAACACCTCGCCTGTGAGTGGATTAACCACATCGAGAAGGGTTGTACGACCCAAGATACGATCGTAGAGAGTTTGAACAACATCGTCGTTGCGCTTGATAGCGGTAGCTGTCAAACCACGCAAAGTACCACAGTCGGTCTCGTTGATGATAACATCTTGTGCCACATCCACCAAACGACGAGTCAAGTAACCCGCATCGGCAGTCTTAAGTGCGGTATCGGCAAGACCCTTACGCGCACCGTGGGTAGAGATAAAGTACTCCAATACCGATAGACCCTCCTTAAAGTTCGAAAGGATCGGGTTCTCGATAACTTGTTGACCTCCCTCGACACCCGACTTCTGAGGCTTGGCCATCAATCCACGCATACCCGAGAGCTGACGAATCTGCTCCTTCGATCCACGCGCACCCGAATCAAGCATCATATAGACTGGGTTAAAACCATCCATATCGGCGATAAGTGTGTCGATTACCGTCTTAGTAAGCTTGGAGTTGATATTTGTCCAAACGTCGATAATCTGGTTGTAACGCTCATTATTGGTGATAAGACCCATGTTGTAGTCCTCCATAATAGCATCAGCACGCTCGTACCCCTCGTTAACTAATTTCTCTTTCTCGTCGGGGATAATCACCGCGTCGAGGTTAAACGAAAGACCTCCCTCGAATGCCATACGGTAACCCATAGACTTCATATCATCGAGGAACGTTGCCACCTTGGCAGCACCCGCACGCTTCATCACAACCGAGATAATATCGCGCAATGAACGCTTGGTAAGCACCTCATTGATGTAACCTACCTCGTAAGGTACAACCTGATTGAAGAGGATACGTCCGATGGTAGTCTCCACGAGCTGCATAGTGTGAACTCCTGCATCATCAACCGTGTCGACCATACATTTAACCACTGCATGGAGAGCTGCACGCTTCTCGTTGTAAGCGATGATAGCCTCCTCCGAGCCGTAGAATACAAGTCCATCACCCTTAGCGCCCTTGCGAGGTTTGGTGATATAGTAAAGACCCAAGACCATATCCTGCGAAGGTACGGTGATAGGAGCTCCATTGGCAGGGTTAAGGATGTTGTGAGAACCAAGCATAAGCACCTGAGCCTCCAAAATCGCTGCATTGCCAAGTGGCAAGTGAACCGCCATCTGGTCACCATCGAAGTCGGCATTGAACGCCGTACAAGCCAATGGGTGGAGCTGCATAGCTTTACCCTCGATAAGCTTTGGCTGGAATGCCTGAATACCCAAACGGTGAAGAGTTGGGGCACGGTTCATAAGCACGGGGTGACCCTTGATTACGTTCTCCAAAATTCCCCAGATCACTGGATCCTTACGATCTATAATTTTCTTAGCCGACTTAACAGTCTTAACGATTCCACGCTCGATAAGCTTACGGATAACAAATGGCTTGTATAGCTCAGCTGCCATATCCTTAGGAATACCCATCTCGTGCATCTTCAATTCGGGGCCAACGACGATTACCGAACGTGCCGAGTAGTCAACACGCTTACCCAAAAGGTTCTGGCGGAAACGTCCTTGCTTACCCTTGAGTGAGTCCGAGAGTGACTTCAATGGGCGATTTGCCTCATTCTTCACTGCGTTGCTCTTGCGAGAGTTGTCGAATAGTGAGTCGACAGCCTCCTGCAACATACGCTTCTCGTTACGAAGAATCACCTCGGGAGCCTTGATCTCGATAAGTCGCTTAAGACGGTTGTTACGGATGATTACGCGACGATACAAATCATTAAGATCCGACGTTGCGAAACGGCCTCCATCAAGTGGCACCAATGGGCGCAACTCGGGTGGGATCACTGGAACTACGCTAAGCACCATCCACTCGGGCTTGTTCTGACCCTTCGATGCGCGGAATGACTCAATCACATTGAGCGTTTTGAGCGCCTCAGCCTTGCGTTGTTGAGCCGTAGCGGTCGAAGCCGTATGACGCAATTTATAAGACATTGCATCAAGGTCAACTTGCTTCAAGAGAGTGTAGACCGCCTCAGCACCCATCATCGCTACGAACTTCTCGGGATCGTCATCGCTAAGTGCTTGGTTGCCCTTTGGAAGAGCTGCCACGATATCAAGATACTCTTTCTCTGAGAGGATATCAAGACGCGACACTCCATTATCGGCAGCCAAACCAGCGTTGATTACGATATAGCGCTCGTAATATACGATAGTCTCCAACTTCTTGGTTGGGATGCTCAAAAGGTAACCAATCTTTGAAGGCAAAGAACGGAAGTACCAGATGTGAACAACGGGAACAACCAATGAGATGTGACCCATGCGCTCGCGGCGTACCTTTTTCTCGGTAACCTCCACACCACAACGATCACACACGATACCCTTATAGCGGATACGCTTGTACTTACCACAGTGGCACTCATAGTCCTTGACTGGTCCGAAGATTCGCTCGCAGAAAAGTCCGTCACGCTCTGGTTTATAGGTGCGGTAGTTGATGGTTTCGGGCTTTAGCACCTCACCACTCGACTGCGCCAAGATCTCCTCGGGTGAAGCTAATCCGATCGAAATCTGGCTATAACCGCCTGTGTTTTTATTATCTCTATTAAATGACATAATATATCTTTATTATTTTTTTACCCTATTAACTCGCCCTCGAATTACTCCAATTTGACAGATAGTGCCAAACCGCGTAACTCATGCAAAAGAACGTTCATCGCCTCTGGAATACCCGGCTTTGGAAGGTTATCACCCTTCACAATTGCCTCGTATGCCTTGGCACGTCCCATCACATCATCGGACTTGATTGTCAAGATCTCCTGAAGAATGTTCGCTGCACCGAAGCCCTCGAGTGCCCAAACCTCCATCTCTCCGAAACGCTGACCTCCGAACTGTGCCTTACCTCCCAATGGTTGCTGAGTGATAAGTGAGTATGGTCCGATAGAACGAGCGTGCATCTTATCGTCGATCATGTGACCGAGCTTAAGCATGTAGGTAACACCCACAGTTGCTGGCTGATCGAACTTCTCGCCCGTACCACCATCGTAGAGGTATGTACGACCCGAATGTGGGATGCCAGCCTGAGCAGCAAGCTCATTGATCTGGTCGAGCGAAGCTCCGTCGAAGATAGGTGTTGCGAACTTGCAACCCAACTCGCGACCTGCCCAGCCCAATACTGACTCGAAGATCTGACCCAAGTTCATACGCGAAGGTACACCAAGTGGGTTCAAGCAGATATCAACGATGGTTCCATCCTCCAAGAATGGCATATCCTCATCGCGAACGATCTTAGCGACGATACCCTTGTTACCGTGGCGTCCCGCCATCTTATCACCCACTTTGAGCTTACGCTTCTTAGCAATGTAAACCTTAGCTAACTGAATAACACCATTTTGTGGTAGCTCATCACCATTGATAAGGTTGTACTTCTCGCGCTTGATAGCTGCATCGGCACGCTTCCACTCGATAACGTAGTTGTTAACGGTTGTCTCGATAAGAGCGTTAAGCGACTCATCATCAGTCCAGTTGCAGCTTCCAAGATTAAGGAATGAGTTATAAATCTCGCCCTTCTTGTCGCTCGAAATTGCAGCGATCTCGTCGAACATCTTGCGCGAGAACTTAGTACCCGCAGCATAGAGCTCCACGCCGAAGTAGTCGTGAACACCTGTGGTTGTTTTACCATCCAAGAGTGCGATAAGCTTGCCCATCAAACGCTCGGTGAGCTCGGCGATCTGTCCTACGAACTTCTCGTCCAACTTCTCCATTTGAGCCTTCTCGGCCGACTTGCTCTTCTTATTCTCTTTCGAAGCACGGCTATAAAGCGTAGTTCCGATCACAACACCATGCAACGATGGCTGAGCCTTGAGCGAAGCATCCTTCACGTCACCAGCCTTCTCGCCGAAGATTGCGCGCAAGAGCTTCTCCTCTGGAGATGGGTCGCTCTCACCCTTTGGTGTGATCTTACCGATCAAGATATCACCCGGGTGGATGTTTGCACCTACGCGAACGATACCGTTGGCATCCAAATCGCGTGTTGCATCCTCCGAAACGTTGGGGATATCCGAAGTGAGCTCCTCCACACCACGTTTGGTGTCACGAACCTCCATAATATACTCGTCGACGTGGATCGAGGTGAAGATATCCTCACGCTGAATACGCTCCGAGATAACGATCGCATCCTCGAAGTTGTAACCCTTCCAAGGCATGTATGCCACCTTGAGGTTACGTCCCAATGCCAACTCTCCAGCTTGTGTTGAGTAACCCTCGGTGAGGATTTGACCCTTAGTTACTCTATCACCCGAAAGCACGGTTGGCTTCAAGGTAACCGAAGTATCTTGGTTGGTACGTCGGTAGCGTGGTAGATTGTAGGTAGTGATCTCGGGCGCAAACGAACAGATATTCTCCATCTCTGAGCGGTCGTAGCGCACCTCGATGCGAGTAGCATCGGCGAAGATAACCTCACCATCCTTCTCGGCAACAATCTGAATACGGCTATCCGAAACCAAATCCTTCTCGATACCTGTACCGACGATTGGCGACTCGGCAGTGATAAGTGGCACCGCCTGACGCATCATGTTAGAACCCATCAGAGCACGGTTTGCATCATCGTGCTCCAAGAATGGGATGAGCGAAGCGGCGATCGAAGCGATCTGGTTAGGAGCAACGTCCATCAAATTTACCTCCTTAGCGGTAACAACGGGGAAGTCGGCTCCCTCACGTGCGATCACACGATCTGGGTTTATAAAGTTACCCTGCATGTCGATTGGCATGTTCGCCTGAGCGATGATCATACCCTCCTCCTCTTCAGCAGAGTAGTAGTTAATATGTGAATTGTCCAAATCGATCACACCCTCGTTTACCGAACGGTAAGGAGTCTCGATAAAGCCCATCTGCGAGATCTTCGCAAATACACTCAATGAGGAGATAAGACCGATGTTTGGACCCTCGGGCGACTCCACAGGGCAGAGACGACCATAGTGAGTATAGTGAACGTCACGCACCTCGAAACCTGCACGGTCACGCGAAAGTCCACCGGGTCCCAACGCCGAAAGACGACGCTTGTGGGTGATCTCAGCAAGTGGGTTGATCTGATCCATAAACTGCGAGAGCTGCGATGTTCCGAAGAAGGAGTTAATCACGCTCGAAAGAGTCTTGGCATTGATCAAGTCAACGGGGCTAAAGATCTCGTTATCACGTACATTCATACGCTCACGGATAGTACGTGCCATACGCACGAAACCTACCGAGAACTGGTTGGAGAGTTGCTCTCCAACGGTGCGAACACGACGATTCGAGAGGTGGTCGATGTCGTCCACCTCAGCCTTTGAGTTGATTAGCTGGATCAAATATTTGATAATCGCGATAATATCCTCGCGAGTAAGTGTACGGGTTGCAGGGTCGGTATCAAGATCCAACTTCTTGTTGATTCTAAAACGGCCTACCTGTCCCAAATCGTAACGCTTATCAGAGAAGAAGAGTTTGTCGATCACATCGCGAGCCGTAGCCTCATCGGGTGGCTCGGAAGCGCGCAATTGCCTATAGATATAGACTACCGCCTCTTTCTCGGAGTTACATACGTCCTTTTGGAGTGTGTTGAAGATGATCGAGAAATCGACACCTGTAGTTGACTCCTTATGTAGAAGAATGGTCTTCGCGCCGCTCTCCAAGATCTCGTCGATATGACTCTCCTCGAGAACTGTCTCACGCTCAACGACCATCGAGTTACGCTCGATCGAAACTACCTCACCGGTATCCTCGTCGACGAAATCCTCGAACCAGAAGCTCAAAACGCGTGCCGCCAACTTGCGACCTACCGCCTTCTTGAGCGCTGCTTTGGTGACTTTCACCTCATCGGCCAAACCGAAGATCTCCAAGATCTGTTGGTCAGCCTCGTAGCCGATCGCACGCAAAAGAGTAGTTACGGGTAACTTCTTCTTACGGTCGATATAGGCGTACATCACATTATTGATGTCCGTTGCAAACTCAATCCACGAACCCTTGAATGGGATGATACGTGCCGAATACAATTTTGTACCGTTGGTGTGCATACTCTGACCAAAGAATACGCCCGGCGAACGGTGCAACTGCGACACGATAACACGCTCGGCACCATTCACCACGAAGGTACCGCGCTCGGTCATATATGGTATTGTACCAAAATAAACATCTTGGATCTTGATGCCAAAATCCTCGTGCTCGTCATCCGTACAATAGAGCTTGAGCTTTGCTTTAAGGGGGACACTATAGGTTAGACCTCGCTCCAAACACTCCTGAATGGTGTAGCGTGGGGGGTCGATATAGTAATCAATAAACTCTAATACGAAGTTGTTGCGTGTATCGGTAATTGGGAAATTCTCCTGAAATACTCGATACAGCCCCTCGTTCTTACGATTGTCAGCCGTCGTATCCATCTGGAAGAAATCGCGGAAAGACTTGAGCTGCACCTCCAATAGATCGGGGTATGCAACTGGCGTCTTAATCGTCGAGAAGCTGACTCTTTGTGTTTGTTTTATTGCGGACATCGGTAATAATCTGCTTTAGTTGAAGTGAACTGTCTGCGGCATGGTTGCCATGCAAGATCCTCCTTTCAAAAAGAATCTTACTAAAACCCTGAGCCTCAAATTGATAGGCCATAGGTTTTACGTCAAAAAACCTAAGTAAAGTTGTGGCAAAAAACCACTACCTTACTTAGACGATAAAAAGGCATAGAGCCTACATGTAAGCTCTATACCTGAGTTGCCTGAATCTTATAAGTAGATAAAACTACTTAACCTCAACCTCAGCACCTGCCTCCTCAAGCTGACTCTTTACAGACTCAGCCTCCTCTTTAGAGACACCCTCTTTAACTGCCTTAGGAGCACCGTCTACCAAAGCCTTAGCATCGCCAAGTGAAAGACCTGTGATCTCCTTAACTGCCTTGATAACTGGGAGCTTAGATTGACCTGCGCTAACCAATACTACATCGAAAGCTGTTTGCTCTGCAGCAGCAGCCTCACCTGCAGCTGCTGGTGCAGCAACAGCAACAGCCGCAGCTGCTGGCTCGATTCCGTACTCATCCTTAAGGATTGTAGCCAATTCATTTACCTCCTTAACTGTCAAATTTACTAATTCTTCAGCCAATTTTTTTACATCTGCCATAGTTGTAATTGTATTAAAATTTTTGTTTTTTTGTTTTCTTAATTTCTCTCTTCAAGCGCCTTTACGATGCCTGCAATTTTGTGACCAGCACTACCCTGCAATGCAGAGATAACACTCTTTGCTGGAGACTGAAGCAATGCAATAACATCGCCGATAAGCTCCTCCTTGCTCTTAATGCTACAAAGGGCATCGATCTGATTGTCACCCACATAAACCGCACCTTCGGCATAAGCTGCCTTAAGAACTGGTTTGTCGCCTGACTTACGGAACTCTTTGATAAGAACCGCTGGAGCCTTAGCGTTTTGAGTAAACATAATCGAAGTTGGTCCCTCCAATACACTAATCAATTCTGAATCCGCCTTCTCTACCTTCTCCAAAGCTTTGCCAAGAAGGGTGTTCTTAACGACAACCAACTTGATATCGCTCTCGAAACATTTGCGACGCAATGCAGCTGTCTGCTCTGCGTTAAGTGCCTCGATGTCGGTGATGTAGAAGTGAGGATACTCATTGATTTGAGCAGCAAGAGCGTCAATTAAAGCTGTTTTTTCTTGTTTTGTCATCTCTTATCCTCCTTATTTGGTTTCTACTGATTTAGTGTCTACCTGCACACCGGGGCTCATTGTTGTAGAGACATAGATACTCTTAACATAAGTTCCCTTAGCAGCAGATGGCTTCAACTTGATAATTGTAGAGATAACCTCCTGTGCATTGTCCATGATCTGCTCGGGGGTAAAAGATACCTTACCTACAGATGTGTGGATAATACCATACTTATCAACTTTGAAGTCGATTTTACCTGCCTTAACCTCTGTAACAGCCTTAGCAACATCCATAGTTACTGTACCTGTCTTAGGGTTAGGCATCAAGCCGCGTGGACCCAAAATACGTCCCAACGCACCTACTTTGCCCATAACGTTTGGAGTTGTGATAATCACATCAATGTCTGTCCAACCTTGTTTGATCTTATCTACGTACTCATCCAAACCTACGTAATCAGCGCCTGCAGCCTTTGCTTCCTCCTCCTTGTCAGGTGTACAAAGTACGAGAACTCGCACCTGCTTACCTGTACCGTGTGGAAGAGTAACAACGCCACGAACCATCTGGTTAGCCTTGCGTGGGTCAACACCCAAACGCACGTCAATATCTACCGAAGCATCGAATTTCGTAAAGGTAATATCCTTTAGAAGAGCGACTGCCTCAGATAGCTTGTAGACTTTGTCTGCCTCCACCTTAGCGTAGGCGATCTTCTGATTTTTTGTCAACTTACTCATCTTCTAACCTAATTACATTACTGGAAATTCACCTACAACGTTTAGTCCCATACTGCGAGCAGTACCAGCAACCATACGCATAGCGGCTTCAATAGTGAAGCAGTTCATGTCAGGCATTTTATCCTGAGCAATAACACGGATTTGATCCCACGATACCTCACCGACTTTGTTACGGTTTGGCTGTGCAGAACCACTCTTGATGTTAGCTGCCTCTTTGAGCTGAATGGCCACAGGTGGCTGTTTAACAATAAAGTCAAATGACTTATCGCTATACACCGTGATGATAACCGGAAGTACCTTACCCGCTCTGTCTTGTGTACGAGCATTGAATTGCTTACAGAAGTCCATGATATTGACTCCCTTAGAACCCAACGCTGGACCTACTGGGGGTGAAGGATTTG
>JBCQVM010000046.1:0-14443 GCA_047173105.1 Rikenellaceae bacterium
GTTTTGTTGACTTCTTAGTCAAGATGTGGCTGTGAAAAGCGTGTTTGCGCTTAATCTTGCCAGAGCCGGTGAAAGAAAAACGCTTCTTCGCAGCGGCATTTGTTTTCATTTTTGGCATTGTTGTAATGTTTTTATCGTTAATAATAGCCCGCAAATATAGCTATTTATTTGTCAATCACAAAACTTTAGCATTTATTTATTGCAAATCTCACTCAATTTTGATAATTTCGCACCCTGATAACACCTTAAAAAAAGATGAAACGCGACTCAATCGACATTAATAAATACGATTACGCGCTCCCCGACGAGCGTATTGCCAAGTTCCCGCTCGACTCGCGAAGCGACTCTAAACTACTTGTTTGGCGCGGGGGCGAGATCTCGCAGAGCCACTTCCGCTGCGTGGGCGACTTCCTGCCCGAGGGTGCTATGCTTGTCTTTAACAACACTAAGGTTATCCGCGCACGCCTGATTATGCACAAGGAGTCGGGGGCTCGCATCGAGGTTTTTTGCCTCGAGCCACACGCTCCGGCCGACTACGAGCGCGCCTTTGCAGTGCAGGGCGAGTGCGAATGGAGCTGCATCGTAGGTAACCTCAAGAGGTGGAAGCAGGGCGAGATATTTATCGAATTCGACTATGATGGCACAACGCAACGCCTTGTAGCCGAGATCATTGAGCGCGGATCGCACGAGCACATAATTCGATTTAGATGGTCGCTGCCGATCAGCTTTGGTCAGCTCCTCGAGCACTTGGGGCGCATCCCGATTCCGCCATATCTCAACCGCGAAAGCGAGGAGATCGACTATTCGCGCTACCAAACGGTCTACTCCAAATTCGAGGGGTCGGTGGCAGCTCCCACCGCAGGGTTGCACTTCACGCAAGAGCTCATCGGAGAGTTGCGCGAGGGGGGAGTAGCATTCGAGGAGGTGACCCTACATGTGGGTGCAGGGACATTCCTGCCGGTCAAGGAAGATGATGCCACACAACATGCGATGCACACCGAGCACTTCGAGGTAAGTGCGAACTCTTTGCGAAACCTGCGCAAGCACCATGGCGCAATCACCGCTGTGGGGACAACCTCGGTGCGCACTTTGGAGTCGCTCGCGGCATTGGCGTGGAGAATCGAGGAGTCGGGCGATCCCCGCTGCGAAGAGGTCGTGGGGCAATGGGAGCTCTATGCGATCCCCGCAGAGTTCGATGGCGCATGCGCTCTCGAGGTGTTGATCGACTATATGGAGCATATGCAGCTCCGTTCACTCAAAGCTGCCACCCAAATTATGATTACACCGCTGGGCTACAAATTCAGAATTGTGAAGTATATCATCACCAACTTCCACCAACCGAAATCGACCCTCTTGTTGTTGGTTTCGGCCTATGTGGGCGGTGAGTGGAGAGCTATCTATGACTATGCTTTGGTCAACGATTTCCGCTTCCTCAGCTATGGCGATTCGTCGCTCCTTATCGCTGAATAAATCCTTAGTTATGGCTAAGGATAAAACTTACCGCATTGGGGCCCTCACAGAAGAGAAGATCTATAATTGATAGGTTTTCTACATAAGGTAACCTATCTGAAAAGACTTGTATATAAGGAGTTAATGGAGATCTGCCACTCAGCACTCCCTTAGGTCTCATATCAATATCACCCTCCGCAGCATCGACATACTCCTCCGAAATATTAAGGTCAGATGGCAACCCTAAAAGCTGCAAAATTTTCTTAGTTATAGCTAAGTTTAGATCAACGAGTCGTTCATATTTTGCAGTAAAAAATGGCTCCAACTCATCGGTGTAATAGTCGAAAAAGGGTGACGATCGATAGGCCGAAGTGATCGCCATCCAGTGCTGGTGCTGCCATCGCTTGGAGTAGTCGATTTCGATTTGGCGCATAGGGGTTCGGGGGCGATTGCCACGCGCAATATTTACGGTAAGTTGCATCACACCGCCTGCTGTCATAATCTCGGCTCGATTGCGCTCCGAGCGCTTGATGTAGTGCTCACCAAGATCTATCACGTAGTCGCCCGAGGCGATCGCACGCATGATCTCGATCGAGGGAAGGTATGTCGAAGGTACTATTTTCATCTCTATTGGTCGATCCAGTCGCCACTCTCTTTAATGTAATCAATTAATCTGTCGAGCGCCTTCTCCTCGGGGATATTGCGTTCCACCACCTCGCGCCCACGGTAGAGCGTAATGCGTCCTGCGGCAGCTCCCACATAGCCATAATCGGCATCGGCCATCTCGCCCGGGCCATTTACAATGCAGCCCATAACGCCGATTTTCAGGTGTTTAAGGTGCGAGGTGCGCTCCTTGATCTCCGCGAGGCGGCTCTCGATATCGAAGAGCGTGCGCCCACAACTTGGGCAGGCGATATACTCGGTCTGCGATTGGCGAACGCGTGCCGCTTGAAGTATCATAAGCTCTAACTCAGCAATATCTTCGGTGGAGTGTTGTGGCGCCTCGATCCAGATTCCGTCGGCCAAACCATCGAGGAATAGCGCCCCCAAGTCGGCTGCTGCTCTGATGGCTAATTGCGTAAAATCTGCATCTTCATAACGACGCTTAACCATCACTGGCTCAGCGGAATCAAGGTTAAGAATTGCCGCACGTAGCTCAGCTGTGGGGTTCTGCGAATGCGACTCCACAATGGTGTAGCCCTCGTGCTCCTCGCTATGGATAATCGGCACTGTAACGTTGCTGCGGCGGCGATATTCGAATGGAGAATAGTGCTCGGGATGTTCAACCTCGAAGCAACCATCACGACCCTCGAAATGGTGCACAAGTAGCTCAGCTACAGGGATTTCATTAGCAGGAGCTTCGGTAAGCGAAACCCTTATAGTGTCGCCAATGCCATCGGCCAAAAGCGCCCCGATACCAACGGCGCTCTTCACACGAGCCTCCAATCCGCTGCCCGCTTCGGTCACCCCCAAGTGGATCGGATAGCTCCACGAGCGACGATCCATCTCAACGCATAAGAGCCTATAGGCCTGCACCATTACGCGCGTATTACTCGATTTAAGCGAGACAACCACCTGATCGAAAGCCTCCTCGTGGCAGATCTCCAAGAACTCCATCGCCGAATAGACCATCCCTTCGGGGGTGTCGCCCCACTTCTCGAACTGGCGAGGGGAGAGCGAACCATGGTTCACACCGATGCGCAGCGCCACACCACGTTCGCGACACTGAGCTATAAGTAATTGGAGCTTACCTCCTTCGAGGCGATAGTTGCCGGGGTTAATGCGCACTTTATCCACGAAGTTTGCAGCTATGGTAGCCACCTCTGGAGTGAAGTGGATGTCGGCAACGATCGCCGCCGTGGAGCCTTGCTCGCGCAGCTCATGCATGATATGCTCGAGGTTCTCGCCCTCGGGGCGCCCTTGGGCGGTGAGGCGAACTATGTGGCCTCCTGCTTGCTCGATCGCAATGACTTGATCGACACTGGCTTGGGTGTCGCGCGTCGATGTGTTGGTCATCGACTGCACAGCTATCGGATGCTCCCCCCCGATGGTCACCGAACCGAATTTCACGGCGAGAGAGGGGCGGCGCAAATACTCTTTGATCTCCATAACTTCTACTTCTTGGTTGTTGAATAGTGCAAAATTAACGTTTTTTTATCACTTTCAACTACTAATCTCCCTATAAATTCTCTCCAAGAAATTTTTATTGCTATCTTTGCATTTTGGATTACTATTTTTTTGAATGAAATTTACTTTGCAACATAATGCTCCACGGAGCAAAGCTCGAGCTGGAGAGTTCACCACCGATCACGGAGTGGTCGAAACCCCTATCTTTATGCCCGTCGGAACGGCGGCAGCTATGAAGGGAATTTTCCACCGCGACGTCGAGCAAGAGGCTAAGGCTCAGATAATTTTGGCCAACACCTACCACCTCTATATGCGCCCCGGAATGGAGATCATCGAGAAAGCGGGTGGCGTGCATCGCTTCTCGACGTGGAACAAACCGATGCTCACCGATAGCGGTGGCTTTCAGGTATTTTCGCTCTCGGGACGTCGCAAGATCAAGGAGGAGGGGTGCCACTTCCAGTCGCATATTGATGGCTCGCGCCACCTCTTTACGCCTGAGAATGTGATGGATACGCAGCGTATAATCGGTGCCGATATTATGATGGCATTCGACGAGTGCCCTCCCGGAGATGCTCCTCGCGACTATGCCGCAAAATCGCTCTCGCTCACGCAGCGATGGTTGGATCGTTGCTTCGAGCAGTTCGCTAAGACTCAGCCTAAGTATGGCCACGCTCAATCGTTATTCCCTATCGTTCAGGGATGTAGCTACCCCGACTTGCGCGCCAAGGCAGCCGAGAGCGTTCAGCAATATAATGCCGATGGTTACGCTATCGGAGGTCTGGCGGTAGGCGAGCCAACCGAGGTGATGTACGAGATGATCGAGGTAACCAACGCCGTTCTGCCCGAGGATCGTCCTCGATATTTGATGGGGGTCGGCACGCCTATCAACATCCTCGAGGCGATCGACCGCGGTGTCGACATGTTCGATTGTGTGATGCCGACGCGCAACGGTCGCAATGGCCAACTATTTACGTGGGAGGGAGTTATCAATATTCGCAATAAGAAGTGGGAGGATGATTTCTCGCCAATCGACCCCGCGGGTGAGGCCTTCGTGGATCACCAATATTCCAAGGCATACCTCCACCATCTCACCCGCTGTGGCGAGATGATGGCCGCGCAAATTGCTTCGCTGCACAACGTTACCTTCTACTTGAGCTTGGTTCGTGAGGCACGCAAGCATATTATCGCAGGCGATTTCGCGGAGTGGAAAACTATTGCGGTCGAGAAACTTGGCCGCAGATTATAATTTAAGAGTCTAAAAATCAGTGAGATGAAGATTAAATTTCCGGGATTAAAGATATTGGATCGCTACATTATAGGCAAATTCCTATCGACCTATTTCTTCGCCATTGCGATGATTATTGTGGTCATGGTGGTCTTTGACTATGCCGAGAAGTTGGACGACTTCACGCAGTTCAAGGCGCCCTTCGAGGCGATAGTAATGGATTATTACATCAACTTTATTCCATTCTTTATCAATCAGTTCAGTGGCCTATTCGCCTTTATCGCGGTGATCTTCTTCACCTCGAAGATGGCCTACAAAACCGAGATCATTGCGATGCTCTCGAGCGGCATGAGTTTCAAGCGACTGATGTGGCCATACTTCGTTGGCTCACTTATCATCGCCTCGCTCTCACTCTCGCTCAACCTCTGGATCATCCCCTCGGCACAAAAGACTCGTATTGAGTTCGAAAGCCAATATTTGGCGCGAAAACGAAACAAAACATTCGACAAACATATCTACCGCCAAGTTGAACCCGGGGTCTTCCTCTACTTGCGCAACTACAACGCCACGGGCAAGGCGTCGTTCTTGGCACTCGAGAACTACGTCGACGGGGTGATGGTGGCATCGCTCGAGGCGGGTTCGGTTTCGCTCGACGACGATACAGACCGCTGGGTAGCACAACGTTACATCTCGCGCACGTTCGACTCGTTGGGCATCGAAACATTTTCTCAACACCGCAATCTCGACACACTAATCAATATCGACCGCAACGAATTAGGTAAGGTCAACGAGCTAATTAAGACAATGCCCATCAAGGAGTTAGATCTATTCCTCGAGCAACAAAAAACCAAGGGATCTGACTCCATCAAGATCATCGAAGTGGAGCGCCACGCCCGTTTCGCATACCCACTTGCGACGTTCGTCTTGGCACTGATTGGCGTCTCGGTGTCGTCGCGCAAGGTGCGTGGAGGAACCGGTTTCCACATCGGACTTGGCATCGGACTCTGCTTCTCGTATATCCTCTTTTCGCGCTTCTTCGAGGAGTTCGCCAAGAGCGGTAGCATCCCTCCGGGGCTCGCAGTATGGCTGCCCAATGTGATCTACTTATTTATCGCGATTTATTTCTACAATAAAGCTCCAAAGTAATGATTACAAGCAATATAACTATCGATTTAATTGCTCAGAAATGCCGCCAAGGTGAGCGCATAACCTCCGCCGAGGCAAAGCTTCTATGGCAAGAGGCTCCGCTATGGCTGCTCTCGCAATTGGCCGTGGAGCGCAAGCGGGCGGTGAGTGGCGAGAAGGTCTACTACAATCGCAACTTCCACCTCGAGCCCACTAACCTCTGCCGCTTCAACTGCCTCTTCTGTTCGTATCGTCGCGGAAAGGGGGCAGCGGATGCGTGGGATCACTCTTTGGAAGAGCTCTTCGAGATCGCTCGCGGCTATGTTGGGCGCGGAATTACCGAGGTGCATATCGTGGGTGGAGTGCATCCAGACCACGATTTCGACTTCTACCTGCACCTTATCGCAGGGGTCAAGGCAATTCTACCCGAGGCGACCATCAAGGCTTTTACGGCGGTGGAGTTAGCCGATATGATCGAGCGCGCAAATCTTAGTTATAGCGAGGGATTACAGCAGCTCCGGGCAGCCGGCATGGAGGCGATACCGGGAGGTGGCGCCGAGATCTTCGACGAGGAGCTTCGCACGAAGATCTGCCCCGACAAGGGTTCGACCGCAGTGTGGTTGGAGATGCATCGCACGGCACACGAATTAGGCATAAATAGCAATGCAACAATCCTTTATGGTCACATCGAGACTCTCGATCAGCGCCTCGATCACCTCGAGCGATTGCGCACACTCCAAGACCAAACGGGAGGGTTCAATGCCTTTATTCCGCTCAAGTATCGCAACTTTGGCAACTCGATGAGCGAGATTGGTGAGGTGTCGATCGTAGAGGATATGAAGTTGTTGGCACTCAGCCGCATATACCTCGACAACATCCCCCACATCAAGTCCTATTGGGTGATGTATGGTCGTGACACCACCGAGATGGCCTTGGCATTTGGGGCGGATGATATCGACGGAACCATCGACGATTCGACCAAAATATACTCGATGGCAGGCGCCGAGGATAAACGCCCCTCGATGAGCATTGCGCAGATGGAGGAGATTATCCATCGCGCTGGTTTTGTGGCAGTTGAGAGAGATACACACTATAGAGAAATTTAGATAGAATGAAGAAAAAAAGAGGAATATTGAGTCGCATTGCCATCAATGTGGCAATCATGGTAGCGGTGATCCTTGGTATCGCCGTAGCATCGCACTACCTACTGCGTATGGGCACTCGCCACAATGCACACTGCACTGTACCCGAATTCAAGGGCATTTCATTGCGCGAGGCCGAGATATTGGCCGAAGCAAACGAGCTGAAGATAATTATTAACGACTCGCTCTACGTGCCATCGTATGCCGGCGGAACGGTACTCGACCAACTGCCCGCAGCGGGAGTAGAGGTTAAGCCGGGACGTACCATATATGTGGTTATCAACGCCTACGGCAATCGCATGGTGAAGATCCCATACGTGGCTGGTCGCTCCTTGCGCCAAGCAAAAAATATGTTGGATGTGGCCGGATTAGAGATCCAACGCATCAACTACGTCAACGACATGGCCACAAATTATGTCCTCGAGCAGAGCTATCGTGGCAGGACGATCGAGCCCACATCCACGCGTGAAGCGCCAGTGGGTGCAGGTGTAGAGTTGGAGGTGGGCGTTTCGCCAGACAACCCCACCACACGTATCCCCAACGTCATCGGCCTAAGCCTCAAGGAGGCCAAGAGCCGCATCTGGGAATCGGGGCTCAACGTGGGTAGAATCGACATCGACCAAGGGGTCAACCTCTTGCGCGACAAAAATGCTAAGGTCTACATCCAAGGGCTCGTAGCAAACACCACCTCGAAGTGGGGCACCTCGATAAATATATCGCTCACGCTCAACACCGAAAAGATCGACGCCGCTATCAAAGAGGCGCATTTAGCTGAGTTAGAGTACGAAAAGCAGCGCATCAAGGGCAAGCAACAAGAGACCACAACAGGTGAAGATGCCACAGAGGAGGCATATGAAGAGATATTTTTTGAATAATTATGAATATACAAGAGAATACACAAGAGTGGGGACAACAAGAAATTGACCTCGAATTAGATCTCGACCTCGATATAGAGGAGGAGGATGTGATCGAGCCCATCGAGGGCACGGCGGTCGAAGGAGGTCTCTACGAGCACTTCCACTTCGTGGTAGATAAGGGTCAAAAGCAGATCCGATTGGATAAGTACCTCACCCCACTTATGCGCAATGCCTCGCGCAATAGGGTGCAAGATGCAGCTGATAATGAGCGCATTTTGGTCAATGGCAAACCCCAGAAGTCGAGCTACAAGGTTAAACCCATGGACGACATCTCAGTGCTGATGGACTACCCCAAATACGAAAATGAGATCATCGCCGAGGATATCCCCTTGGATATCATCTACGAGGATGACGACCTATTGGTGGTCAACAAAGCTGCGGGAATGGTCGTCCACCCCGGCCACGGCAACTACTCGGGAACATTGGTCAACGCTCTAACGCACCACCTCCAAGGGCTTAGCCTTATAGAGGATAGCGACATGAGAGCCGGCTTGGTGCACCGCATCGACAAAAACACCTCGGGGCTGCTGCTGATCGCCAAGAACGAATATGCTCACGCATTCTTAGCAAAGCAGTTTTTCAATCACACCACGCGCCGCCGCTACGTCGCCTTAGTTTGGGGCAACTTCGACGAGGATGAGGGAACCATCACCGGCAATATCGGCCGCTCGGTGCGCGATAGATTGCGGATGCATGTCTTCGAGGATGGATCGGATGGCAAGCACGCGGTGACCCACTACAAGGTACTGCAACGATTTGGTTATGTGACACTTGTAGAGTGCCACTTGGAGACTGGTCGCACTCACCAGATCCGCATTCACATGGCTTGGAAGGGGCACTACCTATTCAACGACGAGCGCTACGGCGGCGATCGTGTGCTCAAAGGAACGACATTCACTAAGTATAAACAATTTGTCGAAAACTGTTTCGCAATAATGCCACGTCAGGCGCTCCATGCCCAATCGCTCGGCTTCATCCACCCTCGAACCAAGGAGGAGATCTACTTCGAGAGTGAGCTACCCGAGGAGTTCAAGGCGCTGATTGCCAAGTGGGAGGGCTACGCAGCGAACAGCTCGACGATGATAGACGAGGATTAACGATGAAAGGGGAAGAGTACTTGCAGCACACCTTCGAGGTGGGTTCGTGCGACATGGACGTCTGGGGCTTTATGAAGCCCGCAACGATTCTTAGCCTCTGCCAAGAGAGCGCCTATATGCACTCTACGCGCATGGGTTTCGGATATGATCGCCTGCATGAGATTGGCGCCGCATGGGTGCTTTCGCGTGTCAAGTGCTTGATCCACAGGCTTCCCAAGTGGGGCGAGAAGATCACCCTACGCACATGGCACAAGGGACAATCGGGGCTCTTTGCACTACGCGACTACCAATTTATGGATGAGTCGGGCGCCGAGATCATCACCGTCACCACCTCGTGGCTCATCATAAACCTCGCTACGCGCCGCATAACGCGTGTCGATAGAGTGTTCACGGCCGAAGATCCATTCAAACTCCATGAGTATAAGTGTGATGCGATCGTCGAGCCCGCAGAGCGTTTGGAGATGTCCGCAGAGCAGATATCCCTCAGTGAGCACCACGTGAGATACTCCGATATGGATGTAAACCAACACGTTAACAACGCACGTTATATGGAGTGGGCATGCGACCACACCGAGCAGCTGATGAACCCCGCGTGTCGCCTCACAAGCTTCTGCATAAACTTCAACCACGAAGCAAAATACGACGATATCGTCGCACTAAGCGGCGTGAACAACGCCACAAAATCCCTCGTCGAGGGCTCAATCCAAGGCCGAAGCATCTTCTGCGCTGAGCTTTGCTACTGCGTTTCTTAGTTGCTTACTGTCCTGCGCGGACGGCGGCGGGGTGCTCCCCGCGGAGCTCTATTTATACTGCGTCTTGGACTTAAAGCTGCGCTTTAAGATTTTGAGGTGTAATAGTTTACCACAAATAAATTTGCGTAAACTATTACACCTCAAAATTTATTAAATGCCCTATGGGCATTTAAATCCAAGTCGAGGTGAGATTCCTGCCTCCGCAGGACGAAGTAGGTTGCGGATAGAATACGCAATGACTGATTTTGAGAAAGTGGTTCTACCTCGGTTTTGGGTCAAACACCAGAGGTGTTTGAAATTTAAATAGTCTAATATTTTCTGTTCAAGCTTGCTTGGTACAGAAAATATTAGACTATTTAAACTTTGAGCAAAGCGAAAAGCCCAAAAAAGCTAAAGAAGTACGCACCCGTGGGGGTGCAATCCCCACCCGCCGGAGGCAGACCTAAGCTAAAAACGCTCGAACAGCCTCAGCCACACGCTCCCCATCGAGCGCTGCCGAGATGATACCACCTGCGTATCCAGCACCCTCGCCCGTGGGGAAGAGTGCGGCGATCTGCGGATGCATAAGTGTCTCACGGTCACGAGGTATGCGAACCGGAGACGATGTGCGCGACTCGACTCCTGCTACCAATGCCTCGGGGGTAACGAAACCCCGCATGCGGCCATTGAAGGTGCGCAAACCTGCTCGCAGGCTCTCACCAATAAAATCGGGTAGCCACCGATCGAGGCGCGAAGGGCAGAAGCCGGGGATGTACGATGTAGCGGGGAGCGAAGTGCTGCTCTTGCCCGCCACGAAGTCTGAAACTCTCTGAGCGGGAGCTATTTGGTTCTCGCCGCCATTTGTGCGCGCCAAGAGTTCTAACTGCTGTTGGAACTTGAGTCCTGCCAACTCGCCCCACTCCTCGCGAAGATGCTCGAAGTCACTGAGGCGGATTTCGGTCACCAGACCCGAATTGGCATAGGGCGACGATCGCTGACTTGGCGACATTCCATTGACCACCGACTCGCTTTGGTGGGTCATTGCCGGCACGATAAAGCCTCCGGGACACATGCAGAACGAATATACGCCTCGCCCTTTCTCCTGACTCACAAGCGAATAGGAGGCTGCGGGGAGGTAGTCGCCACGCTCTGGCGCATGATATTGGATTGAGTCGATAAGCCCCTGCGGATGCTCTATGCGCACACCCATTGCGAAAGGTTTTGCCTCCAACTGCACCCCTTTTGTGTGGAGCAGTTCATATATATCTTTTGCGGAATGACCCGTGGCAAGCACCACTGCAGCCCCCTCGTAGAGGGTATCGCCGCACCAGACGCCACTAATCTTATCTGCTTTAATTTGCAAATCGCTTACGCGCGCCTCGAAGATGAAATCACCGCCCGCCTCGAGGATCGCCTGTCGCATATTTGTCATAATGCGAGGCAGTTTATCGGTGCCGATATGGGGGTGTGCCTCGTAGAGAATCTCTTCGGAGGCACCATGGAACACCAAGGTTTGCAGCGCTTTATGGTAGTCGCCACGTTTCTTAGAGCGGGTGAAGAGCTTGCCATCCGAGAAGGTGCCGGCACCTCCCTCGCCAAAGGCGTAGTTGGAATTGGGGTCGATCTGCTCGTTGCGGTTGATCTGCGCAATATCGCGCTTGCGTGCCGATACATCGCGACCGCGCTCCAAGATAATCGGACGCAACCCAAGCTCGATTAGGCGCAATGCAGCAAAGAGCCCCGCGGGCCCCGAGCCAACAACGATCACGGGGGTACGCCCCGCAACCGATGGGTAGTCGAAGTGAATGGGTGGCGGCGTGGGGTCGCTCTCCTCGAAGAGCTCCACGGTGAGGTTGACCTTGACCTGACGCTGGCGGGCGTCGATCGAGCGCTTCACCACGCGCAGCAGAGCCACGTCGCTATCCTTGATTCCCACCTTGTGGGCAGCCTCGGCGGTGTAGAACTTAGGGTCGGCGGACTGCTTGGGGGTGAGGGTAAGTGTTATTTTGTGTGACATATATGCTTATAGCTCAAGGCGGTATGGCGAATACATAATCATGCCATTTTGGCTCTTAAGGGGCTCGAACGCCTCGATAATCTCGGTGTACTCGTTTGTAAGCTTTGCCGCGGGGCTATTACCCATGACCATCGCGCGGATCTTAGCCTCGGTGCTCGAGAAGAGCGCTGCGATGCCGGTTGGCTCGCCCATAAGCTCCACAATGCGGTAGTGATCGGCGATGCCAGCTCTGTCGACTGCCACGGCCACAGCGTCGCGTAGACCACCAGTTCTGTCGGCTAAGCCCAAGCCTACCGCATCGTTGCCACTCCAAACGCGGCCTTGTGCGATCTCCAACACATCCTCGAGAGGCAGGTTACGACCCTCGCTCACCAAGCCTGTGAAGCGGGTGTATACTTTGTCTACATTCTTGACCATCATACGTTTCTCGAATTGATTCATCGACTTCATGCTCTTGAGGAAGTCGGCCGAGGAGTTGGTCTCCACGCCATCGTAGGTGATACCCACCTTGCTCTTGAGTGCCGCCTCCACGTTGGGGATCATGCTATATACGCCGATCGAGCCGGTGATGGTAACAGGGTTGGCAATGATGATATCAGCCGGTGCCGAGATATAGTATCCACCCGAAGCGGCATAGTTACTCATCGAGACAATAAGTGGCTTCTCAGCGCGCAAAAGCTCCAACTCACGCCACATAACATCCGACGCTAAAGCGCTACCTCCCGGAGAGTTAACGCGCAAAACTACCGCCTTGATGTCGTCGTCATAGCGCGCATCACGTATAATTTTAGCCGTAGCATCGCCATAGACTTTGGCGTCGTAACCAACGCCATCGACGATAGCGCCCTCGGCATAGATGATCGCCACCTTGTCGGCTCCGATATTCTGTTGCACGAGCGATTTGGCTGCTGCGTAGTCTCCGAAGTCGATGTAGTTCACCTCGTTATCGTTATCGCCGATATCTGCCCCCGCCTCGCGGAAGAGCTCTGCGATCTGGTCTTGGTAGATCAAGCCATCGATCATGCGACACTTCAACGCGTCCTCGACATCCATACACTCCAAATTGTCGGCAATGCGATTAACCTCCTCCAAGCTCAGTCCGCGCGAAAGCGCCACATCGCCGGCGATAACTCCCCAGATCGAGGAGATCAACTGATTCATCTGCGCGCGATTCTCGGGCGACATTTTATCGAGAATATAGGGCTCAACCGCTGATTTATAACGACATACGGTAGGGCGAAAGACCTCCACCGAGATACCTAACTTCTCGAACAGCCCCTTGTAGAACATCGTCGAGGTGGCCATACCCTGCCACAAGATCATTCCCTCGGGTTGAGCATAAACCTTGTCGGCAGCCGATGCGAAGTAGTAACCGCTTTGAGTATAGTTAGTTGTATAGGCTAAAACCGGCTTACCGCTCTTCTCTTTAAACTGCACGAGTGCCTCGCGCATCTCCTGAAGTGCTGCCGTAGGAATTGTCGAATAGATGCTTGGCGAGATCAAAACCGCCTCGATATTATCGTCAGTCGCCGCAGCCTCGATCGCACGAAGTGCCGAAAGCAACGTAAGCGATGGTTTAATCTCTAAGGTAGAGAAGTCGATCTGCGAGAGAGGATCACCCACAGGCGCCTCCGAGAAGCTCTCCGAAAGCTCGATGCGAAGAATAGAGTTTGGCTCTATAACAACCTCACTATCACCGCTCAACGAAGCGATAAACGAACCAATAATTCCTACCCAAATAAGAATTCCAACCACCGTGCTAACAACACAAGCAAGCAAGGTTGCCCAAAAAATCTTCAAAAATTTCATATCATCTATTATTTTAGTTTTCAAATATTTCTACAAATGTAATATAATATTTGTAGATGGCAAAATATTATAGCGAAAGCTCGTCATTCCCCGCTCCTTTCCGTTATTCCCCTTTCCGTTATTCTCCTTTCCGTTATTCTCCTTTCCGTTATTCTCCTTTCCTTCATTCCCCGCTCCTTTCCTTCATTCCCGTGAAAACGGGAATCTTAAATCACCCTCACATTGCAAGAGGCATAAGATTCCCGTTTTCACGGGAATGACGAGGAGGAGAGGGAGCAAATGACGAGGGGAGAGGGAGGCAAATGACGAGGAGGAGGGCAGGGAGCAATCGAAAAAAAACAGAAAAAAAACGCATAAATTTTGGAAAAAGAAAAAATGATATTACCTTTGTGCCCGGAGAGATGGCAGAGTGGTCGAATGCGGCGGTCTTGAAAACCGTTGAGCTGCAAGGCTCCGGGGGTTCGAATCCCTCTCTCTCCGCTGAGTAACTTTCAAAAAGTTGCAAAAAAGCGGCAAAAGAGCGTTAAATCAATGATTTACGCTCTTTTTTTGCATTTATGCCTGTCATTCTTTTACGCCCGATTTGCACTTTTCTGTCACTTATTCGTTACAGATTCGTTACAGAAAATTTTTTGAGGCAAAATTGTAACGATTTTCGACGTAAAATCTTAATTGACAGAATACTGACAGAACTTGACAGTGATATGATAGCTCTATAATTATTGTTTAACCGTAACTTTGCCCTGCAAATCGTTACAGAAAAAAATTAAGTTATGAGCAGTACATTTAAGGTTCTATTTTATC